>DJWC01000168.1:0-49796 GCA_002441445.1 Pusillimonas sp. UBA6240
TCCTGGCCTTTTTCCGTCAGCTTGATGCCGCGGGCGCCCCGCTCGAACAGGCGGACGCCCATCGCCGCCTCCATGGCGGCGATTCTCTGCGAAATGGCCGGCTGAGTGGTATTCAGTTTCTCGGCCGCCGCCCTGAAGCCGCCAAGCTCGGCGACCCACACGAAGGCGTCTATCTGCTTGAAGTCGATCATGTCCGGCTATCCCTTCAAAGGGATGAAGAAATCATTATGTGGTAAAAAATCACTTATCTACATGTTTTTACATTTGTTTTTCCCCGCAATGGCGGCAGGGCCCTCTGCGGTAGTACCATCGGTGCTCTGCCATCTTGACGAATGAAACGCCTTATGCAAGTCAATTCCCTGGCGGCTGCGGAAAACGACGAGGTTTTACCGGATCTGTTCGATGCTACGCCCACATCCCTATGGTTGGAAGACTATAGCCAGTTGCGCGCTCTGTTCGACCGCTGGCGCGGGCAGGGCGTGACGGACTTGCGCAGTTTCCTGACACAGGATAAGACGCGGGTGGCCGAGTGTTCAGCATGCATACGCCTGCTGCGGGTGAACCAAAGGACTTTGTCCCTGTATGCGGCGGACTCGTTCGAGCAGCTTTCCGAACGCCTGGACGAGGTATTGCGCGACGATATGTTCGAGGCGCACCTTCACGAGCTGGAGCAGTTGTGGAAGGGCAAGAATGCTTTCCAGAGTACCACCGTGAATTATGCCCTGGACGGCCGCCGTCTGGACATTCTGCTGAAAGGGGTCATTCTGCCCGGTTTCGAGTCCACATGGGAACGCGTGCTGGTCGCCGTGGACGACATTACCGCGCTGGAAGATGCGCGCCGCCGCGCGAAAGCCAGCGAAAAATATGCGCGCGGCATATTCGAGCAGGCGCCGGTATCCTTGTGGGTGGAGGATTTCAGCATCATCAAGACGCTGCTGGACGAAATACGCGAGCAGGGCATCCTGGATTTCCGCACGTTCACCGATGTGCATCCCGAATTCATCGATCGCTGCATGGCCGAGATCCGGGTGCTGGACGTCAACCGCTACACCTTGTTCATGTTCAACGCGCCGGACAAGCAGAATCTGCTGACTCGCCTGCCCGAGATATTCCGCGATGAAATGCGGCCGTATTTCCGCCAGCAGTTGCTGGACTTATGGGAAGGCCGCCTGTTCCAGCAGCGCGAGGTCGTCAATTATTCGCTGGAAAACAAGCGCCTGCATGTGCACATGCAGTTCTCCGTCTTTCCCGGCTACGAGCGCGACTGGGGCATGGTCATGCTGGCCCTGACGGACATCACCGCGCGCAAAAAAGCCGAAGCCTATCTGGAATACCTGGGCAAGCACGATGTGCTGACCGGGCTCAAGAACCGTACCTACTACGTCGATGAAGTGAACCGCCTGGAGCGCAAGGGCGCGCTGCCGATCACCGCCATCATGATAGACCTGAACAACTTGAAGGAAACCAACGACAAGCTCGGCCACACGGTGGGCGACGCCCTGCTGCGGCGCGCCGGCGAAGTGCTGTCCAAGGCGGTGGACAAAGCCTTCCAGGCCGCGCGCATCGGCGGCGATGAATTCGCCCTGCTGCTGCCCGGCGTGGACCAGGAAGGCGGCAAGGGCATGCTGGAAAGCATACGCAAGCTCGTCGAGCTCAACAACCAGTTCTACACCGGCCCCAAGCTGAGCCTGTCCATGGGCATGGCCACCTGCCAGGCCGGCGGCCGCCTGGAAGACACCCTGCGCGATGCCGACCTGTCCATGTACGAGGACAAGCGGCGTTTCTACGCAGACAGCCTCAGCGACGAGGAGCAGGAATAGGCGCCTTGCCCAGGCTGCCTAATTGGCATCAGGCTTCGGATAGCGCGTCGCCCGCCGATTTGCGAGGCGTATCCACCGCCGGATCTTCGGGCCTGAGCTTGTTCCTGCGAAGAAAGTTCAGCGGCTTGTTGCCCTTGTAGCCATATTTTTTATCGTCCTTCAGGCTGCCTTCGCGTACCAGATCTATCAGCATGCCGGCCATCAAGGTGGCGCTGGGAGTCAGCGTGCGGTTCTTTATCTGGACCAGCGCCCATTCGCCGAAGCGGTTGCGGCTCATGGGCAGATTCAACTTGACCACATCTCCCGCTTGAAGAGCTGCTTCCATCATCAGGTTGCTGCTGACGAAAATAATGTCCGATGCGGGAATCAGCCGATTGATCAGGGCGATATCGTCGCATTCCAGGTTCACTGCGAAACTGTCATCGGAATCCAGGCCCAGGCTCTGCTTGAATTCATTGAATACCAGATTGGGCAAGCTGACGGATGCGAAGGTATAGCCCAGCAGTTCGCGCGGCTTGATCTTGCGGCCGGGATCGGCGGCGACCAATGGATGGTTGCGGTCGCAAAACAGTGCAAGGGTCAGCCCCCCTATCGGCGTAGTTCGCAGCATGGGATCGTCGTCGATATTGCGTATATCGGCGATAAAAAAATCGATCAGGCCGGCATGAAGATCGGTCAGCAGGTTCTTCCAGTAATCGATGCGCAGGCTCAAAGACACTTTCGGGTAACGCTTATGGAAAACCCGTACGCCATCGGCCAGAAAACAAGTCGCGGGAAAAGGGCCGGCCCCCACTGATACCGAGCCCAACGCGCCTGTCTTCAGGTATTCCACATTTTTGCTGAAATTGGTGGCTTCGGACAGCAGGTGCCTGGCATGGTCGATGACAAACTGGCCGACGGGAGCGATAGACACGCTATTGGTCGTCCGTTCGAAAATCTTCAGGCCCAGTTCATCTTCCAGAGAGGAAATACTCTTGCTCAGCGCCGATTGGCTAAGGTGCACGCGTTCGGCCGCTTTGCTGAAGCTGAGCGTCTCGGACAATGCCAATACATGGCCTAGTTGTTTCAGGTTCATGAATTGGATTCATAAAGCTGCGGGGAATTTTTCATTTTACAGAAATGCATCCGACTGGCAAATTAATGCCCGTCGATGTCGAGATTGATATGTATCAGTTCGGCAGTGGTGGAGCGAGCCGGCTCGACGCCGGCATACAGAATAGCTATAAGTGGGAGCGGCACCCTTGATCAAGCATAGGCGATACGTGACGCCCAGCGGCTGGAACGCGGTCGCAAGCAATCGTGTTCAATGGCGCGCACTGGGCGGCGACCTGAGCGTGGCTTTCCTAGTCGTCGGCGCCGGCTATGCGGGGCTGGCCGCCGCAAGGCGGTTGGCGGAGCTGTATCCCGATGAAGTCATTGCGTTGATCGATGCCGGCCAGCCGGCTGAAAACAGCTCCGGCCGCAATTCGGGTTTCATGATCGACTTGCCTTATGCCAAGATCGATGCGCGCTCCGCACCGGAACAAAGCCAATGGCAGATCGACCTGCTGCGCGCCGGAAAGGATTTTTTGCAAACCATCGTGGATGCGCACGGCATCGCCTGCGGCTGGCGGCAAATCGGACACTACAAGGCGGCCACCACGGATTTCGGGGTGGCACAGTTGCGCGGAGTCGAGGCGACCCTGCGCCAGCATCGGGTGCCGTTCCGGGAACTCACGGCGGAAGAGGTCGAGCGCGAGCTGGGCAGTCGGTACTACAAAAAGGCGATCTGGCTGGAAAGCTGCACGCTGGTGCAGCCCGCGGAGCTGGTGCATGGGCTGGTGGAAGCCCTCCCCGCCAATGTTCAAGCTTATTTCGATACGCCGGTCGAACGTATTTCAGGCCGGCGCCCCTATTGTGTCTTGGCCGGCGGCCACGAGATCCGCGCGCGCCAGATTCTGCTGTGTGTGAATGCCGATATGCCCGAGTTCGGGCACGCCAAGTACAGGCAATTGACCTTGTACACCTATGCGGGCATGACGCGCGAACTCAGCCCGGCCGAAGCGGCGGTTTTCGGCGCGGCCGATGACTGGGGGCTGACGCCGGTGGAAAGGCTGGAAGCCACGAGCCGCAAGGTAGGCGGCAGACGCTACATGCTGCGCGCCGGTTTTTCCTACAAGAACGAGCTGCCCTCCGAAGCAGTCAGCGAGGTGCTGGCCGGCATGCTGCGCGTGCGCTACCCGCAATTGCCGGGGAACATGTTCGAGCATGTATGGGGCGGGGCGGTCAGCTTGACCCGCAACGGCGACCCTTACCTGCGGCAGGCGACCCTGCGGCAGGCGTCCCTGCGGCAGGCGGACCTGCGGCAGGCGACTGGCGGCGTGCATGCCGTATCGGGCTGCAATGCTTCGGGCATCCTGAAAATGTCGGCCATGGGCAAGCTGCTGGCCGAGAGCGTGGCGGGCGTCGAGTCGGCGCTGCTCGGCCAGACACGCGCTTTCAGCCGACCTGGCTTCATTCCTCCCGACCCCTTGCGGCGTATTGCCGTCCATCTGAGCATAAACAGGATAGCCCGCGCGATGAAGCGGCCGGCGCACTCTCTTTAAACCTCTTCAACCACGCATTTCAAAGCATAGAGCACGCCATGATTCAAGTTGTAAAGAGCAATATCGTCAATGCACCCAATGTACCCATCAGCAACGCCGTCGTGGCCCATGGCACGGTCTATACCGTGCAGATTCCGCGCGACCCGCAAACCCACGCTCCCAGCGGCGATGGCGGCATCGAAATGCAGGCAGGCCGCGTATTCGAACAATTGAAACATGTGCTGGAATGCGCGGATTCGGATTTGAGCCATGTGGCGCAAATGACGATATACCTGGTGGACAAGGAGGATGCCGCTGTCATGAATGAGGTCTACAAGCGCTATTTCACGACCGCGCCCTATCCCAACCGCGCCACCGTGGTCGTCAAGGAATTGCTGGGCCCGAACTGCCGTATCGAAATCGTCGTTCAGGCCGTGCAGCGCTAGCCTCGGGAAATTCATGGAACAGACGACCATTATCGGCGCGGGCATTGTCGGGCTGTGTACGGCCGTGGCGCTGCAGCAGCGCGGCGTGCCGGTCAGGCTGATAGACGAAAGAGAGCCGGGTACAGGAACGTCTTTCGGCAACGCCGGCCTAGTAAGCGTGGACAGTTGCATTCCCATCGCCTTGCCCGGCATGCTCAAGCAAGTGCCCAGATGGCTCGCCGACGCCAAGGGCCCGCTCAGCGTGCGCCCGTCCTATCTGCCCGCGGCCTCGCCATGGCTGATGCGCTGGATAAAATCGGGAGCCAGCGAGCGCGGCGCCGCGAAGCAGTCCCATGCCCTGCATCAATTGCATAAGGATGCGCTGCAGTTGTACAGGAAGCTGTTGGGCATGGAGGCTTTCAGTGAGCTGGTTCATGTCACAGGGCAGTTGCATGTATGGGAATCCCCCACAAAAACACCCGGCGACCTGCTGGCGGAGCGCTTGCGCGAGCAAAACGGGGTTGCGCCGCGGGTCTTGACGGGCGCGGATATCTTCGACCTTGCGCCCGGCATCGATAGAGCGGTGCAGCGCGCCGAATTCTATGAAAAGAACGGGCATGTCGCCAATCCCTATTTGCTGGTGCAGCGTTTGTTCAGCATATTCATGGCGGGCGGGGGCGAGTTCTTGCGGCAAAAGGTCAACGGTATCAGCCAGGCGGCAAGCGGCGCCTATCGCATCATTACCGCGACTTCGGACCTTATCGCCGGCAAGCTGGTGATCTGCTCCGGGGCGTGGTCCAAGCGTGTGCTCAAGGGGCTGGGCTTGAGCACACCTCTGGAAACCGAGCGCGGATATCATGTGTCCTTCGATCCCAATGCGTTGGATATCAAGATACCCGTCCTGCACAAAGAGCGCGCCTTCGGCGTTACGCCCATGATCGACAATATCCGCGTGGCGGGTTTCGTGGAAATCGCCGGCCTGGATGCGGCGCCTGACATGAAGCGGGAAAACGTGTTGATCAGCCATGCCAAGCGCCTGTTCCCCGCGCTCGACCTCAGCATGAAAAAAAGCTTTTGGCTGGGCATGCGTCCGTCTACGCCGGACAGCCTGCCCATTCTTGGAGGTCTGGGCGCGATGCCCAATCTGTACTTCGGTTTTGGCCATGGCCATACCGGTATCACCGGCGCCCCGAAATCCGCGGAGATTTTGGCGAATATGATTACGGGCGCCCCTAACAACATCGATGTAACACCTTACGATATCAATCGATTCTAGGAGACTCAGGTTCATGAACGACAATATCCAGAAAAACGCACAGACCCTTTCGCGGCGTTCCATGCTGAAAATCGCCGGCGCCACGCTGGTTGCGCCAGCCATCTGGGTGAAGAACGCCGAAGCGGCCCAGGAACGTGTGGTGATACGTTCCCCGGGCGGCGCTTATGACGACATCCGCAAGAAGCTGATCTACGAGCCTTTCACCAAGGAAACCGGCATACGCGTCATTCCGGTGGCGGCGACCACCGGCAAGCTGGAAGCCATGCTGCGGTCCGGCAATGTGGAAATCGACATCATCGACAACGACGATAGCGTGCTGCTGCAGTGGGAAAGCGAGCTGGCGCCGCTGGACTATGCCAACTTCAAATACACGGATCCGGCCGACATCCTGCCCGAGTACAGGCATGAGAATTACGTCGGAAACTTCGTGTACGCCGCCGTCATGGGCTACCACACGGCCAAGTTCAACAAAGACACCGTTCCTCAGACCTGGGCGGATTTCTGGGACTACAAGCGCATCCCCGCTTCGCGGGCGTTGGCGGATATCGACACCGGCGCGCCGAACCTGGAATTCGCCTTGCTGGCGGACGGCGTCCCCATGGACAAGCTTTACCCGCTGGATCTGCCGCGCGCCTTCGCGTCGCTGTCGCGGATCAAGCCCGGCATCACCAAGTTCTGGTCCTCGGGCGCGCTATCGGTGCAGATGTTGTCCACGCGCGAAGCGGACCTGAGTTCGATCTGGAGCACCCGCATCCTGAAGGGCATCGAAGAAGGTTCGCCGCTGGCCATCAACTGGAACCAGCACGGTGTGCACGTACAGGCTTATTCGGTACTCAAAAGAGCCAAGAATTTCGCAAATGCGCAGAAGCTGGTCGATTATTGCCTGCGCCCCGAAGTGCAGAGCCAGTTCAGTGCATTCTGGAATAGCGGTCCGGTGACCCAGGCTGCGTACAAAGCGTTGACGCCGGAAATGCGCGAGAAGATTCCTGGCGGAGACCGCACGCGCGAACATGGTTTCCTGCTGGACGCAAAATGGTGGGCCAAGAATCGCGCGGAAGTCGGCAAGGAGTGGGCAAAGTGGTCGCTGAATTCGTAAATCGCAGGGGAAGCATCCGCTTTCGCAACATCACGAAGAAGTATGGCGATTTGACGGTCGTCGACGGCATCGACCTGGATATCAAGCCGGGGGAGTTCTTTTCCCTGCTTGGCCCCAGCGGTTCGGGCAAGACGACGACGCTTATGATGCTGGCGGGCTTCGCGGTGCCGGATGCCGGCCAAATCATGCTGGACGACAGGGATATCAGCCGGCTTAGCCCGCAGGAGCGCAATCTGGGCATGGTGTTTCAGAATTACGCTCTGTTTCCGCACATGTCGGTGCTGGAAAACGTCATGTTTCCGTTGAAGGTCAGGAAGTTCTCCAGCAAGGACTGCCTCGAACGTGCCCAATGGGCCATCGACTTGGTGCGTTTGTCCAAGTTCTCCAAGCGGCTGCCCAAAGAGCTCTCCGGCGGGCAGCAGCAGCGCGTCGCGCTGGCNNCAGCAGCGCGTCGCGCTCGCGCGCGCTGTCGTGTTCCACCCCGAAGTCGTGCTCATGGACGAGCCTTTGGGGGCACTGGATAAAAATCTGCGCTACCAGATGCAGATGGAGATCAAGGAGCTGCAGCGCAAGCTGAACATGACGGTGGTTTTCGTGACTCACGATCAGGAAGAAGCCATGAATATGTCGGACCGGATCGCCATCATGAACAATGGCCGCATAGAGCAGCTCGGCGCACCCAAGGAGGTATACGAATCGCCCCGCAATGTATTCGCCGCGGGCTTTCTGGGCGAGGCCAATATTCTGGACTTCGAAGACCTGCATGCGGATTTTCGGCGCCACATGGGCCTGAATCCCGGCGAATGCCTGTTCATACGCCCAGAACGGGTGGTGTTGGCGGCGTCCTCCGAAGTCCCGGCCGACCGGCCCCGCCTGGGGGGCGAGGTGCTGAACGTGTCCTTCCTGGGAAACATCGTGCGCTACCAGATACAACTCAGCGAAACTGTGAGGATCTACGCCGACAGCACCAACCTGTCGGATGCGCAGGCGTTTTCCGTGGGAGACCGTGTATCGGTGGGCTGGAAGCGGCCGGAGGACATAAGGATCATTCACCATGACTGAGGCCATCATGCGCCGGCGCGTCGGGCCGGGACGGTTTCAGATGAAAAGCGAAAACCTCATCTATCCCGTGCTCGCCTTCCTGCTGGTTTTCTTCATCCTGCCCATCGCCTGGTTCTTCATCAAATCGGCGCTGGATTATGAAGGCAATTTCGCGGCGATGCTGCTGGAGACGTTCACGTCTCCGCTATTCATCACGGTGGCGTGGAAGACCATATGGATATCGCTGCTGGTCACGCTGTTCGCGCTGGCGGCCGCTTATCCGATCGCGTACAGCTTGACGCGCTCCAGCTCGTTCACGTTCACGCTGATCATCATATGCGTCATCGTGCCGTACTTCACGTCCATCATCGTCAGGACCTACTCGTGGATGATCATCCTGGGCACCAAGGGAATCATCAACGAATTCCTGATATATGTCGGCGTCATCGATAAGCCGCTGAACCTGATGTACAACATGGTGGGCGTCGTCATAGGCATGACTTATGTGCTGTTGCCATACTTCGTGCTGACCTTGTTCGCCACCATGAAAAGCATAGACGTATGGCTGCTTCAGGCGGGGCGTAGCATGGGCGCATCCAACTTCTATGTATTCCGCAAAGTGTTCTTTCCGCTCAGCATGCCCGGCATCGTATCGGGCTTCCTCATCGTCTACATTCTGGCCGCGGGTTTCTTCGTGACGCCGGCCCTGATGGGCGGGCCCAACGACGTGATGATGGCCATGCTGATACAGCGCAATATAGAAGTGACCCTGGACTGGCCGCTGGCTTCCGCCTTATCTTTGTTTTTGCTGGTTGTTACATTGATCATCTATGCCTTCTATTGCAAGTACACGGACATGGACAAGATGCTGGGCAAATAAGGGGCGATAATCATGTTCAATCAAATCCGTCTCGTGAATTTCATATCGGCCATACTTTGCGTGGTGCTGATCGCCCCGATTTTGATCGTGGTGGTAATGTCTTTCGGCGCCAGCAGCTATATGATTTTTCCGCCCGACAGCTTGTCGACGCGGTGGTACGAGGAGTTTTTTTCCAGCCCGGAGTGGATGAGCTCGTTGGCATCGAGCTTTCTGATCGCGTTGCTGGCCAGCGTGATCGCCACGACGCTGGGCTTTCTGGGCGCATATTCCCTGGTGCGCGGCAAGTACGGCAACAAGAAGCTGATCATTTCCTTTTGCCTGCTGCCTTTGATCGTGCCTACCATCATTACGGCCGTCGCGCTTTACTTTACTTCCGTGCCGCTGGAGCTGGTAGGGTCCAAGATCTGGATCGCCGTGTGCCACGCGGCCCTGGCCATACCGGTGGTGCTGCTGATCTTGCTGAGTTCGCTGCAGGGGATCGATGTGTCGGTGGAGCGCGCCGCGGAGGGCATGGGAGCAAGCAAACTTTACACCTTCACGCGCATCGTCATTCCCATGGCGGCCCCGGGCATCATGTCGGCGGCTTTCTTCAGCTTTCTGACTTCATTCGATGAGCTCATCGTTTCGCTATTTTTGGCGGGCCTGGAAAGCGAAACCCTGCCGGTCAGGATCTGGAATAGCCTGATCATGAATATGGAGCCCGTCATCGCCTCCATCAGCACGGTGCTGATATTGATTACCATCAGTCTGCTGTTGATCGAACTGATGGTGCGCAAGCTGCGAGCGTAGGCCTGGATCCGGCCCAGGCCGGGCCGGACGACTAGCCCGGCGGACCGGGCTGGGCTTGGGGCGAGGTTGACCATATTTCTTCCAGGAAGGCCTTGAACGCGAGCAGCATGGGGTCTTGGCTGCGGTCGATGTGATGGATGAAGGATAAGGGCAGCTGCACCGCCGGGGCATGTTCCCATACCATGACTTCGCCCCGCGCGGCCGCCTGAAAGGCCAGATCGTCCCGGATCACGCTCAAGCCGACGCCGGCCTTGACGAGGGAAACAACGACCGATTCATGGTCGGCTTCGAAGATCCGGATGGGTTCTATGCTGGCGTGCCGAAACATGCTTGCCACCATTTCGTAATGGGCGCTGGGCTTGGGGGCGCGTATCCATGGCATCAGGGCGAGATTGCCCCATATGGCATTGCGCAGCTTCGGCGCCCAGTCAGCGGGTGCGATCACCCGATAGTTGAGCTGGTGCAGCGTCATGGCGCTGAGCCGGCGGTGCGGGACCGTCCCGACAAAAAAAGCGCCATCCAGCGTTCCATTTTCCACTCCGTTGATGCAGCGCTGCACGCCGCTCACCTCCAGGTCGACCACGATGTCTTTGTGGCGCTCGGCCATACCCGACATGAGTACGCCCAGCTTCAAGAAGTCGGGGTCTATCATCAGGACGCCGATCCGCAGCTTGCCCGACAGCGACCCCTCCAGCAGCTTTGCCGTGCTCTTCATGTCTTCGACGGCCAGAAGAATCCGTTCGGCCTTGGGCAGCAATTCGCGCCCCGCAGGCGTCAGGGCCATGCCCGTGGCGGTACGCGTCAATAGCTTGACTTTCAGCCGGTCTTCCAGGTTCTTCAACTGGCCGCTGAGCGCCGGCTGGGTTAAATGCAGCGCTTCGGCCGCCTTGGTGAGATGGCCGAGATTGGCGACTGTGACAAATGTCCGGATTTGTTGCAGCTGCATGGAATGCCCCGTCTGGAAAGGCGGTTGACCTGTAGAGCAGAGCCGATTATCCATCAAGCGGCGTCATTTTGCAGTGTGATGATGTTCATTAGAAATGCTGATTGGATGCGCGCGCAAGCGCTCCCTATACTGGCGCCTCAATAGTCGGTGGCGGCCTCGCATAGCGCGGCGGCATGCCGGATCGGAGCGGCGGAGCGCCGTCGCTCCGTTACAGGGACGCAGTCATGGATGCGACGACGGACAAGGCAATGCTTTTCGAACCCTACACGCTGCGGGGCGTCACGCTGCCGAATCGCATCGTGCTCGCGCCGATGCAGATGTATTCGGCGCAAGACGGCTTTGCTACGGATTGGCATCTGCATCACTTGGCAAAATTCGCGATGGGCGGTTTCGGAACCGTGTTCACGGAGGGTCTATGCGTCGAAGAGCGCGGCCGCAACACCTATGGCGATATGGGAGTATGGTCGGACGACTTCATACCTTCGCTGCGCAGGCTGGCCGACACCCTGCGTGCGCACGGCGCGGTGCCGGCGGCGCAGATATTGCATACGGGCCCCAAAGCCTGCCGCCAGCGTCCCTGGGAGGGATATGGAATGCTGGGCGAGAATGAGGCGGCTCGCGGAGAGCTCCCCTGGACGCCGATCGCTCCCTCGGCCGAGTCCAAGAATCGCGGTTGGGCCAACCCCGAGCCGGTCTCGCAAGAAGATATTCCGCGCCTCGTCGACGCTTTCGGCGCAGCGGCCAGGCGCTGCGCAGAGGCTGGCTTCGATGTGCTGGACATCCACGGCGCGCATGGCTATTTGATCCATTCCTTCTATTCGCCGCTGGGCAACGATTTGGACGGCGAATACGGTGGCGGCAGAGAACAGCGCATGCGTTTCGTGCTGGACGTGGCCGATGCCTGCAGGGCGAACTGGCCGGACGACAAGCCTATTTTCTATCGTCTTTCCTGCGTGGACGGCGTTGAAGAGGGCGGCTGGGGCATGGACGACACGGTCGTGCTGGCGCGCGAGCTCCAGCGGCATGGCATCGATCTCATCGATTGCTCCTCGGGCGGCATAGGGCGTTTTCCCACCGCTCAGATCATTGCGCGGCAACCCCTGTTTCAGGTGCCCTATGCCGAGCGCGTCAGGCGCGATTGCCCTGGGATGCCGACAATGGCGGTGGGCCTGATCACCGAACCGTCGCAGGCGGAACATATATTGCGCAATGGCCAGGCCGACCTGGTCATGCTGGCGCGGGAAGCGCTATTCAACCCGCATTGGCCCTTGCAGGCGGCCGTAGAGCTGGGTGGCGATGAGCAGTTCAACAAAGTATGGCCGCCGCAGTACGGCTGGTGGCTGTATCGCCGGGCGCGCAGCCTGCATCTCGCCGGCCGGAAATAGGCGGCTTTCACCTACTACATATATAAAGGAGACATACTCATGAATAGTTCTCGCCGTGGTTTTCTTGAACGGTCCGCCGGCCTCGCCGCCATACTGGCGCTGCCGTATTCCGCGCGGGCGGCCGCGCAGCAAAGCGCGAGCCGGACCTTGCGCATAGGCATCCAAAGCATGCGAACGCTGAATCCGGCGGTGCAGTCCGGCTATGCCACCGGCATGCCCGGCGCCCAGCTTTTTGCCAGCCTGGTGCTGTTGAACGACAAGTTCGAACCCGTGCCCTACCTCGCCCGCAGCTGGAAAGTGTCGGAAGATGGGCTGAATTACCGCTTCGACCTTGTCAGCGACGCAACTTTCCACGATGGCAAGCCAGTAAAAGCCAGCGATGTGGTGTTCTCGATCGAGGCGGTGAAGTCCACGCATCCCTTGACGTCCATTACCTACAAGGCGATTCTGGATTCCGTGCGCGCCTTGGACGACCATACGGTCGAGATTCGTCTGAAAAAACCCTTCGCGGGCTTGTTCGGCGTCCTGACTCCTCCGCTCACGCCCATATTGCCGGAACATGTCTATGGCGCCGCAGCCGGGCCGCTGCGCAACAACCCAGCCAACGACAAACCCATAGGTTCCGGCCCCTATAAATTCGTCGAATGGAAACGGGGCGCGGAACTCGTTCTGGAGCGCCATGAAGGCTCCTTCCGGCCCGCGCCTTATTTCGACCGGCTCGTTTTCAGCCTGGCCGAAGACTCGCTGACCAAAACCTTGATGCTGGAGCAAGGAAAAATCGATTTCCTGCCTTATTCCTATCTGCGGGTCAGCGACCTGCGGCGCTTGAAAGAGAGCAAGACGCTTGCCACGACCACTCAAGGATACGAAGCGATAGGGCCGGTCAATTATCTGGAGCTCAACTTGCGGGAAGCTCCCTTCAATGACTTGCGGGTGCGCCAGGCCTTCGCTCATGCGATCGACAAGAAATTCATCACATCGACGCTGCACCAGGGCCTTTCGAAACGGCTGGATGGTCCTTTGCATAGCAGCAACGCCTATTTCGACGGATCCGTGTTGACTCACTACGCTTACGATTTGAAAAAGGCCAATGCATTGCTCGACGAAGCCGGCCTGCCCAGGAAAGAGGGCGGCATACGCATGCAGGCGACCTTGGACGTGCCCACGTTCGAGCCGGACAGCACCAATCTGGTGGCCGACTACATCAAGGCCCAGTTCCGCAGGATAGGCATCGATGTCGTGCTGCGGAAAAGCACTGATTTCGCCGACTGGGCCAGCAGAATAGGGCAATGGAATTACCAGATGACCATGAATTCCACGTTCAATTGGTCGGATCCCGTAGTCGGCGTAGATAGGTCTTTTCTGTCGTCGAACATCGCCAAGCAGGTATGGACGAACACTGAAGGCTATGCCGATCCCGAAGTCGACGACCTTCTGACGCGCGCAGCCGGTGAGGCGGATCCCGCCAAGCGCAAGCAGTTGTACTCTGATTTCCAGAAAAAAGTGTCGGCGGACCTGCCGCTGATCTGGACCAATGAAGGTATTTACATCACCCTGTACAACCAGCGTCTACGCAGCATCCCGTCCGGCGTATTCGGCGCCTTGGCGCCCTTCGACGAAATGTCCTTCGCCTGAGGCTTGTGAGTTTTGCTCGCACGCGCATGTGCTTCATTAACAAGAGTGAGTGATGATTTCCCTTTCAGCAGATATTGGCGGCACCTTTACAGATGTCATCCTGGCGGACAGCAAGCGAAACAAGGTATACGCGGATAAGGTCCTGTCCACGCCCGGTTCCAGCGATGCCGTCATAGAAGGCATACTGCAGCTTACCCGGCAGGCCGGCATTCAGCCGGCGGACATCGATGTCTTCGTTCATGGTTTTACCATCGCCACGAATGCCTGGCTGACGCGCAGCGGCGCCAGAGTGGTGCTGGCGGTGACTGATGGCTTCCGCGATGTGCTCGAAATCGCGACGCAAAGGCGGCCGCTTTCCTATTCATTGACGCAAAGCAGGCCCGCGCCTCTGGTGCCGCGATCGCGCGTCGTGCAAATCAAAGAGCGCGTGGATGCCTTCGGCCAGGTATGCACGGCGCTCAGCTCGGAAGAGGCGCGCCATATGGCGGATGCCATCGCGGCGCTGGAGCCCGAGGCGGTCGCCATATGCCTGTTGTTCAGCCATCTGAATCCGGTCAATGAACAAAGGCTGATGCAGGCCGTTCGCGAGAGGCTGCCCGGCATACCGGTCTATTGCAGCTCCGAGGTCAATCCTCAGGCCGAGGAATATCCGCGCACCAACACCACGGTGACCTGCGCCTATGTCGGGCCGGTGGTCGACAAATACATAAGAGCGCTCGAAGCCGCCCTGCCGACGATAGGCGTGAAAGCGCCTGTGCTGCTCATGCGCAGCGACGGCGGGGTCTCGACCATACAGGCAGCGCGCGGCAATCCGGTGAACATGCTGTTGTCGGGGCCGGCGGGCGGGGTGATCGCCGGGATGGCCGCCAGCGAAGACCATGGCATCCGCAATATCATCACGTTCGACATGGGAGGCACGTCGGCGGATTTTTCCCTGATCTCGAACGGCGAGGCGCTGACGGCCAACGAGCGTCTTATCAATGGCGAGGTCCTGCGCTTATCGACGCTGGATATTTCCACGATTTCAGCGGGCGGGGGGTCCATCGGCGCGGTGGATCTGGGCGGCGCCATCCGGGTCGGACCCGCATCGGCCGGCTCGGTGCCGGGCCCGGCATGCTATGGGCTCGGCGGCGTCCTGCCCACTTTGAGCGATGCGGCGCTGGTAATGGGGTTGCTCGACCCGTCCGCGAATCTGGCCGGCGGGCTGCGGCTGGACATAGACAAAGCCAGGCAGGCGCTCAAAACGGAAATCGCCGACAAGCTGGATGTTTCCATCGACGAAGCAGCGTATGGCATGGTCGCCATCGCCAATGCCCAGATGGCCCAGGCCATACGCAGCCTGTCGGTGGAGCGCGGCTATGATTTGCGCGATTTCGCCCTGCTTTCATTCGGCGGCGCGGGGTCGATCTTCGCGCCCTTTCTCATGCAAGAGCTGGAAATGCAGGAGATTGTGATTCCCCTGCGGCCCGGCGTCTTTTCGGCTTCCGGAATGCTGCTCAGCGATATGCGCCATACCTTCCAGGCGCCGTTTCTGACGCCGGTGAACGATGTCGACCAAGGCAGGTTCACGCTGGCGCTGAAAGGCCTGGATGAGCTGGTTTCGGCAGCCTTCAAAAGAGACGGCATCGCGCAGGAAAAGCAAGTCGTCCGCTACTACGCTGACCTGCGCTATGTGGGCCAGGTGCACGAGCTGACGGTGCCGCTTGCGGGCGAAGCCGGAGCGGTGCGCTGGGACCCCGCCGTTCTGAGCGAACAGTTCCGCCGCCATCATGAACGCGCTTACGGCTTTGCCGATGCGTCCATGCCGTGCGAGATCGTCAACCTGCGAGTGGAAGGCATAGGGCTGATGTACAAGCCGAAGCCGGAACCGCTGGCCGCAGGATCGGGCGTTGCGGCTCCCACGGCAATGCGGCAGGTCTACCTGGGTCCGGAACTCGGGCGCCGGACCGCGGCCGTCTATGACAGGGCGGATCTGAGGCAGGGGCAGACGCTGCACGGCCCTTCCATTGTCAATCAATCGGATACGACGATTTTCATACTTCCCGGCCAGTCCGCCACCGTTGGGCTGCATGGCGTGTTGCGGGTCGTTGCGGCTATCGAGGAGAACTGAATGCCCACTATTTCGAACATTCTGGACCGGGATGTTTTCCAGTATCAACTGGCCGCCATCGCCGAAGAAATGTCGGCGGCGCTGAGGCGCTCGGCGTTTTCGCCCATCATCTGGGACATGCTGGACTATTCCTGCGCGCTATTCGCTCCCCATGGAGAAATGCTGGCCCAGGCCGAAACCATACCGGCGCAGCTCGGCGTAATGACTTACGCCTTCGAAGGCATGATCAAGGACATCCCCCTGGATACCTGGCGGCCCGGCGATGTGCTGATCTGCAATGATCCCTACCGGGGATGCACGCATACTCCGGACATCGTGCTGATGAGCCCCGTCTTCGTGGAGGGCCAACTGATGGCGGTGACGGCCACGGTCGCCCATCATGTCGACATCGGCGGCAAGCTGCCCAGCACCACGGCGCCGGACAACCTCGAGGTATTCGCCGAGGGCCTGCTGTTTCCGCCCATGCACGTGGTGCGCGAGGGCGTGCAGAACGACACGGTCTTCCGCTTCATTTCGGGGAATGTGCGCAACCCGCGCGCGTGCACCGGCGATCTGATTGCACAGATAGCGGGCTGCAGGACGGGCGAAAAGCGCGTCGCAGCGCTGGTCGAGCGCTACGGCGTGGAGCGGTTCAGCGAATTGGTCAGGGATACTTTGGATTACGGCGAACGCTATGTGCGCAATGCGATCGCCGCCATTCCGGACGGAATGCGCACTGCCGAGGTGTTCATCGAGGATGACATTTCTAGCGATGAGCCCATCAGGCTGGCGGTCAGCGTATCGATAGAAGGCGAGAAGGTGAAAGTCGACTTCAGCGGCAGCGACAAGCAGCGCAGGAATGCGCTGAATTGCCCGCTGGCTTCGACCTACTCAATGACGCTTTACGCGATTCGCTGCATGACCGACATGCAGGCGCTGAGCAACGGCGGCTGCAATAGGCCGGTGGAAATCACTGTGCCGCCCGGCAGCTTTTTGAATCCCGCCAGGCCCGCCGCGGTCGGCAATCGGCATTACGCCCAGCAGGCCGTGGCCGATGTCGTGCTGAAAGTCATGGCGGAGCTGCTGCCGGGCCGTTCGGCCGCGGGCTGCCATATCTCATTTCCGACTTTCCGCGCCGGCGGATTCGACGCGCGTCCGGAAATCATCGCGCGTTACGGCGAGCCCCGATATTTCATCGTCCATGACATCATCGGCGGCGGCATGGGAGGGTATGCGGGCGGCGATGGCTTGCCGGCGGTGGATACCCACGGCGGAAATTGCGGCGTGCTTTCCGCCGAAGTGGTCGAGACCACCAGCCCAGTGCGCATACTGCGTTCGGAACTGATCGAGGGGTCGGGCGGAGATGGCGCCTACCGCGGAGGGCTGGCCATGCGACGGGAATACGAGCTGCTGAGCGATAACTTGATGGTCAGCGTTTTCCATCAGCAAGGCTCGGACAGCACCGCCCCTTGGGGCTTCAAGGGCGGCGGGCGCGGCCGCCCGGCGGGCGCCATGCTGAACCCTGGCACACCGGGCGCGCGCAAGCTTTCGACCAAGGAAATAAGCTTGCCCGTGGGCAAAGGCGATGTGCTGCGACTGGAAAGCGCAGGAGGCGGCGGGTGGGGCGATCCTTCATCGCGCAGCGAAGAACGGCGTGCGCTGGACCTCGCCGAACGCTATGTTTGAAGGCTGATCGAATGCTGAACATCAATCCGCCTGTGTTCGAGCCGCCGGGCAAAGACAGTTTCGAAAGCTCGCTATGGCACGAAACCGCCATTTCCGCCCAGCCGTATCCGAGACTGGAAAAAGCGGAAACGGCGGACACGCTGATCATCGGGGCGGGATATACGGGGCTGTCGGCGGCGATCGAGCTGGCTGGATCGGGCGTGGATGCTATCGTGCTGGACGCGCGCGAGCCCGGCTTTGGCGCATCGGGAAGGAATGGCGGGCAGGTCATACCCGCCTTCAAGTACGACCCCGACCAGATCGGCAAAGTCTTTGGGGAAAGCGACGGGCGGGCCGTGTTGGATATGGTCTCTAGAACGGCGGATGCCGTTTTCGATTTGGTGCGCCGTTTCGACATCGCTTGTGAGCCGACGTCCGGCTGGATACAGGCCGCGCATAACCAGCGCAGCGCTGACATGCTGGCCTCGCGCTGCGAGCAATGGCGCGCGCGCGGCGCGCCCGTCGACATGCTCGATGCCGCGCAGATCAAGCGCCTTTTGGGCACGGATGCCTATGCGGCGGGGGTGCTTTTCCGGCATGCCGGAACGGTGCAGCCCTTGAGCTATGCGCGCGGCCTGGCCGCGGCCGCGCAGTCGCTGGGGGCGCGGATCTACAACTACTCTCCCGTGGTGAAGCTGGAAAGGAACGGCCAGGGGTGGAGGGCGGCGACGGAGAGCGCGACGGTCGATGCGGCGCGTGTGGTGATTGCGACGAATGGCTACACCACGCCTATCTGGCCGGGCCTGCGCGAATCCATCGTGCCGGTGTATTCCATGCAGATCGCGACGGATCCCTTGCCGGAGCCCATCGCGCGTGAAGTCATGCCGGTCGTGCGCTCGATGGCCGATACGCGGCGCTTGGTGTGCTATGCGCGCAAGGACGGCGCCGATCGCTTCATTATCGGGATGCGAGGGCCGTTCAAGGCGCGACCCAGCGAAGAGGACGCGCGCGGCTTGGTCGCGGCTGCGCGGGCGCTGTATCCGGCGCTGCAAGGCATGGCATTTCCTTATCGCTGGGCAGGGCGCGTGGCAATGACTGCGGACCATATCCCCCATTTGCACCGGCTTGCCCCCGGTGTCGTGGCCGGGCTGGGGTACAACGGGCGCGGCGTGGGTATGGCCACCATGATGGGGCGGATACTTGCGGCGGCTTGTATCGACGGCGCACAGGGCGTTCCCGCCTATCCCTGCACGCCGCTGAAGCCCATACCATTCCACATGTTTTACCGCGTGGGGGTGCAAGCCATGGTGACTTATTACCGCATGCTGGATCGCTACAGCTAGCTCTTGTCGGAACGAGGCGCTGGCACCATAGCCGATGCGAGCTTGGACCTGTTTTCAATCGGTCCGGCCGGTTAGTATCGCTTGAACCGGTGGCCCGCGGCTGCGCCGGCCGGCCTTGGCGGGCGGATTTTTCAGAATAAAGGGATGAGACAGTGAGCGTTGCGATACGAATCGATGGGGACAGGCTGTGGGGCAGCCTGATGGAACTTGCCCGGATAGGCGCCACGCCGGCGGGCGGGGTCAATCGGCAGGCCTTGACCGATCAGGACAAGCAGGCGCGTGATTTGTTCTCGAGGTGGTGCCAGGAGGCCGGCTGCGTCATGCGCGCCGACCCCATCGGCAACCTCATCGCCCGCCGCTCGGGGCGCGACGACACCCTGCCCGCTGTCATGATGGGCAGCCATTTGGATAGCCAGCCCACGGGCGGCAAGTTCGACGGCGCCTATGGCGTGATGGCGGGACTGGAAGTGCTGCGCTCGCTGCACGATGCCGGCGTCGTCACCGAGCACCCCATCGAGGTCGTCGCCTGGATGAATGAAGAGGGTGCGCGCTTTGCGCCATCGATGATGGGCTCGCTGGTCTATACGGGAGCGATGAGCCTGGACGACGCATTGGCGATCAAGGATGTCGACGGCCTTAGCGTGGGCCATGAACTGACGCGTATTGGCGCGCAAGGTTCGCCCGATCCTTACGGCAAGCCGGCCGCCTACTTCGAGGCGCACATCGAACAGGGCCCGATACTTGAAGCCAAAGGGAAAACCATAGGCGTGGTGTCCGGCGGCCAGGGACAGTGCTGGTTCCAGTTGACGCTGAAAGGCAGGGCTTCCCATGCGGGCACGACGCCCATGGACTTGCGCAGCGATGCGCTGGTGGGCGCGGCGGCCATCATCGGCGAGCTGAACCGCATAGGCCGCGCGCATCAGCCCGGCTGCGCGACAGCGGGCCGCGTGCTGGTGTCGCCCAACAGCCCCAATGTGATCCCTGGCTCGGTCTACATGACGGCGGAGATCCGCCACCCTGAAGACAGCGTCCGCGCCGCCATGGAGCAAGCGTTCCGCGAGGCGGTGGACGAAGCCGTGCGGCGGAACGGGCTGCAACCGCAGCTGGCCAAGGTGCTGGAGCAGCCGGCTGCGGCGTTCGATGCGTCGTGCATCGCCGCGATCCGCGAGGCGGCCGAGCGCAATGGCTACCCCTGCATGGACATCATCAGCGGCGCGGCGCACGATGCTGTCGCAATGTCGCGCATCGTGCCGACCGGCATGGTGTTCGTGCCCTGCGCCGGCGGCATCAGCCACAATGAAATCGAAAGCGCGGAACCGGCCGACCTAGCGGCCGGCTGCCAGGTGCTTGCCGAGGCCGTCCTGTCCCATGCGTATTCCGGCAATAGCTAATAGCTGATTCTTGGTTCGTTTTCCGGGGCGCCTGGAGTTAGGATGATGCCGACGCCGAGAGCGGGCCGCAGCCTCAGGTTTATCCCTATTGTCGTTATCCCTAGGTGGGTTAACTTCTCCTGGGAGCGCGCGCCTTCGCGGCTTGCGGGCCATTGCACTGGCTCCATAGAAAACCGGCGCTTGGCTCTATGGACCGAAAATGGCCCGATGATAACCTCGATCGGCATCGACACTGCGCTCCCGAAGGGCGTCCCGATTAGATTTTGGAGAGGAAACATGTGCAAGTTGAAACTGGCCATGAAGCTGGCCGCCGCGGCAGCCGCCACGGCGCTATTCGCCGCCGCGCAGGCTAGCGCCGCGCCGGCGGGCGCCGCGCCGGCCGATACGCCCAAGCAAGGAGGCACGCTGGTCGTCGGCCAATTCCAGGCCCCCCGGCATTTGAACGGAGGCGTGCAGTCCGGCATGGCGACGGCCCTGCCCAGCAGCCAGCTGTTCGCCAGCCTGCTGCGCTACGATGATCAATGGAATCCCCAGCCCTATCTGGCCGAATCATGGAAATGGTCGGAAGACGGCAAGGCGCTGACGCTCAAATTGCGCACGGACGCGGTGTTCCACGATGGCAAGCCGGTCACGTCCGAAGACGTGGCGTTTTCCATCATGGCCATCAAGGCCAATCATCCCTTCCAGACCATGTTCGGCGCGGTCGAAAGCGTGGAAACGCCGGATCCGCATACGGCCGTCATCAAGCTGACCCAGCCGCATCCCGCCTTGCTGATCGCCCTGTCGCCCCCCTTGGCGCCCATCATGCCCAAGCACATTTACGGCGACGGCCAGGACCTGAAAGCGCATCCGCGCAATTCGCAGGGCGTTGTCGGCTCGGGGCCTTTCAAGCTCAAGGAATTCGTGCCCGGCAAGGAGGTGGTGCTGGAGCGCTTCGATAAATACTTCCTGAAGGGCAAGCCCTATCTGGACCGCATCGTCTACCAGATCAATCCCGACGCCACGACCTTGCTGATCGGGCTGGAGCGCGGGGATATGCAGATGCTGCCCTTCATGAACGACCCGACCCAGTTGCGCCGCGCCGCCGACAACAAGAACCTGGTGTCGCTGTCCGAGGGCTATGAGGGCGTGGGCGCGCTGAGCTGGCTGGCCATCAATACCGCGCGCAAGCCTTTCGATGATGTGCGCGTGCGCCAGGCTCTCGCCTATGCGCTGGACAAGAATTTCATCATCAAGGCGCTGACCGCCGGCTTCGCCAAGCCGTCGGACGGCCCCTTGGTCAGTTCCAGCCCTTTCGCCACCAAAGATCTGACCGTCTATAAAGTCGATTTGAAGAAGGCCGAGCAATTGCTGGACGAAGCAGGCCTGAAGCGCGGCAGCAACGGCGAGCGCTTCAAGATGGTGATCGATCACATGCCCGGCATGGACTCGCTCAGCAAGAACGTAGCCGAGTACGCTCGCGCTCAGTTGAAGAAAATCGGCGTTACGGCCGAACTGCGCACTTCCGCGGATTTTCCTTCCTGGACCCAGCGCATCGCCAATCATGACTTCGACATGACCACCGACAGCGTCTGGAACTGGGGCGATCCGGTGATCGGCGTGCATCGCACTTATTTGTCGTCCAACATCCGGCCCATTATCTGGACCAACACGCAGTCCTACACCAACAAGAGGGTGGACGAATTGCTGGCGCAGGCGGCGGTCGAGAAAGACACGGAAAAGCGCAAGGCGCTGTATGCGGAATTCCAGAAAATCGTCACCAACGATGTGCCGCTGATTTTCTTGGCGCAAGTGCCTTTCCACACCCTGCTTTCCAACAAGGTGGGAAATCCTCCGACCAGCATCTGGGGGCCGCTTTCGCCGCTGGATGAGGTCTATCTGAAGTAAGCGGGATTGCGATGTTGAGCTACACCTTGAAAAGGCTGGCCTATGCGGTGGTCCTGCTGCTGGCGGTCATCACGCTGAATTTCCTGCTGATCCATATATCGCCGGGCGATCCCGTTGAAACCATAGCGGGATCCATGGGCGGCATGAGCGACGAACTGCGCGCTCAATTGCGGGAGCAGTTCGGCCTGGACAAGCCTTTCATCGTGCAATTGGGCATTTACCTGGGCCGGGTCATTCAAGGGGACCTGGGGCAGTCGTATTTCTTCAATGCGCCGGTGGCCGCGCTGATCTGGGAGCGCGTGCCGGCCACCCTGCTGCTGGTGGTGGTTTCCGTGCTGCTGGCTTTCCTGGTGGGTACGCTGTTGGGCGCGCTGGCCGCCCGCAAGCCCAACGGCCTGCTGTCCCAGAGCGTCACTGTCCTGTCCATCGTGGGCTATTCGGCGCCGGTGTTCTGGACGGGCATCGTGCTGATCATCGTATTCGCTTCCATCATCCCCATTTTTCCGGTGTCCGACATGCGCACCGCGGGCATGGACGACGGCGGTCTGGCGGGCGTGCTGGATGTGCTGCACCATCTGGCGCTGCCGGCTTTCACCCTGGCTTTCGTCTATGTGGCGCAATACAGCCGCCTGGCGCGGGCCAGCATGATGGAGGCGCTGTCGGCTGATTACATCCGCACCGCGCGCGCCAAGGGCTTGTCTGAAACGGTGGTGCTGTACAAGCACGCTTTGCGCAATGCCGTGCTGCCCGTGGTGACCATGCTGGGGCTGCAGTTCGGCAATGTGCTGGCGGGGGCCATCCTGGTTGAGACCGTCTTCAACTGGCCGGGCCTGGGCCGGCTGGCCTTCGATTCGGTACTGCGGCGCGACTATCCCACCATGCTGGGCATACTGCTTTTCGCCTCTTTGCTCGTGGTCGTCATGAATCAATTGACCGACCTGGCATACCGCATCATCGACCCGAGGATCAAAGCATGACGCAATCCACTGTCGCCGCCACGGCGCCGCCCGCCGCGCCGGCGGTAAAGCCGCCCGGCCAATGGCGCGAGGCGCTGCGCATATTCTGCCGCAATCCTTCCGCCGTATTCGGTTTTTTCCTGCTGCTGGCCATCGTCGCCATTGCGGTGTTGGGGCCCATGCTGATGGAAGCCGACCCCTTCGAGCTCGTGGCTCCGCCGATGGACCCGCCGGGCTCGGAGTTCGCCATCCTGGGCAGCGACTACCTCGGCCGCGACGTCCTGACCGGCCTGATCTTCGGCGGCCGGGCCACCTTGCTGGTGGGCGTCGTCGCCGCGCTCCTGTCGGTGTTCATCGGCGTGGTCGTGGGCGCTTTGGCCGGCTACTACGGCGGCTGGGTCGACGAAGCGCTGATGCGCATCACCGAGTTCTTCCAGGTCCTGCCGGCCTTGCTGTTCGCCATGGTCCTGGTCACGCTTTTCTCGCCCACGCTGTGGACCATATCCATTGCCATAGGGGTCGTCAGCTGGACCGGGACGGCGCGGCTGGCGCGGGGTGAATTCCTGCGCCTGAAGCAGCTGGACTATATCCTGGCCGAACGCGTCATCGGCGCCAGCAGCGGCCGCATCATCTGGAAGGTCATCCTGCCCAATGCGGTGGCGCCGCTGATCGTATCGGCGACCCTGGCGGTGGGCACCGCCATCCTGTTCGAGGCGGGCCTGTCCTTCCTGGGCCTGGGCGACCCCAACATGATGAGCTGGGGATTGATGATAGGCAATAGCAGGCCCTACATCCTGACGGCCTGGTGGGCCGTCACGCTGCCGGGCGTGGCCATATTCCTTACCGTGCTGGCGGTCAGCCTGATCGGCGACGGCTTGAACGACGCCTTCAATCCAAGACTGCGGGAGCGGGCATGAGCGGCATGAATAGCGTGGCGGCGGCGCCGGAGCCTTTGCTCAGAGTGGACCGCCTGAGCGTGGAATTCGCCGGACGCAAAGGCGTGGCGCCGGTGCTGAACGATGTGAGCTTCGAGGTCGCGGCCGGCGAAACGGTGTGCCTGGTGGGTGAGTCGGGTTGCGGCAAGAGCATGACGGCGCTGGCCATCATGCGGCTGATCCCCGAGCCCGGCCGCATCAATACGGGCGTGATCCAGCTGCGCGGCGCGGACCTGGCGAAGTACAGCGTGCCTGAAATGCGGCGCATACGCGGCAACAAGATTTCCATGATCTTCCAGGAGCCCATGACGGCGCTCAACCCNNTTCCAGGAGCCCATGACGGCGCTGAACCCGGTCTACACCGTGGGCGACCAGATCTGCGAACCGCTGCGGCTGCACCAGGGCCTGAGCCGGGAAGAGGCCCGGACGAGGGCGATCGATATCCTGCGTTCCGTCGAAATCCCGGCGCCCGAACGCCGCATCGACGAATATCCGCACCAGCTTTCGGGCGGCATGCGCCAGCGCGNNACGAGCCCACGACGGCGCTGGACGTTACCGTGCAGGCGCAGATCTTCGATTTGCTGCGCGCCCAGCAGCAGCGGCGCGGCACCGCCATCGTCATGATCACGCATGACATGGGGGCGGTGTCCGAGATGTCCGACCGCGTGGTGGTCATGTATGGAGGACGCGTGGTCGAGGAAGGCCTGACCAGCGAAATCCTCGAAAGCCCCAAGCATCCCTATACCGTGGGCCTGATCGCCTGTCTGCCCGAGCTGGACCCGGCGCCCAGCCTGGACCGGCCCGATCTGCCCGAGATACCCGGCGTGGTGCCGTCGGTCTGGCAGCGAGGCGTCGGCTGCCCGTTCGCCGACCGCTGTACCAGGGTCATGCCCAAATGCCGGCAGGATTTTCCCCCCGCATTCCAGACCGGCCCCACGCAAAAAGTGTCGTGTTGGCTATACGAGGAGCAATCATGAGCAGCGTGCAAACCGGCGCGCCGCTGTTGTCGGTGCGCGACCTGAAAGTGCATTTCCGCGTCAAGCGCGGCGGCTGGGGCAAAGAGCCCGCCGTCGTCCATGCCGTCGATGGCGTGTCTTTCGACGTGCAGCGGGGCAGGACCATGGCCATCGTCGGCGAGTCCGGCTCGGGCAAGACCACCACCGCCTTGTCGGTCATGCGCCTGGCGCCCATCACCCAGGGTTCCATCCATTTCAACGGCGTGGACATCACCGCGATGGAAGGCGAGGCCTTGCGCAAGCAGCGCCGCCATTTGCAACTGGTGTTCCAGGATCCTTATTCATCGCTCAACCCGCGCCAGCGCGCAGGCGACATCGTGCGTACGCCTTTGATCCTGATGGGCATAGGCACGCCCGCCGAGCAAAAGGAAAAAGTCAACGAGTTGTTCCGCCTGGTGGGCCTGCGCGAAGAGCAGCAATTGCTGTTTCCGCATCAGTTTTCCGGCGGCCAGCGGCAGCGCCTGAATGTGGCGCGCGCGCTTGCCACCGACCCGCAATTGATCGTCTGCGATGAGCCGGTGTCGGCGCTGGATATCGCCATACGCGCGCAGATACTGAATCTGCTGCGCCGCATCCAGCGCGAGCGCGGCCAGTCCTTCCTGTTCATCAGCCACGACATGGCGGTGGTCGAGCATATTTGCGACGATATCGCGGTCATGTACCTGGGCCAGGTGGTGGAGCAGGCATCGCGCGAGGCTTTCTTCTCGCGCCCTTTGCATCCCTACAGCGTGGCGCTGATGTCGGCGGTGCCGACGGTCAGCGGGGGCCGCGAGAAAGCCGCCAACCGCATCAAGTTGACGGGCGACCCGCCCAGCCCCATCAACCCGCCCTACGGCTGCCGCTTTGCGGGGCGATGTCCGGCGGTGCAGGATTTATGCAGGCAGGAGCCGCCGCGGCTGCGTGAAGTGCTGCCGGGGCATAAGGTAGCTTGCCACTTTGTGGCGGCGGACGGCAATGACGTGAAAGCGCCCCTGGATGGGCGCCAGGCGTTCGGCATCAAGGAGCAAGCGGCATGAGCGGGCGAGCATCATCCTCGGCACAGGCATCGGGCATCAGGGTTTTCAAGGCGAAACGGATACTGACCATGAATCCGGCCCAGCCCTTCGCCACGCATGTGGCGGTGCGCGACGGGCGCATATTGGCCGTGGGATCGGAGCAGGACGTCGAGGCTTGGGGGCCCGCGCGCGAAGACGATCGCTATGCCGGCCATGTCTTGATGCCCGGCCTAGTTGAAGGGCACAGCCATTTGTACGAAGGCGTGGTCTGGCGCTATGTCTACGTGGGCTACTACGACAGGCGCGGGCCCGACGGCACGGTCTGGCCGGGCTTGAAGTCTTTCGACGGCGTGGTTCAGCGCCTGTCCGAGGCCCTGGGCCGGCTCGGGCCGGATGAGCATCTGGTGGGCTGGGGCTTCGACCCCATCTATTTCGGCACCGAGCGCATGACTGTGCGCGACCTGGACAAGGTGGCGGATAAGCGCGCGGTAATCGTCATGCATGCCAGCATGCACCTGATGAACGTCAATAGCTGGACCTTGCGGCAGGCCGGCATCGACCGCGACACCGACATCGAAGGCATTACGCGCTTCGATAATGGCGAACCCACCGGCGAGCTGCAGGAATTCGCCGCCATGTTCCCGGTGACCCGCATGCTGGGCAACCCCTTGGGGACCTTGGGCCAGAGCGCCGAATGCTTGGATATGTTCGGCAAGGTGTGCCAGTATGCGGGCGTCACCACCGCCGCCGACCTGCTCAACGACCTGGAACCAGACGGCGTGCGCGAGCTTGCGCGCGTGACGGCCGGCGAGGACTTTCCAGTGCGCATCGTGCCGGCCGCCTCGGGCATGCTGTTCGGGCGCGATGTGGAAGGCTGCCTGCGCCGCCTGGACGAGCTCAAGCCGCTGAATCACGACAAGATGCGATTGGGCCTGGTCAAGCTGGTGGTGGACGGATCCATACAAGGCTTTACCGCGCGCCTGCGCTGGCCAGGGTATTTCAATGGCGCGGCCAATGGCATCTGGGTCATGCCGCCCGCCGACCTGGCGCCGGTGGTGCAGGCCTACCACCGCGCCGGCATTCACTTGCACATCCACACCAATGGCGACGAGGCCACCGCGGTGGCTTTGGACGCGGTCGAGCGGGCGCTGCTGGACCACCCCCGCCCGGATCACCGCCACACTTTGCAGCATTGCCAGATGGCCGACGAAGCGCAGTTCCGCAAAATG
Organism: Pusillimonas sp. UBA6240; assembly: GCA_002441445.1. GTDB lineage: Bacteria > Pseudomonadota > Gammaproteobacteria > Burkholderiales > Burkholderiaceae_B > UBA6240. Next base: position 27,364 of record DJWC01000168.1, read on the forward strand.
GCTGCGCTGGGCATGTGCGTCAACCTGTTCGCCAATCACATTTTCTATTGGGGCGATGCCCACTACGCAATGACGATGGGCCCCGACCGCGCCAATCGCATGGACGCTTGCGGAACGGCGCAGCGCCTGGGCGTGCCCTTCGCCATGCATTCCGATGCGCCCATCACCGCCATCGGCCCGCTGTTCACCGCTTGGTGCGCGGTGAACCGGCGCACGGCTTCGGGGCGCGTGCTGGGCGCAAGCGAACGCATCAGCGTGCCGGATGCGCTGCGGGCGATCACGCTGGGAGCCGCCTATACCCTGGGCATGGACGACCGCATCGGCTCCATAGAGGTCGGCAAGTTCGCCGATTTCTGCGTGCTGGAAAGCGATCCGCTGGAGGTTCCGCCCGAGCAGCTGAAAGATGTGGCGGTCGCCGGCACCGTGATCGGCGGACGGCCTCTGGCCTTGCCGAACGCCTAGGGCCCGCTGACGCTGAAAGAGCATGCGCATGAACATGCCGGCGCGCATTCCGCTGACCGTATTGGGAGGCTTCCTGGGGGCGGGCAAGACCACGCTGCTCAATCACCTGCTGAATACCAGCGCCGGCAGGCGGGTTGCGGTGCTGGTCAATGACTTCGGCCCCATCAACGTGGATGCGCGCCTGATCGCCCGCCATGATGGCGACACCATCAGTCTGACCAATGGCTGTGTGTGCTGTTCCATCGGCTCGGGCTTGGACGCCGCCCTGATCCGTGTGTTGAACCGCGACCCGGCGCCCGAATGGATAGTGATAGAAGCCAGCGGCGTGTCGGATCCGGGCCGTATCGCCCAAGTGGGCATGTCGGATCCGCTGCTGCAGCTCGAGGGCGTGGTGGTCCTGGTGGATTCGGAACAGATTCTGAATCACGCCGATGGCGCCTTGCTATCGGATACGGTCGCGCGGCAGATGGACGCAGCGGATCTGCTGGTGCTGAATAAAAGGGATTTGCTGCCGGACGACAGGATGGACTTGCTCCGCAACGAGCTGACGCGCCGCTACGGCGATGTACCGATGCTGGAAACCGCCTACGGCAAAGTGGCGCTGGATGCGCTGATGGGGCCGGGCCGCTTGCACAAGACCGCGGAGCGGTTTCGCCGTCATCAGCAGCATCACCATCACGGCCATGCGCCCCACCATGACGGCGCAGCGGCCGGGCGGCAGGGCGAGGCTGGCGGGGATCCGGATCATCCTTTCGAAAGCGGCAGCTGGTCCTGCCCGGGCGTCTTGTCCGCGGACGGGCTGGTCAAGGCGCTCAAGCGGCTGCCGCGGTCGGTCATTCGCGTCAAGGGCTGGGTCAGGACCGACCGGCATGGCCCCGTGATCGTCCACTTCGCCGGCCGGCGGGTGCGTTTCGAACTGCTTGCGGGCCTGGACGCGGACTTCGGCGCCGGGGCCGATAACCAGCTCGTCTATATCGGCTTGCGCGGCGAAGCGCTGGACGCCGCGATGGCTGCGGCGCTGTCACCCCTTATTGGCCGGGAGCAAGGCTAGGGCGCTACGCCTACTGGCTTTCCCCTTTGCTTAGGCGTACGATATGGGTATATATATCGTAATACGATCTATATTCACGATGGCATCTCGTTGCCACGGCATGCTCCGGCTCGATTCATGAAAGGCCGGCCGCTTATCGCCGCCAGGCCGAGGCATGCCGTATATAAAGTACCAATGGGGGTGGACATGGCTGAATTCTTTGTGAACTTGAGCTGGGCGGCGGTATTCCAGATCGTCCTGGTGGACGTGCTGCTGGGCGGGGACAATGCAGTGGTCATTGCGCTGGCTTGCCGCAATTTGCCGGAGAACCGGCGCATGCAGGCGATTTTGTGGGGCACGGGCGGGGCCATTGCCTTGCGCGTGGTGCTGATCGCTTTCGCGCTGGCGCTACTGGTCCTGCCGCTGGTGAAGATCGTCGGCGGTCTGCTGCTGTTATGGATAGGCATCAAATTGATGGCGCCCGAGGAAGAGGGCCAGGATATACGCAGCAGCAGCTCATTGCTGGCCGCCATCAAGACGATCATTCTGGCCGACTTCGTCATGAGCCTGGACAATGTGGTGGCCATTGCCGGGGTAGCCCAGAGCGCGCACGCCGATCATCAGATCATGTTGATCATATTCGGCTTGCTGGTCAGCGTGCCCATCATTATCTGGGGCAGCACCGTGCTGCTCAAGCTGCTGGACCGCTTCCCCCTGATCGTCACGGGCGGCGCCGGGCTGCTGGGCTGGATCGCCGGCGGCATGCTGGTCAGCGATGTCATGGTGCAGCAGCAATTCGGCGAAATCAGCGGCACGGCCAAGCTGGCTGTCGAAGCGGCCGGGGCGCTGGTGGTGATCGTCGTCGGGTATTGGTTGGCGGCGCGCCGCGGCCTGGGCCATTCCGTGGAACGGGAATCAGTCTGATTTACGTCCGCTCCGGTTGTCCACCGGCGGCGCTCCCGGCGTGGCGCGCCCGGGGTCCGCGGCGTCCGCGGGATCGATCCCCGGCGGGATGTTGATATTGGTCGTCGGCGAATTCGGGTCCACCGGCGCATTCATGAGAGACCGCTGATCGCCGTGAATGGATTCCTTCTTCCTTTCCTTGTCGCGGGGCGTGGTTTCCTTCCGGAAGGATTCTTTCATAACGTCGGTGTCGGGCGGGTTTTGTCTGGGCATGGGGCGCCTCCTGAATGTGAGGCGGCGGGAAGCCGCCGGCCTGCGCTGCGCCATGCAGCAAGCGGCATACCGGTGCCTGCGCGGCGTATGCCGGGGCCTGTGTAGCGGGCGGGCCGGGTTGCCCGCGCGCGGATGTGTTGCGAGCGGGGTGGCTGGGCTACAATCCGCCTTATGTCGAACCCCGTGGCGAAATTCCCGCCGCCGCCTGAACGACTGCCTGCACAGGTGGTATGTTTCCTGTCGGCGCGCCCATTGTTCCTGGCTTCCCAGGAGGCCGCCTTGCGTTCGGCATTTGCGCGCGCCAAGCCTGGTTAGGCCCTCCCCATCAATGCGCGGATTGGCACAATCCGCGGCTCCATTCCGGAATGTTCCACCACCTCCATGGCGCGGCCAGGCGCCAGGCGAGACATCGTCGAGTGTGCGCACCATGCAACTTACCAAAAAATTCGTGAAGGCCAAGAACCCCTGCGCTTCCGGCTACCGCTGGTTCCTGCGCGACTGCAACGGGCAGGGGGATTATCAGGAAATCCTGGACGCGCTGGTCGCGGACAACCGCATCGACGACGCCTGCTGGCTGCTGGACCAGTTCGGGCCCACCGATATGGTGTTGGCCGTCGACTGCATCGATGCGGACGCCGTGGTGTTTTCGGGGACATTGCAGGTGCGCCAGGATATCCACGTGCATAGCGTGCTGCGCGCAGGCGGGGCGATACGCGCCGGCGCGGGCATCAGGGCGGACGGGGAGATCGTGGCCGGGGGCGCCCTGGAAACGAAAGGCGGCGTGGTCTGCGGCGGCGCCATCCGCGTCGGCGGGGACATGAAAGCCGAATGGGGCATACAAGCCGGGACGCGGCTGGAAGCGGGCGGGAGCCTGCGCGCGCAATGGGACATCTGCGCCGGGCAAAGCGTGCTGGTCGAGGGCGACATCCGCGGGGGGCAGAGCCTGACCGCGGGCGGTTCCATCCACTGCCGGCAAGGCATCAAGGTGGGCGGCACGATCCAGGCGGGCCATGACATAGAAGCGGCGCGCGGCATCCAGGCCGGCGCCTGCATCATCGCCGGCAACCACCTGGAAGCGGGCTGGGGCATGCATGCCGGCGGCGATATCTCGGCCGATGGCGCCATCAAGGCCGGCGAGGGGCTGGTCGCGGCCGGACTCATCACGCCCGGCAGCGGCCATGGCGTCTATGCCGGCTTGAAAGTGCGGCTGGATGCCTGGCGCGATGCCGCGAGGGTCGTGGCCAGTGTGCGGCCCGAAGCGCTGATCAGCGGGTACTGGGACGCCGAAAGCGCTTGCGCGGGGCCGGCCTGAGCGGCGGCCTCGGCCCGGCGCCGCGCACCGGCGGCGATGCGTTTCCATAACTTGTCATGGACAGGCAGCAGAACGACGTTGCAGATGGGCTCCAGGACGGCCGCCACGCCGCCCATCGCCACCGAGCCGGTGCATACGAACATAACGAGGAAGGCCACAGTCATGTGCAGGGCCACTTGGCTGGTTTTCTGGGCGAGGAACAACATATGCTGGTCTCCGGCTTGGAATGAGGCGATGAAGCAAATGATAATGATTACCAATTAATAGATAAAGTTGAATCTTTATATTTCCATGATAGCTTTACTCTATTATTGACTGATCGGCGGCCGACGGCGCATGGTCGAAAGGGGCGGGATAGAATCGAGCTTTTGACGGCGAGGTGGCCAATGTCCATGGAAGAGCGTCTGACCGAGATCGAAATCAAACTGACCGGCCAGGAAGACTTGGTGATGGCGCTGAACGACAGGGTGTATGAGCAGCAAAGGCAGATCGACGAATTGCGGGCCTTATGCACGGCGCTGGCCCAGCGCCTGGCGAAAGGTCCGGACGGCGCGGTGGACCCCTACGCCGAAGAACGGCCGCCTCATTATTGATGCTTCTGTTGCCATCGAAGAGCGGCCTTCGGCGAAGCGCCGGGACTGTCCGCGGCGCGCGCGCCAGCGTCTCTTCAGCCAGCATGCCAGCATCTCTTCATCATCCCTGAATAAGCCGATTTCATGTCAAAAAACACAGAGGGTTCATGGTCGGAGCTGTTGCGCGGCGGCAATGGCTTGCGTTCGCTCGCCTTGGCGGGCGGTGTTGCGGTGCATGCCGTCAACGTATATATCGTCACGACCATCCTGCCATCCGTGGTGCGCGACATAGGCGGCCTGGAATATTACGCCTGGAACACCACGCTTTTTGTGGTGGCGTCCATCCTGGGTTCGGCGCTTTCGCCTCCGGCCATACAGAGACTGGGCCTGCGGCGCGCCTTCCTGGCCGCCCTTGCCGTCTTTGCCGCGGGCACGGTGGTGTGCGCGCTGGCGCCGGGCATGCCAACGCTGCTGGCCGGGCGCAGCGCCCAGGGTCTGGGCGGCGGCTTTCTGCTGGGCCTGAGCTATTCGGCGGTGCGCACGGTGTTCGACGAACGCCTATGGTCACGCGCCATGGTACTGGTTTCCAGCATGTGGGGGGTCGCCACGCTGGCCGGCCCGGCCATAGGCGGAATCTTGGCCGAAACCGGCCATTGGCGGCTGGCTTTCTGGTCCGTGCTGCCGATTGCGGCCGTGCTGGCCTTGCTGGTGATCACCCAGTTGGCGGCGCCGGGCCGGCAGGCCGGCGACCAGCGCTTGCGGACGCCCGCCAGCCGCATCCTGATGCTGGCGCTTGCCGTGCTGGCCGTGTCGACCGCCAGCCTGTCGTCCAGCCTGGCATGGAATGCGTTGGGGATTGCAGCCGGGCTGGGCATCACGGCGCTGATGGCGCGCCTCGACAGCCGCTCCAGCTTGCGGCTGTTTCCCAGCGGCTCCTATACGGCGCGCAGCGCCTTGGGCAGCCTCTATGCCTGCATCTGTCTGCTGAGCATAGGGGTGACCACCGAAATCTACATGCCGTATTTCCTGCAACTGATCCATTTGAAAAGCCCGCTGGCAGCGGGATATTGGACCGCGCTGCTCTCCGCGGGATGGACGACCGGCTCCTTCATAAGCTCCGGCCGCTCTCCCGCGCTGGTCAATCGCTTGATCGTGGCGGGGCCTTTGGTCTCGGCCGTGTCGCTGGCCCTGCTGGCGATCGCCATGCCGTGGGCCGCATTGTCCCAGGAAGGGCGGGAAGGCTATTGGCTGATGCCGCCCTTGATCGGCGTGGGCCTGGGGGTGGGCTTGTGCTGGCCGAATCTGCTGACGCGCGTGTTCAAGTCGGCGCCCAAAGGGCAAGAGAACATCGCTTCGGCGGCCATTACCACCTTGCAGCTCTATGCCATGGCCATGGGGGCCGCCTTGGCGGGCATGGTGGCCAATGCCGCGGGTTTCACCGACCCGGGCGGGGTGGAAGGCGCCCGCCAGGCCGCGCTGGCGCTTTTTGCCGTATTCGCATGCGCTCCGGGGCTGGCCGCGTTCATCAGCGGGCCGGCGCGGCGGGCGGGCCAGGCGTAGGCCGGCTCCAGGGCCGGGCCAGCGTCGAGGCCGGGACGGCGTCAGGGCTGAACCGCGTCGGGGCTGGGCCAATGCGAGAGCCGCGCAGGGGTCGGGGTCGGCCCGGGTCCGGGTCTTTTAGCGCTATGGAAGATGGAAGACTTCCGGATCGGGTCCGGTCCTGCCGGCGGGGTCGTCCAGCTTGGCGATGGCGGCCATATCGGCCTCATCCAGGCTGAAATCGAAAACCCGGATGTTTTCCTGGATGCGGCTGGGCGTAACCGATTTGGGGATGACCATATTGCCCAATTGAATGTGCCAGCGGAGTATGATCTGCGCGACTGAGCGGCCATGCTTTTCGGCGATGGGCGCCAGCGCCGGATGGCCCAGCATGCTGCCCCGCCCCAGCGGGCTCCATGCTTCGGTGACGATGTCGTGCTCGGCATGGTATTCGCGCAGTTCGGCCTGCTGAAAGCCGGGATGCAGCTCGATCTGGTTCACAACAGGCAGCACGCCGGTCTGATCCAGCAGCGTTTGCAGATGCGGGACATTGAAATTGCACACGCCTATGGACTTGGCGCGGCCTTCGTCGCGCAGCTGGATGAGGCTTTCCCAGGCGTCGACGAATTTGTTCTGCCTGGGCGCCGGCCAGTGGATGAGATAGAGGTCGACATAATCCAGCCCCAGCCGGTCCAGGCTTTCCTGGAAGGCTTCCTTGGCGCTGTCGTGGCCGTGACGGTCGTTCCAGAGCTTGGTGGCGATGAACAGGTCGTCGCGCGCGACGCCAGAGGCGCTGACGCCCCGTCCCACGCCGTCTTCGTTGCCGTATATCGCCGCCGTATCGATGGAGCGGTAGCCTGATTTCAGGGCCGTTTCCACCACGGTAGCGGCCTCATTATTCTGGACTTGCCAAACGCCCAGGCCCAGTTGGGGCGCGCTGCGGCCATCGTAAAACGTGACTGTATTCTGTTGGCTAGGCATGGATTCCTCCGTTGAAGGCCCGCCAGCGGCGAGCTGATCAATTAGTAAATGCCGAGGTTTCAGGTACTCTACGGATTATAGGTTGCTGCAATGCAAGAAAATAGGGGCGAAAAATTCCTGCCGCCCGAACTTTTGTGTATACCAGGAGAGGAAAATGAGTGTTCACAGCCAGGCCAAGCGCATCAGCGTACCGCAATTGATGGCTTACAAAGGCCGGCAGAAAATCGCTGCGCTGACCGCCTACACCGCGCCTTTTGCGCGCTTGCTGGACGACGCCCTGGACATGATACTGATAGGCGATTCGACCGCCATGGTGGGCTACAACCACCCCAATACCCTGTCGATCACTGTGGAGCAACTGGCCATGCACGCCGCGGCCGTCGTCAGCGTGACCAGTCATGCCTGCATTATCGCCGACATGCCTTTCGGAAGCTATCAGCAATCGCCGCAACAGGCTTTTGCCAGCGCGGCGAAAATGCTGGCCATGAGCGGCGCCGACGGCATCAAGCTGGAAGGCGGCGCGCCGCTGGCGGACACCACGCGCTTTCTGGTCGACCGCGGCATTCCCGTGCTCGCGCATGTCGGCCTGATGCCGCAATATGTGAACACGATGGGCGGGTTCAAGGCTCAGGGCATGACGGAAGAGTCGGCCGAGCGCATTCTGCAGGACGCCATCGCGCATCAGCAGGCGGGCGCCTTCGCCGTGGTCCTCGAGGGCATCGCCGAGCCCCTCGGACGGCGCCTTACCGAAGAATTGGCGATTCCCACCATAGGCATAGGCGCCAGCCCCGCCTGCGACGGGCAGATTCTGGTCACCGAAGACATACTGGGGCTGAGCGGCGGGAAAATCCCCAAATTCGCTCACCCGTTCGGCGATGCCGCCAGTGTCATACGGCAGGCCGCCGAAGAATACGCCCGGCAGGTCAGGGAAGGCGAATTCCCGCGGCTGGAGCATTGCTTCGGGGTGAAAAAAGCCTGAATTCCAGCGCCGCCGAGCCGTGGCGCTCCACAAGCTGGACTCGGCGCCTTGCACTGGCTGCGCCGCCTCTTTCGCATTGAGACTCCATGGGGCTACGGGGCAGGCGCCCGTGCCCGCGCTGGAGGACTTCCCACACACCCACGCACGTCGCGCGCTTGGGGCAGCCGCCTTGGCGCTCATCCGTGCCCGGGCGCCCATCCGGCGTCCAGGCCGGCGGCTCCTTGGCCGTGAGCTAGCCCGATAAAGCTGTATTCATTAATTAAATGAACCGGCCTCATCAATATATAATATGCATACTTAATTTGTTACGATTGGGAAGCCGCGCCTATGGAAATACGCCAACTGGAGGCTTTTGCCGCCGTACATTCCGCCGGCAGCGTAACGGCCGCAGCACGTTTGCTGGACCGCTCGCAACCCATGGTCAGCCGCCAGATCCAGGATCTGGAGCAGGAATTGGGTTTCACCTTGTTCACGCGCACCCGTCCTCATGTCACCTTGACGGACCAGGGGAAAGAGTTCTACGAAGAGGTGCACAATGTGCTGGCGGGGCTGCAGCAACTGGATACGCGCTCGCGCGAGATCGCGGCGGGGCAGGCGCGCCCCATGCGCATTGCAGCCACTTATTCGCTGGGGTCCGCCCTGGTGCCGCCCGTAATCGGCCGGCTCGAACAGTCCGACCCGGTTTTTGAATACAAGATGCTGCTCCATACCATGGAGCCCCAGGGCGTGGTCCAGGCGGTCTCGGACGGGCAGGCCGATATCGGCGTGGTCAGCCTTCCCATAGATCTGGGCCGTTGCCAGTTGCACTGGTCGGGGCAGGCGCCCTGCCTGATGGCGCTGCCGCAGGGGCATCCGCTATCCGGCGACGCGGTTGTATGCCTCGATGGCCTGGACGAGCGCATTACCGTCATTACCCTGTCCAACCAGACGCGTTTGCGGCACCGCCTTGCCACGGCCTTGCTGCCCAGCGATCCGGCGGCCCCTCCCAGGCGCCATATTGAAACCACCTCGTCGCTGAATGCCCTGATGCTGGTGCGCGCGGGCGTCGGCGTGGCGTTATTGGATCCGTTCACCGCCGTCGACATGGCGCCGTCCGAGATCGTGTACCGGCCCATAGACCGGCACATTCCTTATATGATGGGTATCATTACACATCGCGACCGCATGCTGACGCCTGAAGGGGAAAGGCTGGTGCAGGCGATGTGGGACTATGCCTCGAGCAATGTGCCGCGCTTCGTGGCCGGGGATAGCAGCGGGCTGCCCAAAAGCGCCGATCCATTCGAAGCCGACCCCGAGGAAGACAGCGGCGCGGAAACCGACATCGGCGACGAAGCCGGCGCCGATACCGAAGCTGGAAGCGATACCGAAGCCGGCGGGCGGCCTATCTAGATTCGGCGCGGGCCGGCGGCCGCCGCCATTCATCTGTTTATTTAATCATTCTTCCATGTCGAGCACACCTTCTACCGATGCACGGGGCCTGACCGCCCTGGAGCAGCGCCTGGCCCAGGACCTGGCCTGGCTGGATCTGCCCGCCCAGCCCTGGGTTCCACAGGCTTCCGTCCATGGCAGCGAACTGCTGGACGTGGCCATCATCGGCGCGGGCATGGCCGGCCTTGCCGCGGCGGTGTCGCTGCATCACCTGGGTGTGCGCGCGCGTGTATTCGACAGCGCTCCGCAAGGCTATGAAGGTCCTTGGGCCACCACGGCGCGCATGGAAACCTTGCGCTCTCCCAAGCAGCTGACCGGCCCGGCGCTGGGCCTGCCCGCCCTGACCTTCCGGGCCTGGTACGAAGCCCAGTTCGGCCGCGAGGCCTGGGAAGCGCTGGACAAAATTCCCCGCCTGCAATGGATGGACTATTTGCGCTGGTATCGCCGTGTCATGAAGGTGGACGTGCGCAACGAGCACGAAGTGCTGGACATCATTCCTCGGCCCGGCCACGTCGAGCTGCGCATCGAGGCGCCGGACGGCATGCAGACGGTTTTCGCGCGCCGCGCCGTGCTGGCCACGGGGCGCGCGGGCCTGGGGGGCGCGGCTCTGCCGGACTTCATCGCAGGGGTGCCGCGGCGCTATTGGGCGCATTCGTCCGACGAGCTGGACTATGCCGTCTTGCGCGGCCTGCGGGTCGGCGTGGTGGGAGCGGGCGCTTCGGCCATGGACAGCGCCGGCACGGCGCTGGAGCAGGGCGCGGCCAGCGTCGATCTACTGATCCGCCGCCCCGATTTGCCCCGCGTGAACAAAGGCAAGGGAGTGAGCAACCCCGGCTTCACCCATGGCTTCATGAACCTGCCGGACGAGTGGCGCTGGCGCATCCGGCGCTACATCAATGTGCAGCAGGTGCCGCCGCCGCGCGCCAGTGTGTTGCGCGTATCCCGCCATGCGAATGCGCGCTTCAATTTCAGTTCGCCCATCCTGGAAGTCCGGGAGGCCGGCGGCCGCCTGGCGGTGCGCACGCCCGCCAGGACGCATGAGCTCGACTTTCTGATTTTGTCCACCGGCTTTGCCATCGATAGTCATAGCCGGCCCGAATATGCCACCATAGCGCCGCATGTGCGCACTTGGTCCGATGTTCATGGGCAGCCCGAAGACATCGACCGGGAATTGCTGGATTCGCCCGAGCTCGGGCCCGCTTTCGAAATGCTGGAAAAGACGCCCGGCGAACTGCCCGGGCTGTCTCGAGTCCATTGTTTCTGCTACCCGGCCGCGCTGGCCCACGGCGCGGTGTCCGGCGATATTCCCGCCATCAGCGACGGCGCCCAGCGGCTGAGCCGGGGCATCGCCAGCCTGCTGTATGTCGAGGACATCGAAACGCATTACGCGCAGCTGCTGGCCTACGACGAGCCCGAAGTGCTGGGCGACGAATGGACGCCGGCGGCGTGATCCGCCTCTTTTTTGCAGGATAGACTCATGGAAAAAACAACTATGGCCGGCGCGCCGGCCGGAACCGGCGATGTCATCGACGCCATCGTGGGCCTGCAGGCATCGGACCCTTTGCATGCCACCCGCCATGCGCGCAAGAAAGTCGTCGATGCCACCCAGGCGAGCTACGATTTATTTTTTCGGCCGGGCGACGCCGGTCTGCCGCTGGCGGAACGCTTGCTGGTGGCGCTGCATGCCAGCCTTTTATCCGGCTCGGATGCTCTGGCCCGGCACTATCGCGCCGCGCTGGCTGAGGCGGGCGCCGACCCGCAGGCGCTTGCCGCTGTCGAGGCCGGATGCGAGGCGGACCTGCCGGCCACGCGTTTGCGCGAGATGCTGCTGTTCACGCGCAAGCTGATCTTGCGGCCGGTGGAGGGCGATGAAGCCGCCTTGCGCCGATTGAAGGACGCCGGCATGGCCACGCCCGACATCGTCACCTTGGCCCAGCTCGTGGCCTTCCTGTCATATCAAATCCGTTTGGCGGCCGGACTGGCGGCCATGAAGGCATGGGGATCGCAATGAGCGGGATCATCGATATCAACGGCTATACCAATCAGACGCTGGACTGGAAAGCCTGGCTGGACGTGGTCGATCCGGCGTGCGCCACACCGGAGCAGACCGCCGTGCTGGAAATGAGCCATCCCAAGGCCAAGGTCTCGGATTACTACCTCTTCCTGGTGCATCAGCCTGAAATCCTGCGGCAGCGTTCCGAAGCGTTCAACGCCATCATGTACGCTCCGGGCGGCTTGCCGCGGGCCGAACGGGAATTGAGCTCGACCGTGGTGTCCCGCATCAACGGCTGCGTCTATTGCGCTTCGGTCCATGCGCAGCGTTTCGAGCAGTTGGCCAAGCGCAACGACACGGTCGCGCAGGTTTTCAGCGATCCGCGCAGCGCCGGCGTAAACCAGCGCGAGCAGGCCATTGCGCGGTTTTCGATAAAGCTCACAGAAGCGCCCAACGATATCGGCCCGGACGATATGCGGGCCTTGCACGACGCCGGACTATCGCGGGACGAGATCCTGGATCTGCTGCACGCGGCCTCCATCTTCGCCTGGGCCAACCGTTTGATGCTCAACTTGGGAGAACCGGTGTTCCCGGAGCAGCCGGGCCTATAGCCGCACCTAGCCGGCCGCACTGAAAAGGGGCAGCGTGTATGGGACACTACGAACCCTGGCCAGCGCCGTCCAGGTGGCCGAGCATCTGCACGCCGGCATGCGCCCCAAAGCGCTCGCAGGCCTTGTTCACGCATTGCAGGGCAAAGGCCAGGAACTGGGACGGCTGCCGCAGTTCTTCGGCATAGGCCAGGGCCAGCCGCAAGTCTTTGCGCAGCAGCCCCAGCGTGAAGGTGATATCGCCGGCGCCTTCCATCATGCGCTCCGAGTAGGAATTGAACAGCATGCCCGACGCCGTCCCGGCGGCGAGCGCCGATTTGATCAAGCCGGTATCGAAATGGCTGGCGCGCGCCAGCGCCATGCCTTCGGACAGGCCCAGCAGGGTTCCGGCGATCATGGTCTGGTTGATCAGCTTCATGCTGTAGCCCGCCCCATGCGGGCCGCAGTGCACCAGTTGCCGGCTCAGCAATTCCAGCAAGGGCTTGCATTGCTCCAGCAGATCGGCTGCTCCGCCTGCGAAGATCGTCAGCGTGCCGCCCAGCGCGCCCGCCACGCCGCCGGTTACCGGCGCATCCATGAACCGGGCCTTGCGCGTCGCCAGCCGCTCCGCCACCGGAACGGCGATGCGCGGCGCCGCGGTGGTCATGTCGATATAGACGGTGTCTTCCTGTACGCCCGGCAGCAAGCCTTGGTAGACGCTTTCCACATCGGCGGTGTCGCCCAGTATGGTGAACACCGTTTGAGAACGCTGGGCCAGCTCCATCAGGTCGGTGGCCACTTCGGCGCCTTCCCGGCGCAGCGCCAGAGTTTGTTCCGGGTTGCGGGCCCAGACGTATAGCGGGTGGCCCGCTTGCAGCAGGCGCCGGGCCATGGGCAAGCCCATTTTGCCCAGTCCCACCCATCCTATGGTGTTTTGCATGGCGGTTCCTCGCGTGCTTGCATGCCTGCCAGTTGATGAATCGTGCTGCTGCGCTTTTCGCCCCGATGGGCCGTATGCCGGCCTATTGGATCTGGATATCGGATTCCGTGACGACCTTGCGCCATTTCACCAGTTCCGAGGCAATCAGCTTGTCCAGATCCTGCGGCGTGCCGCCCATCACGATGGCGCCGAGCGCCGCAAGCTTTTCCCGTACGGCCTCGTGCCGCAACGCCCTGTTCAGGCCTTCGTTGGCGCGCTGGATGATGTCCGGCGGCGTGCCCTTGGGAGCCAGCAAGGCGAACCAGGTCGAGGACAGCAGTTCGGGATGGCCTTGTTCGGCCATGGTCGGCACATCGGGCAGGGCCGGCGAGCGCTCGGCCGCCATCACGCCTATGGCTTTGACCTTGTGGGCATTGACCTGCGCCGCGATGCCTGGAACCAGCTGGAACATGGACTGGATTTCGCCGGAAATCAGATTGGTGGTGGCCTGGCCCGGCGCGCTATAGGGCACATGCACCATATTGGTTTCCGTGGCGCTCATGTAAAGCTGCCCGGCCAGATGCATGGAACTGCCATTGCCTATGGAGCCGAAATTCACCACGCCGGGATTTTTGCGCACGTAGTCGGTGAATTCGGCCAGGTTGCCGGCGGGCAGGTCATTGTTCACGACCAGGATGTTGGGCACTTCGGCGATGAGGCCTATGGCGTCGAAGCTTTTCTGCGGGTCGAAGGGCAATTGCTTGTACAGGCTGGGACTGACGACCAATGTGCCCGCCCATGAAAAAAGCAGCTTGGAGCCGTCGGGAGGAGCCTCCGCGACAATGCCGGCGCCGATGTTGCCGTTGTTGGCGCCCCCCTGGTTGACCACCGCGAAATTGCCGGACAGTTCTTCCCCCAGCCGCTCGGCGATGATGCGCGCGATCGCGTCGGCCGTGCCCCCCCCGGGAGCCGGTACGATGATTTGTACCGGCTTGCCTGCCGGCGGCCAGTCCGCCGCGCCTGCCGGGCCGGCGGCGGCCAGCGCAAACATGGCAAAGGCGGCAAAGTGTTTCAGGGAAGTACGCATGCAACCGTCCATTAGGAATTCGCGAACGCCCGGCTTCCATGGCGTGGCGGGCCATTCGGCTATACCATAAGGCGCTCCGCCTTAATTTATCATGCTGGAGGGCGCGAATACAGCGCGGCGGCGCTTGCCGCGCATAAGATGTGCAGCAACAAGGTATATACATTCCTCAAGGGAAGGATGCAGTGAACCAGCTTACGGTGGAAATGGCCTATGCGGCGATGGCCATTCTCGGCGCCCTGGCCGGCTTTGGCCTGGCGGCCCGGCTATGGCGCGGCAAATTGCGGGCCGCGCGCGCGGACCTGGAACACGTCCGCCGCCAGGCCGCGGACGCGGATGCCGAAAGATTGCGGCTGGACCGGTTGCTGATACGCAGCGAGTCCATGGTGCAGAATCTGGAAGAGCGGCTGGATGAAGCGCGGGACATGCTGGCGGGCAGGAACGCGGAATTCGCGCAGGTGTCGGAACGCAATGCGGAGCTGGACAAGGCTTTGGCCGAGCTGCGTGCGGTGCATGCGGAAAAGCTGGCCGGCTTCCGGGAAATGCAGGCCGGGCTGGAACAATCCCGCGAGCAGCTCAGAACCGAATTTCGCGATCTGGCCAATCAGATTCTGGAGGAGAAGGGCAGGACTTTCGCGCAGCATAGCCAGACGTCGCTGGAAGCCCTGCTCAGGCCGTTCCGGGAACAGATAGACGGCTTCCAGCAGCGCGTCAATCAAATACATGACGAGGCGCTGCGCGGCAATGTGTCGCTGGGCGCCGAAATCCGGCGGGTGCTGGACATCGGCCTGAAGATGAGCTCCGAAGCCCAGAACCTGGCCGCCGCCTTGAAAGGCGATAAGAAAACCGTGGGCAATTGGGGCGAGGTGCAACTGGAGCGCAGCCTGCAGCTTGCCGGCCTGGTACGCGGCGACCACTACGATGCACAGCCGCGCTTCAAAGATAGCCACGGCAATAGCCGCCAGCCCGATTTCATCATCAGGCTGCCCGATCACAAGCATTTGATCATAGACAGCAAGGTGTCGCTGGTCGATTATGAGCGCGCCATTGCGGCCGGCGATCCGGCCGCCGGACTGCCGGCCAACGCAGCGGCGCCCGCCGGATCGCCGGCCGCACCCCACGACACGCGGGAGGAGGCGCTTCGGGCGCATGTCAAGGCGGTGCGCAATCATATCGACGATCTCAGCCGCAAGGACTACAGCAACCTGATAGGCGTGCGCAGCCCGAGCTTCGTGCTGATGTTCATGCCCATAGAGGCGGCCTATATCGAAGCGCTGAAGCACGGCCGGGACTTATTCGATTACGGCTATCAGCGCAACGTCATACTGGTGTCGCACACTACGCTGCTGCCCATATTGAAAACCGTGGCCAACCTGTGGATGGTGGCGCGCAGCAACGAGCAGGCTCACGAGCTGAGCGCCCGCGCCGGTGAAATCTACAACCAGGTCATCGTCGTTGCGGAGCGCCTGAAAAAGCTGGGCGACACCCTGGACACGGTCAGCAGGCAGTACAACAGCACCGTTACCGCGGTGGCGGGCCAGCAAGGCCTGTACGGCAAGGTTGCGCGCTTTTCCGAGCTATCGTCCAAGGCCACCAAGTCCATGCCCGCCCTGGAACCGCTGCGATCCGATTTCGAAGGCCAGCGGCTGGACATGGTGTTGCCCGCGCCGGCCGACGAAACCGGCCCCGGGCATATCGGTTAACCTAGCGTCTGCAAAACTTCAGCACCGCATGCCCATGACAGACCGACCGCCGCAATCGCTGTTTCCCCTGGATAACCCATACCTGGAATGGATGGGCGTGACTTTTACGGGGTGGTCGCAGGGCTATGCCGAAATGCAGTTGCCGGTCTCCGCGCATTTCGGCAATCGTACCGGCCGCATTCATGGCGGCGTGATTTGCACGCTGCTGGATTCGGTATCCGGCTATGCCGGGCTGTATGTGGAGCCCGGCGAACCGCCCTTGCGCAGCCTGACCCTGTCGCTGACCACTAATTTCATAGGCAGCGGAGACGGGCGGCTGGTGGTCGCCAAGGGCTATGTCGAGCGCAAGGGGCGCAACATCTATTTCACGCGGGCCGAAGCCTGGCTGGACGGCAGCCTGCTGCTGGCCACGGCCGTCGGCGCCTTTACTTATTCGCTGGACCAACGAGCCGCGGCCTGATGCTGCGGCGGACATGCCGCCATGCCGTCCGCATCGGGCCGTGACGCCGGCTCAGTTTGTAAAGCCATCCGTCGCCGGCGCCTTCATTGCGGCGTCAGGCCGGCCTCTTTCACGACTTGAGCCCATTTCCGGCGGTTCTCGTGCACCGTCTTGCGGAACTGTTCCGGCGACGAGACATGGACGGTGTTGCCCGTGGCGGTCAGGCGCTGCGCCACTTCGGGCTGCCGCACGGCCTTGCTCGCGGCGGCGTTGATTTTTTCCACGATGGCGGGGTCCATGCCTTTGGGGCCGAACAGCCCGAACCAGATATAGCTGTCGAAACCAGGCAGGCCGCTTTCCGCAATGGTGGGCACTTCCTTGACGACCTCTATGCGCTTGGCGGTCGAGACGCCCAGCAGCCGCACGGTGCCCGCCTTGTATTGGCCCAGGACCGTCTGGACTTGGTTGAAGATGCAGCAGGTTTCGCCTTTGACCACCGATTGCAGCGCTTCGGGACCGCCCTTGTAGGGCACGTGGATCATCTTCAGGCCGGCGCGCGCGTTGAATTCTTCAAAGGCCAGTTGCGTTCCGGTCCCGACGCCCGTCGAGGCGAAGTTGTACTTGTTGGGGTTGGCTTTGACTTCGGCGATGAATTCTTCCAGCGTGTTGACGTCGATGACCTTGGGATTGATGGTCAGCACATTGGACACATCGACCAGGGGCGCTATCGGCGTGAAATCTTCCTCGACGTCGAACGGCAGTTCCTTGTAGATGGCCGGGTTGACGCCATGCGTGGCCGCCGTCCCGAGCAATATCGTATAGCCGTCGGGCTTGGCCCGGGCCACCGCCGCCGAGGCCAGGTTGCCGCCCGCGCCGGAGCGATAGTCGATGATCACGGGCACGCCAAGTGCTTGCTGCAGGGGCTCTTGTATGCCGCGCGCGATCACGTCGACGCCCGAGCCCGCCGGAAAGCCCATCAGCATGGTGATGGGGTGCTCCGGCCATTCGGCGGCGAAGCCGGGGGCCATGACCAGGCTGGCGCTGAGCGCGGCCGCCTTGGCCAAACGTGAAAGAACCTGGAAACGCGGAAGTGAAGAAGCCGCCATGATCGAACCTTGGTGATTGAAGAAAGCATCAAGATTAGCAGCGGATCCTTGAAACTCAAACGAATAAAAAGAATGTTATATATGATTTATAGACATATGACGGCGGCGCGTTCCGATGCCGTTTCGGGCCGCGGGCGGCCGCATGCGCTGCAGGCCGGCGGCTCGGTGGCAAAATAGATGCAAGAAGGCGCGCCGGCATGGGCGCAGCCAGCGGCGCGGCGTCGTAAGCCACGCGCGGACCTCAGGAAGCAGCCGGATATGGAAGACGTACGCGACACTCAACCGCGCTATACCGTTGGATTATTGATTTTCGCCATCGCGGCGATTTTGCTTTTCGTCCACCTATATGCCCGGGCGGCGGGCGACGCCAGGCTGCAGGGCGCCCTGCTATGGGGCATGCTGGCCGCCGCCGCCACCAGCCTGGGGACTTTGCCCATCATATCCACGCTGCGCTTGTCCCAGCGCGCGAATGACGCCATGCTGGGTTTTGGCGCCGGAGTCATGCTCGCGGCCAGTTCATTTTCATTGATCATTCCCGCCCTCGCGGCGGCGGAATCGCAAGGCGCGGGGCCTTGGCGCGCCAGCGGGGTGGTGGGCGCGGGCGTTTTGCTGGGTGCGCTGGGCCTGTTGCTCATAGACAGGCTGATGCCGCATGAGCACTTCGTGAAGGGAGTGGAAGGTTCCCAGGCGCGCAAGCTGAAGCGGGTATGGCTCTTCGTTCTGGCCATCTGCCTGCATAATTTCCCCGAAGGCCTGGCCATAGGCGTGGGTTTCGCCGCGGCCGACGACATCGGCGCGCGCGCCCTGGCCACGGGCATCGCCGTCCAGGACGTGCCAGAAGGGCTGGTGGTCGCCCTGGCCCTGACCAGCGTGGGCTACAGCCGCAAACTGGCGGTAGGCATAGCGGTATTGTCCGGCCTCATCGAACCGCTGGCTTCCGTGCTGGGGGTCGCGGTCATCGGCTTGTCCTCCACGCTGCTGCCGTGGGGGCTGGCCGCCGCCGGCGGCGCCATGCTCTTCGTCATCAGCCACGAAATCATTCCAGAGTCGCACCGGCAGGGGCACGAATCCGCGGCCACCGTCGGGCTCATGCTGGGTTTTGTGCTGATGATGTTTCTGGACACCGCTCTAGGCTAGGACCGTCGGGCGGACGGCATGCGGTTTGCTGCGCTCACGGAAGGCAATGCCGCGCATGCGCGGCTTTTTTCAAACCACGTAAAAAGGAGCCGGCCATGGCCAGATGCGATGCTTGCGGGAACGATTACGACAAGGCCTTTCAGGTGACCAAGGAAGGGCGCAGCCATACCTTCGACAGCTTTGAATGCGCGATCCATGTATTGGCGCCGGAATGCGCCCATTGCGGCATGAAAATCATAGGCCACGGCCTGGAGAAAGACGGCGCCATGTACTGCTGCAATCACTGCGCCGAGCAGCACGGCGCCACCGGACTGCGCGACCGTGCATGACCGCGCTTGACGACTTGAAACGCTAGGACGCCGCGGCGGCCGGCTGCGGGGCGCTGCATGCCAGCCATTGCTCGATCGGCATGGGCTTGGCGAAGAGATAGCCCTGCATGGAATCGCAGCCATGCCGGATCAGGAATTGCGCCTGTTCGTGCTGTTCGACGCCTTCGGCGACCACCTTGAGCCGCAATTGCTTGGCCATGGCCAGTATCAGCTTGATGATGGCGGAGTTGTCCGCATCGCAGGGGATATCGTACAAAAAGCTTTTGTCGATTTTGAGTTCGTACAGCGGGAAGCGTTTCAGGCAGGTCAGATTCGAATAGCCGGTGCCGAAGTCGTCGACCGAAAACCGTATGCCCAGCTCGTGCAATTCCGTCATGCGATCGATGGCGCCCTGGGTGTCCTCGATGAGCACGCCTTCGGTAACCTCGAACACCAGCCGGTCGGGGGGCGCGCCGCTTTCCCGAAGGATGTCGCGCACACGGCTGGTGAAGTCGGGTTGATGGAACTGGCGGGGGCTGACATTGATGGACAGCGGAAACGTCTGCCCGGCGGCATCCAGCAGCAGCAAGGTCTGGCAGGCCTGCTGCAACACCCAGTCCCCGATGCGCTGGATGACGCTGGTTTCCTCGGCGATCGGAATGAAGCGCCCCGGGGAAATCGGGCCTTTCGTGGGGTGATTCCAGCGGATCAGCAGTTCGGCGCCCACAGGCCGGCGCAGGTGGTCGAATTGCGGCTGGATATGCATGCTGAGCTGATCTGTGCCTATGGCCACGGCCAGGTCGCGCTCGAGCGTAAGCCTTTCTTCCATGCCGGCCTGCATGCTGGCCTCGAAGAAGCCCACCCTGTTGCGGCCGGCTTCTTTGGACCTATGCATCGCCGTGCCCGCTTCGCGCAAGACGTCTTCGGCGGTCTTGCCGTCCGGGCGCAGCAGCGTAAGGCCTATGCTGCCGCCGGAAAAAACGGTATGGCCTTCGATATACAGCGATTGCTCCAGCGCGGTGCGCACTTGTTCGGCGATGTCGACGGCTTTGCGGGCGCCTTCTTCGGCCGTGTGGCCCAGCCGCTCGAGCAGGATGGCGAATTCATCGCCGCCGATGCGGGCCACCATGGCGCTGGGCGGTGTCGCGCCAGCCAGGCGCCGGGCCGTGTCGCGCAACATCGTATCGCCCGCCGTACGGCCGCGCGCGTCGTTGACGCGTTTGAAATTATCCAGGTCTATCAACAGCACCGCGCCGAACAGCCCGCTTCGGCGGACGGCCTCCAGCGCGAGCTCCATGCGTTCGATCAACAGGCGCCGGTTGGGCAGATCGGTCAGGGGGTCGTAGAAAGCCAGCCGGTGGGCGGTCTGCTGAGCCGCTTTATGCTGAGTGATATCGGTGGAGATGCCGCACAGGGAATCGATGTCGCCCTGGGCGTCGCGCAGGGGAATCTTGATCGAAAAGAAGATTTCGGCGCGCCCGCGCTTGCCTATGGCCTGCTCTTCCCCGGCCACTCGTTCCCCCCCGTCGATCACGCGTATGTCATTCTGCCGCGTTTGGGCGAGGTGGGGGCCGTCGAGGAGATCCTGATCACGGCGGCCGATCAGTTCGGCCGGCCGCAAGCCGAGGTAATCGCACAGCTTGCGATTGACATATCGATATTTCAGGTCGCGGTCCTTGATATAGATATGGGCGTCCACGCTGTCCAATATGGCGTTCAGGCGGCTTTCGCTGGCTTTCAGGGCTTGCGTCCGGCGTTTGAGCCGCAGCACGAGTGTGGCGGCGAATACCAGCGCCACGACCAGCAGCAGGCTCAGCGCGCCCAGCGTCCACCAGAGCGCGGGCGGCAAATCATCGTAGGCGCCGGACGGCAGGGCCGGCGGCTCGGTCCTGGCGGCGAAAGCCGCCGAGCAGCCGAGCGACAGCGCGGTGATTGCCGCAAGGCGTGGTTTTTCGCGGGGTCGTGTTCCGGTGCTCATGGCCTGGGCTATCTTCGGGGGTTGAGTGCCGTTGGACGCAAGCTTGGGCCTCCGGCATGAGGAACAGACAGCAAGATCAAAGTGTGTCCAATGATTTCATCGCATCGTAGAAGCGCGCCGCCGATTCGTCAAGCGGGAGCCCCGTCCTAGGGCAAACCCCGATCAAAAACGTTTGTTTCAGAATTGAAATTGGATGTAGCATATGTTTTTTTCACCGTTCATTGCTTGCCATGGTGCCTACGGTCAATACGCCTCAAGAGCGGCTGCTGGCGGTATTCGCGCAATTGACGCCGGAGCTGCAGCGCGCCGCGCGCTGGGTCAGCGGCCATCCGGCCGAAGTCGGGCTATGGTCCATGAGGCGGCAGGCGCAGGCTTTATCGGTGTCGCCGGCCACGATGCTGCGGCTGGCGCGGGCGGCGGGCTACAAAAGCTACGATAGTTTCCGCGCGCCGTTCCAGCAGGCGCTTACGTCGGGCGGCAGCACGCTGCGCCAGAAAGCGGCGAAGCTGCAGGCGGCGGACGGCAGGAAGGCGACGCAGCCCGCGCATGACGTGCTGGCGGAATTGCAGGGGCGGGCGGTGCAGTCCGCCTGCAAGCTGAATACGCCCGCGCAACTGGACGCCGCCGCGCGTGCCATGTTGCGGGCCCGGATGGTCGGTTTTCTGGGGTGGCGGTCCAGCTTCGGCACGGCTTTCCAGATGCGTTATGCCTATCAGTTGCTCCAGTGCAATGGCATGCTGCTGGATGGAGCGGGGGGCACTCTGGACGAGCAGGCTGAAATCCTCGGGCCCAAGGATGTGCTGGTCGCCATCGGCCAGGCTCCGTATGCCAGGCCCACAGTGCGTGTGGCGCAAGACGCCGCGCAACGCGGGGTGACGCTGATCGCACTGACGGACGACGCCTTGTCGCCGCTTGCGCTGCAGGCCGCGCACGCGCTGCTGTTCCAGTCGGAATCCAGCGCCGGCGCCGGTTCGCGCCATGGGCCCGGAACGTTCTTTCACACCATGGCCGGGCCGCTGGCCTTGGCGGAACACCTGATCGCGCGGTTTGCGGCCATAGGCGGGCAAGAGGTGCTGGGCCGGCTGGACCATGTGGAACACCGCTTGCGCAACGAGCAGGCTTATTGGAATCAGCGAGGGAAGCCTTGATGGCTACCCGCTTTACGTACTGCGCCAGTAACGGGCTGGCGCAAGATAATCGGGGGAAGGAACCCCAAGGAGAACCAGTATGTTGAAGCTACTCAAGCAAGCAGGCGCCAAAAGGCTGGCGCTGACTGCCGGCGCGGCGGCGATGTTCGCCGCCCTGGCCGCACCCCTGCCGGCCGCCGCCCAGCAGAAATTCGTCAGCATCGGCACGGGCGGCGTCACCGGCGTGTACTATGCCGCGGGCGGCGCCATTTGCCGCCTGGTCAACAAAGACCGCGCCAAGCACGGCGTCCGCTGCTCGGTGGAATCGACCGGCGGCTCGGTATTCAACATCAACACCATCAAGGCCGGCGAACTCGATTTCGGCGTCTCGCAGTCCGATATCCAGTACAACGCGGTCAAGGGCATCGTGCAGTTCAAGGATGCCGGCGCGATGGGCGACTTGCGCGCGGTGTTCTCGATCCACTCCGAACCGATGACCGTCGTCGCGCGCAAGGACGTCGGCGTAGCCAAGTTCGAAGACCTGAAGGGCAAGCGCTTCAACGTCGGCAACCC
>DJWC01000168.1:49854-50891 GCA_002441445.1 Pusillimonas sp. UBA6240
AGGATCCGACCACCACCTGCGGCGCCAAGCTGGTGCATATTGCCGGCACCGGCATCGACAAGCTGATTGCCGACTATCCCTACTTTGCACCGGCGACGATCCCCGGCGGCATGTACGCGAACAATCCCGAACCGACCAAGACCTTCGGTGTGGTGGCGAGCATCGTCAGCTCGGCCAAAGTGCCGGCCGACACCGTGTATCTGCTGGTCAAGTCGGTGTTCGAGAATTTCGAGGACTTCAAGAAACTGCACCCGGCGCTCGCCAACCTGCAGCCGCAGGATATGGTCAAGAATGGCCTGTCCGCCCCGCTGCACGATGGCGCGATACGCTACTACAAGGAAAAAGGCTGGATGTAAGTCTTGG
This sequence comes from Pusillimonas sp. UBA6240, assembly GCA_002441445.1. GTDB lineage: Bacteria > Pseudomonadota > Gammaproteobacteria > Burkholderiales > Burkholderiaceae_B > UBA6240. The sequence goes on from DJWC01000168.1 coordinate 50,218, forward strand.
CGGCGCATCATGAGCTAAGCGACGACGATCTCAAGCGGATCGTCGCCGAGGCCGACACCGGCGGCCGCAAGCCGTCCGGTGTGACTGCGAAGGTTTTGATCGGCCTGGCTTTCGCCTGGTCGCTGTTCCAGCTCTGGTACGCCTCGCCGCTGCCCTTCACCCTGGGTATCGGCGTCTTCAACGACACCGAAGCGCGCGCACTGCACCTGGCCTTCGCCGCGTTTCTCGGCTTTCTCGCGTATCCGGCGTTCAAGCGTTCGCCGCGCGACCGCGTGCCGCTTGCCGACTGGCTGCTCGCCGGTACTGCGGCATTCTGCATGAGCTACCTGCTCCTGTTCTACCGCGAGCTGGCGGGACGCCCGGGCCAGCCGATCGCGCTCGACCTCGCGGCCGGCGTCGCCGGGCTGATCCTGCTGCTCGAAGCGGCACGGCGCGCGCTCGGACTACCGATGGTGATCCTCGCCACGATTTTCATCGGCTACATCTTCTTTGGCCCTTACATGCCGGACATGATTGCCCACAAGGGGGCTTCGTTGTCGAAGGCGATGTCGCACCTGTGGCTCACCACCGAAGGCGTTTTCGGCGTGGCGCTGGGCGTGTCGACTGGCTTCATCTTTCTTTTCGTGCTGTTCGGCGCGCTGCTCGAAACCGCCGGCGCCGGCAACTATTTCATC
>DJWC01000097.1:0-120 GCA_002441445.1 Pusillimonas sp. UBA6240
TCAGGATGGGCTCGGCGCGGAATTTATCGCGCCGGTGCACCAGCGTGACCGTGCGGCATATATTCGACAGGTAAAGGGCTTCCTCTACGGCGGTATTGCCGCCGCCCACCACGATGACAT
>DJWC01000097.1:169-1891 GCA_002441445.1 Pusillimonas sp. UBA6240
GATGATCAGCGCATCGCAGGTATAAACGGCGCCGGTATCCCCGGTAAGCGTGAACGGTCTTTTGGAAAGGTCGACACTGGCGATGTGATCAAACACCAGCTCTGTATTGAAACGCTCTGCATGGGCCTGAAAACGCTGCATCAGGTCGGGCCCCTGCACGCCTTGCGCGTCGGCGGGCCAATTGTCCACGTCGGTGGTCGTCATCAGCTGGCCGCCTTGTTCCAGGCCCGTGATCAGCACGGGGTCCAGATTGGCGCGCGCTGCATAAACGGCTGCGGTATAGCCTGCCGGACCGGAGCCCAGAATCAGTACTTTGGCGTGTTTTGGCGTCGTCATTACAGAAAATCCGAAAAAGTTGAACAGCCAATTATAATGAGTCCATGGCTAGACTACCTGCAACATCCCCACGCTCCTCGCGCAATGTGCGCAACGGGCCTTCCCCTTTGCAGTCCCGGCTCTCAGGCTTGCTTCGCGAAGCGCGCTGGATCGTGTTCGCCGCACTGGCGGCCTGGCTCGGTCTGGTGCTGGCAACCTGGCACCCCTCCGATCCCGCCTGGTCCCATTCCGTGCACTCCGCCACCACGCTGAATCGCGGTGGCACCCTGGGCGCCCATATTTCCGACTTCCTGCTGTTTTTATTCGGCTATTCGGCCTGGCTATGGGTGGTGCTGCTCGCCCAGCGCGTCGTCACCGGCTTTTATCGCCTTACTTCCTTGCTGCTGCCCAATAAAGACGAACCCTTGCCGCGCGTGCGCTGGGAAGTGGGCATAGGCTTCTTCCTGCTCTTCGTCGGCGTCATGGGCACGGAAGCCTTGCAACTCAAACAGTTCGGCGCCGAACTGCCCGCTGGAGCGGGGGGGCAGCTGGGCAAGCTGCTGGCCGGCGCCATGTCCTCTTTGCTGGGTGTGACGGGCTGCACTTTGCTGTTGCTGGTCCTGGTCGCGGTCGGGGCCAGCCTGTTCTTCGGCTTTTCGTGGCTGCACCTTTCTGAAAGAGTGGGCGCGACCATAGAAAAGGCCATACGCCGGCTGCTGGAACTGAAGGCCGCCCGCGAAGACCGCCGTGTCGGCGTGGCCAAGCAGGCGGAACGCGAAGAAATAGTGGTCGCCAAGCAAGAGCAACTGGTGCACGAGCAGCCGGTCCGCATCGAACCCGCCATCACCTCGGTGCCCAAATCGGTTCGGGTCGAAAAGGAAAAGCAGAAAACGCTGTTCACGGCGCCGCCGGCGCCGGGCGGATCCGGCGACCTGCCCGCCATCGATCTGCTGGACATGCCGATGGACAACCCGGAAACGGTTTCTCCCGAAACCATCGAATACACCTCCCGCCTGATCGAGAAAAAGCTGTCCGATTTCGGCGTCAAGGCGACGGTGGTGGCGGCCCAGGCAGGGCCGGTCATCACGCGCTACGAAATCGAGCCCGCCACGGGCGTCAAGGGCAGCCAGATCGTCAACCTGGGCAAAGACTTGGCGCGCGCTCTCAGCCTGGTCAGCATACGGGTGGTGGAAACCATTCCGGGCAAGAACCTGATGGGGCTGGAGCTTCCCAATCCCAAGCGGCAGATGGTCAAGCTGTCCGAAATCATCGGTTCGCAGACTTATCACGCCAGCGGCTCTTTGCTGACCATGGCGCTGGGCAAGGATATCGCCGGCAACCCCGTCGTGGCCGATCTAGCCAAGATGCCGCACCTGCTGGTGGCGGGCACCACCGGTTCGGGCAAGT
>DJWC01000097.1:1969-45180 GCA_002441445.1 Pusillimonas sp. UBA6240
TGAACTGGTGCGTGGGCGAAATGGAAAAGCGCTATCGCCTGATGAGCAAAATGGGGGTGCGCAACCTGGCGGGCTACAACGCCAAGATTCGCGATGCCATCAAGCGCGAGGAACCCATACCCAATCCGTTTTCCTTGACGCCCGATGCGCCCGAGCCGCTGACGACCCTGCCCATGATCGTGGTGGTCATCGACGAGCTGGCGGATCTGATGATGGTGGTGGGCAAGAAAATAGAGGAACTCATCGCCCGCCTGGCCCAGAAGGCGCGCGCCGCCGGCATACACCTGATCCTGGCGACCCAGCGCCCCAGCGTGGATGTCATTACGGGCCTCATCAAGGCCAATATCCCCACCCGCATCGCTTTCCAGGTGTCGTCCAAGATCGATTCGCGCACCATCCTGGACCAGATGGGGGCCGAAACCTTGCTGGGGCAGGGCGATATGCTGTTTCTGCCGCCCGGTTCGGGCCTGCCCGCGCGGGTGCACGGGGCTTTCGTGCACGACGACGAAGTGCATCGCGTGGTAGAGGCCCTGAAAGAACAGGGCGAACCCAATTATGTCGAAGGCCTGCTGGAAGGCGCCCTGGAAGGGGAAACCGGCGATGGCGTGGGCAGCGTGACGGGTTTCGCCGATGCCGAATCCGATCCGTTGTACGACCAGGCGGTGGCCGTCGTCCTGAAGAATCGGCGGGCGTCGATTTCTTCCGTCCAGCGCCACTTGCGCATAGGCTATAACCGCGCGGCGCGGCTGCTGGAACAGATGGAACAGGCCGGTCTGGTGTCCGCGATGCAGTCCAACGGCAATCGCGATATTCTTGTTCCAGCGGGGAATGCGTCCAATGAAGATTAAGCGTTTTTTGGCCGCGGCCCTGTTGGCCTTCGGTCCCATGGCGGCCTGGTCGGCCGATGCGCCCCAGCAACTGCGGCAATTCATCGCCACGGTGCCGTCGGCCTCGGGCCAGTTCACCCAGCAGCAGCTTGGCCAGCAGGGCAAGGCCGCGCAGTCGGGCGATTTTTCGTTCCGCCGGCCAGGGCAGTTCAGGTGGGCGGTCAAAAAGCCTTATGAGCAGCTCATCGTATCGGACGGCAAACAGGTCTATCAGTACGATCCCGACCTTGCCCAGGTAACGGTGCGCAATGTGGACCAGTCCATAGGCGCCTCGCCGGCCGCGATTTTATTCGGCTCCGGATCGCTGGATGAAGCCTTTGCGATTTCGGCGCTGCCGGGCAAGGACGGGCTGGATTGGCTGCGCGCCAAGCCGCGCGGCGCCGATGCCGGCTTTACCCACGTCGATATCGGCTTTCGCGACAACATGCCGCGGCGCCTGGAACTGCTGGATTCTTTCGGGCAGGTCACGCGCATAGAGCTCAGCGGCATGGTGGCCAATCCGCAATTGGCCGGGGACGCGTTCAAGTTCACCCCGCCCGCGGGCGTCGACGTCGTCAACATGCGGTAGGCCTTCATGGCGACTTCCCAGGATCTCTTCACCAGCGGGCCGGCCGCCATGGCGCACGCGCCGCTGGCCGAACGCATGCGGCCGCGCACGCTGGACGAGGTGGTCGGCCAGGCCCACTTGCTGGGACCGGGCAAGCCGCTGCGCGTGGCGTTTCAATCGGGCCGCCCCCATTCCATGATCTTTTGGGGGCCGCCGGGCGTGGGCAAGACGACGCTCGCGCGCTTGATGGCGGACGGGTTCGACGCCCAGTTCCTGGCGATTTCCGCCGTGCTGGGCGGGGTGAAAGATATCCGCGAGGCCGTCGTAGCCGCCCAGGTCGCGCAGGGGCAGGGCCGGCGCACCATATTGTTCGTCGACGAAGTGCATCGCTTNNCAACAAGGCGCAGCAGGACGCCTTCCTGCCTTATGTCGAAAGCGGCCTTTTCACCTTCATAGGCGCGACCACGGAAAATCCTTCTTTCGAAGTCAATTCCGCGCTGCTTTCCCGCGCCCGCGTGTATGTGCTCCAATCCCTGTCGCTGGACGAGCTGCAGGAATTGATAGACCGCGCCATCGCCATCTTGAATGAAGATGCGCGCGCGCCGGGCGGCATTGAACAGGCGGGCGCGGCGGCGCCGGCGCTGCAGTTCGACGCCGCCGCGCGCGAACAGCTTGCGCATTGGGCCGACGGCGACGCACGCAGGCTGATCAATGCCATGGAAGTGGTGGCCGAATCCGCGCGCGGCGCCGGAAAGACCGTGGTGGACAGCGCATGGCTGGAAACTTCGCTGTCGCAGAATCTGCGCCGCTTCGACAAAGGCGGCGACGCCTTCTACGATCAGATCAGCGCCCTGCATAAAGCCGTGCGGGGCTCGGACCCGGATGCATCCCTTTACTGGTTCGCCCGCATGCTGGACGGCGGAGCCGACCCGCGCTACCTGGCGCGGCGCATCGTACGCATGGCCATCGAGGATATCGGCCTGGCCGACCCCCGGGCCACGGAACTGGCGCTGAACGGTGCGGACATCTACGAACGCCTGGGCTCGCCCGAGGGCGAACTGGCGCTGGCGCAGGCGGTCGTCTACATGGCATGCGCCGCCAAGTCCAACGCCGTGTACAACGCCTACAAGGCGGCCCGGCGCTACGCCGAAGAGAACGGCAGCGCCCCCGTGCCCATGCATTTGCGCAATGCGCCGACCAAGCTGATGAAAGAGCTGGGCCACGGCCGCGCCTATCGCTATGCGCATGACGAGCCCCACGGCTATGCCGCGGGCGAACATTATTTTCCCGACGGCTTGCAAGCCAGCTTCTACAAACCGACCGACCGCGGCCTTGAAGGTAAAATCTCCGAGAAGCTCGCTTTCCTGCGCCGGCTCGACAAGCAGAGCCGCTCGGATTGACGGCTTGCGCGCATCGCCCCTTTCACAATTTTTCTTTGGTTTGACATGCTAGACCCCAATCAGTTGCGTAAAGAATTGCCTGCCGTCGTAGAGGCCTTGCGCTTGCGCGGCATAGAGTTCGACACCGGTCGTTTCAGCCAGCTCGAAGCGCGCCGCAAAACGGTGCAGGTGGAAACCGAGGCGCTGCAGGCGCGCCGCAATGCCGTATCCAAACTGATAGGCCAGCTGAAATCCAAGGGCGAGGACGCGAGCCGCGAAATGGCGGAATCGCAGCAGATCCCTGCGCGCCTGAAAGAGCTGGAGCATGAACTCGCAGCCATACAGGCCGAGCTGAATGACTGGCTGATGACCATTCCCAATCTGCCCCATGCCAGCGTGCCGCCCGGCCGGGACAGCGACGACAACATCGAGGTTCGCCGCTGGATGCCTCCCGGCATGCAGACGGGCGCCGACGGCACGCCCCTGCCTTTCGCCTTCGAGCCCAAAGACCACGTAGCCGTGGGCGAGCCGCTGGGCCTGGATTTCGACAGCGCCCGCAAGCTCTCGGGCGCCCGCTTCATGATGCTGCGCGGGCAGGTGGCCAGGCTGCACCGCGCGCTTGCGCAGTTCATGCTGGACCTGCACACCACGGAGCACGGCTACCAGGAATGCTATACGCCTTATATCGTCAACAGCTCCACGCTGTTCGGCACGGGGCAGTTGCCCAAGTTCAAGGACGATATGTTCTGGGTCACCAAGGGCGGGCAGGGCGAAGAGCCCGAATTGGACGAGCACGGCCAGGCGCAGCACCAGGAAGATCTGTATCTGATCTCGACTTCGGAAATCACCCTGGCCGGCTCGGTGCGCGACAGCATCATCGCCCAGCAGGATCTGCCTGTGAAGCTGACCGCTCATACGCCCTGCTTCCGGTCGGAGGCGGGCAGCGGGGGGCGGGATACGCGCGGCATGATACGCCAGCACCAGTTCGACAAGGTGGAAATGGTCCAGATCGTGCACCCCGACCAGTCCTACCAGGCTCTGGAGGAAATGCTCGGCCATGCGGAAACGGTATTGCAGAAGCTGGGCATCGCCTACCGGGTGGTGCTGTTGTGCGGCGGAGATATGGGCTTCGGCGCCGCCAAGACCTACGATATCGAGGTATGGCTGCCGGCCCAGAATACTTGGCGGGAAATCTCATCGGTGTCCAATTGCGAAGCGTTCCAGGCGCGGCGCATGCAGGCGCGCTACCGCCCCGAAAAAGGCAAGCCGGAATACCTGCACACTTTGAACGGTTCCGGCCTGGCCGTGGGCCGGACCCTGGTCGCCGTGCTGGAAAACTATCAGCAAGAGGATGGCGGCGTTCAGGTGCCCGAGGTCTTGCGCCCTTATATGGGCGGTCTGGAGCGCCTGGCCCCGTAGCGGTCCGGCGGGTGGATGCCGCTGCGGGTTTCGAGGCAATCGATACGCTGCGGGTCGGGTTGTGGAATATAAATCGTCGAGGAGGGTAGGCGGATGGACTTGGGGTTGAGCGGCAAACGCGTGTTGATAACGGGCGGCAGCAAAGGCATAGGCCTGGCTTGCGCCCACGCCTTTTTGAAGGAAGGCGCCAAGGTGGCGATAGCCTCGAGGGATGCGGGCAACTTGGCGGCGGCGCAAGCCGAGCTGCGCAAGGCCGGGCACGACGTTCATATTGAAGCAGCCGATCTGAAGGATGCCGCCGCGGCGCAAAAGCTGGTGGAATCCGTGGAAAACGCCCTGGGCCCCGTGGATGTCCTGGTCAATTCGGCCGGGGCAGCCAAGCGCTATCCGCCCGCCGAACTGCGGCCGGAGTCATGGCGCGAAGCCATGGATGCCAAGTTTTTCACTTACATCAATGCCATGGACGCCGTGTTGCGCGGCATGGTGGCGCGCGGCGCGGGGACCATCGTCAATATCGTCGGAGTCGGGGGGCGGGTCGCCAGCCCCACTCATTTGCCCGGCGGTTCCGCCAATGCGGCGCTGATGCTCGCTTCGGCGGGGCTGGCCCATGCCTGGGGCGGCAAAGGCATACGCGTCAACGCCATCAATCCAGGCGCGACCTTTACTGGCCGGGTGCAAGGGTCGGTGGACGCCGAGGCCGCTCGTACGGGGAAGCCGCCGGCGCAAGTGCTGAAGGAAATGCAGGAACGCATTCCGCTGGGCCGCCTTGCGGAACCGGCGGAGGTGGCGGATGTCGCCGTATTCCTGGCGTCGGAAAGAGCCAGCTATGTAACCGGCGCCTTGATCACCATGGACGGCGGCGTGCATCCGCTGGGGGCTTGATCGCGCGCCAAGGCGCAAGGCTACCCTCCGGCCGGCAGGCCGGAGCCTTACCGCCTAGTTGTGCCAGCCGTCGCGGAAGTGGCCGCGGTAGTCGCGCCGCTGATAGTGTTTATAGCGTTTGTCGTAGCGTGGGCCGCGGAATTCTCCATAGTAGCGCGAGCGGTATACGGGGACAGGCCGGTAGACCCTTTCCGGAAGGACGATGACGCGCGGCCGTTCCACATATCTGACAGGCGGATAGTAATAGTAGTAGTCGGGCTCGGCATAAATGATGTCGGGTCCGCCTATGGAGATATCCACGCTTACCCGCGCCAAGGCGGCGCCGGATGCAGCCATTGCCAACAGGGCTGCGCCCGCCAATAAAAGCTTTTTCATGCGAGCACCTTTTTTCCTAGTACGCTTGGCCTATTTTGACGCGTTTTCGGTTCGAATGCTCGGCTGAAACACCTAAAAAGCATCAAAACACTACAGCCATTCAGCGGGTGCCCGTAAAAATTACAAATTCTTAACTCCAGCGGCTTTTTTGCGACTGACCGCCGCCGTTACTTGGCGTGCCTCGGCAAGAAGGTCACCCCGTGATGACGGCGCTTGCGCCGCGGCTTGAGGCCGCGTGCGGCATAGGCGGGGCGGCTGACGGGCAGGTGTACGCGCGCCTGTACGGCGGACACCGCGGGGCGTTGCGGCATGATGGCGGCGGCTATGTCGACGGGTTCTTGCTGAGGGCGCTCTTTATGCAGCACATGCACATTGGACATGGCATCCGTTTCCGGAGCGCCGTCGATTTTGTCTTCAGGAGAAGCCAGCGTCAGCAACGCGAAGATGACGGCGATCCAGACCAGCAGCGACAGGCCGGTGGCGAGCAGGCCATCGAGGCTGGCATAGCCGGCAGCGGGAGAAGCCTGAATGCCGAGCGCGCTGGACACATACGGAATATGGCCCAGGCCTTCCACCAGTAAATTGCCCGGTAGGCGATAGACGAACTTGACCGCTTCCCACAGTTCCCACAAGCTATACGAACCATCGTGGTTGAGGTCGAGCACGAGGTGCAGAGACTGGATGTTCATGGCAGGCTCCTTGGTTAGGCCGGCCAGTGATGCAAAGCATGCCACGGCCGAAAATGAAGGGCGACTGGCCCATATACCAACGCATGACACTCAATGACACTATATATCCGCGCCGCTCCCATGGCAATGGCGGCCCAGCTGTCCGGCGCGCCATCGTCCGCCGTTCGTCCGCCTCCCATGCGTCGTTCATTCGCCATGCATATGTCGCTGGGAGGACCGTCCCGGACGGCCGAAAAGGCGCGATATGCGGCCCGCTGCCACGGATAAGGAGGAAAAGAAAGACCGGCTTGACGATGTTTGACGAGATTTGTCAATCCTTGACCAAATGCCCGATGTATCCGCCGTGGTCTTAGTGCAAAATGAAACCGGTATCCCCAGGAGAAGGTACCGGATATTGATCGTAAAAAAAGGAAGAACGCGCTATGGCCTACGAGGTTATCATTAATGGCGATGGCATATACGCCACGAGGGGGGGCAGGCTGGTGTTTATTTCGGAACGCGAGGAAGAGCCCGAAACCGGTCGCATACTGTACAGGGGCTATATGAATGTCCTGCAGGACAAGACGGTGGTGTGCCAATGGCACACCTGGACGAGCGACGGCCGCTGCTGTTTCATGGGGCCGGAAAACGACATCGTCGGCAAGGTGTGATCCGGTCCCTGGCCATGGCTCTCCTATTCTGCTGAACGCAATCCAGACTTTGGAGCATAGGCATGAAACTGAAGAAAGTATGGACAATGCTTGTTCTGCCATTTGCAATGGCCGCGGCGACGGGCCTGGCGCATGCGGCATATCCGGAACATGTCATCAAAATCGTCGCTCCTTATTCCGCGGGCGGCAGCAGCGACCTCATCGCCCGCATCATCGGCGATCAACTGGGCGCGGAACTGGGCCAGCCGATCGTGGTGGAAAACAAGCCGGGCGCCGGCAGCATGCTGGGCACGGCCTATGTCGCCCAGTCGAAACCCGACGGCTACACCTTGTTGCTGGCGGACGTGCCTTTCACCATCGTCCCGGCCTTGTATGCCGGCCGCCTGGAATACGATCCCAAAAAAGACTTTGTTCCCCTGGCTCTGATCGGGCAGTCGCCCATGTATTTGTTCGTCAAAAAGGATTTCCAGGCGGACACGGCGAAGAAGCTCGTCGACATGGCCAAGGCGTTGCCCGGCCGGATAACTTTTGGATCGGGAGGAAACGGTTCGCTTACACACATGATGGGCGAATTGTTCATGCAAAAGACGGATACCAAGCTGGTGCATGTGCCATACAAAGGCGCCGCGGCGTCGATCAGCGGCCTGGCGGGCGGCCAGATCGATATCAGTTTTTCCTCCATGCCCAGCGCCGCCGCCATCTATGAAGCGAAAAGAATCGTCCCCATCGCCGTTTCCGCGCCGGAACGCAATCCCGCGACGCCCGATGTCCCCACCCTCATGGAAAGCGGCGTTCCGGACATGGCGATCCAGAGCTGGTGGGGGCTGATGGCGCCCAAGGGCACGCCCGCCGAGGCCTTGAAAGCACTCGAGGCCGCCATGCAAAAGGTGCTGAAGATGGAAGGCGTGCGCGAAAAACTGGCGCGGCTGGCCGTCGCTCCCCCATCCGAAACCGACGCGGCGGCCTTGGGCCGCTTCCTGCAGGCGGATTTCGGCAGATGGGAACAACTGGTGAAGGACGCGAACATCAGCATCCAGTGAATGGCTGGGCAGGGGCTCCTGGGGACGGCCAGGGTCGTTCGCAAGCGGGCATGGCGGGTAAAGCGGATATAGCAGTTAACACGGACAAGAGGCGGATGGCTGAACAATTGATTGAATCGTGGATGCGGGATGGCAAGGTCGTGGATGGCTTGATGCCGGACTTTCATGCAATTTGCGCTTTTGGCGGCAGGCGTTCGGGTTCGGGGCAGGACAGCCGCGCCCTGGATTGGGCGCTCGGCCGCCTGGCCGCCTTGCCGGGGCAGGGCAGCCGCGTGGACGTGCCTTATGACGGCTGGCATTGCAGGAGGGCGGAGCTCACGCTGCTGAGCGGCAACGGCCGGCGGCTTGCGTGCAATCCGCTCTTGCGCTCCATGTCCACGCCGGCGGAGGGCCTGGAGCTCGAACTCGTCGATCTCGGCCAGGGCCGTGAAGAGGACTTCATGCGCGCCGGCGATCAAATCCGGGGCCGGGCCGTTTTAGTGCGCCACGAATATCCCTTCGCTGCCACCCATATGCACCGGCGCCGCAAGTACGATCGCGCCGTTGCCCAGGGCGCCGCGGCCTTTCTCATTGCCAATCCGTGGGAGGGAGGCGGGCTGATGTCCGGTTCGTCGGGGCGGGGCAGGGGCCAGCCGGGCATCCCGGCCGCTTATGTCGATTACGCCGCCGCGGCGGCCTTGCGTCAGGAAGCCGCCAAGGGGACCGCGCGCATACGGTTCGCGGTGCTGGGCGAGGAAGATGAAAACGCCCAGGCCGGGGTCGGGATTTTTCAAATTCCGGGTGGGCGGCCTGGGCAGGTGTTCATCACGGCACACATGGACGGACACGATCTTGCGCAAAGCGCGCTGGACAATGCGACAGGGGTTGCGGTGGCATTGGCCGCCGCCCGCGCGCTCGCTCCCCAGGTATCGGACCAGACGGCCAGTCTGTGCATTGCCTTTTTCTGCGCCGAAGAATGGGCCTTGAGCGGCTCCGCCCGATATCTGGAACAACTGCCGGACAATGCTCGCGCCAATATCAAGCTGGACATCAATCTCGACACCGTTGCGGGAGATGACAGCCTGACCGCGCTGCTCAGCGATTTCCCTGCGCTTGAGGGCTATGTCCGCCAGGCTGGCCAAGCGTCGAAAGTAGCCGTCGATACCTGGCTGCCTTTCATGCCGAATTCCGACCATGCCAACTTCGCCAGGCATGGCATCCCCGCTTTTCGATTGGTGGCCGGCTTCAACCGGCCCGACTCGCGCGTCAGGAATATCCTCTCGGCGGGCGATGTGCCGGGCATAATCCAGGAGCGTGAAATGCTGCAGGCATTGCGCTTGACCCTCGGCCTGGGCTGGATCGCGCTCCGCATGAGCGATGAGCAGCTGGATGCGTTGAAGGCGCGGTAGGACGGCGGTAAATTGCCCGCGCGTGTCGCAGACATGCGCATGTGCTGATTCACATGTCGAAATCCGCGGCGCGCAGCCCTGCGAGCGCGGGCGCCACGTCACGATATGCGCATCCAATCAACCTTGCCGCCGCTGCAGGCCGTGATAGCCCAAGGCGGCCCGCGCTTCCGTAAGCGTTTTGCCTTGCGCAATCAATGCGCGTATGTCCGATTCGGTGTTTTCGATCGTGCGCGCGGTCGCGGCCACTTCTTGGGCGCGGCTGCGCGGCACGACGACGACGCCATTGGCATCGGCCAACGCTTTTGACACATCGCGGCAGACCCCGTCGATGACGGTTCCGGCGATCTTCCTGGCGCCCGCGTATTGCGTCATGATGTCGCACTCTTCGTCGTGATGGATTCGAATTCCTTGTCATGCATAACCTCGGCGACCGATCGCCCAGCCCGTACCGCATCCACCATGCCTTGCTGGCGGCGCGCGATGCGTTCCCCGAGCGCGATCACTTCTTCGGCGCGTTCAGCGGGGATGAAGACCGTGCCGCATTTATCGGCGATGACGTAGTCGTCTTCCTTCACGAGTATGCCGTCCATCTTTACCGGCTGGCCCGATGAAACTTGCACGACGCGGTTGCGGGCGCTGATCATCGTCACACCCCGTCCATACACGGGGTAGCCTATGGATGCGCTTCCGTCGATGTCGCGGCTGTTGCCGTCGATCACCGAGCCGCGTATGCCTTTTTGATGCGCGGCGTTCGCAAGAATGTCGCCCCAGCAGGACACCCGCTCCATGCCGCCGGCTATGACGAGGATGCGGTCATCCATTGCGACCGCTGCGATCACGGGCGTAATCAAATGCACCGTAGGGGCGGCATCGGTTTTCGGGCCCAGTTGAACGGTGCTGGCGCGGCCGACTATCTTCGGGCAATCCCATAACGGGCGGATGCCGAAGGTCGCGCCTTCGAGCGCCAGGAAATCGAGCGCATCGGACACTGTATTGGTGTCCAGAGCGGCCAGCCGGGGGAGCAGCTTGGAATGCTTCATGCTAAGTCCTGAGATGTGAGTGTTTCCGAAATGGCTTGCATGGCCGCCACTCTGGAGCCTAATATACGATACGTAAATTACAAATAAGCAATGGTTTGGTTCTGGAAAACCTATCACCCGCCATGATCAATTTCCGCTTGATCCGCCATCTTTGGCTCTTTCTGGTGGTCGCCGAAGAGAAAAACTTCAGAAAGGCGGCATTGCGCCTGGGGATGTCCCAACCGCCTTTGACCGAACAGATTCAGGTTCTCGAGCAGGCGTTGAAAGTAAAGCTCTTCGAACGCTCGCGGCGCGGTGCGCAACTGACGCCGGTGGGCGCCGCCATTGTCCCCGCGGTGCAAAAATTGGCGGAACACCTGCAGCGGCTCGAACTGGCGGTGCGCGAGGCGGTGGCGGGGCAATCAGGCGTGCTGACTATCGGCGCCATTACGCCGGCCATGCTGGATGTGCTTCCGGAGATCATCCAAAAAATCAAAGCCCAATACCCCAGGCTGACGGTGTCCGTCAAAGAGATCGACAGCGTCGAAGCCATTCCGGCCCTGGTTGCCGGCGATATCGATCTGGCCTTCGCCAGGCTTGAAGGGGGTCTCGGCGAAAACATTCAGGCGCTGCCGCTGATCGAAGAACGCCTTGCCGTTGCCCTGCCACGGTCTCATCCTTTGGCGGGTAGGCAGCGTATCGGCCTTGCATCGCTGGCTGAAATGGATTTCATTATGTTTTCGCGCCACGTCAGCCCGGTTTATTTCGATAGCCTGATCGCCTCATGCCAGGCCGCCGGCTTTTCGCCGCGCATCGTCCACGAGGTCCGGTCCGTGGCATCCCAGATCGCATTCGTGGGTTGCGGCCAGGGCATCGCATTGGTGCCTGCCGCCTTGAAAAAGCTGGCCCCCGACAATGTGGTCGTGAAGTCCCTAAGGGAAAAGCTGAATGTCGTCACGACGGCGATGGCATGGAACACGGCGCGGGCCAATCCCGTACGGGACGCGATGATCGCTCAAATGCGAGACGGCCGGTTCATATCCCGGGCGAACCGATAGCATGCGTGCTCGCGCGCGCCTATGCTGGTTTACGCCCTGCGATCGACGCCATTCGGAAGGAAAAACTGCGCTTTCTCCAGCACCTCGTAGGCCAGATCGACGATGGTCTCGACCCCCGAGGCCTTTTTTTCTATCAAATAGGAAGCGTAATAGGCGATCGGCGATAGAGGCGGGTTCGATTCCACCAGCCTTACCGTACCCAGCTTCAATTGTTCCAATACGACCGGAACGGGAAGCGCCGCCATGGTATGGCCGTCCCGCACCATCTTCATGATCATCGCCAGTGAATTGCATGTATTGAGATGATGCAGATCCGTGCCGGCCATGCCCAGCCAGTCCCGGGCGAGGTCGTGCAATATCGAATGATGGGGGTTGATCACCAGCGGCACCGTAGCCGCGTCATCGGGGGAAAAAGGCAGATTCGCCACTTCTATCGACGCTCCGGCAACCCAGGCGACCGACACTTTGCCAAGAAACCGGTCGATCACATGAGGGCGCATGGCGGGGCTGGTCTGCAAGGCGACATCGAGCTCGCGGCGGTTGAGCTTGCCGTTGAGCACTTTGCTGCGTTCGATGCTGAGATCCACCCGCAGCGTCGGATACCGAACGCGTAGCTGCCAGAGCAATTCGGAAATTCCCACCGCGGCCGAGGACTCGTCGGCGCCTATCCTGAGCACCCCGTCCAGCGGCGGCTGTTCGCTTCTTCCGCCACGCTCGAATTCCTCGCCCATCTGAAGCATGCGCTGAGCGCGCTGAAGAAATTCCTGCCCCGCCGGAGTGAGCTGCACCCCTTGCTGGCTGCGGGAAAGCAGCGCAACGCCCAAATGCGTCTCGAGCTCCTTGACACGCGCGGTGACCGCCGGCTGGCTGATGAATAAATGCTTCGCCGCGGCGGCGACGGTGCCTAGCGTAGCGGCCCAGTAAAAGGCCTCCAGTTGCCGGAACGTTATGCGCAACATAAGGAAAATTGAGGGGCACCGATCTGTATTTGTGTCTTTTCCGCTGGGAACTCGGTTCGTATAGTGTAGCTCACTAAAAACACTTACTGGAGGAACCGGTCTTGTTTGTCCTTAATGCACTTCCCCCGCAGATATCGCCGCAACTCATAGAGTTGCTGGCGAGCGCGGAGCCCGCGGTTATCGGCCATTTCCGCTATACAGGGTTCATGTCGCCCAGTATCAAGGCTCATTTTCGCGATCGCAGAATCGCGGGCACCGCTGTCACGGTAAGGGTGCCGGGCATGGACGGCTCCATGGTCCATTACGCCGTCGGCAAGGCGCGGCCGGGCGACGTCCTCGTCATCGACCGCTGCGGCGACGAAACCATCGCCACGCTGGGCGGCGCCGTGGCGTATGCAGCGAAGAAGGCCGGCGTCGCCGGCATTATTGTGGACGGATTGGTGACCGACCTGGGCGAACTGCGCCAGTACGATGTGCCGGTCTGGTCCAAAGGCACATCGGCCGTCACCGTGAAAACCCTGGGGCTCGGCGGCGAGTTCTGCGTCCCGGTAACTTGCGGTTCCGTCGCGGTGCATCCGGGCGACGCCGTTCTTGCCGATGAAAACGGCGTTCTGGTGCTTCCCGCAGCCGATATCGAAGTCAGCGCTCGCCGTGCATTGAAAATGATGCACGACGAGAAGGAAACCTTGCGGCGCATCGACGGCGGGGAAAAATACCCCGACATAGTCGGCACCTCGTCGATGATCGCCAAAATCATGGAGGCGCGGGCATGACTATCGCTGCACCCATCCAGGCCGGCGGCTTCCCCGGCCTGGCCGCCATGGCCGAGATGCTGCGCAATGGCGCATGCACGTCGGTGGACCTTGTCAAGCACGCCTTGCAGCGCATTGACGATCTGGACGAGCGCCTGCATGCGTTCGTGGAGGTATACCGCAAAGAGGCATTGGCGGCCGCCGAAGCCGCCGACCGATTGCTGCAGTCGGGTTATTCGCTTGGGCCCTTGCATGGCGTGCCCGTCGCGCTGAAGGACAACATCGATATCGAGGGGCGGCCCAGCACCGCGGGCTCCACATTGCTTGTCGGGAATATCGCCGACAGCGATGCGTGGATCACGCGCAGGCTGCTGGAGTGCGGCGCGGTGATTGTCGGTAAGACGCACATGGTTGAATTCGCGCTCGGCGCCTGGGGCGCCAACGAGTACATGGGCGCTCCGCGCAACCCTTGGGGCGCATCGGAGATTTGTCCCCGGGAGGCTCGAGCAGCGGTTCCGCGGTTGCGGTCGCGGCCGGCATGGTGCCGCTGACCATCGGAACGGACACGGGCGCTTCGGTGCGCGTCCCGGCCGCCTTGTGCGGCATCACCGGATTCAAGCCCACCATCGGACGCTTGCCCGGAAACGGCGTGGTGCCATTGAGCACCACGTTGGACAGCGTGGGCCTGATGGCGCAGACGGCCGAGGATGCCGCCCTTGCATTCACCGCACTGACCGAAGGCGCCGGCCGGATCGGCATGCCGAAACAGGACCGCGATGCGAGATCCGCTCTTGAAGGCTTGCGGGCTGCCGTATTGAGCGAGGCGGATCTGGAAGAGGCCCAGCCGGAAATCATCGCCGCATACCGGCGCGCCGTTGACACGTTCAGGGAACAAGGCGCCCATCTGCGGCCTCTGGCCTTGCCCGCGGCTTTCGACGAAATGGCCGATGTCCAGAGCACCATCATGTTGTCCGAAGCCGCGGCGAGTTGGGGGCATCTGGCGGCAAACGATGCGCTGCAAATGGATGCGTCGGTAAGGCCGCGGATTTTGGCGGGGGCGAAGATATCGGCAGTGGAATATGTCAAGGCGTGCCGGCGCCGTGCGGAGCTCAAGCTGGCCTTCTGCAGCCTGTTTGGCGACCTGGATGTATTCCTGACGCCTGCTTCCCAATGGACGGCGCGTCCGCTTGCATCGGTCGATCATGGCAAGCCCCCCGTGCGGTACGTCCGGATCGGGAATCTCCTCGATCTATGCGGGATTTCCGTCCAGATGGGAGAGGACCACAAAGGCCTGCCGATAGGCTTGCAGATCGCCGGGCCCACCGATGCCGACATGCGTGTCCTGCAAGTCGCCCAGGGCTTCCAGGCATGCACTACATGGCACGAGCGCCGGTGGCCAGGCTGATTTTTTGATGTTCAAGCGGCGCTGTTTTTATCAATAACTATTCCATCTCTTATCGATCATGAATACTCTAATTCGCACCATTGCCATGGCGGTATTCGGCGCGGCCATCCTGGCCGCCATGCCGGCCCGCGCTGCCGACGGCTACCCTGCCAAGCAAATCCACATCGTCGTGCCGTTTCCTCCGGGCGGCAGCATAGACATGGTCGCCCGGCTGATAGGCCAAAAGCTGTCGGAGGGGTTTGACAAACCCGTCGTAGTGAGCAACAGGCCGGGCGCCAGCGGCAACATCGGCATGGAATATGTAGCCAGGGCGCCTGCCGATGGCTACACCCTCGTCCTGGCGCCGTTCAGCGTGGCAACCGCCAGCCACTTGTTCCTGAAGCTGCCTTTCGATCCTCTAAAAGACCTGAAACCCATCATACGCGTGGCGGACCAGCCCAATGTATTGGTGGTCAACGCCGATAAGGTGAAGGCGAACAGCGTCAAGGAATTCGTGGCCCATCTCAAAGCCCATCCAGACGAACTGAGCTTCGGCACCTCCGGCATCGGCAACCCGCAGGACTTCTCCGCCCGCACTTTCATGGTCGCGACAGGGACGAAAATGCTCAATGTCGCCTACAAGGGCGGCGCTCCGGCGCTGAGCGACCTGATGGGCGGGCATATCGACCTGATGTTCGAAACCTCTCCGACGGCTGTGCCCTATGTCCTGGGCGGCAAGCTCAAGGCCTTGGCCGTCACCAGCGATAAACGGCTTTCCACTCTTCCAGATGTGCCCACGCTCGATGAAGCCGGCATCACTGGCTACAAGGCTGTCTACTGGATGGGCTTGCTAGCGCCGGGCAAGACGCCTCAGCCGATTATTGAAAAATTGAACGCCGAGGTCCGTAAGATACTGGCTACTTCCAGTGTCAGGAAACAGATCGAGGAGATCAGCCTGTATCCCGGTGGCGGCACGCCAGAGGAATTCGGCGATTTGATCCGGTCAGAGTCCGCCACCTATGCCAAGCTGATCGAAGATCTCGATATTCCACGGCAGTAACGCCGGCGGCGAGGACTTGTCCTTACTGGGTCCATACAAAGCGTTGTATGGACTCTATTGATGTTTCTTGGCCGCTGATCCGGCCGGCGGTCAAGCCGCTTCGCTATAAGGGGCAAACTTGCCCGTAAGCGGGTCCCTGATGAAGAGCAGGCCGGTCGCAATGCCGAAGTAGGCGCCATGCAGGGTGAGCGCGCCGCTTTCGACCGCTTCGCGTACGGCGGGAAAGGTCATCAGGTTATTGAGGCTGTATTCGATCACGCCCCACTCGAGCTGTTGTATCCAGCTTTGCCGATCGCCCTTCGGCGGCCCGACGCGTTCCGCCACGGGCTTGATCTGCGACATCCACTTGCCGATGAAGTCGCGCTTGGTCAAGGGCGCCGCGTTGTTGGCGTAGGCCGCGACGCCGCCGCAGCTTGCATGGCCCAGCACGACGAGGTGCTTCACTTTCAAGGCATTCACGCCGAACTCGATCGCCGCGCTGGTGCCGTGGAATGAGCTTTCGACGTCGGGTTCGCTGGGGGGCACCAGATTGGCGATGTTGCGTATGACGAAGATCTCGCCCGGATGGGCATCGAAAATGATTTCCGGCGCGACCCGCGAATCGCCGCAGCCTATGACCATGATCTCGGGGTGCTGGCCGTTTTTGGCCAGATCCTCGTAGCGTTCTCGTTCTGTGGCCAGGCTGCCATTGAGAAATGACTGGTAACCCTTGGTTAGTCTATCGGGAAACACGTTCTCTCCTTTTGTTATGGGAATTTATAATTCTAATCCCGTCCGGGCGAGCTCATGTTTCAGCGCCGATTTGGCGCCTGCGGCGCCCGTGGCGGGTCCATCCTGACCATCGGGCGCTGTCAATCTGGTGCTTGTTATCGTCCTGTCGGCGAGTTATATTCCTGCCACCGCCACGGCGGTACGCAAGCCGGCCGAATTCTCGTGTTCATGTCATCCTGTTTATTCTTGCGTCTTCTGATCGTATGCCCCTTGATGTACCACGGCTGGATGGCCAGGCGCGGGATGATTTTTTTTTAATTTTAAGAAGGATCAAGAAAAAGGAGGTAGCAAGATGGCAAAGTGGAAAAGTTTGATGATATTTGCACTGGAAGCTTTTGAACAAATCAAGAGCGAAGAACGCCGGCTGCGCGAGCAGTGGCTGACCGCAAGCGATTTCGAATCCCGAGCCGAGCTACAGGCGCGCCTGATTGAAATCGCCGCTCAAGCTATGGAAAAAAATGTTCAGATATTGGCGCTTCTAAGGGATTGTCCGTCGAAAGCGCTGGGCCTGTATCCTTTGAAAGGCCAGGCATGCCACTAGGTGGCGGCCTTTAGCAGAAGTAACGGTGCCGGCTGTCTCGTATCGCGGCATCCAGTATGTCTGCCGGCTCAAAACTTATAGCGCTGTGCTACGATGCGCTGCATTTTCAATATAGCCATCTCATGCAATAGGGCCGTAAGGGCGGGCCGTCATCCATGTTTCTTATCTTCCCCGACACTTCTTCCATCGCCGAATACGTCAGCGCCACGCTGATCGACAGGATCCGGAACAAGCCCGGAATCGTCCTGGGCGCAGCGACGGGGGGCACCATGGAGCCCATTTATGCGCGCTTCGTGGAGCAGGCGCAGCGGCAGGAGCTGGACGTATCACGACTGAGCACTTTCAATCTGGACGAATACGTGGGATTGGATGCCCGGCATCCGAAAAGCTATGCGGCCTATATGCGCCAGCATTTGTTTCAGCATCTGAATTTCGATCCGTCCCGATGCCATCTTCCGGACGGCCAGGCAAGGCATCTGGATGAACATTGCCGGGAATATTCCGCCAGCCTGCGGCGGCATGGCGGAGTAGACCTGCAGTTGTTGGGCGTGGGAAGCAACGGGCATATCGGCTTCAACGAACCCGGTACGGCTTTCGACAGCCGCTGCCATGTCGTGCAGCTTTCCGAGCGTACCCGCCTGGACAACAGCCGGTTTTTTGAAGATGCGATGGTTCCCGCGCGCGCCATCACCATGGGTATGCAAGACATCATGGAAGCGCGCGAGATTCTGCTGATCGCCACCGGTGCAAGCAAAGCCCCGATCGTGGCCGAGTTCCATGAAAACGAGGTGACCGAGGCCATACCCTTCACCATATTGAAGCGGCACCCCCGGGCGAAGATCATCCTCGATGAAGCCGCCGCGAGCCTGCTGCCCCGCAGCGTCACGCCCCAGCGCCGCATGGCGGCGGGCGGCTGATCATGGGCGGTTAGCTGCGGACGGCCAGTTGCGGGCGGCCGGCTGCGGACGGCCGGTTGCGAGCGGCCGGCTGCGGACCCCAGCCTTTATGGGTTATCCAGGCTGAACACATGCGTCTGGTCATCGTAGGCGAAGACCTCGGCATAGCGGCCAAGGCCGATGACGGCGCGCAAGGTCTGCTCGGCGGCGCCCGGCGACATGTGATCCTCCAATTCGTCCGCGAACCGGCTCCAGGGCGCGCGATGTTCCGGCCGCTCGTCGAGGACGCGCCGAATATGGCCCGCGAGCGCCACATAGTTCAGAAGATGCCTGGCGAATAGTCGCTTGCGTTGATCGGTGTCGAGTTCCGCGAACTGGCGGCCTTCCTCCGTAAGCCTGATGTCGCCGCCCTCGACCTCGGCCAGTCTCAGCATCTGTAGCGTTTCGGCTACCGGAAACAGGTCGTCGATCTCCATGTGCAGCGACGCGGCGATGACCGGCAGGTCGGCTTCGCCCCCATAAGGCGCCGCCGCGACCGCCTCCAGCAGGCCCGACAAGAGATTCGTCGAAACCCTGGGCAGGATCGTGCCTATGCCCGTGCCGGCAAAGCGTTCGATCCGCTTGCCGGCGGGCGCGTCGGTCTTGGTCGTCATCTCTACGTAGATGCGTTCCACCAGGTCGCGAAAGAGGGGATCGAGACGGGCGCGGGGATGCGGCAGTTCGACCTTGATCTCCTTCAGGATCCGGCCCGGATTGCTGCCGAAGACGAGAATGCGGTCGCACATCAGCACGGCTTCCTCGATATTGTGCGTGACAAGAATCACGCCTTTGATCGGAAGCTGGCCCTCCGACCACAGATCGAGGAAATCAGTGCGCAGCGTCTCGGCCGTCAGCACGTCCAGCGCCGAGAAGGGCTCGTCCATGAGCAGGATGTTGGGATGGACCACCAGGGCCCGGGCGAAACCGACGCGCTGGCGCATGCCGCCCGAGAGTTCGCGCGGATAGGCGGATTCGAAGCCATCGAGGCCGATCAGGTCGATGGACTGGATCGCGCGGCGGCGGATCTCTTCGGGCGGGAGGCCCAGCGCCTCCAGGCCCAGCTGCACGTTCTCCAGCACGGTGAGCCAGGGAAACAGCGCGAAGCTCTGGAACACCATGGCGATGCCCGGCGGCGGGCCGTCCACCTCGTTACCCAGATAGGTAATGGAGCCTGCTTTGGGCGCGGAGAGGCCTGCGATCAATCGCAGCAGTGTCGATTTGCCCGAGCCCGACCGCCCGAGCAGGCCGACGATCTCACCTTCGCGCAGCGTCAGATCGATGCCGTCGAGAACCAGCAGTTCGCCGCCGTCGGGCCTGGGGAAGGATTTGCGTATGCCCCGGATGTCCAGCAAGGGGGTGATGTCCAGCGTGTCCATGTCATCCTTCCTTTAGCCCAGGCGGAACTTGCGCTCGGCGAGCGCATAAAGCGGCCGCCAGAAGACGCGATTGATGACCACGACGAAGGCGCTCATCATGGCGATCCCGAGCACGATGCGGTGGAAGTCGCCCGCCTTCGCGGCCACGGCGATGTAGGCGCCGAGGCCATGGGCCTCGAGCGTGGTATCGCCCCAGCTCGCGATCTCGGCCACAATGCTGGCGTTCCACGACCCGCCCGAGGCGGTGATGGCGCCGGTCATATAGAACGGAAACACCGCCGGCAGGGCGATCCGCCGCCACCACAGCCAGCCGCGCACGCGCAGATTGGCGCCGATGTCGCGCAACTCGCCGGGGATGGTGGACGCGCCGGCGATGACATTGAACAGGATATACCACTGCGTGCCGAGGATCATCAACGGGCTCAGCCAGAAGTCCGGGTCGAGCCGCAACGCCACGATCGCCGACACGGCGAGGGGGAACAAGAGATTGGCGGGAAACGCCGCCATGAACTGGGCGATAGGCTGGGCGATGCGCGCAGCCCTCGGCCGCAACCCCAGCCAGACGCCGATCGGCACCCAGACGATGCTGGCGAGCGTGATCAGCGCAAAGACGCGCGCCATGGTCGCAAGGCCGAGCAGAAAAGCGGTTCCTGCCTCGGTCGGCGCCACGCCTTCCAGCACGAAGGCGATGATGCGCCACAACGCGGCGAGGCAGACCGCAATGATCGCGCCGTACCAGAGCCGGTCGAGCCAGGCCGCCTGCCGGGATTGAATTTTCCAGTGCGCGACGGGCCTGGATTTGGCCGATGCTGGAGGCGGCCGGTAGGTCCAGCGCCATGCCTTCCCCAGCGGCGTCAGGGTGAGCGAGACGAGCCGCGAGCGGCGCAGCGCAGTCAGCACCCATGAGCGGGGCGGAGCCGCAACGGCTTCCTGCTCGAAGCGGAAGCGGTCGGACCAGGCCACCAGCGGCCGGAACAGAAGCTGGTCGTAGACGAGGATCACGGCGAGCATGGTCGCAATCGCCCAGAAGATGGCGCCGAGATCGCGCTCGACGATGGCTAGCGCGATGTACGACCCTATCCCGGGCAGCGCCACGGTGGTGTCGCCGACGCTGATCGCTTCGGAGGCGACGACGAAGAACCAGCCGCCCGACATCGACATCATCATGTTCCAGACGAGCGCCGGCATCGCGAATGGCGCTTCGAGCTTCCAGAATCGCATCCAGGAACCGAGCCGGAACGAGCGCGACGCTTCGGCAAGTTCTTTGGGAACCGTGCGCAGCGATTGGTGGAAGCTGAAGGCCATGTTCCAGGCCTGGCTGGTGAAAATCGCGAAGACGGCCGCCAGTTCCGCGCCGAGCATCCGTCCCGGCGCGAGCGACATGAAGAAGACCACCGTGACCGAGATGAAGCCGAGGATGGGCACCGATTGGAGAATGTCGAGCAGCGGGATCAGCACCTGTTCTGCGCGCCGGCTCTTGGCCGCCCAGGTCGCATAGGTGAAGGTGAAGAGCAGCGACAGGGCCATCGCCGCCAGCATCCTGAGCGAGGTGTGCAGCGCGTACCCCGGCAGGGCGGAGGGGTCGAGGTCGATCGCGCCGAAGCCGGGCTCGGGCAGCGGCTGCATGAGCCCGCGGCTTCCCTGCGCGAGCAGGACGAGCGCACCGATGACGAGCAGCATCGCGA
The DNA here is from genome assembly GCA_002441445.1 of Pusillimonas sp. UBA6240. Taxonomy (GTDB): domain Bacteria; phylum Pseudomonadota; class Gammaproteobacteria; order Burkholderiales; family Burkholderiaceae_B; genus UBA6240. Next base: position 22,766 of record DJWC01000097.1, read on the forward strand.
CGACGTCCCAGAGCGTCAGAAGGCGCGAAGAGGGTTTGGAAAACGGCGCGGGCTGGCTGCTCATCCCCATCCCCCCGCCGGCGCCGAGGAGAATGGCCCGGACAGCCAGGAAACCAGGCAGGCGACCTGGCGGATGCCTATAGGCGAAACGTCGAATATTGGGAACATGCCCGGCCCTCTTGATTACAGCCGAACCCTCTACCCACTTCGATAGGGTGCGATATCGGATTATCCCAGATAACGGCCCGGCCATCTTGCTGCCGCCGGGGAAGTTTCGCTTGCGACAGTGTCGAGATTACTATAGGATTGTATTATTGAATGTCTATTTGCCAGAAGCCTGGAAGTGAATCGGGCATGGCGATGGCGCAACCTTACAGGAGACGGGATGAATCCACGCTCGGCGCGGTTCAGGGAGCTTTTCGGCCAAGGGCCTTTTGTTTGCATGGGGGCGCACGATGCCGTCACAGCCAAATTGGCTGAACAGGCGGGCGCGCCCGCCATCTTTGTCAGCGGATTCGCCGCCTCGGCGATCATTGCGGGCAAGGCCGATATCGGCGTATTGACTCAGACGGAAATGTTCGAGCATATCCGGCGGATTTGCCGGGTGTCCACCGTGCCGGTTTTCGCCGATGCCGACACGGGCTACGGCGGGATCCTGGATGTGCAAAGGACCATGGAGCTTTGGGAAGAGGCCGGCGCCTCCTGCCTGCATGTCGAAGACCAGGTATTGCCGAAGAAATGCGGTCACTTTGCCGGAAAGCAATTGATCCCGAAAGAGGAAATGAAGCTGAAGCTGCGGGCGATGCTGGATGCAAGGCGCGACCCCAACTTCTTCATCGTGGCGCGGACGGATGCGATTGCGGTCAACGGCCTTGAGGATGCGCTGGACCGTCTGGAGGCCTATGCGGAAGAAGGCGCGGATGGGCTGTACGCCGACGCGCCGGAAAGCATGGAGCAGCTGCGCGAGATCGGCAGGCGCCTCAAGCCCTTGGGCAAGCCCATACTTTTCAATATGGCGCGATCGGGCAAGACGCCCTTTCTTTCGCTCAAGGAAATCGCGGAATTGGGCTTCGGTTTCGCTATCTGCCCCATAGAGCCCATGTTCGCCATGCACAAGGCCGTCAAGGAAATGATGGAGACCTTCATGCGGGAGGGCTGCTCCACCAATGCCATCGCGCACCAGATCACTTCCTTCCAGGATTTCAACCGATTCATCGGGCTGGAAGAGTCGATAGCGATAGAACGGAAATACGCCAGCGCCGGATAAGGCTGGCGCCACATCGATCGGAACATCGCCTTGGGGCGATAGGAGAGAGGCACATGAAATCAGTGAAGCTGGCTGTCGGGATTTGCATGTCGTTCATGCTGGGGTCCAGCCCTCATGCCGCGGAAGTGAAGTACCCCGAAAGGGCGGTCACCATTATCGTCCCATATTCTCCGGGCGGCGGCAGCGACAACGTGTCGCGCGCCATGGCCAGGTATCTGTCCGAGCTATGGGGGAAATCGGTAATCGTGGAGAACAAGCCGGGAGCGGACGGGTTGATCGCCACCAACGACACTATTCGCGCGAAGCCGGACGGCTATACGCTGTTGGTGTCGATACCGGCCATAGCCATGCTCAAGTACACCAACAAGACGCTCAAAAGCGATCCGTTGACGCATTTGACGCCGGTCAGCATGATGGCTGTAGGGCCGACGGCCATTGTCGTGAAAGGTAATTCCGGCATCAAGACGGTTAACGATTACAAAAAGTATTGCGCCGATGAAAGCAGGAATTGCAGCTGGGCGAGCGGGGAGCCATTCACGCTGATGGTCGGAACGGCCATGATGTCGTCCATGGGCTTGTTGGACAAGGTCACCAATGTCCGGTATGCCGGAACGTCGGCGGCGGTGAATGACGTCCTGGGCGGCCACGTCACATCGCTGGTGACCGGCACCTCATCGGTACTGTCGCACCATAAGTCGGGCGATCTCAGGATCCTCGCGGTCAGTTCGAAAGAACGGCTGCCCGAATTGCCCGATGTGCCGACCTACGCGGAAGCGGGCTTGGGCGACGTGGCTTTCAGCAATAACTGGTATGGGCTCTTCGCACCGGCCGGCACGCCCAATGAGATCAAGGCCAAGATCGCCGATGGTTTCAATAAGGCGGCGAATGCGCCAGAGGTTCTGAAGGTCTTGAAGCCCTTGCTGCTGACACCTGTGGGCAGCACTCCCGACGCGTTTGCGCAGCGCCTGGCAGAGGACCAGAAAACCATAGACAGTCTGGCGCCGACGGTTTTCAAGGAATAATAACGGACGAAGCCGCGGGGCAGGCCCTCGCGCCCCATTTTGCCGCTGAACCGGCGGGCCCTGGCGCTGCTGGCGCACAAGGGCCAGCGAGGCCTAAACATCTTCCCAGGGAACGCCACCGGCATAGCTTTTATAGCTGACGGCGGCTCCCCATCCCGCGTCGACCGGCAGCATGACGCCCGTAATCTTCGACGCTTGCGGCGAGCACAGGAAAGCGACGGCGTCGGCGACGTCGTCGGGATCGGGCAAAGCATCGAGCGCATGGCTGGCCATGATTTTCGCCAGATCTCGCTGGCCCGCGCTGATCTTTTCCTGTAAGCCCCGGGTCAGCACATAGGTGGGCGCCACGCAATTGACGCGGACGCCATGGCGGCCCAGTTCCACGGCCAGCAGTTCCGTCAGGCGCCTTACGGCGACTTTTCCGGGATTGTAGGCTGGCAGGGGTAATGGAAGGATGCTATTGATGGAACCCAGGGTGACGATGGACCCGCCGCCGCGCGCCCGCATCCGGCGGCCATAGGCGATGCAGGCGTGCAGGGTGCCATGGTAGTTGACCCGCCACATCCGTTCGTGCCGATCCATGTCCATGTCGAGCACGGATTCGGCGTTGGGAATCAGGGCGGCTGAAGTGACCAGGATATCGGCCGGGCCCAGATCTTCGGCTGTTGCCGCGGCAGCCTTTTCCAGCGCATGGCGGTCAGCGACATCGCAGGGATAGTAGGCCGCGCGCGCGCCCAAACCCTGGATATGGGCGACTATGCCGCGCGCCTGGTCTCCGTCGACATCCAGGATGGCGACGTCGCAGCCATCCTTGGCAAGGCGGATGGCGCAGGCTGCGCCTATGCCGCCAGCTCCTCCGGTAACGACCGCCGTCCGTTTCATGGCTTGGGCTGCGCCGCGGCCTTGCCGCGTACCTCGACGCCCGCTTCTTTTTCGATGACCCGTATCATTTCCGTCATGTCGGCCTGGTAGCCCAAGATCTCGGCCGCATGGTTGAGGAAGTTGCGCACCGACTGGCCGACCGCCATGGGGACGCCTAAATGCTCTGCTTCTTCGAGGCACAGCCTGATATCCTTGGCTGACAGCCCGAGGGCGAACCCGAAGCCGAAGCTGCGTGACAGCACGAAGTTCGGAATCTTGACTTCGGACGCATTGGAGCGGCCGGTTCCCGCGTTGATCACCTGCACTACCATGTCGGGGTCCAGCCCCGCCTTGACGCCCATGACCAGCGCTTCGGACGTGACCACCAGCGCGGTGACGGAAACCAGGTTGTTGATGACCTTCATGGTTTGCGCCATGCCCGGTTCCGGCCCCACATAGAACTGTTTGCCGAGATGGTCCAGAATGGGCCGGGCTTCGTCATAGCGGCCGGCGTCGCCCGCGACCATGAGGGCCAGGCTGCCTTTGGTGGCGCCGGCGACACCGCCGCTGACCGGGCAGTCGAGGGTTGCGATGGACCGGGTCGCCAGGCCGGATGCAAGCTTCTTGGCGGCTTGCGGGCCCGTGGTGGACAGATCGATGACGATGCGCACAGCGCTCCCTTCGATCAGGCCGTCCTTGCCGAGCCCCACCGCCGTCACGACATCGGGCATGGGAAGCGACATGAGGACTATGGCGGCCGCATCCGCCACCGCGCGCGGGGAGTCGGCGCGGCTCGCGCCCTTGGCGACCAGCGGCGCCAAAGCGGCTTCGTTGGTATCGAAAATGGTCAAGCGATAGCCGGCGGCCAGCAGCCGCTGCGCCATGGGCGCTCCCATGCGTCCGATGCCGACGAATCCCAGCGATCTATTCTTGTCTGCGTTTGCATTCATGCCTGTTCCTTGTTTTCCGAGAGTAATGATCGTGCTGTAAAGGCGCGCCTTCAGGATGCCGTCCAGCCGCCATCGATGGGCAGCACGGAACCCGTGATGTCACTGCCGGCGGGGCTGCACAGGAAGAGGATTAGCGCGGCCACATTCTCCATCGCGACGAAGCGCCCCGTCGGCTGGCGCTGGGCCAGGTAGTCGCGCGCTGCGGCCTCTTCCGTTACGCCGGTTTCCCGGGCGATGCCGGCGATGCGCGAGAGGATGGCCGGGGTAGGGACCGTGCCCGGGCTGACCGCGTTGCAGGTGATGCCGCTGGTTGCGGTCTCCAGTGCGATGGCGCGCGTCATGCCGATGAGAGCCGTCTTGGTGGTGACATAGCCTATGCGATTGACGGTCGCCGAAGCGCCGTAGACCGACGACATGTTGACGATGCGCCCCCAGCCGCGGCTGCGCATGCCGGGTATGGCCAGCCGGGCGGTGTGGAAAGCGGCGGAAAGATTGACCGCGATCGATTCGTCCCATTGGGGTGGGGAAAGGTTTTCCGCTGGCGAGAAATGCCGGACCACGGCATTGTTCACGACGATGTCGACCCCGCCGAACTGTTGTGTGGCCGCTTTCATCATGAGTTCTATCTGGTCGGCGTGCCTGAGATCCGCCTGGCTCAATAGCACTTCGCATCCGTGTGCGCGCCTCAGGCGCTCGGCCGCGTCTCGAGCCGAATCTTCGGGCTCCAGCCCGTGCAAGACAATATTGGCCCCCTGAGCGGCCAGGGTGTCGGCGATGGCATAACCCAGGCCGCGGATCGATCCGGTGATCAAAGCGCATTTGTTCTTGAGCAGCATGGTAGTTCCGATGGAGCGGCGCGGCGTCAGGCGCCGCCGGTGGGAGGGACGTCCAGCCTGACGACTTTGCCTTGCAGTTCCGGCGAAGGCGAGGGATAGCGCAGCATGACTTGCGGGTCGTGCCCGGGTATGACGTGGTCGGGCGAATCCGCCAGCATGCGGACGTGCCGGTGGCCTTCCAGCATATCGCCCACGTTGTAGACGGCAGGGAAGGGGATTTGCCGGTCGATGTTGCCATAGAGGTGGGCGGCGTCGGACGCGACGACGACCCAGCCCCGTTGGGTCAGGACACGCACTACCTGAAGGCCGGCGGTATGTCCCCCGATGTGGTGCAGGCTCAGGCCGGGGGCGAGCTCGGACATGCCTTGGTGAAATACCACTCGGCCGTCGTAGAGCTTCCTGATGAAGCTGACGATATCTTCGACATTGAAAGGATGACGCAAGGCGGGATGGCACATGCAGCGGCCGGTTGCGTATGCCGGTTCCGCGTCCTGGATGTGGAATCTGGCCTCGGGAAAGCGTTCCAGCGTGCCGGCATGATCATAGTGCAGATGCGTGATGATGACGTCGCGGACGGCATGGGCATCGACGCCGAGCAGTGCAAGGCCGTCCGGAACCGGAGTGAGCAGCTCGCGCCCCCGTTCGCGGGCGGCCGATTCTTCAAAGCCGGTATCGATGACGTAGACCTCCGATTGCCTGCGCGCCACCCACACGAAATATTCCAGGTCCGATTCGGCATCGTGGAAGTCGCCGCCGCCAATATAGTTGGCCGCGGCCGTGCGGCCGCTGTGCCTGGCATATCGAATGGCATAGAGCTCGAACGGAGCGGAGTCTTGAACGTCCATGGGGATGGTCTCCATCGATGCCTGAAGATGCGGCGGCATCCGTCTGCGGATGATGCGCCGCTTTCAACGTGCGTAAGTTGAAATACAATATAATTGTATTATAGTATTAATGATGCCTGACGCAATCTGGTTGCGCTGCGCCCCTGTCGATATCTAACGTAGGAATGACTTATGGCTATCCGTCCTGAATTTGAAACCGAACAATTTGAAAAAGGCCTTGCGATCCGGCGTGCGGTGGTGGGCGATGCGTATGTCGAGCGGTCTTTGCAGAATGCCGACGATCTTACGGCGCCCCTGCAGAAGCTGGTGACCGAGTATTGCTGGGGGGAAGTATGGAGCAGGCCGGGGCTGGATCGCAGGACGCGCAGCTTTGTGAATCTGGGCATGCTGATCGCCCTGAACCGGCCGCATGAGCTGCGGCTTCACTTGCGCGGGGCAATAAACAACGGCATCACGAAGGAGGAGATCCAGGAAGTTATCCTGCAGGCGGCGATCTACTGCGGGGTGCCGGCTTCGCTGGACGCGATGAAGGCGGCCAAAGAAATCATCGGAGAGATGGAAAAAGAAGGCGCTTTCCGTTGAGCGATGACGCGGCGGGGCGCTTTCACCGGTTTCGGCGCCCGCCGTCAGGCCTGCTTTTTTTCCTTCTGGCTTTCGCGCAGCAGCCGTATCGCCACCGCGGACGCATTGCGCACATGCCGGCTTCCGGCCTGCCGGGCAGCCTTGCCGTCCTTGGCCTTCAAGGCTTCCAGAAGGTCGCCCAGTTCGGCCAGGCTTTTATCCGCGCGACCCGGGGCCGCCATGGACATCGACCGCAGCAGCATGATTTGGGAGTTCAGCAGCCGCAGGCTGTTCGTCAGCGCTTCGTTGCCGGCTCCTTCCAGCAGGCAGCGGTAGAATTCATTTTTGGCCTTCAACTGACGCAGGGAATCATCCCGAGTGTGCGAGGCTTTGAGGTTTCTGTAGGCTTTTTGCAGCGCTTCGAGATGGGCGGGTGTGGCGCGTTCAGCGAAGAGCTGGCTCGCCAGGCCTTCGAGTTCTTCGCGGACCCGATAAATGCCGTCAGCCTGTTCCGGGGTGACGGTTTCGACGACCGGGCCGCGATGCGGAATCACCTTGATCAGGCGTTCGGTTTCCAGTTGGCGCAAGGCTTCGCGGACCAGGGTCCGGCTGACGCCCGTCATTTCACATAGTTCGCGCTCCGGCAGCCGTTCGCCGGGATGGAAGCGGCCGGCCAGAATAGCGTTGCGTATGCTTTCCGTAACGCTGTGCCGCAGGACAGCAGCGGCGCGCGGTACTTTAAAATCAACGTCAGCGTCTTTGGGGCTCATGCAGTTTCCCTGTGGTATCCGATCTAGATGTACGAGCGCGCGTCCCCGTGGCGCATCTTCGCCATCGGGAACGCGGCAGCGTTTAGTTTAGCCCAGCCAGCCCGGATCAGCCCCCCGAAGCCTTGCCCAACACCTTACGGACGCGTTCTATATAGGCCTTGCCATCGAAGCCGACTTGTTCGGCCCTTTTGTACCAGGCATCGTAGGATGGGCCGATGTACTTGTCCTGCATCAGCTTGGCGCGTTCGGCGTCGGGAGCGACCCAGAAGGTGACGCCTTCCGACTCCATTTTCTTCATGGCGTTGCCGACGAATTCATCGTGGCGGGAAAAGGCTTCCTGCTGGATCTCGTCCATGACGCCGGTAATCTGTTTCTGGATATCGGGCGGCAGCTTTGCCCAGCTGTCGGGGTTGGCGAGAATGGCCCAGCCGTTCACCGGGCCCAGGCTCCAGTTCTGCACATTCTTGGCCAGCCGCCAGTATTCCAGCGCGTTGCCCACGCAGGTGGAAGTGAACAGGCCGTCGATGACGCCCCGTTCGAGCGCGGGATAAATTTCTGGAACGGGCAGGGGCACCGGCTTGCCGCCGAGCGCGTTGACGACTTCGGCGGTCTGCGGATTATGGACGCGCAGGCGCTTGCCCTTGAAATCCTCGACCGTCTTGATGGGTTGCTTGGAGAAAAGCTGCTGCGTGCACCAGACGCCGTTGGCCAGGACGATGGCGTCCCATTTTTCTTTCCAGATTTTCTTGGTGTCCTCGAACCAGAAAGCATCGCCTACCTTTTTGTATTCCTTAGCGTCATTGATCAGGCCCGGCAGATTGAAGATGCCCATGCGCGGCTCGTCCGCAGCGAGATAAGTATGCAGCGCCGCGCTCATGTCGACCCGTCCCTCCCGGATGGCGGTAGCGATCTGGGCCGGAGGGACCAGGGAATCGCTGACGGTGACCTTGACCTTGCCTTGCGTGGCCTTCGCCACGCGCTCGGGTACCGACTGGGTGAGGATGGAATACCCATCCCCGGGGGAGGTGATGACCGACATGGTGAGGTCGTACGTCTGGGCTTCCACCGCGGACGTGTGTAGCCAGCCAGCGAGGCAGAGCGCGGCGCCGAACACACTGGCCTTTAGCCGCCGGCGCCCGCGTGCAGGGAAATGCGATGCAAATAGTTGATTCGATTTCATCATTGTCGTCTCCGTTATGTGATTGCTCTTGGGTTGAAAGCGGGGAGCCAGTGCGGGTGGCGCGCGGCTGCGCTGTGCAGCCGCCGGAAATCCGGTCGATTTATTTTTCTTTGGTCATTTAATAATTCGATAATACAATATGCGAAGAACAACTGCAATGGATGTATCGTCCATGGATGTAGTGCCGAGGCGTCCGCAGCAGCGCCGCGGGTGCGAAGGCGTCCCCGGCCATAAAACCCGACCCGCGCGGCCGCGCAGTTTGCTCAATGGCTGCGCTTCGATTCGACACAAAGAAGCCCTGTGAACAAGGAGGCAACATGATGGTGGTGGATACTTCCGATAACCTGGACGTGAGAGGCGAGGAGCGGCGGCCGCCGGCCGCACTGTATCCCTTGTCCCGGCAGGACGATTTTGTGGCGATCCGCGCCATCGTCCAGCTAGTGCGGGCGGGCGGCGTACTGGCGGCGTTGGCTCTGCTCGCGATGGCATTGATCATGTGCTACGAGATCGGTTCGCGCTCCTTGTTCAATGCTCCCACGTCCTGGGCGACGGAGATTTCCGCTTACCTGCTGGTGGCCGTGGTTTTCCTCGGATTGGGCGCCGCCCAGGCTAGCAACAGCCACGTGCAGGTCGAGCTGTGGGTCGACCGCTTGACCCTTGATCGCCGGCGCGCCGTGGAACTGATCTGCCAGTGGTGCGGCCTGCTTTTCGTGATAATCGCCGCCTGGCAGATGGCATCCTTCAATGTCAGGGAACTGGTGAACGACACCCGCGACTGGGGCCTGCTTTCCACACCTCAATGGATACCGGAACTGTCCGTTTCGGTGGGGCTGACTGTTTACGCGCTTTCCATTCTGGTCGATATCTACCGGCTGAAGCCTCCCAAGGGGAACGGGCGCCGCTGGGCCCTGCCACTATTGGCGGTTGTGCTGCTCGCGGCCCTGATCGCGCTGGGGCGCCTGACCGTACCCATCATGGGCGGGCGTATCGATTGGGGAACATTGTTCATTGTCATTTTCATCCTGTTGGGCATGCTGGCGTGGAGCGGCCCGCGCATTGCACTGCAGACTGTCTTGCTGATCGGCGGACTGGCGCTGCTGTATTGGCTGGCCCGCGGCCAACCGCTGGCATGGGTGGGGCTGTTGCTGGTGGCCAGCATGATATTCATGCTGTTGTTCGGCTTGCGGATCGCCTTGGCGCTGGGCCTGGTGGGGATGCTCGGCGTCTACTTCCTGCTTTCCCGGCCCCAGTTGTCGCTGATTGCGGAGCGGGCCTGGAGCAGCACCAATACCTTCACGCTGGCCGCCGTGCCGATGTTCATCTTCATGGGAGGATTGCTGCTCCAAAGCGGGATCGTCACCGGCATGTTCGATTCGCTGGTGCGCTGGTTCGGCCGTACGCCAGGCGGCCTGGCCCATGCCAGCGCGGGCGCGTCCGGCGTGTTCGCCGCGGTATGCGGTTCCAGCCTGGCTACGGCGGCGACGCTGGGCAAGGTGTCTTGCCCCGAAATGATCGCGCGCGGCTATAGCCCCCGGCTTACTTACGGGATCACGGGCGCGGGAGCCACATTGGGCATCTTGATCCCTCCCAGCATCCCGATGATTATTTACGGAACGACAGTGGGCGCCTCAGTCACCCATTTATTCATGGGCGGCATGCTGCCGGGGCTCCTGTTGATGGCTTTCTTCATGCTGACGGCGCTGGTATGGGCGATGGTCTGGCGCGGCGCGGCGCCCGTAGGGCGGGCCTACACCATGAAGGAGAAGCTGACCGGGTCCAAGGGCATGCTGCCTTTCGTCATCATCATCTTCATTGTGCTGGGCTCCATGTATGCCGGCGTCGCCACGCCCACGGAAGCCGCCGCGGTCGGCGCCTTCGGTGCGTTCATTCTATGCCTGGCGCGCAAGACCATCGATATCCGCAAATTGTTCGATATCGCTATGGATACCGCGAAAGTCACGGCGATGCTGCTGCTGATCGTCGTGGGGGCGTCGATCTTCAGTTGGGTGTTTGATTACATACGCCTGCCTCGCGAAATCGTCGGCTTGATCACGGATGCCAGGCTGCCGGCATGGATCGTCATGGCGTTCATGACCCTGGCCTACCTCGTGCTCGGCATGTTCATCGAATCCATTGCGATGATGCTGATGACTTTGCCGGTGACATTCCCCATCGCGATGGCGCTGGGCCTGGATCCTATCTGGTTCGGCATCTTCCTGGTTTTGATGATCGAAATCGGCCTGATCACACCCCCGTTGGGCATGGTGTTGTTCGTGCTGCACAGCATGAGTGAAAAGATCCGATTCGGCCAGATCGTCTCCGGGGTGTTGCCGTTTGTCGTCGTGATGCTGGTGTTTTTGGTGGTTCTTTACACATTCCCCGAAATCGTCACCTGGTTGCCCAAGCATGCGGGATGATCGTTATCGCGTGCAACGCGCCGCACAAGCTCATGGCCGAGCCGGCGATTAGCTCGCGGCCCCGCCGGATGAGGCCGGACGGGCGGCGAGCCTCACCAGGCTTGCGGCATCGTCGGCATGCTCGATATCCCAGATGCCTGCGATCAGGCGGTCGGGGTCGCAACCGGATCGGCCATAGCGGCACAGATCGCGCAGCTTGGATTCGAGTTCCGCATCCGTCAGCGGCCGCTTCAACGCGCCGCGGGCGATGTCCACATGCTCTTCAAGGCTTCCGCCGCCGCGCAGCGTGAGCCGGACGGTGGCCGCGTCGATGGCATAGCTGTCGTCATCACGAAAGCGCAGCCGCTGCCCCAGTGCACGCAATTGCGGGTCGCGGACCGCCTCGTCTGAAAATTCCTCCAGGCCGGCACGGCGGCGTAGCAGCGCGACCGGGGCCGCATGCTGGGCGCTTACCTGGGATTCCCGGCCGTTTCGGGCGTGAGGCCTGTCCGTGCGTTGCCGCAGCAAGGGATGGCCTGTAAGCTCGATCAAATCGATATCCGACGCGCCGGCATGGCGCATTTCCGGCCGCGCCGCCAGGGCCAGGCAGGCATCCAGGACTGGATTCAGGACAACGCCGCAAGGGTAGGGCTTATAAGCGGTGTTGCTGATTTCCCATGTCGCTCCCAGGTGCGCCGTCACTGCCGTGAAATCGGGTTGATCGCCAAAGACGCGCAAAAAGCCATACTTGCCCTCCAGAGGCTGGGATGGGCCGTCGAAATTGTTCCGGGCCAGCAGGGCGGAAAGCATGCCGTTGCGCGCGGCATTGCCGACGCTCACGCTTTTTGCCATGGTGCCCAAGCCCTCGACCAAGCCGCCCGCCTGGCATGCCGCTGACCCTAGCGCCCAGCAAAGCTGCTCGCTTGTCAGCGCCAGCAGTTTTCCCACGGCCATGGCGGCGCCGAAAACGCCGCAGGTGGAAGTGATATGCCAGCCTCTCCCATAGTGAAACGGCGAGATGGCATTGCCGATGCGGCATTCCGCCTCGATGCCCAGCAGCAGCGCCAGCAGCAGGTCCGCGCCCTTGACGGGCCTGGTTTCGCTGAATGCGAACAAGGCGGCAGCCACAGGCGCTGTGGGATGAATGATGGTGGGGATGTGCGTGTCATCGTAGTCGTACACGTTGGCGCCCATGGCGTTCAATGCAGCGGCGTTAAGGATGTCCGCCCGTTCGCCGCGCCCGATGAGCGTGGCCTGTCCCGAGTTGAAGAAGGGCTGATACACCAGCACCGCCTTGTCCAGCGTGGGATCCGTGGCGCCGGCCAGTGCCACCGCGAAGTAATTGATCAGTGCGCGCTTGGCCTCATGCCTTACATTTTCCGGAACTTCATCCCAACACGCCTGTGCAACGAAGTCGGCGAGGGGCATTGAGACGGAAAGGGATTCCAGTGAAAGGGGCGGCTCCATAATCTTCTCGGCATCTCCGGGCATTATAGTAAGATTGTATGATTATACGACCATAAAGACTGGGACCGCCTCGCGCCCTTGGGCCGCCGCCGACGGGCGCTCATGCCTGAACTCGTCGCAATGCCTGCGGCGGCTGGCCGAGGGCCGAGGACTGCGATTGGCTGCCTGGCCTGCGCTGGTGAACGACAAGCTGCTGCGCGACGCGCCGGCCGACATCCGGGCCGAGATCGTCCTCGATCAGGGCGATCGCCAGGTCGATGCCCGCTGAAATCCCCGCCGAGGTCCAAATGTCGGCGGCCGCGTCGAGCAGTTGAAATCCCGGATGGAGCACGATGGCAATGCTTCGCGTCATGGCAGTTTTCGCCGGATTTACGTCATTTCAGCCATGATCGGCTCGCGATATGATTTCAGTCAACCTGGAAGTCGGGAGACCAAAATGAGGAAGCGCACGATTGCCATGTGGGGGCTCATCGCTGCCGTCGTCGCCGCGTCGGGTGGCTTTGGCCTGTGGCTCGCGACACTGCCGTCCGACGTTGCGGCATCTCCGCCGCCGGTGCCCGCCTCCGAGACGGCGGCAATGCTGGAAGCGCTCCAGCCGCCCAAGCGCCAGCGACCGGTCGTTGCCGTCATCGGCCTCAACGATGCGACCGAGACGACCGACTACGTCGTGCCGACCGGAATCCTGCGGCGCGCCGACGTGGCCGATGTGCTGATGCTGGCGTCCGGCCCGGGCCCGGTGCGCCTCTATCCCGCGCTCAACGCGGTCGAGCCGGACGCGACGATCGCGGAATTCGACGCTACGCACCCGGACGGGGCGGACTACGTGATCGTGCCGGCGATGAGCCGCGACGACGCCCCCGCCGTGCTTGCGTGGCTGCGGCAGCAATCGGACAAGGGCGCGACCATCATCGCCGTCTGCGCCGGAGCCAAGGTTGTTGGTGCTGCCGGCCTGCTCGACGGCAAGCGAGCCACGACACACTGGTACTACTTGAAGGATCTGCTCCGGCACAGCCCGACGATCGGCTACGTGGCCGACAGGCGCTTCGTGATCGACGGGCGGGTTGCGACGACCACCGGCATCACCGCATCCGTGCCCATGATGCTGACCCTGATCGAGGCCATCGCCGGCCGCGAAAAGGCGCAGGCTGTGGCCCGGGACCTCGGCGTCGACCACTGGGACGCACGGCATGCGAGCAGCGCATTCAGGTTCAGCCGCTCGTTCGCCACCACTGTTCTGGGCAACGTGGCCGCCTTCTGGAACCGCGACGAGTTCGGAATCGCCCTCGAACCGGAAATAGACGAGGTTGCGTTGGCTCACGTCGCCGATGCCTGGTCGCGGACCTACCGGTCGAAGGCGGTCACCTTCGCTGCCTCGGCCTCCGCCATTGCGACGGCAAACGGCATTCGCCTCCTGCCGGGCCAGGTTGCGCAGGCCTGGCCGCAGGAACGCAGCGTCTCGATCTTCCCGGACCGGCGACCCGAAGCCGCCCTCGACCTCAGTCTTCAGGCGATCGCCGAGCGATATGGCCAGCGCACGGCCAGGGTGGTGGCCATGCAGCTCGAATATCCGTGGGCGGAGACGGCGCAATGAAAGATTCGCGCAACTTGCCGGGTCGCGTCTGCACGTCTCCCGGCTGACGCTCGGCTTGCATCGCGTGGACAACGCCGTCCGAGTTGAAGAAGCGAAACGGCCAGTGACCGCACTCCGATCGCGATCCTGGGCCGACAGACAGAAGGAGCATCGACATGTCGCTCGCACGAGTTCAAAACTTTGCCATCTCGCTCGAGGATTTCGGCACCGGCGAGGGCCTGAGCCGCGACCGGCCGTTCGGCCATGCGAACGAAATGCCGGAGTGGTTGCATCGTGTATCTATACAAGATACAATGATAACATGATTAAGAGCTTCCGCCACAAGGGCATCCAGCTATTCTTTGAAACTGGATCAAAGGCAAAGATCCAGGCCGCTCACGCCGGCAAGTTGCAGCGGCAGTTGTTCGCGTTGAATCGCGCGATCAAGCCTGAAGATATGGACGTGCCCGGCTGGCGGCTACATCCCTTGCGAGGCGCAGACCTGCAAGGGCATTGGTCAGTATGGGTCAATGGAAACTGGCGCCTGACTTTTACTTTCGACGGACAGGATGCCATTCTGGTGGATTACCAGGACTATCACTAGGAGCATGATTATGCAGATGCACAATCCCCCGCACCCGGGCAGCATCCTGAAAGAGGATGTCCTGCCGGAGCTTAGGCTGACGGTGACGCAGGCCGCGGAGCAACTGGGTGTGTCGCGCGTTCAGCTTTCGCGCTTTATCAATGGCCGTTCGGGTGTCACGCCCGACTTGGCTATACGGTTGTCGAAGTGGATTCCGGCGCCGAGCGCTATCATGTGGCTGCAGATGCAGGCCGATTACGACCTGTGGCAGGCCGAGCACTCAGGGCGCGAGATCGAAGTCGAGCCTGCGCATTCTGTTCCTGCCTGAGCAGGCGAAGGAAAACCCGCCGGGGCGGGTTGGCTGCCTATGCGTCAGGCTGAGTTAAACGGTTGATATCGAGTCAGCGAGGCCGATAATGGCCAACGTAATGGTGGCCTTGATGTGCTGTAAGTCATTGATTCTTTGGCGGACAGGGTGAGATTCGAACTCACGATACGGGAGAACCGTATACCGGATTTCGAGTCCGGCGCATTCGACCACTCTGCCACCTGTCCTGGTGCTGCTGGCCTGCGATGGGAGCCGAACCGGGTCGAAGGTTTGCGGCGCCCTTACCGAGCAAGTCCGCTATTCTAGCAAGAAATAAAAAAATCGCATAATTGGATTGCGCTGCGTTCCAACCTCGGACTGCGGCCGGGGGCGGGGCTGTACACTAGCGTGGATGTGTTCGACTTTTCATGGACTACACAAGAAAGAAGGAACGATATGCTTACGGGAAAAAATGCGGTCGTCACCGGTTCCACCAGCGGCATCGGCCTGGCGATAGCGCGCGAACTGGCCGCCAATGGCGCCAACGTGGTGATAAACGGGTTCGGCGATGCAGCCGCCATTGAAAAGGAAAGGGTCAATATCGAGCTGGAGTTCGATGTCAAGGCCGTCTATATCAACGCGGATCTGACACAGGCGGCGGCGACCCGCGATTTCATCGGGCAGGCGGTGGAGGCGCTGGGCGGCATCGACATACTGGTCAATAATGCGGGCATCCAGCATACCGACCTGATCGAAGACTTCCCCGTCGAGCGCTGGGATGCCATCATTGCGCTCAATTTGTCGGCCGTGTTTCACGGTACGGCGGCGGCGCTGCCTCATATGAAGAAGCAGGGCTGGGGGCGCATCATCAATATCGCTTCCGCCCACGGCCTGGTCGCCTCGGCGAACAAGTCCGCCTATGTGGCGGCCAAGCACGGCGTGGTGGGCCTGACGAAAGTCACCGCCCTGGAAAACGCCGGCAATGGCGTCACCTGCAATGCCATCTGCCCGGGCTGGGTGCGCACGCCGCTGGTCGAGAAGCAGATCGAGGCGCTGGCGCAGCAGCACGGCCTGGATATCGAGGCGGCCGCCAAGGAATTGCTGGCCGAAAAACAGCCTTCCCTGCAGTTCGTCACGCCCAAGCAGCTGGGCGGCGCGGCGGTATTCCTGGCGTCCGAAGCGGCTGACCAGATGACGGGAACCACCTTGTCTCTGGATGGCGGCTGGACGGCGCGGTAAGACGCGCATCGGCAAAAGGAAAAATACGATGTTATTGTTATTGTCGCCGGCGAAGAAGCTGGATTACGACACGCCGGTACGAACCACCCTGCATACGCAGCCGATGTTCATCGACCAGGCGTCGGAGCTCATCAAGGTATTGAAGAAAAAATCCGCGGCGGAGATAGCCGACCTGATGAAGCTCAGCGATGCCTTGGCCCATTTGAATGTCGAACGCTATGCGGCCTGGAAGCCGGTTTTCGACACCAGCAATTCGCGCCAGGCGGTGCTGGCGTTCAATGGCGATGTCTACGAAGGCCTGGACGCTTCCGGCCTTTCCGACGCCAAATTGAAATGGGCCCAGGATCACTTGCGCTTGCTCAGCGGCTTGTACGGGGTGCTGCGCCCGCTGGATCTGATCAGGCCCTATCGCCTGGAAATGGGCACGCGCCTGGCCACCGCCAAGGGGGCGACCCTGTACGAATTCTGGGGCGACTCCATCACGCAGCACCTGAACGAGCATCTGGCCGCAAGCTCCAAAGACAAGAAAGCGGAGCCCATTGTGTTGAACCTGGCTTCCGAAGAGTATTTCAAGTCGGTGAACTTGAAGGTTTTGCGGGCGCGGGTGGTTCAATGCGTTTTTCAGGACTACAAGAACGGCGCATGGAAAGTGATCAGCTTCCATGCCAAGCGCGCGCGGGGGCTGATGGCGCGCTATGTCATCGACCACAAGATCGGCAAGGTGGACGACCTGCGGGGCTTCGGCGCCGAAGGCTATGCCTATGCGGGGCCGCAATCCACCCCCGACAAGCTGGTATTCCGGCGCAAAGCGTAGGGCGCCATTAGCGCTCCAGCGCCATTAGCCTAAAAGAGCATGCGGCTTTAGCGCTATGCGCCGACGAGCTCAGGCGGCGCCGGCCGCCGGCTCCGCTTGCGCCGGCGCTTCGGATATTGCAAGCCCTCGCATCTCCTGCCGTATCAGCTGCGCCGCCTTGACCATCTGCCTTATCGGGTAGGCCAGCGCGGCCAGTTCGCCTTCGGTCTCGATGGAGGCCGGCGGATCGGCCTCTTCGCCTCTCAGATACTGTTCGATCGCATCCAGCGATTTCTGTATGCCTTCGGGCACGCTGGACAGGCCTGCCAGAATGGGGATGGCGGACGTGATCTGCATGGCGAGCACGTGGTTCTGTATCAGCAGGTTGTTCAGTTCCGGCACATTGCTTTGGCGGCGTACGGGCTCGTCCATCATGCGATAGAAAGCGGCGGCGAAGTTGCTGAAGGCGATATGCATATTCTTGCGCGCCAGCCGCCAGCGCATTTCGGCTTCATGCTGTTCCGCGTCCAGCTTTGCCAGCTCCGCGGCGCTCGGCGCATCCGCTTCGGGCCCGCCTGCAGCCTGCGCCTGCAAATGGGCGGCGACCTGTTCGCGGCTGAGGCGGGCGTATGCCAGCCCGGAAGAGAAGAACTCCAGATTGTTTTTCATGGCGGCGCGCGCCAGCGAGGGCATGAAGCCTTGTTCCCACCATGGCAGGATATAGCTGCAAAGCAGGGCAATGCCGCAGCCGATGAAGGTGTCGAGCAGGCGCTCGCCGATGATCGACGGCGTTCCCGGCGCGAGAAAATGAAACACCAGCAGCACGAATACGGTGTTGAAAATGGCCGCCGCCATGAAGTTCACCTGGATCAGGCTGTAGCCCAGGATGCAGGTCGCGACGAGGACGGCCAGGTAGATGTTGGCGTTCTGCGTCAGCTTGAACAGCAACAGCGCCAGGCCGCAGCCTATCAGCGTTCCCGCCAGGCGCCAGCCATTGCGCTGGCGGGTCAGGGCGAAGCCGGGCTTCATCACGACGATGATGGTCAGCACTATCCAATAGCTGTGAGCGCTCAGCCCCGGCGCCATGGCGGCCAGCACCGGAGTCCGGGGAAGAACGACGGCGGTGGACATGGCCAGCAGCGCCGCGATGGCTACGCGGAGGGCATAGCGGAAATGGGATGAATCCATGCGCAGATTGCTGGTCAACATCCCGAGGCGCCATTTCTTGCGCGACAGGAAGCGATCGAGGGACTTGTCCAGCCGCATGTCCACCAGGCCCGTGGCGGATGTGTCGCTGAGGTGATCGGCCATGCGGTCGACCAGGCGGGTCACATTGCGCAAGCGGCGCAGCACCTGCACAAGAAGCGCGTAAGTCTCGGGATCCTTGTCCGCCATGCCGTCCTGGCGATATTTTTCCAGCTCGTATTCCATGGCGCGCAGCTCGGCCTTGACGCTGTTGCGTTCCTTGGCATGGCGGTTGCGCGCCACATTGAGCGCGATATGCGAGACGTTCAAGGCTAGCTTGCGCAGGGCATCCCGCGCGAAGATGAGCATATCGCTGTCGTGCAGATTGCGGCGTAGGGTCGCATAGTCGGTATGCGTGGCCACCAGGCTGTCCAGCAAGGCCACCATGTCGATGAAAATATTCAATGAGGTGATGCGCCGGCGATCGCCCCTTCGTCCGCCCTTGGGCAATTCGCGCAGCACCGTGTCGCGCGCGGCCTGGTGCGCGTCCGTCATCGCCGACTGGGTATGGATCAATTGCCTGTAGCTGGCGTCCAGGTCGGAGTTCACGTCATAGAACTGCGAGCGCGCCGTCATATATTCCGCGGTCGCGAACAGCGCCACGGACAGGGCTTGCTGTTCTTCCCGGTGCCATAGCAAGCGGTGCGCCAGCAGGCTGTAGCCGAAGTAGAACAGGCCGCCCGCGAAGGAATAGATGGTGTGCTGCAATACCTGATGGGGATCCAGCGGCTCGCGCATGGTCAGCGTCATGATGAGCAGGCACGCGAAGCCGAGCAGGCCGCCTTGCTTGCCGAAGACCGTCAGCATGGAGAACAGGAAGCACAGGGTAGGCGCCAGCAGCCAGATCAGCAGGCTGTGCGACGAAGCCAGGCCTGTCACGGCCGCGGTGGCGGAACCCAGCAGGATGGCGGCCAGCATGCCATTGACGCCATAGCGCCGCGGCCCGCCGGGCTGGTCGATGATGGCCACGCAGGCCGCGCCGATGGCGGCGATCATGCCCACGCTGTACATGTGGAATACGCCCACCAGCACCAGGGCCGGCAGCAAGACGCCGATGGCCTGCCGCAAGCCGCCGAAGAAATGGTGGCTGTAGAGAAAGCGCTGTAGGTGAGGTAAGCTTGTGATCATGCTGGCGAAGCCGTATAAGATCACCGCCAGTATAGAGGGTATCTGCGCCGGCGGATTTGATTCTATTGCTGCAACGCGGTACATTAGCATCTTGCTTCGCCTCTGCATCCCGTCGCGAAGCGCGAGGCTCTTTCGCCCGGGCTATCCGCCCGGTTTTTTGCGCCTGTTTTACTTCGCCTTTGGCCGCGCCACAAGCGTGTGTTGCCAAGGCTTCCGTTTCTACCTCCCGCGTTCATAGGAACGCTAGTGCTGTGTTTCGATGAATCCGCGTCGGAGCGGCAAGGTGCCTGGGCGGCATGGCTCTGTGAGCCATAAAGCGCCAGGTCATGTTGCCGCGGCTGGCAAAGATTCAGGCCCTTGAGGGCCGGTCGGGATGGCAGTGCTGGTTACGAAAGGAATACAACATGGAACTCTCTGGCGCCGATATCGTCGTGCGCTGCCTTGCCGAAGAAGGCGTAGACCACGTGTTCGGCTACCCCGGCGGCGCAGTACTGTACATCTACGACGCAATCTACAAACAAGACAATTTCAAGCACGTCCTCGTGCGTCACGAGCAAGCCGCCGTGCACGCCGCGGACGCTTATTCCCGTTCATCCGACAAGATAGGGGTGGCGCTGGTCACCAGCGGCCCGGGCCTGACCAATGCCGTCACCGGCATCGCCACGGCCTATATGGACTCCATTCCCCTGGTCATCATCAGCGGCCAGGTGCCCAGCCACGCCATCGGCGAGGACGCCTTCCAGGAGTGCGACACCGTCGGCATCACACGGCCCTGCGTCAAGCACAATTTCCTGGTGCGAGATGTGAAGGACCTGGCCGAAACCATGCGCCGCGCCTTCTATATCGCCAGAACCGGCCGGCCCGGCCCCGTGCTGGTGGATATCCCCAAGGACATCACCGTCGCCGCATGCAAGTTCGTGCCCAAGCGCGGCGAAGTCAAGATGCGCTCCTACGCGCCGGTCACCAAGGGGCATCAGGGGCAGATCAAGAAAGCCGTCCAGATGCTGCTCGGCGCGGAACGGCCGATGATTTATTCCGGCGGCGGGGTCGTCCTGTCCAATGCGTCGGACGAGCTGCGCCAACTGGTTGAGCTGACCGGCGCTCCCTGCACCAACACGCTGATGGGCCTGGGCGCCTTCCCGTTCAGCGATGACAAGTTCGTCGGCATGCCGGGCATGCACGGCACGTATGAAGCCAACATGGCGATGCAGCATTGCGATGTGCTGATCGCCGTGGGCGCGCGCTTCGACGACCGCGTCATCGGCAATACCAAACACTTCGCGCAGAATCCCCGCAAGATCGTCCATATCGACATCGACCCTTCGTCGATCTCCAAGCGCGTGCGCGTGGATGTGCCCATCGTCGGCAACGTCAAGGAAGTCCTGCAGGAACTCAATACGCTGTACGCGCAGTCGGCCGCCGATACGCCGCCCAGCAAGGATGCCCTGACCAAGTGGTGGCAGCAGATCAACACCTGGCGCGGCAAGCAGTGCCTGGCGTACGAGCACTCCGAAACCGTCATCAAGCCGCAGTTCGTGGTGGAAAAACTTTGGGAAGTCACGGGCGGCAACGCCTTCATCACCTCGGACGTGGGCCAGCACCANNCACCAGATGTGGGCGGCGCAATACTATGGCTTCAACCAGCCGCGCCGCTGGATCAATTCCGGCGGCTTGGGCACCATGGGCGTGGGCCTGCCGTATGCCATGGGCGTGCAAATGGCCAATCCCGGCGCCGATGTCGCCGTCATCACGGGCGAAGGCTCGATCCAGATGAATATCCAGGAACTGTCCACCTGCAGCCAGTACCGCCTGACGCCCAAAATACTCTGCCTGAACAACCGCTATCTGGGCATGGTGCGCCAGTGGCAGCAGATCGACTACGGTTCGCGCTATTCAGAATCCTATGTGGACGCGCTGCCGGACTTCGTCAAGCTGGTGGAAAGCTACGGCCACGTGGGCCTGCGCATCGACAAGCCGGCCGATGTGGAGCCCGCGATACGCGAAGCCTTCACCAAACACCGGGACAGGCTGGTGTTCCTGGATTTCATCACGGACCAAACCGAAAACGTCTGGCCCATGGTGAAAGCGGGGCGCGGCCTGACGGAAATGCTGCTCGGTTCTGAAGATCTATAAGGAGAGGACATGAAACACGTAATTTCCATCCTTCTGGAAAACGAACCCGGCGCTTTGTCCCGTGTGGTCGGCCTGTTCTCGGCGCGCGGCTACAACATCGAAACCCTGACCGTCGCCCCCACCGAGGACGCGACGCTGTCGCGCATGACCATCGTGACCAACGGTTCGGACGAGATCATAGAGCAGATCACCAAGCACCTGAACCGGCTGGTCGATGTCGTGAAAGTGGTCAATCTGTCGGAAGGGCCCCATATCGAGCGCGAGCTGATGATGATCAAGGTGCGCGCCGTGGGCAAGGAGCGCGATGAAATGAAGCGCATGGCGGATATCTTCCGCGGGCGCATCATCGATGTCACCGACAAGGTCTACACCATAGAGCTCACCGGCGACCAGGAAAAGATCGAGGCCTTCATCGGCGCGCTGGACCGCAGTTCCATCCTGGAAACCGTGCGCACCGGCGTGTCGGGAATAGGCCGCGGCGAACGCGTATTGAAGCTTTAAATTATCATACCGGCCAGGCGGCTGTATGCCGGCCGTGTTCAACCATGGATTCCCGGGCCCCCGGCGTCCGGCAAAAATCAAAATACCGAAAGCATTGGAGCATTTCACATGAAAGTTTTTTACGATAAAGATTGCGACCTGTCCCTGATCAAAGGCAAAACGGTTGCCATCATCGGCTACGGCTCGCAAGGCCATGCCCACGCGCTCAACCTGCATGAATCGGGCGTGAATGTGGTCGTGGGCCTGCGCAAGGGCGGGGCATCCTGGAGCAAGGCCGAAAACGCCGGCCTGAAAGTCCTGGAAGTCGCGGAAGCCGTGAAGGGCGCGGATCTCGTCATGATCCTACTGCCCGACGAGAACATCGCGCAGGTCTATCGCGATCAAGTCGCCGGCAACATCAAGGCGGGCGCGGCCCTTGCGTTCGCCCATGGCTTCAATGTCCATTACGGCCAGGTTCAGCCGCGCGCCGATGTCGATGTCATCATGGTCGCGCCCAAGGCGCCGGGCCACACGGTGCGCGGCACCTACAGCCAGGGCGGCGGCGTTCCTTCCCTAGTGGCGGTGCACCAGGATACCTCCGGCGCGGCGCGCGATATCGCACTGTCCTACGCATGCGCCATCGGCAGCGGGCGCGCGGGCATCATCGAAACCAATTTCCGCGAAGAAACGGAAACCGACTTGTTCGGCGAGCAGGCGGTTCTGTGCGGCGGCACGGTCGAACTCATCAAGGCCGGTTTCGAAACCCTGGTCGAAGCGGGCTA
>DJWC01000097.1:45185-55954 GCA_002441445.1 Pusillimonas sp. UBA6240
ACTCGATCTCCAACACCGCCGAGTATGGCGAGTACGTCACCGGCCCGCGCATCGTTACGGACGAGACCCGTGCGGCCATGCGCAAGTGCCTGGCGGACATCCAGACCGGCGAATACGCCAAGAGCTTCATCCTCGAAAACGCCGCCGGCGCCCCCACGCTCACTTCGCGCCGCCGCATCAATGCGGAATCGCAGATCGAGCAAGTGGGCGGCAAGCTGCGCGCCATGATGCCCTGGATCGCCGCCAACAAGCTGGTCGACAAGTCCAAGAACTGATCGAAGGGCGCCCGCCTTTCATCATCGGAAAAACCGCAATGCCCCGGCGTACGCCGGGGCATTGCGGAGCAAGACGCCCGTAAGCGGATCCCCGCAAGGGCGTTTTTTTATGGGTGCGCAGCGGTCTGGACACGCGCCCAGTCACACAGTTGGCCCAACTGCCATTCCCCGCCCACGCTGCCAGCTCGAAACGCCTTTCCTCGCTGGTCATCCCACGCTGCCAACCCGCAAGGCTGCCCATGAGCCATCCGCGAGCGGCCGGTGAACCGCCCCTGCCGCCAGCACGCCCCACCACCGCCACCGCCGGATAAAAGAATAGATATCCACTCCATTTGATTCACATCAATTTTAATTGCATACACAAATAAAAATCGTTATCATTTGCAACTTCAATCTGATTTCAATCACTTCGGAAAAAAACAAATCATGGGGAAATCTTCAATCTGGTGGGGCGGGGTATTTCTGGCTGTGACGGCAGCCCAGGCAAGCGCGCAGCAAAGCGCGCAAAGCCTCAATACCGCGGATCGGGCCGCGGGCGAGGTACAGGTCCTGTCTCCGCTGCAAGTGCAAGGCCAATCGCTGCTTGCCGATCTGCCGGAGGGCACGACGATCACCACTCGCCAGCAATTGGATCAGCGCGCCATTGAAAGCTGGGAAGATTTCTCCAAGCGCGGCGAACCCGGAGTCAATTTCAATACACAGAATAACAGTGTCAACATACGCGGCCTGGACGGCGATCGCATCGTTACGCGGGTGGACGGGATCCGCGTGCCCTGGCTGCAGGATGGCGCGCGCGATGCCGACGGCGGCCTGGACACCATAGCTTTCAACTCTTTGTCGGCCATCGACTTGGTCCGTGGCGCGGGATCGACGCAATCGGGCTCGCTGATCGGCTACCTGGACCTGCGCACTCTGTCGCCTCGCGACTTGCTGGCGCCCGGCAAGGACTTCGGCGCCTTGCTGAAATCGGGCTACAACAGCGCGGACGACAGCATAGGCGCCGATGCCGCGTTGGCCGGCCGCTTTGGCGGCAGCACGCGCTGGCTGTTGCAGGCGGGGCATCGCCAGGGCCATGAGCTGGACAACATGGGCAAGAAAGGAGGGCTGGGCCCCACGCGCGAACGCCCCGATCCCGCCGACTACAAACAGAACAATGTAATGCTCAAGCTGGAGCAGGACTTCGGCGCGGAGCACATGGTCAGCCTGGCCGCCGACGCATTCCGCCGCTCCACGACCATCGACTACCTGAAAGAGCCCGGCCGCAGCTATGCTCCAGGGCAAAGCAGCAAGCAAAAGGAAAGCGAACGCGACCGCGTGGTGCTGGGCTATCAATACCAGTCCGCCGCCGGGAATTCCCTCTTGGATCATGGCGAAGCCAAACTGTATTGGCAGCGTGTCTATCAGGAAGACGGTTTTACCGCCAACCGGACATCGGCGGTGGGGCGTGGCTTCTACAACCGCAAGAATTCCATGCAGGAAGACAACGTCGGCCTGCTGACGGCTTGGGGCGGCTTCATCGATGGCGGTGTTGTCAAGCATCGCTGGGCGGCGGGCGGCGAATGGGTGTCCAACGACACCAAACAGCAATCGCGCGGCATAGACAATTGCCCGCCCGCCGGCTGCCCGATGCTGCACACCAATCAATCCGATATGCCGCGCGCCAAGGGGAATCAATATGCGCTTTGGGCGCAGGATGAAATTTCTTGGGGAGAGGGCAAGTATGCGCTGACCCCCGCACTGCGCTTCGACGCATACAGCCAGAAGCCGAAGATGGGCGGCCAATACGCGAACAACCCCAATGCGGGCGTTATTTCCTTCTCTGACAACAGCGGCCAGCGTGTATCGCCGTCCCTGCTTGCCACCTACAGGCCCAGAGAAGATCTGGCCTTTTTCGCCAAGTACGGTTACGGCTTCAAGGCGCCCAACGCGACTCAGCTGTTCCTCAGCTACGGCGCGCCCGGGTCCTATATATCATTGGGCAATCCCGACCTGAAGCCCGAGATCAGCCGCGGCTGGGAATTGGGCGCAGAGGCTGGGGATAGCGAGCGGGGCGTGCGTCTGGCCATTTTCGATACCCACTACCGGGATTACATCGATTCCGTGCAGTACAGCGCCGGCGCTCCGGGCCGCGACCCGCAATGGACTCGGGACAATTACGGAACGGTCTACCATTGGGAAAACCGCGCGCGCGTCCGCATCTACGGGGCGGAGCTGAGCGGCCAATGGGCGTTCAACAGCAACTGGTACAGCTGGGGCTCCCTGGCATGGACGCGCGGCAAGGACCAGGAGAACGATAGCTATCTGAATTCGATGGCGCCCTTGAAGGCCATCGTCGCGCTGGGCTACAAACAGGAACAGTGGGGCGTGGAAAGCATATTGACCCTGGCGAAACGGCGCAGCGAAGTGGAATACGGCAGCGATGCGCCGAATCCGGACTTCAAGGCCCCGGGCTACGGCTTGCTGGATCTGACCGCCTGGATCACACCGCGATCGGTCAAGGGTTTGCGTCTGCAGGCCGGCGTGTATAACGTATTCGACAAGAAATACTGGAACGCCCTGGATGTGCCCACGGCGGGCGCCAGCGCCATCCCCAATGCCATCGACAGCTATACGCAGCCCGGCCGCAGCATACGGGCCAGCCTTACCTATCAATATTGAGAAAGTATTGAGAAAATGGCGGACACAAATTGGAATTGGAATCATTCCTGCTATCGATATAATCGAATCAGCATGGCTACAACGAGGTGAAGGCTTTATGACGGCATCATTCGATCAACAGGCAGCGCCGCTGCGCAAGCGCTACGCGGAACTGAAGGCGGAGCAACCCAAGGCGCGCATACGCAATTTGGCGGCGCAGATGTCGGTCAGTGAAATGGAACTGGTGGCCGCCGGCTGCGGCGAGATCCGATCCACCCGCCTGCGCGAACCGGCCCAGGACATTTTCAAGGAACTGGGCAGCCTGGGGCGCGTCATGGCGCTGACGCGCAATGACTGGTGCGTGCACGAACGCCACGGCCGCTACGAAGATATACGCGCGGGCAAGACCATGGGCATCGTGCTCGGGCCCGACATAGATTTGCGCATGTTTTTCGGCGGCTGGAAAACTATCTGGGCGGTCAATGACGGCGGCCGCTCGAGCCTGCAATTCTTCGACAAGGCCGGAGACGCCATCCACAAGGTCTATATGACCGACGAAAGCGACAAGCCGGCTTATGACGCGTTGGTGGAAAAATACGCCGACCCCGCGCCGCAGTGGCCGGGCGTCGAGCCCCGGGTCGCGAAGCCGGACACCACCGCGCCCCAGGCTCCGCCGGAGCTGCGCTCCGATTGGCTGGCCATGGAAGACACTCACGAATTCTATGGCCTGCTGCAAAAGCATAATCTGTCCCGCCTGACCGCCTTGCGGGGGGTGGGGGCCGATCTGGCCCAGGAAGTGGGCAATGACCTGGCGGAACGCATGCTGACCGATGTGGCCGAGCGCGACATTCCCTTCATGTGCTTCGTCGGCAACCATGGCATGATCCAGATCCATTCGGGGCCGGTGAAAAAGCTGATGCGCACCGGGCCATGGTTCAATGTGCTGGAGCCGCATTTCAACCTGCACCTGGACACCACTGCCATCGTGTCCACCTGGATCGTCAACAAGCCTTCCAAGGACGGCTGGGTGACCTCGCTGGAATGCTTTGCGGAAAACGGCGACATGATCGTGCAGTTCTTCGGCGCCCGCAAACCGGGCGTTCCGGAATTGAGCAGCTGGCGCGAGCTATTGGCGGGATATTGCCCGCTGCCGCTGGCGGCCTAGCATGCGGCGGACCTGTTTCGCGGCCTGGTGCCTGCCCCTGATGTTGGCGCTGGGGGTCGCTCAGGCGAAGCCGCAGCGGGTGGTGGTGCTGGGCGGCAGCGTCACGGAAATCGTTTACGACCTGGGCCAGGGTGAACGCCTGGTCGCGGGCGACGATTCCAGCATTTACCCGGCGGCCGCCCTGAAATTGCCGCGCGTGGGCTACTACCGCAGCGTGCCGGTGGAAGGGGTGGTCGCCATGAAGCCGGATCTCGTCCTGGCTTCTGAAAACGCAGGCCCGCCCAAAGCGCTCGAACGCTTGCGCGCCTTGGGCATAGACTTGGAAGTGGTCTCGGATTCTCCTTCCATCGAATCGCTGTACCGGCGCATCGAGCAGATAGCGCGCGAATTGCAGGCACCCGAGGAAGGGGAAAAGCTCATCGCCCAGGTTCGCCGCGAGGTCCAGGCGGCTCAGGCCCTGCCGAGCACCCCGCGCCGCGCCCTGGTGCTGCTGAATCGCACCGGCCCCATGATGGCGGCGGGGGGCGATACCGCCGCGAACGCCGTGCTGCGGCTGGCCGGCCTTGAAAACGTGCTGGCGTCGCAGAAGGGCTATAAGCCGATATCCGCCGAGGGCCTGGCCACCTTGCAGCCCGATATGATCATTATTTCCGCGGCATCGGCGAAGGCAGCGGGCGGCATCGACAAAGTAAAGGCCGGCGCCGGCATCGCCGCAACGCCCGCCGCCCGGGAAAACCGCATTCTGGCCATGGACGACCTGCTAATATTGGGACTGGGCCCGCGCGTCGGCCTGGCCATAGAACAACTGAAAGCAGCGGCGAAATAGCCGCATTCACCATGCGCTTGTTATCCGACTCGGGGAAGCTGGCCCCGCAGCCTGTGCTGACCGTGCTGACATGCTGCCTGGCGGTGGCCGCCCTGGCAGCCACGGCCAGCGGCGCCGTGTTCATTCCCTGGACCAGCATGCCCGGCCTGCTATGGGGCGATGTCCCTCCCGGCGATGCGCTGCTGCATAACATCCTGATCGAAATCCGGCTGCCGCGCGTGCTGTTCAGCGCAGTCACCGGGGCGGCCCTGGCGGTCGCCGGGGTGACCATGCAGGCCCTTTTCCGCAACCCGCTGGCCGAGCCGGGGCTGGTCGGCATTACGCTGGGTGCGGCGCTGGGCGCGGTCTTCGCCATTGTCATGACATCGGGCGGCTTTCTCGTCGTCGCCACGGCGGCATTCCTCGGCAGCCTTGGCGCCACCTTCCTGGCCTATGCCGTCGGCAGCCGGTATCGCGGCGCGGCCGGGCTGCTGCTGGCCGGCATCGCCATCAATACGGTGGCGGCCAGCGGCATAGGCATACTCACTTATCTGGCCAGCGACGTGCAGCTGCGCGACCTGACATTCTGGAACCTGGGCAGCCTAGCGGGCGCGGACTGGCGCACCCTGGTGTGGCTGGGGCCCTGGACCATGCTGCTGCTGATTTATTTGTGCCGGCAATGGCGCGTATTGAACGCCCTGCTGCTGGGCGAGCGGGAAGCCGCGCACCTGGGTTTCGCGCTGCCCTCCGTAAGGCGGCGTCTGATCGTCGCCATCGCCTTGCTCGTAGGCCCGCTGGTGGCTGTGACGGGGGGAATAGGCTTTGTCGGGCTGGTGGTCCCGCACCTGGTGCGCATGCTGCTGGGCGCCCATCACAGGTATCTGATGCCGGCTTCCGTGGTGGCGGGCGCGCTGACCCTGACGCTGGCCGACTGGCTGTCGCGCGTCATGGTCAGCCCGGCAGAGCTGCCCATAGGGCTGGTGACCAGCCTGGTCGGCGGCCCCTTCTTTTTCTGGTTGCTGCTGCGCGGCCGCAGCGCATCGATGCAGGGCGGGTAGGCCGATGCATGATCCGGATTCCTTCAGCGCCAGCGAGGTCCATGTAAAGCGCGGGCAGGGGACGGTGCTGGCCGGCGCCTCTTTCAGCCTGGCTCCGGGCGAAGTGATCAGCCTGCTGGGGGCGAATGGCGCGGGCAAATCCACTTTGCTGTCCGTGCTGGCGGGCGAGATCAAGCTGGACGCCGCCGCGCATCCGCGGGCTGGAGTCAGCCTGAATGGGGCGCCGATTTCCGCGATGAGCCTGTCCCGGCAGGCGCGTTCGCGCGCTGTGCTGCCGCAAACGCCGGGGCTGGGTTTCGATCTGGATGTGAAGGAAGTGGTGGCCATGGGGGCCTATCCTTTTCGCGATTTATCCGCGCAAGCGGTACAGTCATTGACCCATTCGGCACTGGAGAAAGCGGACGTCGCGCACCTCGCATCGCGCCGCTATCTGGAGCTATCGGGCGGCGAGCAGCAGAGGGTGCAGTTCGCCCGCGTCCTGGTGCAGGTGCTGGCCGCCAGGCGCGCCGATCCGCAAGGCCGCTACATGCTGCTGGACGAGCCTACCGCCAGCCTGGACCCTTTGCATCAGCAAACGCTGCTGGAAACCGTGAAAGAGCTGGCGCAAGCCGAGCATATAGGGATTTTGCTGATCCTGCACGACGTGAATCTGGCGGCCTTATGGAGCGACCGCGTGGCCCTGCTGTCGGAAGGCGTGATATTCGTGTGCGACGAGCCGGCGAAGGCGCTGACGCCCGGAAATCTTCACAAGGTTTACGGCGTGAAAGTCCATGTCATGGAGCACCCCAGGCGGCCCGGCAAACCCTTGGTCGTTTTCGGCTGAACAGCCGCCGCCCATGCTAAAACAGGCCGTATTCGGTTATTCTTCGTCTTACGATGAATAAACCTCCTTATCCCCACCCCATTATCGCCCGCGAAGGCTGGCCCTTCCTGGCCGGCATCGTCCTGGTGTCGATACTCGTCTCCATCTGGTCCGGCGCGGCCTCGATTCCATTCTGGCTGCTGGCCGTGTTCGTGCTGCAGTTTTTCCGCGACCCCGCACGCATTGCTCCGGAGGGCGAGCTCAATGTGCTGTCTCCGGCGGACGGGCGCATCGTGGCGGTCGAAGAAGTGCGCGACGCCTATGCGGACCGCGACGCGCTCAAGATCAGCGTATTCATGAACGTCTTCAACGTTCATTCCAACCGTTCCCCCGTCAATGGCTCGGTCAAGTCCGTCAATTATTTTTCCGGCCGTTTTTTCAACGCGGCGCTGGATAAGGCGTCCCTGGAAAACGAACGCAATGCTATCGTATTGACAACGCCGCAAGGCCACACCGTCACGGCCGTGCAGGTGGCCGGCCTGGTTGCGAAGCGCATCCTCTGCTATGCGAAAGCGGGCGATACGCTGTACGCCGGCCAGCGCTACGGCTTCATCCGTTTCGGTTCACGCGTGGACGTGTATCTGCCGCCGGGGGCGCGTCCGCGGGTCGCGATAGGCGACAAGGTGCAGGCGACCAGCACGGTGCTGGCCGAATTGCCGGACAGCCCGGCGGGCTTTAGCGAGTAAACACATGCCAAATTTCTCCATGGACGAAACCCGCCGCCGGCGCAGTATTTATCTGCTTCCCAACGCCTTTACCACGGCGAACCTGTTCGCGGGTTTCTATGCCGTGGTGCAGGCCATGAATGGCAGGTTCGAAATCGCCGCCATCGCGATTTTCGTGGCCATGGTCTTCGATGGCATGGATGGGCGGGTGGCGCGCCTCACCAATACGCAGTCGGCCTTTGGCGAACAATACGATTCTCTGTCCGACATGACTTCTTTCGGCATTGCGCCTGCGCTGGTCATGTATGAATGGGCCCTGCAGGACCTGGGCCGTTGGGGCTGGCTGGCCGCTTTCGTCTACGTGGTGGGGGCGGCGCTGCGCCTGGCGCGCTTCAATACGAATATCGGCGTGGTGGACAAACGCTTTTTCCAGGGCCTGCCCAGCCCGGCGGCCGCGGCGCTGGTGGCGGGTTTCCTGTGGCTCGCCGTCGATAACAAGCTTGCTCTGGAAGCCCGTACCGTGGAGTGGCTGGCCTTCATATTCACTGTCTATGCCGGCATAGCCATGGTGACCAGCGCTCCCTTCTATAGCGGCAAAACTTTCGCCCTGGGGCGCAGCGTGCCGTTCTGGGTCATTTTGCTGGTGGTGGCGGCCTTCGTGTTCGTTTCCAGCGATCCCCCCATTGTGCTGTTCGGCCTGTTCGTCGTCTATGGCCTGTCGGGATGGTTCATCATGCTGTGGCGCTGGCGCCGCGCCCGTCACCTGACACGCCTGCGTCAAGAAGGCAGCGAAGCCGGCGGGGCCGAATCCGGCGAGCACTCCTACAGCCCGACCCACACCTTCCAGTCGCCCGAGCTGGGCGGCAACCGCAGCGACGCCGCGGGCGGCCAGCGCGAATCCGCCCCGGCGCCCGGCAAGGACCAAGGTCCCGGCCCCGCTTAGCGCGGCGGGCGCCGGAAGGGCGTCCAAGGCGGCCTGCCTGGACGGTACTAATTGGAATCAGGGAAACCAGAAGTTATCCCGGTCGAACATCGGATCCGGCCCAGGGTGGAAGCGTGTGACCAGCTCGCCGTCCGACCCGAAATAGACATGCATCAGCGAATTCCATGCACCCGCCTGGCGATAGCGGTAGCTCCAGACCACTTGAGTGGAAGAGGGCAGGCCCACGGTGCTGATCTCGGCCGGAGGGCCGAATTCGCAGCGGACTTTATCGGGCGTCCATACGCCCGAGGCCAGCAGGCGGAAGTGCTCGTCCGTCAGCAGCGGCTGAATGCGGTCGGTATTTCCCGACGCGTCGACGCGGGTGCCCCAGGCGTATTGCCCATAAGGCTGCTGGCTCCAGATCAGGCGCTGGGTTCCGTTCGGCCCGGGGCATGAAAAGTTGGCCCGTCCGTACTTCGCCTCGACCTGGTACAGGGGGGTGCCCGGCGGCGTCTGGGCCATGTTGGCGCAGGCCGCCAGCAAAGCCGCCGCCGCGCCCACTGCGGCGGCCTTGGCGCAACGTGTGAATATGAATGCTTTCATGGGGACTCCGCCAATAATGTTGCCCATCCGCCCCTGCCGGCCCATGGCTGACGAGGCAGCCGGTGCGCGTCCGGCCTTTCCGGTATAATGCACACTTTCCTTGATGCCTGTCCGTGTCGGGCCGGCTTTGGAAAGGCTATTGCAAGGGTCGTGCCCGGTCCGGGTCTTGCGTAAATAATTGTAGTTTGTTTAATCATCCCACGTCAGGGCACCTCGGTCCTGTCGCTAGTAAAAGAGGCTAAATAATGTCTGTTGCTGACATCAAGAAATCTGACATCGTTGCGCAGTTTCAACGCGCGCAAGGCGATACCGGTTCTCCAGAAGTACAGGTTGCGCTGCTGACCGCTCGCATCAACGAGCTCACCGACCATTTCAAGGCGCACATGAAAGATCACCATTCCCGCCGTGGTCTGCTGCGCATGGTCAGCCGTCGCCGCAAGCTGCTTGATTACCTGAAGGGCCGCAATCCCGACTCTTATCGTTCGCTCATCGAAAAGCTCGGTCTGCGTAAGTGATTCCCGGGGCTGGATCCCCGCGATGCAACCGTGTACGCCGCGATTGACATTGTGGCGTGCACGGTTTTTTTATTGTAAGGATATTCCTCAATGTTTAATAAAGTGAGCAAATCGTTTCAGTACGGTCAGCACACAGTTGTTTTGGAAACCGGCGAGATTGCGCGCCAGGCTTCCGGCGCCGTAGTGGTCTCGATTGA
This sequence comes from Pusillimonas sp. UBA6240, assembly GCA_002441445.1. Classification (GTDB taxonomy): domain Bacteria; phylum Pseudomonadota; class Gammaproteobacteria; order Burkholderiales; family Burkholderiaceae_B; genus UBA6240. The sequence continues at coordinate 54,890 of DJWC01000097.1, forward strand.
AGACACCGTCGTATTGGCGACGGTCGTGGCCGCAAAAACGGCCAAGCCGGGCCAGGATTTCTTTCCCTTGACCGTGGATTATGTAGAAAAGACCTATGCGGCCGGCCGTATTCCGGGTGGTTTTTTCAAGCGCGAAGGCAAGCCTTCCGAAAAGGAAACACTGACCTCCCGCCTCATCGATCGTCCTTTGCGCCCGCTGTTTCCCGAGGGTTTCTACAATGATGTGCAGGTCATCATCCATGCCCTGTCGGTCAACCCCGAGGTGGACCCCGACGTCCCCGCGATGATAGGCGCGTCGGCGGCGCTGGCGATTTCCGGCATTCCCTTCAATGGCCCCATCGGCGCGGCGCGCGTGGGCTATATCAATAACCAGTACGTCCTGAACCCCACCGCTACGCAATTGAAAGAATCGGCCATGGATCTGGTCGTTGCGGGCACCGAAGCCGCGGTGCTGATGGTGGAATCGGAAGCGCAGCAACTGTCCGAAGAAGTCATGCTGGGCGGCGTGGTGTTCGGCCATGAGCAGATGCAAGTAGCCATCAACGCCATCCATGACCTGGTGGCGGAGGCCGGCAAGCCAGAATGGGATTGGCAGCCCCCCGCCAAGAACGAGGCCTTGGCCACCGCCGTCGCGGCGGCCGCCCAGGAAGGGCTGCAGGCCGCCTACCAGATCCGCCAGAAGCAGGAACGGACCGCCAAGCTGCGCGAAGTCTATGCCGCGGTCAAGACCAAGCTGGGCGAGCATGCCGCCGCCAAGGGCGAACCCGCTCCCGATTCGGTCGAGGTCGACAACATGCTGTTCGACCTGGAAGCCAGGATCGTGCGCGGCCAGATCTTGAACGGCGAGCCGCGCATCGACGGCCGCGATACCCGCACCGTGCGCCCCATCAGCGTGCGCCTGGGGGTGCTGCCGCGCGCGCATGGCAGCGCCTTGTTCACCCGCGGCGAGACCCAGGCGCTGGTCATCGCCACGCTGGGCACCAAGCAGGACGAGCAAATCATCGACTCCGTCATGGGCGAGCATCGCGATCGCTTCATGTTGCACTACAACATGCCTCCCTTCGC
>DJWC01000144.1:0-5657 GCA_002441445.1 Pusillimonas sp. UBA6240
TCGTGCGCAACTGGCGGCTGGTCAAAATAGCCACCACCAAGTCCCAGCGCAAGCTTTTTTTCAATCTGCGCCGCATGCGGCCCGATGGGCAAACGCTGGACAGCCAGCAGGTCGACGACATCGCCCGCGAACTCAACGTGCGCCCCGAAGACGTCAGCGAAATGGAAGTGCGCATGACGGGCCGCGAACTCGCGCTGGAAAGCGCCGTCGACGACGATGAAGATCGCTACGCGCCTATTTCCTATCTGTCCGACGAAGGCCACCAGGAACCTTCGCAGGTGCTGGAACGGCGCGCTTACGATGACCTCCAAAGCACCGGCCTGGCAGATGCCCTGGAAAGCCTGGATCCGCGTTCGCGGCGCATCGTTCAGGCGCGCTGGCTTCAAGACGAAGGCGGGGCGACGCTGCATGAACTGGCCGCCGAATTCGGCGTGTCGGCTGAGCGCATCCGCCAGATAGAGTCCGCTGCGTTCAAGAAGCTCAGGCTCGCGTTGGGAAACTAGCGTTCATAGACACTGAAAAGGCTTGTGCGCCGGCTAATGGCGGGCAGGCGCGAGACATAGGGCATGGCCTTGAAGCCTGCGATATGGCAGGCTTCTTGCGAGCGCCCGCCGCACCGCCTCGCCTGCGGCCAAACGCGGCGTCTGCGCCTGTCCGGCACACACCCGTAGCCGGGGTCCGACGGGCAAGGACGAAGCCGCGGGCACTGCGGTCTTGGCCATTCCAAGTCACTGATGAGAAACGTTTTTTTACACCTTTCTTAAAGTAATTTAGAACTTCTTGCAGGGATGCGTGACTAACCACTTATGAATGATGAGTTTGCTGATTGATGCGCGAGCCCATCGTTCATCATCCGCTTCGGCTTCTCCTCTTCCCCTCCCTTTTGAAGCGGATGCTTGAAGGACACCATCACCTGGTGTCCTTTTTTTTGGGCGGGTCTGGCATCGGCCCGAAAAAAAAAGATATCCTAAAGCCTTCGCGCCCCGCGGGGCGTCAAGAAGGATATCGTCATGGTGATAGGACATCTGGTTTTCGGCCTGGCGGGTTTGCTGGCCCTGGTGTCCTTCATGCCCTCCGTCGCGGGCCGGCTGCGGCTGCCTTATTCGGTCCTGCTCGCCATCGTGGGCTTCGTTCTGGGCTTGATCATCCACGTCCATAGCTGGGCTCCGCTGGTGATGTCCGACTTCCTGGATTCCCTGCAGAATTTCGAAGTCTCGTCCGAAACCTTTCTTTTCGTCTTCCTGCCCGTCCTGCTGTTCGAAACCGCCCTGGCGATGAATGTGCGGAGGCTGCTCGACGACATCGGCCCCATACTCATGATGGCCATCGTCGCCGTGGTGGTTTGCACGCTGGCGGTCGGCTTCTCGCTGAACTACGTGTCCGATTACGGCCTGGTGGTTTGCCTGATGCTGGGCGCCATCGTGGCGACGACCGATCCCGCCGCCGTGGTGGGCGTGTTTCGCGAAGTGGGCGCGCCCAAGCGCCTGACCACGCTGGTGGAAGGCGAATCGCTGTTCAATGATGCGGCGTCGATCGCGCTGTATTCGGTGTTGCTCACAGTGATTTTCGGCGGCGGCACGTTGTCGCCGGGCAAAGTGTTCTACAGCTTTCTGTTCAGCTTCATCGGCGGCGGGCTGGCGGGCTTCGCCATGGGGCGCCTGGCCAGCGGCCTGTTCATCTGGCTGCGGGGATGGCCGACCGCGGAAATCACCCTGACGGTGGCGCTGGCCTATCTGACTTTCTATATTTCAGAGCACTACCTGGGCGTCTCGGGCGTAGTCGCCACCGTCATCGCCGGCCTGGTAGTGGGCTCGACGGGCCGCACCCGGATGTCGACCGCGACGTTCGAGCAGTTGTCCAGCTCCTGGTCGCAGTTCGGCTTCTGGGCCAACTCCCTTATCTTCGTGTTCGCCGCCATGCTGATCCCGCGCATGATGGCCGAAATCACCTGGGCCCAGGTGCTGCTGATCGTCCTGATGTTCATTGTCACCCTGGCGGCGCGCGGTTCCATGGTGTTCGGCGTGCTGCCTTTGCTCGGGCTGACTCGCTTCAGCACCAAAGTCAGCGGTCCTTATCGCCTGGTCATGTGGTGGGGCGGCTTGCGGGGCGCCGTCTCGCTGGCTTTGGCGCTGGCGGTCACCGAACAGCACAATGTGCCCTACGAGGCGCGGCAATTCATCGCGGTGGCGACCACGGGGTTTGTGCTGATGACGCTGTTCATCAACGGCATCAGCCTGCGCCCGCTGATACGGCGCTTGCGCCTGGATGAACTGACGCTATTCGAGCGCGTATTGCGCAATCAGGCCGTGGTGGTGGCGCTGGAAGATCTGCGGGACAAAACGGACGAGATCGCCAGGACGGACAACATAGGCGCCGATGCCCGTTCGCGCGTCCAGGTGGTGTTCGACGCCACACAGGCCAGTGTCGACGGCGGCGAGCTGGCCCAGCTATCCCTGGATCAAAAGGCTTCCATGGGGCTGGCGATGGTCGCGGCGCGCGAGGAGGAGATGTTCTTCGACACACTGAAGGCGCAGGTGGTGGATTGGCGCACGGCGGAATCCCTGCTGGCTCGCGCCGAGCGATTGAGCGATGCGGTGAGGGCGGGAGGCTTGCAGGGTTTCGAGGCGGCCATCGCGGCCGACCTGCGCTATGCACGCAGCTTCCGCCTGGCCCTACGCCTGCATTATCTGTTCGGGTTCCAGGCCTGGCTGGCCCGGGAACTGGCCAAGCGCTTCACCAACCTGATGTGCAAACGCAGCGTAGCCCAGCGGCTCATCGTCTTCACCGAGAAGGAGATACAGCCTTTGCTGGGCCCGGAAGCGACTGGCATCATCATCCAGGCGCACAAGCATCGGTTGGTGCTATTGGACAATGCCTTGCAGGCCTTGAATCTGCAATACCCGGTCTTTGCGCAGTGGCTGCAAGAGGCATACCTGGGCAGGATGGCGCGCGCGCTGGAACTGATGCGCTACCGCGACATGCTGGCGCAGTCGTTGATCACGGGCGAGATGTATTCCGATCTGGTCAAGCAGGTGGAGCATCGCTGGCATCACGTCCAGAAGCATCCCGCCCTGGATATGGCCATGAGCGCCAGCGAATTGATCCGGCGCGTGCCGCTCTTCGAAGGCTTGTCGCCCGAGACGCTCAAGGCCATCGGCAAGCTGCTCAAGCCGCGCCTGGCCGTTCCGGACCAGGAAATACGCATGCAATTGGGGCGCAGCAAGGCCATGTATTTCGTCGCGTCGGGCGCCGTCACCATCCATCTGCCCGATCACACCACGGTCGAGTTGGGCACCGGGGAAATATTCGGCGAAATGGGCTTGATGGCTGGGCTGGATTTCGAAGCGAAAGTGACATCGCTGGGCTATAGCCGCCTGCTGATGCTGCTGGAAGGCGATTTCGAAACCTTGCTCAAGCGCGATCCGGTATTGCGCGAAAAGATAGAGCAGATCGTGCGCCAGCGCTCGCGGGCGCTGGAAGTCTGGCAGCAATTCCAGTCGGGCGAGCGGCAGCACGAACCGCTGCCTGATTTATCGCCGCGGATAGGACAGCGGCAGGCCGAAGCGCCCCCGCATAGCGCCGGGCTGGAAGATCCTGCGCATGCCGGCGGCCACGGCGATGCGGCGGAAGAGACGCCGCGCGGCGGCCTGGCCGCCATGCCGCCCGGCAAGCCGGCGGCGGCCGAGCCTTGACAGCGCTTTACAGCAACTGCTTGATGTCGGCGGCGATATCCTGCGGGGAAGCGCTACCGTTGACCAGCACCCTGGCCTCGCCGTCCTTGTCGATGATGTAGAACGAAGAAGCGTGGTCCATCGAGTATTGATCGGGCTTGGCGCCCGGCGACTTGGCATAGTACGCCTTGAACGACTTCGCCGTTTTGCTGAGCTGTTCGGGCGTGCCGGTCAGGCCCACGAAAGCCGGGTTGAAGGCCTGCACGTAGGCCGACAGCACTTCCGGCGTATCGCGTTCCGGGTCCACGCTGATCATTACGACCTGCACTTTGTCGGCATCCTTGCCGAGCAATTCCATGGCCTCCGCGAGCGCGGCCATGGATGTGGGGCAGACGTCCGGGCACTGGGTATAGCCGAAGAACACCACCGCGACCTTGCCCTTGTAGTCGGCCAGGGTGCGCAGCTTCCCGCTGGCATCCTGCATGGCCATGTCCTGGCCCAGCTTGGTGCCGCTGATGTCGGACCCGATAAAAGAGACCTCTTTCTTGCCGCAGGCGGCGAGCAGGGACAGCGCCGCCGCCGCAGCCGGCAAGGCCAGGAGGCTACGGCGTTTATGGGACAAAACAGACATAAAATTTCCTGAAATGATGCTCGGATCAGACCAGCTTCAGCCAGTGGTCGACCAACAGGGCCGCGAACAGCAGCGATAAATAAAGGATGGAGAAGCGGAAGAGCTTGCGCGACAGCTCATCGGAATATTCCTTGTACAGCCGCCATGCATAGGCCACGAACATGCCGCTCAGCGCCACTGCGCAGGCCAGATAGAATAGGCCGCTCATGCGCACGATGTAGGGCAGCAGCGTCGCGGCGAACAAGGCGATGCTGTAGAGCAGGATGTGCAGCCGGGTGAATTGTTTGCCATGCGTCACGGGCAGCATGGGCAGGCCCGCCTTGGCGTAATCGTTGTTGCGGTACAGGGCCAGGGCCCAGAAATGGGGCGGCGTCCAGATGAAGATGATCAGCACCAGAGTCCAGGCTTCGGCGGGCACCGAGTTGGCCACGGTCGCCCAGCCCAGCGCGGGCGGCATGGCGCCCGATAGCCCGCCGATGACGATATTCTGCGGGGTCAGCGGCTTGAGCACCATGGTGTAGATAATGGCATAGCCCACGAAGGTGGCGAAGGTCAGCCACATGGTCAGCGGATTGACCAGGTTGTACAGCACCAGCATGCCCAGGCCGCCCAGCGCGCCGGAAAAGATAATGACCTGCGTATTGCTGATGGTGCCCCGCGCCGTCGCCCGCCGGGCGGTTCGCAGCATGCGGGCGTCGATTTCCTGTTCTATCAGGCAGTTGACCGCAAAGGCCGCGGCGGCCAGCAGCCAGATGCCGACGGTGCCGGCCACCACCGTGCCCAGATCGGGCAGGCCTGGGCTGGCGAGGAACATGCCTATGACCGCGCAAAATACAGCAAGCTGCGTAACGCGCGGCTTGGTCAGGACCAGATATTGGCGCAGCAAGGGTTGCGAGGGAACGGAAGCGGTAGTCATGCCGGTATTTTAGCCCTTTGGGCGCGGGATAGGCGCACCAGTATCGTGACGGTGGCCAGCACCAGGCCGGCCGCGCCGCCATTGTGCAGGACGGCGATCAGCAGAGGCCATTGGAAAAAAATCGTCGTCAGGCCGGTGAGCAGTTGCGCGAACAGCAGCGCCAGCACCAGCGTGGCCGGCCCGCGCAGCCCCCCGTCGGCCCGCATCATCCATGCCAGGGCGCCCAGGTAGGCAAATACCAGAAAGGCGAAATTGCGGTGCACCCAATGGATGGCCGTCAGGGCGTGCTGCGAAATCATTTCCCCGGACGGCAGCATGCCCAGCGCGCGGAACAGCGAATAACCGCCATGGAAGTCCATATCGGGCACCCATTCCCCATGGCACAGGGGGAAATCCATACAGGCCAGGGCGGCATAATTGGTGCTCACCCAGCCGCCCA
>DJWC01000144.1:5679-5936 GCA_002441445.1 Pusillimonas sp. UBA6240
GCGGGCGGCCAGCCAGGTCATCAGGCCCAGCAGCAGCATTCCGCCCAGAAGATGGGCCGTCACGACTACCGGCATGAGCTGATGGGTGACGGTCCAGGCGCCGAAAGCCCCTTGCACGCACACGGCGATCAAGGTGACGATCGCCAGCCGCGGCGTGTTGCCGAGCTCGCGGCGGTAGCGCCAGGCGAAGTACACGATGGCTATGATCATCATGCCCAGGATAGAGCCCACATAGCGGTGGATCATTTCTATCCAGG
>DJWC01000100.1 GCA_002441445.1 Pusillimonas sp. UBA6240
TTCAGCGTGCAGCAGACCTGCCCCACCTGCCATGGCTCGGGCAAGGAAATCACCGACCCTTGCGCATCCTGCGATGGCGTCGGCCGCACCCGCAGAAACAAGACCTTGCAGGTGAAGATACCGGCCGGCATCGATGACGGCATGCGCATCCGCTCCGCTGGCAATGGCGAGCCCGGCGTGAACGGCGGGCCTCCGGGCGACCTGTATGTCGAGATCCGCCTGAAGCCGCATGGTATTTTCCAGCGCGACGGGGAAGACCTGCATTGCGAGCTGACCATTCCCTTCACGACGGCGGCCCTGGGCGGGGAACTCGAAGTGCCCACGCTGATGGGCCGGGGGGAAATCACCATTCCGGAAGGCACGCAGACCGGCAAGACTTTCCGCCTGCGCGGCAAGGGCATACGCGGATTGCGCGCCAGCTATCCCGGCGACCTGTATTGCCATATCTCGGTGGAAACGCCCGTGCGCCTCAGCGAAGAGCAGAAAAAAATCCTGCGGCAGTTCGAAGCCTCGCTGCAGCAGGGCGGCGAAAAGCATTCCCCGAAAAGCGAGTCCTGGACGGACCGCGTGAAAAGCTTTTTCTCCTGAGCGCGTTCGCGGCTATAGATAAGACGTGGCGGATGAGAGGCGGCGCTTTACGGCCGCGCCGCTACCCAGCCGCGCTTTAGGCGTTTTCGCCGGGCGCCGCGCCCGTGCGGCGGGACCGCTACGGGCCGGATATGATGCGTTCCTTCCATGAACGCGGTTCGGCGGCGCGGCGAGCCTGGGTTTGGCTCCCGCCGTCGCGCCCGGGCCTTGGAAGCCCTGATTCCGCATCAGGGCTGCGCCTTCTTTCCGCCTTGTTTGCTTTCATCCGCGGCCAGCGCCGTGCTGAACTTGGCCGGATCCATCCACTTGCGCACCGCGGCGTTCACTTTTTCCGCGGTGAGGGCCGATAGCTCCCGGTCTATTTTGGCCGACCACTCGAAACTGCGATCGAGCTGCATGTAATTGATCCAGGTGGAGGCCAGCGTACCATCCCGGCTGCGGGCCAGTTTGCGGTAATTCAGCAGGGAGCCGACGCCCTCGCGCACTTCTTCCTCGGAGAACCCGTCCTTGAGCAGGCGCTGCAGCTCTTCATCCACGGCCGTCAGCAAGCGCCGGCTGTTTTCGGGAGCATGGATGGCATACAGCGTCCAGTCGCCGGAAGGCTCGAACGAGGAAAGATCCAGGGCGCTGCGCACGTCGTAGGACAAGCCGTCCCGTACCCGGATGCGCGTCCACAGGCGCGAGGTTTCAGACCCGCCCAGCAGATAGTTGGCAAGGTACAAGGCGGTGAAATCTTCGTTCGTGTCCTGCATTTCCAGCGGCAGGGTGGACAAATAGAAGGCGTTGGCCTTGTCGGGCGTGTCGATGTCGAAGGTCTCGGGCGGAACGGCGCGGTAGGGATTGGGGATGCGCTGGTACTCGGGCGCCTTGCGCCAGCCCTGGACGCCCTGGGTCAAGGCGTGCTTGACCGCTTCCGTATCGAAAGCGCCGACCGCGGAGAATTCCATCGTGCCCGCGCCATAGAAACGGGCATGGAAATCCTTGAGCTGCTGCCGGGTCAGGGCGGCGACCTCCTGCCGTTCTTCGTCGAAGGTGGGGGTATAGCGCACATCGTCCTTGGGCCAAGGGTTGTCATGCCGCGCCAAGGCGCGCGACGCCAGGGCGCTGGGTTCGGCCATGGCGTTGTTGATCGAAGTGCTGACCTGGCGCTGGTATTCCTTCAGTTCCTGTTCGGGGAAACTGGCTTCCCTGACGATGTGCAATACCAGATCCACCAGGGCCGGCAAATGCTTGCTGGTGGTCGACATGGACGCCATGACGGCGCCGGCTCCGCCGCCGAAATTGACGCTGGCTTCCAGTTCATCGTATTTGTCCTGGATTTCCTGGCGCGACATCCGCGCCGTGCCGTGATCGAGCAGCGACGCGACCGCGCTGGATGCCGAGCGCTGGCCCTTCAGAGTATCGGCGTCGCCGAACTGGATCAGCAGCCTGGCTTCGACCCGATCGCCGCGTGTCGGCTTGGGCAGCAATGCAAGCTTGATCCCGCCATTGGCCAGCTTGAGCGGCTCGCGCTGCGTGGCGGCGTCGATGTTGGCGGGGCTGGTGTCGAACGCCTCGACGATCTGCCCGCCTTGCTTGCCTTGATAGCCGTCGAACAGCTTTGCCATGTCGACGGCTTGCGATTGCGGCGCCCGTGCCGGTTTTTCCGTCGGGATATACAGGCCGGCCGTGCGATTGCTGGCGGTCAGGTAGCCGGCGGTGACGCGCTGCACATCGGCCAGCTTGGCTTGTTCGACCTGATCGCGCTGTAAAAAAAACAGGCGCCAATCGCCATCGGCCGCGGCCTCGGACAAGGCCGAAGCAAGGCGGGACGGGTTGGCGTAGGTGCGCGACCAATCGGTAAGCCATTTATTGCGTATGCGCTCCAGGTCCTTTTCGGTAAAGGGCTCCGATGCCGCATTTTCCAGCGTTTCCTCCAGCGCGCGCAAAGCCCGGGCCTGGTCCATGCCCGGTTCCAGTTGAGCGCCGAAGAAGGCGTAGCCCGGCTGGCGCAGCCCGGCGGTGAAGCCGAAGACGTCGGAGGCGAGATCCTTGCCCACCAGGTTCTTGTAGAGCCGTCCCGATGGCGTATCGGACAATATCCCCACGCCCAGATCCAGCGGCACGTAGTCGGGGCTGGCCGCGGCGGGGGCGTGATACATGGCGGCCACCAAGGGGCTGCCCCCTTGCCGGCGCAAAGTGACTTGGCGCTCGCCATCCTGGACGGGTTCGACGGTGTATTCCGGCGGCAGCTTGCGTTCCGGACGCGGCAGCTTGCCGAAGACCTGGGCGATGGTGTCCAGGGTGGCTTGCGGATCGAAGCGCCCCGCGACGATCAGCACGGCGTTGTCGGGCTGGTAATACTCTTTGTAGAAGGCCCGCAATTGGCCGATATCGACATTCTCGACGTCGGAGCGCGCGCCTATGGTGCTGTGCCCGTAGTTATGCCATTGGTAGGCGGTCGCCTGCATTTTCTGCATCAGGATCTGGAAGGGGTTGTTCTCGCCGCGCTCCATTTCATTGCGCACCACCGTCATCTCCGAATCCAGATCTTCTTTTGCGATCAGCGCGTTGACCATGGCGTCGGCCTGCCACTTCAGGTACCAGTCCAGCGTCTCGGGGTCCGCCGCGAAGCTGGCGTAGTAGTTGGTGCGGTCGCCGGTGGTCGAGCCGTTGGCCGCCAGGCCGCGCCGCGAAAATTCCGCCAGGGCGTTGGGCAGGCTGGGCGTGCCGCGAAACAGCATGTGCTCCAGCAAATGCGCCATTCCCGTCTGGCCGTAGTTTTCATGGCGCGCGCCGACCAGATAGGTCATGTTCACTGTGGTGGAAGGCTTGGAATCATCCGGGGCGAATACCACCCGCAGCCCATTGGACAGCAAATAATCGCCGACTCCCTCCACGGAGTGGCCTTGTTCCACGCCATTTGGAAGTGTGAGGGCGCAAGCGGCGGCCGCCATGAAAGACAGGGCCAGGCCGGCGGCTGTGCGCGCCAGGCTTCGGAACATTCGCGATAAATACATAGACAAGGCTCCGTTGAGATCGAGATTCGCTATTTCGACAGCATACGCATGGCCTGCTCCAGCCCGCTGACGGTGACGCCGAACATCCGTCCGTGCATGATGTTCTGAATGATGGCTATGGACTGCCGGTATTGCCAGTAGGCGGCCGGCTCCGGATTCAGCCAGACGGCCTTGGGCCAGTTGTCCAGCAGGCGCTGCAGCCACGCAGCGCCGGTTTCTTTGTTGTAGTGCTCCACCGAACCGCCCGGCTGCAGGATTTCATATGGGCTCATGGTGGCGTCGCCGACGATGATCAAGCGCCAGTCGTCATTGTATTTGCGCAGCACGTCCCAAGTGTCGTAGCGTTCGGTGGCGCGGCGCTGATTGTTCCGCCAGAGCGTTTCATACGGGCAGTTGTGGAAGTAATAGACTTCCAGATGACGGAACTCGCTGCGTGCCGCGGAAAACAGTTCTTCCACGCGCGCGATGTGGTCGTCCATGCTGCCGCCCACATCCAGCAGCATCAGCACCTTCACGGTGTTGTGCCGTTCGGGCACCATCTGCAGGTCCAGAAAGCCGGCGTTGCGCGCCGTGCTGCTGATGGTGTGATCCAGGTCCAGTTCCAGCTCGGCGCCTTCCCGCGCAAAGCGGCGCAGGCGCCGCAGGGCCATCTTGAAGTTGCGGGTGCCCAGCTCCTGCTGGTCGTCGTAATCGCGGAATTCGCGCTTTTCCCATACCTTTACGGCTGTGCGGTTGCCGGCCGAAGGGCCGCCGACCCGTATGCCTTCCGGATGATAGCCGCCGTGCCCGAAGGCCGACGAGCCGCCGGTGCCTATCCATTTATTGCCGCCGGCGTGCCGCCCTTTTTGTTCTTCCAGCCTTTGCTTGAAAAGCTCCATCAGCTTTTCCCAGCCGTGTTTCTGGATGGCGGCCTTTTCTTCGGGGGTGAGGTTCTTCTGGAATTGCTTGATCAGCCAGTCCAGGGGGATGTCCTTCTCTTCGGGATAAGCGGCCTGCAGGCGTCGATAGAATTCCCCGAAGGCCTGGTCGTAGCGGTCGAACAGTGTTTCGTCCTTGACCAGGGTCATGCGCGCAAGGTGATAGAAATCATCCAGCGTGGGCGGCATCAGCCGCGCCTGCAGCGCGCTGAGCAGGGTCAGGTATTCCTGCACCGAGACAGGCAGCTTGCGGGCCCGCAGATGGTAGAAGAAATCAATCAGCATGGCGACGGTTCAGCGGCGCTGCCCGGCGCGCGCCATGGCGGCCAGCCGCTGCAGCAGCGTGATGTCCTGCTCGTTTTTCAGCAGGGCGCCCGCCATCAGCGGCAAGTCGCCCGCCGTGCCGGCGATGTCCGCGGCCGCTACGGTTTCGTTCATCAATAGGCGCAGCCAGTCCAGGAATTCGGAGGTGGAGGGCTTCTTCTTCAGGCCCGGCGCATCGCGCAGGGCGAAAAAAGTATCCAGCGCGGCGCTCAATACATCCTGCTTGATGGCGGGGTAGTGGACGGCCACGATGTCCTGCATCGTGCTGCGGTCCGGGAAGTTGATGTAATGAAAGAAGCAGCGGCGCAGGAAAGCGTCCGGCAGGTCTTTTTCGTTGTTCGAAGTGATGATGATCAGCGGACGGTGCGCCGCGCGTATGGTTTGCCTGGTCTCGTAGACATGGAATTCCATGCGGTCCAGCTCGCGCAGCAAATCATTGGGGAATTCGATGTCGGCTTTGTCGATTTCGTCGATCAACACGACGACCGGCGTGTCGGATTCAGAGGCCTGCCACAGCACGCCTTTGACAATATAATTGCCGATGTTGCGCACCTTTTCATCCCCTAGCTGGGAATCGCGCAGTCGGGAAACGGCATCATATTCGTACAGCCCCTGATGCGCCTTGGTGGTGGATTTGATATGCCATTGCAGCAGCGGCCGCCCCAATGCCGCCGCTACTTCTTCGGCCAGCATCGTTTTGCCGGTGCCCGGCTCGCCCTTGATCAACAGCGGGCGCTGCAAGGCCAGCGCGGCATTGACGGCCAGCTTCAGGTCGTCGGTGGCCACGTAACGCTCTGTGCCGGTGAAGCGTTCATGAGAAGAATCGGGTGCAGCAGAAGTCATTGTGTCGTTCCGTATTCGAGGGCGGGTTTGCAACGTTGCAACGGTATCGGTGTAAGGCTCGCTACAATTATCGTACAATCTGAACTTTTCGTTGATCTGTTGATGTAGATCAACCCTCATTCACCGCCAAACAAGAGCTATTATGAAGTTGCGAACCTCTTTGACGCGCACCTTGTCTGCGCTGGCCTTTATGGCTTCCTGTGGGATTGCGGGCCAAGCCCAGGCGGCAGATGCCGCGCCTGTGGGCGACGCCAAGGCCGCTCTGTCCAAAACCTCCATGTGCATTGGCTGCCACGGCATTCAGGGCTACAAGGCCAGCTTCCCCGAGGTTTACCACGTTCCCATGATCGCCGGCCAGAACGCCGAATACATCGTGACGGCGCTCAAGGACTATGCCAGCGGGGCGCGCAGCTTCCCCACCATGGAAGCCATCGCTCAAAGTTTGTCGCCGCAAGACATGGCTGATCTTGCCGCCTATTATTCCAGTCTTAAGTAATCCGGGGGCCTGAATGAAAAAACTGATACTCGCCTTGGCAGGCTCCGCCATGCTGGCAGGCGCTGCGGGCGCCGGCGCGGCCGATCTGGCTGCGGGCAAGGCCGCTTTTGAAAAATTCACCTGTGCTTCCTGCCATGGGGCCGATGCCAAAACATCCATCATGCCGTCCTACCCCGTTCTGGCCGGCCAGCACCAAGACTACCTGATGCACGCGCTGCGCGCCTACAAGCGCGGCGCCGCCGGCGCGCCCGCCACCGCGAATACGCGCAAGAACGCCGTCATGGGCGCCATGGTCGCCCAGCTGTCGAACGCCGATATCGAAAACATCGCCGCATGGCTGGCCAGCCTGCCGTCGCCGCTGGCGGTGCGCAAGTAAATACACGCTGTTGCTGAAAAGGGCGCTTCCTTTCGCGGGAAGCGCCTTTTTTTTCATGGGGGGGCGCAGGCCCATGGCAGGGGCTGTCGTGCCAGCCGGGCATCGGGATGCGGCGCCGAGCGGCATCGGGAGATGCAGCGTCAATCGGGCATCGCTTTAGCGGCCGCGGGTGGCATGGCGCCTGATCAATTCCAGATACCTGTCGCTGTCCAGCGGCTTGCCCAGGCGTTGGGCTTCCCAGACGACTTCGCCCAGCGCCTCCATGACGATATGCGCCGCATCATGGGCGTCGTGCGTCGCCAGCAAGCCCTGGAAGGCCGTCTTGATGCCGGGCGGCTGGTCGATGGAAAGCTGTTCGTTGATGGCCAGGTGCATGGATAAATGCAGGAAGGGGTTGGTCCTGCCTTGCTCCACTGAAAAATCCGCCGTTGCGCTGTCGGGCGATTCCAGATCGGCCTGGTATTCCGGGTGCAGCTCGATCAAGTCGACCGCCATACTTTCCAGGGGGGTGAGCACGCCGCCGGATTTGCGTTTGCTCCAGGCTTCGGTAAAGAACTGCCGGACCTGTTCCCGTGAAGGATTGAACATAAAATGGCTCGTTATAAGGCTTACTGCCGCTAAAAAGCCATTTTACCCTTGCCGGGCGTGTTTTCCGGCGCTGCGGAGGGGCGCAGCGATATCCGGTTCATGGTTTTTAGGCTAAACTACTCTTATATAAGACCTGGCGTATCGCCCGGGCGCTTTTTTTCGTTCTACCGATATCTGCTCTTGGGCAGAGCACAACTGGAGCATTCATGTCTTACCAGCATATCAAAGTTCCCGCAGCGGGCCAAAAGATCACCGTCAATGCCGACTTTTCGCTCAACGTTCCCGATGAGCCCATCATTCCTTACATCGAAGGCGACGGCACGGGCGTCGATATCACGCCTGTCATGCTGAAGGTCGTGGATGCCGCAGTCCAGAAAGCCTACGGCGGCAAGCGCAAGATTCACTGGATGGAAGTCTACGCGGGCGAAAAGTCCACGAAAGTGTACGGCCCGGACGTATGGCTGCCCGACGAAACGCTGGACGCGGTCAAGGACTACGTGGTGTCCATCAAGGGCCCGCTGACCACCCCCGTCGGCGGCGGCATCCGTTCCCTGAACGTGGCGCTGCGCCAGCAATTGGACTTGTATGTCTGCCTGCGCCCCATCCAGTACTTCAAGGGTGTTCCTTCCCCCGTCAGGGAGCCGGAAAAAACCAATATGATCATCTTCCGCGAGAACTCGGAAGACATCTACGCCGGCATCGAATTCGAAGCCGAAAGCGCCAACGCCAAGAAGCTCATCGATTTCCTGCAGAAAGAACTGGGCGTCAAGAAGATCCGCTTCCCCGAAACCTCGGGCATCGGCGTCAAGCCCGTGTCGCGCGAAGGCACGCAGCGCCTGGTGCGCAAGGCCATCCAGTACGCCATCG
>DJWC01000123.1 GCA_002441445.1 Pusillimonas sp. UBA6240
TCGCCACCATCATCTATGCGGTGCCGCCACTGATCCGCCTGACCATACTCGGCCTGCGCCAGGTGGATCACGACATCATGGAGGCCGCGCAGGCCTTCGGCGTCACCCGCTGGCAGATGCTGACCCGGGTGACCCTGCCGCTGGCCCGGCCCAGCATCATGGCGGGGATCAACCAGACCACCATGATGGCGCTGGCCATGGTGGTGGTGGCGTCCATGATCGGCGCGCGCGGCCTGGGCGAGGACGTGCTGGCGGGCATCCAGACGCTGGATGTGGGCCGCGGCCTGCAGGCCGGGGCGGCCATCGTGATCCTCGCCATCGTCATCGACCGCATCACCCAGGCCTACGGCCGCCCGCGCCGGCGGCGCCCGGCCCCACCGCGCGAGACACGATGATGGACGAGACCAAGATCGAGATCCGCGAGGTGTACAAGGTCTTCGGCCCGCGCGAGGGCGGGCCCCAGGAGGCCCGGGCGGTCGAGCTGTTGCGCCAGGGGGCCGACAAGGCCGGCGTCCAGGCCCAGACCGGCTGCAACGTGGGCCTGGCCGGGGTCAGCGCCAAACTGGCGGCGGGACGGATATCCTGCATCATGGGCCTGTCGGGATCGGGCAAGTCGACCCTGGTCCGGCACTTGAACCGCCTGATCGACCCTTCCGCCGGACAGATCCTGGTCGACGGCAGCAATATCCTGGACCTCAGCATGCCCGCACTGCGCGAGCTGCGCCGGCACCGCATCAGCATGGTGTTCCAGAACTTCGGCCTGCTGCCGCATATCAATGTCTTGGACAACGTGGCTTTCGGCTTGAGCGTGCGCGGCGAAAGCCGCCAGCAGGCCAGGCGGACCGCGCGCCTTTGGCTGGAGCGGGTGGGGCTGGCGGAATACGAAAAAAACTATCCGGATGAACTTTCGGGGGGCATGCGGCAGCGCGTGGGCCTTGCGCGCGCGCTGGCCATCGATGCGCAGATACTATTGATGGACGAGGCCTTCTCCGCCCTGGATCCGCTGATCCGCTACGATATGCAGGACCAGCTGCTGGCCTTGCAGCAGCGGCTGCAAAAAACCATCGTTTTCATTACGCATGATATCGAAGAGGCCTTGCGCCTTGGGCAGCACGTCATTATTCTGCGCGATGGCAAGGTCGAGCAGATCGGCACCCCCGACGATATCCGCAACCATCCCGTCAACGAATATGTGGAACGTTTCGTTGTCAGGCGGGTGTAGGGGCACTACGTATTTGCATCGACGCGAAAGACAGTGCGCCAGAAGACTGGCCTACGCGCCGACCACTGCTTGTCAGCGTATCAGGCTGGAGTTCATTAATGCGCCGCGCGCCATTTGGGCGATATCCCGAAACACAGTGGTATCGCCGATTAACGGAAATGAGGCATAGATTGGCAAGGCCGGCACTGGTCGCGTGACTTTCAGCGCTTCGATGCTGCCGTCATCGAGTTCACGTTGCAAAATAGCACGCGGCATAATGGCCACCGCGATGCCGGACACGACCAGCCGCAGCATCACGGCGAGCGAGTTGCAGGTATTCAGGTGCGGGGGAGAAACGCGCGCGCTCGCGAACCAGGCCATGTTCAATGCATGCAATGACGATGGAGCGGGAACCGTCAGCAAGGGCATGCCGGCCAGGTCGGAGGGGCTTAGTACAGTACCTGCCTTGACCGTCCCCTTTTTGCCCACCCAGCACATATCCGAGTCGCCCAACAGGACATCACCGACATGTGGGTGTGTGCTGGGATCAGTAAGAATGGCGAAATCCAGGCCGCCCGCGCCAAGGCGCGCCCGCAATGAGGCGCCTACGTCGATGGTGAGCTCGACCCGCAGTGCGGGATAGTGCTCATGCAGGCTTTCAAAAAACTCCGCAAGCCCCATCAGTGCCGAGGATTCATTCGAGCCCAATCGCAGTAGTCCACGCATGGGGTCCGCCTCTTCGGCCAGCATGTTGTCCGCCAGATGCAGCAGCTTTTCAGCCTTCTTGAGAAAAGAGGCGCCCTTAGGCGTAAGTTCGGCTCCTTGTGCATTGCGCTCGAACAGGCGATGGCCCACGGCGCTTTCGAGTTCGTGGATACGTGCCGAAATAGTCGGCTGCGTAAGATGCTGATGCCGGGACGCGGCATGGAAGCTTTTGAGCCGGGCGACCCAGTAAAAGGTTTCTATCTGGCTAAGCGATATCTTCATGATAGAAATTGACCATGGCCGGCTTGGGAATTTTGATTACCCCTTGCATGCGACATCGGGATAGGATTTGGACATCAACCATAAAACAGCCAATAAAGTGTACCAAAGCGCTCCGATCGGAGGCATGGGGTGCGCAAAGAGAGACAAAGCATGGTGCCCAAGCGTATCGGCGTCCTGGTTCCTTCGACGAATAGCTCGGTAGAAGCAGACTTCCAACGGTTATTGACCGGCAAGGTTACTGCGCACAGCGAGCGGCTTCATATACCCGACGGAACGATGACTGTCCAGTTCCTTGATCAGATGAATAGCGGGTTGGCCGAGAAAATCGATCTGGTGGCGGCCGCGCGAGTCGATGCGATCGCCTATGCATGCACTTCAGGCAGTTTCTATCGAGGGCCGGAATGGGACGAGGCGGTGCGTGAGCTGGTGCAGCAGCGCGCGGGCGTGCCCTGCGTGACGACAAGCACGGCAGTGACGCAAGCTTTCAAGGCCCTGGGCGTTACATCGATTTCCGTGGTCACGCCATATCCCGAGTGGACCAATCAAAAGCTCGCCGAGTACTACCGGGCTCAGGGCCTGGACATCAAAGCCGTGCATGGCGACAGCCGCGCCGCCGCGCAAGGGCATCGCAGCGTGAATGACCAGGAACCGGGAGATATAGCACGCTTCGCGCTCGAGCATTTCAATGGCGGCGCGCAGGCGCTGTTCTGCTCTTGCACTGCATGGCGAGCGCTGGAATGCATCCCGGCGCTTGAACAGGAATTGGGCGTGCCCGTGGTGACATCGAATCAGGCGACGATCTGGGCGGTGTTGAAGACGATAAATATGCTGGATGCAGCGGTGCCGGTCGGCCGGCTTTTTAATGTATGCGCAGCACATTGAAATCCCCGAATGCATGGCGCATGCAGCCTTGCGGCGATTGCTGCCTCGTGATCGAATTCGATCAAAGCGATATAGAGCGAGCCAATGACGCCGCCTGCCATATCGCCCACACCCTGTTATCCGCAGGTCTAGCGGGTGTGACCGATATCGTGCCGTCCATGGCGGCCGTGGGGGTGCATTACGATCCGGCGGCCTTTGTATCGACCGATGACGGGCAAGCTCCCTGGGATGTCCTGTCTGCGAAACTGGAAGCGCTGCTGGCAGGCCTCGGCGCCCAACAGAACCGGAAAGCGCGCGAACAGTTGATTCCCGTATGCTATGGCGGTGAGTTCGGAGAGGACCTGGACGCGGTGGCACGAACCTGCGGCATAAGCCCCGAAGAAGTCATTCGCCTCCATAGCCAGAGCGAGACCAGGGTGTTCATGCTGGGCTTTGCTCCGGGCCACCCATACATAGGTCTTTTTGATGCACGGCTTGCCATCGGCCGAAGGCCGACGCCGCGCACGGCCGTACCGCAAGGCTCGATCGGGCTGGCCAACCGGCAATCGGTCATCTACCCGATGACGCTGCCCGGCGGCTGGAGCCTGATAGGCCGCACGCCCCTCAAGCTCTTCGACCCTTACAGCGCATCGCCTTGCTTGCTGAACGCAGGCGACCGTATCCGATTCGAGCCCATCAGCCCAAGCCGGTTCTACGAGCTGGAACAGCAGCAGCGGGAGAAGGGCTGATGAGCATCGAAGTGATCAAGCCCGGGATGTATTCCGTGTTTCAGGACCTGGGCCGTATCGGCTATCAGCGCTACGGCGTGCAGGTCAATGGCGTCATGGACCAGCGCGCTCATCGCTTGGCCAATCTGCTCGTCGGCAACGGGCAGGACCGGGCGACGTTGGAGATCACCCTCATGGGCCCCACCTTGGTATTCGGTGTCGCGGTGACGATAGCCTTGTGCGGCGCCGATTTGAGCCCCAGCGTGGATGGCACACCTGTTCCGATGGATCGGGCGGTTGACGTCGATGCGGGCGCTACGCTGTCTTTTGGCAAGCGGATCCATGGTATGCGCAGCTATCTGGCCGTGCATGGCGGCTACGAATTGCCCGACGTGATGGACAGTGCGAGCACGAATGCCCGGGCGCATTTTGGCGGCTTGAATGGCATGCCGCTGCATAAGGGCAATGTCATCGCGCTGCGTGCACCTGCAGTAGCTGGCCGCTGCGCTGCGCCGGATCCGTTCCCGATTGATATCGCGCCGCCGCCGGAAGCGCCCATACGTGTCATCGCGGGACGGGAATGGGCACAGTTCTCGAGGGTTTCACTGTATCGGCTACTGGGTGATGCCTACACGATCACACCGCAGTCGGATCGCATGGGATACCGCCTGTCAGGCCCGACGCTGAGCTTGCGCACGCCCCGCGACATGCTGTCTGAAACCGTCAGCTTCGGCACCATCCAGGTGCCGCCCGATGGCCAGCCCATTATCTTGATGGCGGATCGTGGCACCAGTGGCGGCTACCCACGTATCGCCAACGTGATCTCGGTCGATTTGCCTCGGCTGGCTCAAAGAATGCCTGGTGAGGCCATCAGATTTAAACGTATTGAACTGGGCGAAGCGCAGTCGCTGGCGGTACGTCAGCACGAATTTTTCGCGGCGATGGAAGCGGGTCGCTGATACATCGCCGACGGCGTAGATTCATCTACTTTTGAAGGTGGGAACATGGAACGGGTTGATCAAGCGTTGAGATTACCGGACTGGGCGGCCACGCCCCGGGGGGTGCGCATGCGGGCGCGTCAAGGTCTGTTCAATGGCAACACCAGCGGGATGGCGCCCGGCTACGGGCAGGGCAATCTGGTCATTCTTCCCAAGAGCTGGGCGAACGATTTCCATGGCTATTGCCACGCCAATCCCACGCCTTGCCCACTTATTGGGATGACCGAACCAGGCAGCGCCGCAGTTCCCGTGCTGGGGGAAGACATCGACCTGCGCACCGATGTGCCGCTATACCGTGTCTGGAAAGACGGCGAGCTCGTGGAGGAGCGCGATGACGTGTCGCACCTTTGGCAGGATGATTTCGTGGGTTTCGTCCTGGGGTGCTCCTTGTCCTTTGAGCATGCGCTCGAGCAGGCGGGCTTGCGGGTGCGGCATGTGGATGAAGGCAAGATCGTGCCCATGTACCGCACTTCCATTCAGACCGAGCGTGTCGGCGTTTTTCATGGCCCCATGGTGGTATCCATGCGCCCTTACACTCCGGAGCAGGCCAAGATCGCCTACGACGTCTGCGGCCGTTTGCCGGGCGCGCATGGGGCGCCTGTCCATATGGGCGACCCGGCGGCGATAGGCATCAAGGACGTGAGCCGGCCGGACGAAGGCGAGCCGACCGACATCTTCCCTGGAGAGCTGCCGATTTTCTGGGGCTGCGGCGTTACGCCGCAGGCGGCGGCTATCGTCGCGAGACCTCCCATCTGCATCACGCATGCACCCGGCCATATGCTTATCGGCGACGTCCTGGCCGAGGATCTAGTTTTGATTTGATGGGGCATGCCGGCAGGCGCCGGCCCTTGCAGTACACAACTCAATTGGTTCGAACTCATGCCTCTTTCGGGGAGAGTGGCTGATCAACAAAGGAGCTATACAAATGAAGAAGACATATACGAAACTGTTTGCCACCGCCATCATGGTGGCCGCCATGATGGCAACGGGCGCCGTACGCGCACAGGAAGACGGCAAGGCCGAGCTTTTATCGCTTGCCAAGGAGATGAAACCCTTTTCGATGCGCGTACTGGGGCCGCCGGTCGGTACGTCGGAATGGGTCTTTGTGGTCAAGCCCTTCTGGAGCGAGACGGTCAAAGAGCTGAGCGGCGGCAAAGTCAGCGCGACCCTCAACAGCGTAACGGAAATCAACGCACAACCTTCGGACGCGCTGAAACTGGTGTCGCAAGGCACATTCGACATGGCCAATATGGTGGCCAATTACGGGTCGGGCGACGTGCCCACGCTTGATGGCTTTGATCTTGCCGGGGTAGCCACATCCACAGAGTCCATCAAGAAGGTACTGGCCGCCTACGAGCCGGCGGCCGAAGCGGCATTGCAAAAACGCTATCGGGTCAATCTGCTGGGGGCCGGCATGTCGGGCGCCCAGACGTTCTTTTGCAAGGGCGACGTGAAGGGAGTGGACGACCTGAGGGGCAAGAAGATACGCGTCAGCTCCAGCACATTGGCTGAACTGGTCGAAGGGCTTGGCGCTGCACCGGTCACCATGGCGTTCGGCGAACTGGTTCCCGCATTGCAGCGCGGCGTGATCGATTGCGTCGTCACCGGGACTATGTCGGGCAACACCGCCAAGCTGTACGAGGTCTCCGACACGATGTACACCCTGATCGCCGGGTGGGCGCCGACCATACAGGTGATCAACAGCAAGAGCATGGCGAAGCTGGATGAGAAACAGCAGCAGTGGCTGAAAAAAGCCATGACCCATTATTACCGCCACATCAGCGATGCGATCCAGGCCAAGAATGTCGATGAGGGCATTTGGTGCAATACGGGCGATAAGCGTTGCACGATGATAGGCAAGGCCGGCGTCACGCAGGGCGCCATGAAGCTCGTCGAGCCCAGCAAGGAAGACTTGGCCAAAGTGCGCGAAGTCGTGCAGCAGCACGTCCTGCCGGACTATGGCAAAGCCTGCGGCGCGCAGTGCGCCGAGGCGTGGAACAAAACCGTAGGCCAGACTGTGGACATGCAGATTTCTTCCAAATAGCGTAACCGCTTCATCCTCCTGCCGGCGGCCGGCCCCGCCCATGCGGGAGGACTTCAGGAACGATCATGACTTTCATATCCAGATCAAGAATACGGCTTGCGCGCATTTCACGTGGCGTAGCACTGGCGGGCTTGTATATCCTCTTTCTCAGCGCCATGCTGGTCAGCGTCGACGTTATCGTGCGCAAGGTTTTTGGCATCGCCATGGTGGGTTCGGATGAACTTGGCGGCTATGCGCTGGCGCTGGCCACGGCCTGGGCGCTATCTTACGCCTTCTTCGAAGGCAGCCATATCCGCGTGAACGTCATTCACATGAATCTGCCGCTGCCTGCCAAAGCTTGGCTCGATGTGCTCACCGTGTTGGTCACCGCGGCCATGATCGGCTTGCTGGCATGGCAGGTTTGGGTGGTGGCCTTTGATTCATTGGTATTCGACGCCGCCTCCAATACGCCGCTGCGCCTGCCCTTATGGATTCCCCAATTTCTTTATTTGGGCGGCATCGTGCTCTTCCTGCTATCGGCTGTGGTCGTCTTGCTGGAAAGCCTGGGGCTGGCACTCAAGCGCGACTACGAAAAGGTGATCCATCTGGTTGAAGAACGAGAGCAAGCCGGGGAGTACACGTTATGACGATAGGGCTCGCATTCATTCTCGGCGCCTTCATTCTTTTTTTCGCTGGCCTGCCCATTTTCACGGTCATCGGGATAGGCGCGCTGGCGGTAGGATTCATTTCACCGGTCCCCATCATCGATTCGCTGGGCATGACTTCCTGGGCTCAGTCCCAGAACTATGTTCTGATCTCCGTGCCTTTGTTCATCATGCTGGGCGAGATCTTCGTGCGCAGCGGCATCGCTGGCGAGATGTACGACGCTGTGGCGCCATGGCTGAACCGAGTGCCGGGCAAGCTCATGCAGACCAACGTCGTGACGAGCGCCATATTCGCCGCCACCTCGGGCTCCAGTCTGGCGACAGCCGCGACCATAGGCTCCATCGCCATTCCGCAGATCAAGCTGCATGGTTATAACGAGCGCATCTTCCTGGGCAGCATAGCGGCCGGCGGCACGCTGGGCATACTGATTCCGCCATCCATCAATCTGATCGTGTACGGCAGCATCACGAATACCTCGATACCGGAACTGTATCTGGCCGGCATTGTGCCGGGACTTATCCTGACGGTCCTGTTCATGGTGATGACCTGGGTGCTATGCATTTTGCGGCCTGATTGGGACGGCGAGACCATCGAAACGGACTGGAGCATGCGTCTGAAGACGCTGCCTAAACTATTGCCGCCGCTGGGCTTGTTTCTGGTCGTCGTGGGGTCAATCTACGCGGGTATAGCGACGCCGACGGAAGCGGCCGCTTTGGGCGTCCTGGCGACACTTGTGCTCGCCTTGGCGAAAGGGCGCATGTCCATCCAGATTCTGAACAGCGCCTTGTTCGCTACCGCCAGAACCAACGCTATCCTGATGATCATCATCATCTTTGCGGCCCTGCTGAATTTTGCGCTAGGCATGGTCGGATTTTCACGTTTGCTGGAAGACTTCGTACTGGGGCTGGACTTCAGCAAGTACGAGATCATCCTGCTCATCGTGCTGATCTACCTGATTCTTGGATGTTTTCTGGAGGGGCTGTCCTTGACGGTGCTGACGGTTCCGGTTCTGGCGCCCATTATCGCCAAGGTGGGCTTTGACCCCGTCTGGTTCGGCATCATGGTCATCCTGGTGACGGAAGCCGGCCTGATTACGCCCCCGGTGGGCATGAACTGCTATGTGGTGCAGGCGGCGCGCGGGCGCGGCTCGCTGATGGATGTTTTCGTGGGCGTCTCGCCCTACTTGATTTCCCTGCTTGCGCTTATCGGCATTCTGATCGTATGGCCAGGCGTAGCGCTTTGGTACAGATAGACGGCTGTTTGAACTTTTGGAGTAATGGAACATGTACTTATTGAAAGACTTGCCGGAGCAGATCGCACCGGAACGCATCGAATTATTATCCCGTGCCGAGCCTGCCACGATCGGCCACTTCCTGCATACGGGCTTCATGGACCCCGGCATCCGCGCCGTATTCCCGCCCAAGCGCATTGCGGGCACGGCGGTGACCGTCCGCTACCCGGGGCCGGACGGGGCCATGGCCCACTATGCCGTGGGCAAGGCGCGCCCGGGCGACATCCTGGTCATAGACCGTTGCGGCGACCAGCGCCATGCCAGCTTGGGCGGCGCCCTGGCATACGCTGCACGGGCGGCCGGCGTCGTCGGCATCATCGCCGATGGTGTGGTGACGGACCTGGATGAACTGCGCCGCTATGGCATACCTGTCTGGGCACGCGGTTTGTCGACGATCACCGTCAAGACGCTGGGCATGGGGGGCGAATTCTGCATCCCCGTTTCCTGCGGCGGCGTTGCCGTATCGCCTGGGGATGCGATCCTGGCCGACGAGAACGGTGTACTGGTTTTGCGGCCCGAGTTGATCGAATTCGCCGCGAACAAGGCGATCGGGCTGCAGACCGGCGAAAAGCAGACCTTGCAGCGCGTGGACGCGGGCGAGAAATACCCCGATATCCTCGGTACATCCGAAGTCATCAATAAGCATTTGGCCGAGTATTGAAACTTGCGTCATCACCCCGCGATAAGGACCCCGCGATGTCATTGCCCAGTTCATTCATGACCGTAGAGGACATGTCGGCCCAGCTTCAAGCAGGAAGCATTTCATCATTGCAGCTGGTGGATCATTTCCTGCGAGAAATAGCTGACAAGGATAAAAGGCTGCATGCATTTGTAGAAACTTATGCCGATGAGGCTCGCCTGAACGCTCAAAGCGCCGACCTGGCGCGCCGCGCTGGTTCGGCCCTGGGACCTTTGCACGGCATACCGATAGCCATCAAGGATCTGCTCGAAATCGAGGGCCGCTGTACGATGGGCGGGTGCGCGGCCTACAAGGAACGGCGCAGCACGGTAACGGCGACCATCGTCCAACGCTTGCGACAGCAGGGCGTGATCATCCTGGGCAAGACGCATACGGTTGAATTCGCGACGGGCGGCTGGGGCACGAATTCGCGGCTGGGTACTCCACTCAATCCCTGGGACCTGGATACGCCGCGCACCCCAGGCGGATCGAGCAGCGGCTCGGGCGTCGCCGTGGCCGCCGGGCTGGCCCCGTGGGCCATCGGTACGGACACCGGCGGGTCGGTGCGCCTGCCGGCCTCATGGTGCAACCTGACTGCCCTGAAAGTATCCACGGGCCGCATCAGCAACTATGGCATCATGCCGCTCAGCCCGACCCTGGACACCCCGGGGCCCATGACGCGCACTGTGGGGGATGCCCGGCTGCTGTATCGCGCCCTGCGGGGCCATGACCCCCTCGATCATCGCACAGCCATGGCGCCCAGCGCCCAAGCGCTCTTGCGGCCACGCAAAGATCTTGCCGGCTTGCGGCTGGCTCGCCTGCCTGCCGCCGAGCGGGAACGCGTGGACGGCGAAGTGCTGGCCGCCTACGATGCATCCGTCGAAGTGCTGCGGGACGCCGGCGCTCAAATCGTGGATGTGCAGTTGCCGTATCAGTATGCTGAAGTTGCGGAGCTCAATGCGCTGATCATGAATTCGGAGGGCTACAGTTTTTACGAGCAGTTGGTCGAAGACCCGGCTCAACCGCTGGATGAAGACGTGCGTCCGCGCCTGCTGCAGGGGCGGCAGGTCAGGGCCGCCGATTATTTGCGCGCCATACGGCGCCGCGAGGCAATGCAGCGGGACATGGCGCCGGTATTTCAAGGGGTCGATGCCTTGCTGACGCCGACGACGGCAACGGCGGCGCTTGCGCTCGCCGATGTGGATCAGACCAAGGCGCCGGCTCATTTCACCCGTTTTGCCAATTTCTTCAATCTGGCCGCATTGGCCCTGCCTAATGGCGCAACCAATGGCGGGCTTCCGGTTTCTTTGCAAATCATCGGCGCGCCTTACGCAGAAGAGGAGGTACTGCAGATCGGCGAAATTTATCAAGCGCGGACCGAGTGGCACCGGCGCTTGCCGGCAGGGCTTTAAGAGACGCGGCGGCAAACAGCGGCTTTATCCGTCTCCAGCCCGCGTCGACGCGGATCGGTAGCCCAAGCTATTCAGATAAGGCAAGCCTGCTTCGAATTCGGCCACCGCGCAGGCTTGCATCAGGCTGATCAGCCGGTTGGTAATTTCAGGCTGTTTGTGCGCACTGCGCTCGGCGATGCCGATTTCACGAAAAAGGGTGTCCGGACCCATGGGCAGTACGCGGACTTGGCTTGAAAAGGGTATGCAGGCTGCCGTCGCCGGCACGATGGCGGCGCCGACGCCTTTTTCCACTGCCCGGATAAGGCCGCCGACCTCGTCCAGTTCGAGGGCATCGTGCACCATAAGGTGCCGCTTGCGCAGGAACAGATCAATCGACCTGCCACCGAAAGACGAGCGATCGTAACGGATGAAGGGCAATTGGGTGATGGCTTCTTGCCAGTTTCCGCCTTCATAGGCGGCAGGAACGAGCACGAGAAAAGGCTCGCGCAGCAGCGCATGCCAATGTACTTCGGGCGGCAGCACATAAGGCGGGCGTATCATCACCGCCATATCGATTTCACCCGAATCGACCTGGCCAAGGATGTTGAGCGAAGCCCCGGGCAGCACGCGGACGGTGATGCCGGGGAATTCCTGGCGGAACAGGCAAAGCGCGTCCATCAGCCAGGCATGCTGTGCCGAGGTAATTGCGCCTATGACCAGCGTGCCGCGCGTGTCTTCGGTGTGAGGCAGTTCGCCCAACTGCGTGACGGCGGTCAGGATGTCCTCGGCGCGCGCATGTACTTCGCGGCCCATGGGGGTCAGAACCGCTCGGCGCCCTGTGCGGTCGAACAGCGCCACGCCAATCTGTTCCTCCAGGCGCTGGATCTGGCCGCTGACCGCGCCTTGGGTCAAGCCGATCTGCTCGCCGGCGCGCGCAAAGCTGCCATACCGGACGACGGCGATAAAGGTACGAAGTTCCGTCAGCATGATTAATCAGATTATATGATGCTTCATATAAGAAATTATGGCTTTTTATTGGCTCACACTAATGAGACACTAGCAGAACCTTTGACTGCGCAATCTCTCCTTTACAAGCATATGGCATTGATTTCCTCTTCCCTGGGCGCCATTCAGCCTTCTCCAACCCTGGCTATCACGCGTCTGGCCGCTGAAATGCGCCGCGAGGGCAGGCAGGTCATCAGTCTGTCGCAAGGCGAGCCGGACTTCGACACGCCGGAACACATACGCGCTGCGGCCATACAGGCTATCGAACAAGGGGAAACGCGCTATACCGACGTGGACGGGTCGCCGGCACTGAAGGCCGCCGTCATTCAAAAATTCGCGCGCGATAACGGACTGCACTACACCCCGCAGGAAATCACAGTAGGCACGGGCGGCAAGCAGGTCTTGTACAACGCGCTCATGGCAACACTGGAACGGGGAGACGAGGTCATTGTTCCGGCGCCGTACTGGGTATCCTACCCAGACATGGTCCGCCTGGCGGGCGGCACGCCGGTGGCTGTGGACTGCCCCGCGCAGCAGCGATTCAAGCTCGAGCCGCAGGCATTGGCCGCCGCTATCACCGCGCGCAGCAAATGGCTGATCCTGAACTCGCCCAGCAATCCGACGGGGGCGGGCTACAGCGCCGCAGAGCTGGAAGCGCTGGCGGAGGTATTGCGCAAGCATCCGCAGGTCTACATCCTGACGGACGATATCTACGAGCACATCCGCTATGACGGCTGGGAATTTTCGACGCTGGCTCAGGTGGCGCCTGATCTAAGGGATCGCATCCTGACGGTAAACGGCGTGTCCAAGGCTTATGCGATGACAGGCTGGCGCATAGGCTACGCCGGCGGGCCGGCCGAACTGATCAAGGCCATGGCGACGATCCAGTCGCAAAGCACCAGCAATCCCTGCTCCGTATCCCAGGCGGCGGCGGTCGCCGCCCTGAACGGGCCACTGGATTTTCTTGCCGAGCGCAATGCCGTATTTCAGCAGCGGCGGGATCTGGCGCTGGAGGTGTTCAACTCGATAGACGGCATATCATGCCTTAAACCGGAAGGCGCCTTCTATCTCTACCCCTGCGTCAGCGGCCTGCTGGGACGGCGCACGCCGCAGGGCAAAGTGCTGGAGTCGGACCTGGACGTGGGCGCTTACCTGCTGCAGCAGGCCGAAGTAGCCGTAGTGCCGGGTACGGCTTTTGGCCTTGCACCTTATTTCCGCATATCGTTCGCCACCGCCACCGAGACACTGCACCAGGCCTGCGAGCGGATCGCCATGGCCTGCCGCGCCCTGAGTGCATGAGCACATCATCGACAACTGTAAAAACGAGGAATAGCATGACTTTGGATCCGAAAGCCGTTGAAGTTCTCAGTGGCGTGACCACGGCCACGATTACGACTGTGTTGCTGAAAAAGGGTTTGCGCCACACCTGGTTGCGAGGCGCACAGCCTTTAGCGCCGGGAATGCCGCGCGTCGTGGGCCCGGCCTTTACACTGCGCTTCATTCCCGCCCGGGAAGACCTGGCTACACCCGCCTCCTGGAGCTCGCCGACTTCGACCCGCGCCGCCATCGAGGCCATGCCCGAAGGCGCTGTCGCCGTGGTCGACGCGTTCGGCACGACGGATGCCGGCGTGTGGGGCGACATCCTGTGCGAACGGATGGTCCAGCGCAAGGTCAAGGCGCTGGTCACGGACGGCGTGGTGCGCGATGTGGCAGGTGTGATTGCTTCGGGCTTGCCGGTATGGTCGCGTGGCCAATCCGCGTCCCCTTCTGTGGCCAGCCTGACCTTTGTCGGATGGGAAGAACCCATAGGTTGCGGCGGCGTGGCGATTTTTCCCGGCGACATCATCGTGGCGGACCAGGACGGCGTGGTGTCGATCCCCGCGTCCTTGCTCGACGACGTCGTGGAATTGGCGCAGGAGCAGGAAAGGCTGGAGGCATGGACCATAGACCAGGTACGGGCGGGTCATGCGCTGCCGGGCCTATATCCCGCCAACGCGGAAAACCTGGCCCGCTACGAGGCCTTCAAGCGCGAGCAGAAAGGCTAGGCATCCAGCCAACGCTGCACGGCATGACGTTCGGCCGCACGCCGGAACGACTGTGCTGGCCATCGCCGGACTATTCCAAAATCGAATAAGCATTTTTTATAGGTGAAACATGGACACTTTGAGCGTAGCCAATATTTTGGATGAAAAATTCCGCAAGCTGGGCACCGATAACGCGCCTGGGCAAGAAGTACGGCAGCAAGGCGCAGGGGGCGTGCCGCTGAAAGGCGATAACATTCCCGGACGCGCGGTGGATTTCTCCCACGGCGATGTCGATGCCTTCACGCCGATACCCGGCTCATTCGAGACCTTTTCCGCCGGTGTCGCCACCGGTGGTGCCCAGGCCTACACCGAATACCGGGGCAGTCTGGAAATCCGCCAGGGCCTGGCGCAGAAGCTGGCGGCATTCACCGGCAAGCCGATCCAGGGCGATGAGGACATGATCATTACCTCGGGAACCCAAGGTGCGCTTTTCCTGGCCATTGCCTGCACCGTCGCACGCGGCACCAAAGTGGCCATCGTGCAGCCCGACTATTTCGCCAATCGCAAACTGGTGGAATTCTTCGATGGCGAGATGGTGCCGGTTCAGATGAACTACCTGGACGCAAAAGGGCGGTCCGGCCTGGACCTGACCCAGCTTGAAGACGCCTTCAAGGCGGGTGTCAAGGTGTTCCTGTTCTCGAACCCCAACAATCCTGCGGGCGTTATTTATTCATCCGATGAAATCCGCAGCATTGCAGAGCTGGCCGGGCGGTATTCGGTAACGGTCATCGTCGATCAGCTGTATTCCCGGTTGCTGTACACCGGCAACGACTACACGCATTTACGGGCACAGGACATCGACCAGGACAATGTCATTACCATCATCGGCCCCTCCAAGACGGAGTCCATGAGCGGCTACCGTGTGGGCGTGGCTTTCGGCTCGCCGGCCATTATCAACCGGATGGAGAAGTTGCAGGCCATTGTTTCGCTGCGCGCCGCTGGCTATAACCAGGCTGTGCTGAAGGATTGGTTCGCCGAACCCGCGGGCTGGATGACTGAACGAATCGCCTTGCATCAAGCCATACGCGACGACCTGTTGGCCAAGCTGCGTACCGTCGAAGGGCTGCAAGCCAGGACACCCGAGGCGGGCAGCTATCTTTTCCCCATGCTGCCGGCCTTGTCCATTCCCCCGGGGGACTTCGTGCGCGCCTTGCGTCTTCAGGCCGGCGTCACGGTCACGCCGGGCACGGAATTCAGTCCGCATGCGGCGCAAAGCGTACGTTTTAATTTTTCGCAGGATCATCAGGCTGCAGTGCAGGCCGTCGAAAGAACGGTCCAGATGATTGCGCGCTACCGTAAATAAGGGGCTCTTATGCCGCAATCACCCAAGCCGCAAGGGCGCTACCTGCCTGCCACCCGTGACGGAAATCTCGTGTTTACTGCCGGCATGACCCCGCGCGAGGATGGTGTGCTGATCCTCCAGGGCAAAGTCAGGGCGGATGAGCCTTTGGACACGTATAGGCTTGCCGTGGAACTGGCGGCGGCCAATGCGCTACGGGCTGCGCGGGATATGCTGGCCGCGGGCGAGCGCATCGCCAAAGTCGTCAACATGACGGTGTATGTCGCGGCGCAAGAGCCGTTCGAAGCGCACGCGAAGATCGCGGATTTCGCGTCGGGCTATCTATACGACACCTTGGGCCAGCCCGGCATAGGCAGCCGGGCTGCTATCGGCGTCCAATCCCTGCCCGGCAACGCCCCGGTGGAGATCGCGCTGGTCGTGTCCGTCGGCGCGGAATAGCCCGATAGCCAGGCAGCGGTCCTACCGCTGTCTGGCGCTGGCCGGCTACATGGTCGCGGGCAGCCAGGCGATGGCTTCAGGGAACAAGGCCATCAGGAATACGAAGGCCACCATGATCAGGAAAAAGGGCAGCACCGAGATCGCGATGGTCGATATCTTTTCCCGCGTCAAACCCTGGATCACAAACAAATTCATGCCGACGGGTGGTGTAATCTGCGCCATCTCGATGACCAGCACCAGGAAGATGCCGAACCAGATTTTGTCGTAGCCCGCAGCGGTGATCAGCGGGACGACAATGGGTAGCGTCATCACCAGCATGGACATGCCTTCCAGAAACATGCCCAGCACGATGTAGACGATCAACAGCAGCGCCACGAGCTCCAGAGGGCCAAGCTGCATTGCGTTGATTTTGCCGGCGATGGCTTGCGGCAAACCCAGAAAACCCATGGACACGGACAGGAAACTGGCCGCGCCGATAATCAGGCCCAGCATGCTGACCGTGCGCGCACAACCCATGCAGGCCTCTTTGATGACGCGCCAGTTCAGCGAGCGTTCCGCCAGCATGATGGCGCAGGTGGCGCCCACCGCGACTGAAGCGGCTTCTGAAGGGCTGGCCCAGCCGGCATACATAGACCCGAGCAGCACGGCCATCAGCACCAGGAAGGGAAGCAGCGAAGGCAGGCCTTGCATGCGTTCGCGCCAGATGCTGTCGCCCGAACCTTCCGGCTGTTGGATCCCAGGCAGAAAGAGCGAGCGTATGGCCAGATAGCCCATGAAGCAAAGTGCAAGAAACAGCCCGGGCAGAATGCCGGCGGCAAACAGTTTCAGTATCGAGGTCTGCGTCAGAACGCCATAGATGATGAGTATGATGCTGGGGGGAATCAGAAAACCCAGCGTTCCTGCACCACCCAGCGAGCCCATCGCCACCGAACGGCTATAGCCGCGTTTTTCGAGTTCTGGAAGGGTGATGCGTCCGACAGCTGAAGTGGTGGCCGCCGAAGAGCCCGATATCAGTGCGAAAAAAGTGCAGCCCAGCACATTGGTATGCAGCAGGCCGCCGGGCAGATTGCGCACCCAGGGTTCCAGAGAAGAAAACAAATTGCGGGTGAATTTGGAGCGATACAGCAGCTCGGCCATCAGGATGAAGAGCGGCAGCGCGACCAGCTCGGTGGACGACAGCGCATTCCACACCGATTGGGCCAACAGCTTGTCCACCGGCATCGACCGGAAAATGTACAGGTTGCCGATACCTACGCCCATGAGGCTCAGGCCGACCCACGCGCCGGTGCCCAACAGGGCAAACAGTAATATGATGGTGGAAATGATAGGCATATTGAAAGCGCAGTGATTAGTCGGCGGATAGGGATGCGGCGTGGTCTTCGATCTCGACGGCGCGGCCCAGCATGGCCTGACCCAATCGCAGCGCCAACTGTATCGAGAGCATGACCGAGCCGAACGCCACGATTGCCGCCGGGTAAACCAACGGTATATCGTTTGTGGTGCCGGAGGTGCGCCCGGTCACGCCATAGTTCCAGGCGAATTTCACCAGCGCATAGCTCAGGAATACAGAAATCGCCAGGCCGACGAAGGTGCCGACGATCTCGAAAACACGGGGATGCAAAGACTGGAAGAGCGTGACGCGGATGTGGCCGCCGCTGCGCAAGGTAAACGCCGCGGCAAGGAATATGGCGGCGATGTGCAGGTACGCCGCCACCTCCCATACGATGCTCAGGCTGGTGTTGAACAGATTCCTGCTGAGGATTTCGCTAATTTGCAGCGCCGCGATCACGAAAATCAAGGCGCCGGACAAATAAGCCAGGAAACGGGACAAGCGGTCCGAGAAGTGAAGTAAGGTGTTCATGGCGCTATTCCAGTCTTTGGCGTGTCCCTATTGCTTCTGGTAGGCATCGACCACGGCTTGCGCTTTTGCACCCATGCTTTTGACCGCTTTTTCGCGTATGGGGGCCGCCTTGTCGCTCAATTGCTTGCGCAGTTCGTCGCCCAGATCGCCATTGGTCATGCCGTGCTGCGCCAGTTGATCCATTTTTTGTTTGTCGTTTTCCTGCGCGGAAGCCCAGAACTCGGGTTCAAGCTTTTTGGCGATCTTCACGATGGCGGCCTGGTGTTCTTTGCTCAGTTCATTCCAGGCGTCCAGATTCACGCTGACGACATCGGTGTTCCAGGTCTGGCGGGTGGGGTAGCCATACTTCAGCAGTTCCCAGAAAGAACCATCCACGGCGGAGGGCGAGGACGTCGCCACCGCGTCTATGGTGCCGGCCGCGAGGGCAGGCACGACGTCGCCCCAGGGCAACTGGACGGGCGTCATGCCGAGCGCGGCGAATATCTCGGTGGATGAGCGATCATAGCTGCGTATCTTCAGGCCCTGCAGGTCTTCCAGGGATTTGATTTCCTTTTTGGTATATATCTGCTGTTGCGGCCAAGGGATCCGGAACAGGATCTTCTGGTTATTGGCTTGATAAATTTCATCCAGCAGCGGCATATAGGCTTTGCCAAAGTCCTGCAGCCCTTGGAAATCCTTGATCATGAAGGGCAGGGATTCCAGCCCCAGCAAGGGATTCTCGCCCACTTGCTGATTGAGCAGCATGTCGCCTATGGGCACCAGGCCATCGCGTACCGTGGCCAGCATCTCGGGTCCTTTGAAGCCCAGGGAACCCGAGGGGTGCAAGTTGATCTGCACTTCGCCGTTGGTGGCCTGCTTGACCTCTTCGGCGAAGCGGCCGACGTCTGTGACGATATAGTTGCTATCGGGCCAGACCAGCGGCAAATCCCAGCTGGTCTTCGCCTGGGCCGATGTAGACGCGGCAAGGCCCAGCGCCGCGGCGATGATCATGTTTTTGATCTGTAGCAGTTTCATATGTCTATCTCCTTGATAGATATGGCCAGGATTGGCGCAAGCTGTTGCTATGGTCGTTCATCTTATTCCAGCTGCCCGCATGCCTGCTTGATGCGCAGGCATCCCTGTTCGATCGCCTGCAGCGATGTGGCGTAGGACAGGCGAAGATAGGGCGACAGGCCGTAAGACGCGCCGTCCATGACGGCGGCGCCGGCCGCATCGAGCAGATACATGACAAGATCGCCATCGCTGCTTATGACGACGCCTTGGGGTGTGCGTTTGCCCATCAGGCCCTGCACTTTAGGAAATAGGTAGAAAGCCCCTTGCGGCAGCGCACATTCCACGCCCGGTATGGATGCAATGATGCTGTGCATGAGGTCTCGCCGTTCTTTGTACAGGGCGCGCGTCTCTTCGATGAAGCCATGGTCTCCGCTGAGCGCGGCGATGGCGCCGGCCTGGCTGATGGATGAGACGCAGGTGGTGCTTTGGCCGATGAGCTTGGCGATGGCATTGACGAGCGGCGCGGGGCCTGCCGCATAGCCGACGCGCCAGCCGGTCATGGCGTAGCTCTTGGAGAACCCGTTGATGATTAGGGTGCGTTCCTTGAGCGCAGGCGCCGCCGCGACGATATTGATGTGCCGGTGTGTGTCATAGACCAGCTGGTCGTAGATGTCGTCGGTCATCACCATGATGTGCGGATGGTCGGCAAGCACCTGCGCAAGCGCGGCGATTTCTTGCGCATCGTAGACGGCCCCGCTGGGATTGCCGGGTGAATTCAGAATCAGCCAGCGGCTGCGCGGCGTGATGCTGGCCTGCAGCGCCTGGGGTGTCAATTTGAAAGCGCTGCTTTCATTGCTGACTGCGATAACCGGCACCCCTTCGGCCAGCTTGGCGATATCCGGATAGGACACCCAGTACGGCGCGGGTACGATGACCTCGTCACCAGGATTGAGGGTGGCCATGAAGGCTTCGTATATGAGCTGCTTGGCGCCGCTGCCCACGACAACGTGGTCGGGTTCATAAGCGCTGGCGGCTTCATGTGTCAGTTTTTGGGCGATCAGCGCGCGCAAGCGGGGCACGCCGGGGGTCGCAGTGTAGTGCGTGTCGCCGCTGCGCAAGGCCTGGATGGCCGCGTCGACGATATGCGCCGGCGTGTCCAGATCGGGCTCGCCTATCGTAAAGTCGATGATGTCGCGGCCTTCGGCCTGCAACTGTGTCACGCGTTTCTTTGCGGCAATGCTTGCGGATTGCTTGATGCTGTTTACACGCTCCGATAGCTGAATCGGCATTCCTACCCTCCTTTGATGGCGCACAAGGCGTCCGAGCTGCTATGGATCGCCATCAGCGGCATGACGACGCTCGCCTGTCAGGGACAGGTTTCCAGACGGAAATTTTATGTATTCCCGTCTATTCAAGAAAGCGATAAATAGTTATAATTAACCATCACTTTTATTCATGAAAAAAGGGAATGGAACGTCAGTGGTTTCCTTGAAGCAGCTTGAGGCGCTCTACTGGATCATTGAACTCGGCACCTTCGAAAAGGCGGCGGCCAAGCTGCACACCACTCAATCTGCCGTGTCCAAGCGCATCCAGGAACTGGAAAGCTTCACCGGCATCGAAGTCTTCGACCGCAGCATGCGCGGCGCGCGGCTTACGGAAAAAGGCGAGGAACTCTTGCTGCTCGCTCAGCAGATGCTCAATCTTGGCGATCAGATCCTGAAGCTGAAAACACATAGCGCCAAACCGGTGCGCAAGCTGCAGCTGGGGGTTACCGAACTTACCGCCTGGACCTGGCTGCCGCGCCTGGTGGCCGCCCTGCAGGCGCGCTATCCCAAGATCATGATAGAGCCGGAAGTGGACATGAGCCGGTCTTTGTACGAACGCCTGAGCGAGGGCAGTATCGAACTCATCATCATTCCGGAGGCGTTTCGCGATCCGGATCTCGTCTCTGTCCACTTGGCGGATGTCGAGAACGTGTGGATGGCCAAGCCGCAGGTGCTGAAGAAGAAAAAAGGTCTCATGACGCTCGACCAACTGGTGCAGTATCCCATTCTTGCGCAAGGCGCCCGCTCGGGGTCAGGGCTGTACTTCAGCAAATGGCTCAAGTCGCAAGGCGTCAATGTTTCACGGCTGATTTCCAGCGACAGCCTGAATGCCATGCTGGGCCTGACCGTGGCGGGCCTGGGCATCAGCTATTTTCCCCAAGCCTGCTTCCAGCCGCTGGTCGATGCCGGCAAGCTCGAAATCGTTCCAGTAAAGCCCAAGCTGCCGCCTGTGCCTTATGTCGCCATGTACCGCTCCGACCGTCCCATGGCTTTCATCGAAGAGGTCGTGGAAATTGCCAAGGAAGCCTGCGACTTCTCACGGCAGTTGCAAAGCTGACGCCCTTAACTCCGTCACACTCCTTTCACGATGAATGACACTGCCATCCGTCCAGCCGCCAGCCCGCTTGTTTGTACGAGGCAGGGCGAATATGCCGTTTTGTGCGATGCAGGCGACGGCGCTGAGTTGAATCTGGATACTCAGCGCCGGGTATGGGCGGCTGCGGCAAGCTTGACCGCGCGCGGAGATGTGCTTGAAGTCGTGCCGGGAATGAACAATTTCTTGGTGATATTCCGCGGCGTCCAGGAAGACTTCGACGCTTGCCGGGCGGACATTCTCTGCGCCTGGTCCCAGTCGGAGGCGGGGGGCTCCAAGCCGCGCCAGGTCACGGTTCCCGTGATATACGGCGGGCAAACCGGGGAAGACCTGCAAGAGGTCGCGCGCAGGGCCGGCATGAGCCCGGAAGATTACGTGGCGCTGCATGCGCAGGCCACCTATGTCGTGTACGCCTTGGGCAGCCAGCCGGGCTTCGCTTACCTGGGCGGCCTGGACCCGCGCCTGGCCATACCCCGCCGCGATACGCCGCGGCCACGTGTCGAGGCGGGCTCAGTGATCATTGGCGGCGCGCAGACCGGCATCCTGTCGCGCACCACCCCCTCGGGATGGCACATCATCGGCAGGACAGAATTGAACTGCTTCGATCACACGCGCCAACGGCCTGCGCTATTGGAGCCGGGCGACACGGTGCGCTTCACGATACAAGAGGTCCGCGCATGATCGAAGTCACTCTGGCGGGCTTTTATTCCTCGGTGCAGGACCTGGGGCGCCTCGGCTATCGCCATCTCGGCGTGGGCATGAGCGGGGCCATGGATACGCTGGCCCTGTCCGTCGCCAACGTGCTCGTGGGTAATCCGGCCGGCGCTGCCGGCCTGGAGATCACGATGGGCCTCGCCGCCTTCACCTTTCACGCCGACACCGAAATCGCCTTGGGGGGCGCGAGCGCGCATGCCACGCTCGACGGCCGCTCTTTGCCAAACTGGTGGGCAGTGAGCGTCAAGGCGGGCCAGGTATTGCGTTTTGGCGCGCTTGAGGCCGGCGTGCGCAGTTATATGGCCGTCAGGGGCGGGCTGGACGTGCAGCCGGTGCTTGGCTCCGCTTCCACGGATCTCAAGGGCGGCTTCGGCGGCTTGGGCGGCCGCCCCCTGGAGAACGGGGACAGGCTCAGTGTGAAAGGCGGGGCTTCGTCAGGGCGTCCGAACCGCGGTTTCGGCCTGTCCCCCTGGCGGCTGGATCCATATCAGGAAAGTCGGCCCGGCGCGGGTCTTGTAGGGACAGGCTTGGCGCCCTCTTCGGCGGACGACACGCTGGTCATTCATATATTGCCCGCTGCGCAATGGGGAGATCTGACCTCGCAGGCGCAGGAACTGCTGACATCGGTGGACTGGGAAACCGCTCCGGAGAGTAATCGCGTGGGATGCCGACTGGATGGTCCGGAATTGCCAATGAGGGAACGCCATGAAATGCGTTCTCACGGCATCATGCCGGGCGTTGTGCAACTGCCGCCCGCGGGGCGCCCGATTGTGCAACTGTGCGATGGCAACACCAGTGGCGGCTATCCGGTGGTGGCCACCGTCATACAGGCCGATCTGCATCATTTCGCCCAAATGCGCCCCAAAGCGCGCCTGCGTTTCGAACTATGCGATATCGCACAGGCGCAGGAGCGTTGGGCCTACCGCCAACGATTTCTGGATGCGCTCGCCCTGCGTTGCGAGTTGACGCGCAGCCGCTTCAGCTAAAGGACAGCATATGAAGACTATTGACCTCAACTCCGATCTGGGCGAAGGCTACGGCGACTACACGATGGCGGATGATGCCGCCATCCTGGGGTTGATCACCTCCGCCAACGTCGCTTGCGGTTTCCACGCGGGCGACTTCATGACCATGGAGCACACCGCAACCTTGGCGGTTCAGAATGGCGTGCGCATCGGCGCCCATATCGGCTACCCGGATCGCCAGGGATTCGGGCGGCGGCATATTGCTTACCAGCCCAAGGAGCTGGAGCTCATGACGCTGTATCAACTGGGGGCGCTGCGAGCCATCGCCGAGCATGCGGGCGCAACATTGACCCACGCGAACTTCCATGGAGCGCTGGGCAATTTGAGTTTCATCGATTATGACGTGGCCTACGCCGTCCTGCGCGCTGTCAAGGCCTTTGACCGCAGCCTGAAGTTCGTCGCCCTGCCCTACACCGAAGCCTTTAAGGCGGCGCAAAAACTGGATATCGACATCGTCGCATCCTTTCTGGCGGATCGCGCCTACACGGGCAGCGGTGTGCTGGTCAGCCGCAAAGAGCCCGGGTCCGTCATTCATGACCCCGCACGCATCCGCGATCGTGTACAGCGCGTCCTGCAGGAAGGCAAGATCGACGCCATCGACGGCACGGTGCTCGACATGCCGGTGGACTCCATACTGGTGCACAGCGATACCGCCGGCGCGATCGAGATCGCGCACACCATCCGCAACGCGGTGCAGGACATCGGGTATGAAATACGGGCCTTTGCCTGATTCGGAGTCATGCACCGACCGATGGCGGGAAACGCGCTTCAAGCCTTCACTGGGCCGCGATTCCCGTTTCTTTGACGATCTGGGCATACTTGGTCATTTCGTCCGAAATAAAGGCGGCGAACTTGGCCGGGTCCATGGGCGTAGGCGTCAGCCCTTTGCTTTCCAGTTCCTTCCGGAACCGCGGGTCTTGCATGATGGCGCCGACGTCCGCGCTGATTTTCCGGGCGAGGTCCTGGGAGAGGCCCTTGGGAGCGAACAGGCCGAACCAGTTGGTCAACTGCAGGCGCGGCATGCCCAGCTCCACGGCGGTGGGCACATCGGGAAGCAAGGCCTCGCGCTTGTCGCCCGCGACCAGCAGCGGATGCAGCTTGCCCGCCTGGATATTGCCGAGCAAAGGCGGCGTGGTCGCGAAGAAGAGGTCGATCTGGCCGCCGACCAGGTCGGTGACGGCGAGCGATGTGCCGCGGTAGGGGACGTGAGTCAATGGCAGCCCCGTCAGATTCTTCAGAAGCTCCCCCGCCATGTGCTGCTGCCCGCCCACGCCGGGCGAGCCATAGGTCAGGTGCGCGTGAGCGGCCTTGTCGGACAGCAGCTTGTCCATGGACTTGACGCCGACGCTGGGGCCGGCCGCGAGCACCAGGGGCGCGGAAGCGATCAGATTCAGCGGCGTCAGGTCAGTGGCGGGATCGTAGCGCATGTCCTTGAACACCAGCTTGTTGATCGAGACTTCGGGTGTGTAGGCCAGCTGGAGCGTATAGCCGTCCGGCGCCGACCTGACCACCTGCTCGGTGCCTATCATGCCGCTGGCGCCGGCCTTGTTTTCGACGACGATGGACTGGCCCCATTTCTCGCCCAGGGCGTTGGCGAGCAGCCGCGCGACGATATCGGTGGATCCGCCCGGAGCATAGGCTACGACCAGCTTGACGGGTTTTTCAGGATAGGCGGCATGGGCGGCGGGCGCCATGCAGAGTGCGGCCGATAAGGCCAAAAGGCTGGGGGTGCGCAGGGGCATGGCGATCTCCTTGCAGGATCAATGGCTGCGTTATTGAACCGTTGCCAGGATTACCTGCAACGGAGGGGTATCGGTCTGGGGAGTGGTTCGCCACAAGTCCAGCTGTTCCTGGCAACTGCGCCGCTCCCCCGACAGGAGGTCGATGACCGGCGCGTCCGGCGCCAGTCGGCTCAGCGTCGATCCAGCCTGCTCGGCCGGCAGGCACAGGAGCTGATAATCATTCTGCGCCGTGGTGAAGGACAGCAGGCCCGCGTCCCGCGCCAGGCCGTCCGTGCAGCGCAGGCTGCCCGCTTCGCCGAAGAGGGCGGCCAGCATGGCGAACGTCCGCGCCATGGGGCGGGGATTGAACCGCCGGTCGATGAAAGCGTGCCGCGGGAAATAGCCGCGGTCGACGTCCATGAAGGTGTCGTAGATGTAGCGGATGCCTGAATAATGGCGCGCAAGGATGCTGACCTTGGCCAGATGGGCCACGTTTCCCACGTCGTCGGCGTGCTCGGACGCGATGCCGGGCCCGGCCATTTTCAGCGATGCAATGATCCGGGCGCCGGTCTGCTTGCCGAACGCCTCCAGGCGCCTGGAGGCCGCCATCACGTCGTCCTGCGGAGCGATCCGCACGGTGATGCCGTCGATGGCTTCCTCCTGCACGGCCCGCCGGATTTCCTCCTCGTGGGCCTCCAGTTCTTCCAGCCGGAAGCCGGCGTGAACCACATGGCTGAATTGCTGGCCGTCATATTGGGACGGGTCGACCGTCAGCAGCTTGGAATAGAAAACAGATACGCCCTTCTCGCGCCGGATGTCCCGCAGGCGCGAGCGGCCCGCGGCAAAGGCGGTTTTGGTCAGATTGGCCTCGAAGCCGATGACGCCCAGGCGTTGCAAATCGTGCGCCAGCAGCGCCGGCTTGGGCATGCCGAGCGTGGTGACGAGGTACTGGTGGCCGATGGGAGCGAGGATCTCCATCCGGGAGCGGGGTTCGTCCTCGGCCAGATCGATCTCCGGAATCTTGGCCAGGCGGACGCCCATTTCCCATAGGGCTTGCAGGGGGTAATCGTTGCGCGCCCACTTGCGGCCGAATTCCTGCACGCCGCCGGTGGCGGTGATCTGCATGCTTTCGGACCAGGGGTGCCGAAGCTCCACGCCCAGCGTGTCCAGCGCGGACACCTTGGGATGCGCGAGGTAGCGGGCCCTGGCCGGGACCGACGCGGCGCCGGGAGCGGCGTGCTCGCCCAGTGTGCGCAGCGAATACGCCACGTGGCCGCTTTCGTAGAGGTCGACGATGAAGTAGCCGAACTTATGGACGTCGCCCCGCCCGAATTCGCTGCCCGGCGCGACATGGTAGAACTCCGTGAAATCATGCCGCAGGAAAGCCGTGGAGGGCAGCATGTAGAGCTCCGCGCCGCCGACGCGGTCGTACCAGAAGTTATGCACATGGCCCGCGAAGGCAGCCTCCACATTGGGCCGCTCCATGAGGGATAGCAGCCAGCTGCGGCCCGGTTCATCCAGGTTGTCGTAATTGCTTCTTTCGTTGCGCGCGTAGATGTAGGGCGGGTAGTGCATGAATAGAAATACGCGCTGGCCGGCCGCCTGCTCCAGCTCGGCCTCCAGCCAGGCCTTTTGCCGCGCCTCGTCCTGCAGCCCGGAGTTGAGCAGCAGCGAGTTGATCAGAATGAAGCGCGTATTGCCTTCCACGAAGGAAAAATAGTCCGGGCCGAAGGTGCGCCGGTAGGTATCGATGAAGTCGTCGCATACCTGCTCGGCGGGCATCCATTCGATGCGTTTGTCTCCGACGTCGTGGTTGCCGGGAAGCACGTGCACCGGAACCCGGACGGGTTTGATGATATCTTTGAAGTGATCGGCCGCCTGGGCGAACGTGGGTAGGGACGGGACCGGATTGACGATGTCTCCCAGATGAATCACGAAGCGGGGCTGCGGGTCCATGGTCGCAATGTCCAGAAAGACATGGCGCGCCCGGGCGTTGGCCAGCTTGTTGGTCTGGTAGGGAGAACTGGAGACGTCTTCTTCCTGGTTGATATGGGTGTCGGCGACGACGACGAATGAAAAAAGCTTTTTTCCTTGCGGCCGTAGATGACGAGGTACAGCGGTGGAAGGCACGGCGCTCTCCTGTTAATTCAAATAAATGGAATTAATGTATAATAGTTGGAATTGATTGTTGATTATTGGTTTTTGAGCACGGGGCTGTCAAGTAAGGGCAGACCCTAGGTCTTTTTGACATCGGATTTATGCGACCAGATAAAAACGCTGAAGGCGCCGACACGCTGGACTTGGCCGAGCTTCAACAACATCCTCAATATGCTTCGACGCTGGCGAATGGCTTGGCTGTTCTGGGTTGCTTCGCTGGGAGCTCCCTGGCCGGGGGCGCCGTGGCTCTGGGCAACAAAGACATTGCGGAACAGCTCGGCATGGCGCGTCCCACCGTGTCGCGCCTGACCTTCACGCTGGTCGGGCTGGGTTACCTGCGGCGAGACCCCAATACGAGCAAGTATTCTTTGGGGCCCGCGGTGCTGTCGCTGGGTTACCCCTTGCTTTCGCAACTGATGATCAGGCAGGTCGGCGCGGCGCAGATCCTGAAATTGGCGGAATATGCGCAAGGGCCGGTATCGGTCGGCACGCGGGACCGCATGCAGGTCGTCTATGTGGAAACCATACATAGCCGGGAGTCCAATGAAACGCGTCCGGGCATAGGGTCTACCCGGCCGCTGCTGCGCACGGCCATGGGGCGCGCCATTCTGTACGGGCTGCCGGCCGCGGAACGGGAAATGGTCCTGAAACGGCTGCAGCGCAGCCAGCCCGAGGACTGGGACCGGTACAAAGACGGCGTGGAATCGGCGTTCGCCGAGATAAAACAGAACGGCTTTTGCGTCGTCAGAGGCGAATGGCGCTCCACGCTCGCCGCGGTCGCCGTCCCCATGGCCAGGCCGGTCAGCGGCATGCATCTGGCCTTCAACCTGACCGTGCCGAGCTTTTCAACCACGGACGACGCATTGCGGCTCGATCTGGGTCCGCGCTTGCTGGGCCTGGTCCACAACATCGAGGACATGCTGGGCCGCGCATGACGGCCGCGCGGCCGCGCCCGCAGGATGGCTGCCATTGCAGCGTTGCGCTTGCAGCTGTTGCAAATTGCAACTGTCCAGAGCGGCTATCGATAGTCGCTGTTGGCAGCAGCTTGCAGCACCTGGCTTTTACATGCTAATATCGCTAGCTTGACCAAAAACCCTTTTTTGGTCTAGATAAAGTCGTGTATGCGTTTGCCGCCCCGGCAGTTTTTCAAGGGGCGAAGCGCATACGGTAATTAGCCCCGACCAATCGCAGTCGGGAATGGAGAAAACGATGTCGAACTCGACACCTACGCCTGCCGCTTACCGGCTGGGACTCGTGGGGCGCAAGGTCGGCATGACCCGTATTTTCACCGAGGAAGGCGAGTCCATCCCGGTGACAGTGCTGGACGTGTCGAACAACCGCATTACCCAAGTCAAGTCGCCAGAAACCGATGGCTATGCGGCTGTGCAAGTCACCTACGGCACCCGTCGCGCTTCCCGCGTGACCAAGCCTCAGGCAGGGCACTACGCCAAGGCCGGCACTGAAGCCGGCAGCATCCTGAAAGAATTCCGTCTCGACCCCGTCAAAGCCGCCGAATTTTCGCCCGGTTCCGTCGTGGCCGTTGAAAGCGTATTCGAAGCGGGACAAAAGGTTGATGTCACGGGCACCACGATAGGTAAAGGCTTTGCCGGCACCATCAAACGCCACCACTTCGCCAGCCAGCGCACTTCGCACGGCAACTCGGTTTCCCACCGTGTGCCTGGCTCCATCGGCATGGCGCAGGATCCGGGCCGCGTGTTTCCGGGCAAGCGCATGACCGGTCACATGGGCGACGAAACTGTCACCACGCAAAATCTCGATGTGGTTCGTATCGACGAAGCACGCCAACTGCTCTTGATCAAGGGCGCTGTTCCGGGCTCCAAGGGTGGGTTCGTGACGGTGCGTCCGGCTGTCAAGGCCACCGCTGCCAAAGGAGCGAACTGATGCAGCTCGAACTCCTGAATGACCAAGGCCAGGCCGCATCCAAGTTTGATGCGCCCGAGACCGTGTTCGGTCGTGAATACAACGAAGATCTGGTGCACCAGATCGTGGTTGCTTACCGTGCCAACGGCCGTCAGGGCACCCGTGCCCAGAAGGACCGCGAGCAGGTTCGCCACTCCACCAAGAAGCCCTTCAAGCAAAAGGGCACCGGCCGCGCTCG
>DJWC01000121.1 GCA_002441445.1 Pusillimonas sp. UBA6240
CTGCCCCAGCGCGCATTCGCCGCGTTCAGCGCATAGCGTGCGTTGGTGATGGGCACGACAAGCTGCGGCCCCGCCTGCTGCGTGACCTCGCTGTCCACTTTGGTGGTTTTGACCGCGACCTTGGCGGGGGCTTCTTGCAGATAGCCTATCTGGTGCAGGAAAGCCTGGTAAGCCGCCGCGTCTTTGATGGGTCCCGGGTTTTGCCGGTACCAATTGTCCAGTTCGGCCTGAAGACGATCCCGTTCGGCCAGCAGCTCGCGGTTCTTGGGGGCGAGCTCGTGGACCAGG
Source organism: Pusillimonas sp. UBA6240 (assembly GCA_002441445.1). GTDB lineage: Bacteria > Pseudomonadota > Gammaproteobacteria > Burkholderiales > Burkholderiaceae_B > UBA6240. The sequence continues at coordinate 289 of DJWC01000121.1, forward strand.
GCATCCAGTCCCCGCCAGAACGCTTCGGAGGCCACGCCTGTGCCCGGCAGAGCCTCACGCTCGATGAATTGATAAAGCTCGGTGGCGACTTGCAGCCGCTGGCAAGGAGTTCTTTCGGTCATTGGCGATTCCTTGAAGGTTGAAAGGGTAACGGGCATCTAGGCACCCGCCCTTGTTACAGCGCTGTATAGGCTTTGTAATCTGGAGCGAGTAGACTGTGTATCAGGAGCGCACGCAGGAGCGCGCGCCGGTACGTGGACGAAGCCAGGCGGGGCCAAGTCAGACCGGGCCGCGTCAGGCCGGGCCGCGCAGGCCGAGCCTGATCCGCGCTGGCCGAGCAAGCGCACGGCTTGGCGTTGCTCAGCCCGGCGTGTTCTCGGCTTGGCGTAGCCTTGCCTTGGCGTGCCCGGTTCGGCTCGGCCTGACGCGGCCCGGCCTGCGCGGCCCGACATGAACCAAGCCAGCGGCCGCTCTTGCCGTCCCGCCATGCGTCGCGCTCAAGTATTATGGACTGTTGCGTACAAGTTCTCAACATCAAACAAAGTCGTAGGACTTTGAACCTGAAGTTCAAAATGGCCATCCAAGACTAAGAGCCAAAAGCCGGGCGCATCGTTGAGGCTCCGGCCATGTAGCCACCTCGGTCCCGACGCTCCTTGCCCGCAAGCCGCTTCGGGGAAATCACAAGCAACCATCCTGGACAAGGGAGAACAGCATGAAGAACCAATTGAAATTGATCGGCGCTCCATCGGCCTTGCTGCTGCTGGAGGGATGGTCGGCGGTCAACGAACGCGATGCCATACACAAGACCTTTGTGTTCAAGAATTTCAACGAGGCTTTCGGATTCATGGCGCGCGTCGCCATGCAGGCCGAGAAACTGGACCACCACCCCGAATGGAGCAATGTCTACAACCGCGTCAGTGTGACGCTGACGACGCATGACGCCAAAGGCGTGACCGAGCGCGATGTCGCCCTGGCTCTGTTCATGGACCAACTGGCTTAGCGTGCTGTTCGGCTGGCTCGCCCCGCGATTTGCAACACAGCATGGCAAGGGCGGGCTGAGCGTCGGCGATGCCCTAGCACGAAGCCCGCGCGTAGCGCAGCGGCCTAAGAATTCCCAGTGAGCCATGCCGTCAGCAGCGATACCGTCAGCACGGACAGCGCCGTGGAAATCAGAATGGCGCGCGATGTGACCGCGGGTTCGCGCTCATACAGCTTGGCCAGCATGAAGGGGCCGGTGCCCACCGGCAGGGCCGCCAGCAGAACGGCGGTGGCGGCCCACAACTCAGGCATGTCGAACACCCAGTACGCCAGCACAAAGGCTACCGCGGGATGCAGCAGCAGCTTCAAGGCCACTATCCTGCCTATCGCGCCAGCGTTGCCGGCCGGCTGCTTCTGGGCCAGGAACAGGCCTATGGTGATCAGCGCGCAAGGGCTGGCGGCCGCGCCCAAGAGGCTGGTGAATTGCTCGACGGCATAAGGAAGAGGCCATTGCAGCGCGGCGACCGCGGCGCCCAGCAAAGGGGAGGCGACCAGCGGATTGCGCAGCAGCGACAGCCCCACTTTGCCCAGCGTCGGCAGCAGGTGGGGCGAGCCTTGCAGGTCCACTTCGATCAGGATGATGGAGAACGCGAACAGCACGCAGGCGGTAAGCAGCGTGGCGATGATGACGGCGGGCAGGCTGGCTTCGCCGAACAGCATCAGGCACAAAGGTATGCCCATGAAGCCCGCATTCGAGTATGAAGCCGCCAGGCCTTCTATGCTGACATCCGCCAGGCGCCCGCGGCGCCGGCCGTCCAAAAGGCAGGACACGCAGAAGACGATGGCGATCGACAAGGCCGACGCCGCCACATAGCCGGGCTGGTTGATCTCTTCCCAACTGATTTTCGCCATGGCTTGGAAAAGCAGGGCGGGCAGCGCCATCCACACCACGAATTTATTCAGGCTGTCCACCGCGCCACGGCCCAGCAGCCCCTTGAGAGCGCTGAGGTAGCCTATCAGTATCAAAGCGAACAGCGGGAAAACGGCGTTGATGATGACGCTCAAAGCGGATCCAGAAGAGGGCTCGATCGTGGACGGGACCGTGTATTAAAGCAAAATTTCCCCGCCATGATAACGGCTGCGGCGTTGTGCAGTTCGTGTCATAGTATGCCTGTAGACTCTTGCCTACAGACTCTGAACTTCATTGACAGCAGCATATGTACGATTCCATGGATTCCAGCGATTCCACCCTTGTGCCGCCGGTGCTGCCCTTTACCAGCTATACCGATGCCAGGCCGGCGGTGGAGCGCCTGGTCGAAATCTATACGCGCAACACGGCTTTCATCCGCGATGCATTCGCCGAGTATGCGAAGGGCGGGCATATCCAGCGCCGGCGGGTGCGCGCCTATTACCCGGCCATACGCATCAAAGTCAGCACCTACCAGGAAGTGGACAGCCGCCTGTCCTACGGCCACGTGGTCGAGCCCGGCGTCTACATGACAACCATCACCCAGCCGGCCCTGTATTTCGACTATTTGCTGGAGCAGATCGGCCTGCTGATCAAGAACCACGGCGTGCCGGTGGAGGTGGGCGAATCCGACATGCCCATACCCTTGCATTTCGCGTTTCCGGAAGGGCAGTACGTGGAAGGGGTGTATTCGGATTCACTATTGGGCGTGGCGCTGCGCGACCACTTCGATGTGCCCGACCTTGCCGTGACGGACGATGCCATCGTCAACGGCACCTGGCAGGGCAAGCCGGGGGAGCCGCTGCCGCTGGCGCCCTTTACCGCGCCGCGGGTGGATTATTCCCTGCATCGCCTGCAGCATTACACCGCGACCGCCCCGCAGCACTTCCAGAACTTCGTGGTGTTCACCAATTACCAGTTCTATGTCGACGAGTTCTTCCAGTGGGCCAAGGAGATGCTGGCCCAGGGCGAGGGCGGCTACACCTGCCTGGTGGAGCCGGGCAATGTGATCACCCCCGCGGGGCCGGGCGCGGAAGCCGTGGGCATTCCCTTGACGCGCATGCCCCAAATGCCGTCCTACCATCTGGTGCGCGAACGCCACAGCGGCATCACCCTCATCAATATCGGCATCGGCCCGTCCAACGCCAAGACCATTACCGACCATGTGGCGGTGCTGCGTCCATCGGCCTGGCTGATGCTGGGCCATTGCGCGGGGCTGCGCACGACGCAGCGCCTGGGCGACTATGTGCTGGCGCATGGCTATGTGCGCCAGGACCACGTGCTGGACGACGACCTGCCCACCTGGGTGCCCGTGCCGCCGTTGGCGGAAATCCAGATCGCCCTGGAGCAGGCGGTGGCCGATGTGTCGGGCCTTTCCGGTTGGGAACTGAAACGCATCATGCGCACCGGCACGGTGGCCTCCATCGACAATCGCAACTGGGAACTGCGCGATCACCACGAACCGGTGCGGCGCCTGTCCCAGTCCAGAGCCATCGCGCTGGATATGGAATCGGCCACCATCGCCGCCAATGGGTTCCGTTTCCGCGTGCCCTACGGCACCTTGCTGTGCGTATCCGACAAACCCTTGCACGGCGAACTGAAGCTGCCGGGCATGGCCAGCGACTTCTACCGCACCCAGGTCAGCAGGCACTTGCATATCGGCATGCGCGCCCTGGAATTGCTGCGCGACATGCCCAAGGAACGCCTGCATTCGCGCAAATTGCGCAGTTTCATTGAAACGGCATTCAAATGAAGAAGATCTATCTGGCCGGCTTCGATGTGTTCCGGCCCGACGCCAGGCAATGGGGCGAAACACTGAAGGTGCTGTGCAGCAAGTATGGCTTCGAAGGCCTGTATCCGCTGGACAATATCCCGCCGCGCAGCCTGAACGGCCCCGAGCTGGCGCTATGGATATACCGCGCGAATATCGCCTTGATCCGCCAGGCCGACCTGGTGATGGCCAACCTGAATGCTTTCCGCGGCGCGGAGCCCGATTCGGGCACGGTGTTCGAGGTGGGTTATGCGACCGCGCTGGGCAAGCCGGTGTGGGCCTACACCAGCGATGGCCGGCCCCTGGTGCAGCAGGCGGCCGCCATACGCCAGCCGGGCGGGGGCCAGTACATCGATACGCAAGGCTATACGGTGGAAGACTTCGGCCTCAACCTGAATCTGATGATAGCCAGCAGCGCCCGGGTCGTGGTGGGTACGGCGGAGGACTGCCTGGCCGACATGGCCGGCCAGGCATAAGCCCGCCGCCTATTTCTTGCGGTTGGCGATGTCTTTCTGGGCCTGGTTCACCAGGTCTTCGCCTATGGTCTTTTTCCATTTGTCGAAAACCGGCTTGGTGGCCTGGACGAAGGCCTCGTGCTGCTCGGGCGTCAGGCTGGTGATGGTAACGCCATGGCTTTCGATGTCCTTCAGCATGGAGGGATCTTCAGGCGTGACGCCTTTGCGGGCAATGACGATTTCCTGCTTGGCCGCTTCGATGGCCGCTTCCCGCACTATCTTGCGGTCTGCTTCCGTCCAGGATTCCCACACTTGCTTGTTGACCACGAAGACCAGCGGGTCGGCGACATAGTTCCAGAGCGTCAGATACTTCTGGGCCACGTCGTAAAGTTTGGCGCCGGCATAGATGGACAGCGGGTTTTCCTGCCCGTCGACAGCGCCGGTGGCCAGCGCGGGCTGGGCGTCGGCCCAGCTCATTTGCGTCGGATTGGCGCCCAGGGCGGTGAACGTGTCGATATACAGCGGCGAGCCGACCACGCGTAGCTTCAGGCCTTTCAGGTCTTTCGGCGTCTTGATTTCATGCTTGGAATTGCTGAGCTGACGGTAGCCGTTCTCGCCCCAGGCCAGCGGCACCACGCCGGCTTTTTCTATGTCCTTGAACAGGGTCTTGCCGACTTCGCCATGAATGAGCGCATCGATGGCTGCATAGTCGGGCATCAGGAAGGGCAGCGAGAACAGGTTCAACTGCTTGACCTGGGGCGACCAGTTGATGGTGGAGCCTATGGCCATATCGATCAGGCCTTGCCGGATGGCGGTAAATTCACGCGTCTGGTCTCCCTGGACCAGAGACGTGCCGGGATAGATCTTGATATTGATGCGCCCGTCGGTGCGTTCGCGCACCAGCTTGGACCAGATTTCGGCGCCCTGGCCCCAGGGGAAGGTCGTGCCGACGACGATGGATAATTTATATTCGGATTTATAGTTCGCGGCGTGGGCCGTGGCGGCGACGGTCAGCGCCGCCGCGGAGCAGGCGATGGCGCCCAGGATGTGGCGGATTTTCATGGAATCTCCTTCTTCAGTTTCAAGTGTATGGGCGCCGGGGCGCCCTGTTTCAACACAGGCCTTGTTTCTTCGGAACAAGGCCGGCTTGTATGCAGCATGCCGTCAAAAGCCCAGATAGCGGGGCAGCCATAAAGCCAGCTCGGGGAATACGATGACCAGCACGAGCACGAGGAACATCGAGACCAGCAGCCAGACGACCCAGCGCACCGTGCTTTCCATGGGTACCCGCGCAATGCGGCAGGACACCATCAGGTTCACCGCCAGGGGCGGCGTGAATTGCCCCAGCGCCACCTTCAGGGTCAGCAGCACGCCGAACCAGACCGGATCCCAGCCATAGGCATTGGCGATGGGCAGCAGCAGCGGCACGAAAATCAGAAAAATGGAAATGCCGTCCAGGAACATACCCAGCGTCATCAACAGCACGATCAGCAAGGTGAGCACGCCGTACTCGCCCAGGCCGGAATTGACGATCGCGTGCGTGATGGGATCGATGACACTGAGCGTGGAAAGCGCCCAGGCGAAAATACCGGCCAGGGTGACGACCAGCATGATCACGGCGGACAGCTCGGCCGCCTCGCGCAAAATGGGGAAGAGATCGCGGAACTTGATCGTGCGGTGCACCGCCATGCCGACGAACAGCCCATAGAAGACGGCCACCACGGCGGCCTCGGTGGGCGTGAAGAAGCCCATGCGCATGCCGCCCAGGATCAGCACGGGGGCGATCAGGCCCCAGGCCGCTTCGCGCAGGCTGGCCCAGAAGGGAGGGCGCGGCAGGCTGCGTTCCAGCTGGCCCATATTGTGGCGCCGCGACATCCATACGGCGGGCACGATCAAGGCGATGCCGGCCAGTATGCCGGGAACCATGCCGGCGGCGAACAGCGCCGGCACCGACGCCTGCGGCACCAGAATGGAATAGACGATGAAGGCGATGGATGGCGGGATGAGGATGTCCGTGGCGGCGCCGGCCGCGACCACGCTGGCGGAAAAAGACGCCGGGTAGCCGGCGCGGTTCATGGCGCCGATCATGACCGCGCCGACGGCGGCCGCGCAGGCGGGGCCCGACCCCGAAATCCCGCCCAGAAACATGGCGACGGCGATGGTCACCAGAGGCAGCATGCCCGGCCCCCGGCCAACCATGGAGATGGCGAAGGCGACCAGCCTGCTGGCCACGCCCGAGCGGTCGAATATGGACCCCACCAAGACGAACATCGGTATGGCCAGCAACGGATACTTGGCCAGGCCGGCATAAAAATTCTGCGGCACGGCCAGGAGGCCGAACCATTGCGTATCCAGGTTGGACAGCACGATGGCCAGTGTGCCGGCCACGCCCAGCGCCACCCCCACCGGCATGCCGATGACCATCAACGCGATGAATACGACGAAAAGCGCCGTGACGATCATGCCGCGCTCCGCAGCAGGCGGCGCAGGATGCCGGCCACGCGCAAGGTGATGGCCGCCGCCAGCACCGGCATCCAGACGGTGTACCACCAGTTGGGTATGCCTATGGCGGGCGAGGTGTCGCCCCAACTATAGTCATCGTAGGCCATGCGCGCCGACAGGACCGTCAGCAGAATGAAGAACAGCAGCACGATCAGGTGCACGGCGATGGCCAGCGCGCGCCGGCGGGCCGCCGTGCCGCCGTCGGCGTAGGCTTCGATGCGGATATGCTGATTGCGGACGAAGGCCGTGGCCCCGGCCGTCATGGTCAGGACGATGAGCAGGAATACCGAGATTTCCTCGGTCCAGGCGAAGGAGCTGTCCGTCATGTAGCGGACGATGACGTTCGCGAAGGTGATCAGCGCCAGCCCCGCCATGATCAGCACCGACAGCCAGTCTTCGATCGCAAGGGGTACTTTTACGGGAGGATCCGCGATTTCCGGCAGTATGGGCTCGATGGGTTCTTCGGCGTGTTCTTGTTCTTGGCGCATGTGAGGGCGTAAGACTGCGGCAGTCCGGGCTGCGGGCAGACCGGGTCGGGTTGGCGGCGATGTGCCGCGATAGCCGACATGCTAACGCTTCGCGCGGCTTTTGGTAGCCCGGACTTTCCCGCGTTTGGATCGGATGGCTTGCCGCGGGGGGATCAGGCCGCCTGGCGTTTCCTGGGCTTGTCTTTTGCCGTCGGCGCCGGCTCTTTTTTCGGTTTTCTGGCCGCTTTGATAGCGGCCTTCTGCCTGTCGGTCAGGGCCAGCATGGTGCCGCGGCAATCGGGGGCGCCGCACAGGCATTGATACTGGCGGCGCAAGGTCTTGGTGATGCGTCCGTCCAGGATCAGGCCGTAGTCATAGAAGAGCTCTTCGCCGGCTGCGATGTCGCGCAGCGCGATGATGAACACTTTTTTGCCGCTGCTGTTTTCCTGCGCTTCGCAATTGGGCTCGCAGGAATGGTTGATCCAGCGGGCGTCATTGCCTTTTTGCCCGCCGTCGATCACTTTGCCGCAGCTCAGGGCGAAGAAAAAGGTGTGGAAGGGGTCGTCGGGATTAACGGGGTGCATGGCATCGGCCTGTTCCGGCGTGATGCGCTTGCCCTTGTATTCAAAGATTTCTGTGCCCGCGGGGATATCGGTGGCGGCAAAAACGCCGGTGCCGTGCAGGGTGGATTTTTCGACGAAATGCCAAGTCGGAGTGCTGGATGTCATGGGGTGATTGATAAGGGCTGGGCGAAATGGGAATACACTGATGCAATACAGCATATCTTATGCAATTAAACGCCAACCTGCGCAGCAAGCGCTTCAGACGTGAATACTTTCAGTGATACCCCCAGCCGCAACGGCGCCCAGACCCTGCTCGAAACCCTGATCGCCCAAGGCGTGGACACTATTTTCGGCTACCCCGGCGGCGCCGTGCTGCCTTTATACGACAGCCTGTATTCCGAGCCCCGCATCCGCCACGTCCTGGTCCGACACGAGCAGGGCGCCATGCACGCGGCGGAAGGCTACGCCCGCTCCACCGGCAAACCCGGAGTGGTGATCGTCACATCGGGCCCGGGCATGGCCAACACCGCCTCCGGCTTGCTGGACGCCATGTGCGATTCGATTCCGGTGCTGTGCATCAGCGGCCAGGTGGCCACCAGCGCCATCGGCACCGACGCTTTCCAGGAATGCGACGCTATCGGCATTTCCCGCCCGGTCACCAAATGGAACGCCCAGATACGCCGTAGCGAAGACGTGGCCGCCATGGCCGCCAAGGCGTATCGCCTGACCCGCAGCGGAAGGCCGGGGCCGGTGCTGCTGGACTTCCCCAAGGACATGCAGATCGCCTTGGTTCCCGCCGGGCTGCCGGCCGACCCGGTGGAGACCGTGGGCGTCGAAACCACCCATGCCGTGACCGAAGCCGCGATCAAGCGCGCCGCAGCGCTGATCGCCAATGCCAAGCGCCCCGTCTTTTATGGCGGCGGCGGCCTGATCAATTCAGGCCTGGATGCCTGCCACACCTTTACCAGTCTGGTGCAAGATCTGGGTGCGCCCTGCACGCTGACGCTGATGGGCCTGGGCGCCTTTCCCGCGGACGACCCGCTGTTCCTGGGCATGCTGGGCATGCACGGCACGCTGGAAGCGAATCTGGCCATGCACCATGCCGACCTCATCGTCTGCGTCGGCGCGCGCTTCGACGACCGCATCACCGGCCGGCTGTCGGACTTCTGCCCGCATGCCAGCAAAATCCATCTGGATATCGACCCGGCCTCCATCGACAAGGTCGTGCGGGCGGACGTGGCCATGGTGGGCGATTGCTACCCTCTGCTGCGCGCCTTGCGCAAGGAACTGGGCCAGATCGACCTGGATGCGAAGCGGCTGGATGCCTGGTGGCAGCGCATCGGCGTATGGCGCGCCAAGGATTGCCTGAAAGTCACTCCCTCCGCCGAACACATCCTGCCTCAGCACTTGATGCAGCGCCTGGACCATGTCCTGACCGGCACGGACGCCATCATCACCACGGACGTGGGGCAGCACCAGATGTGGGCGGCGCAATACATCAAGTTCAACCGGCCCAACCGCTGGCTGACGTCGGGGGGCGCCGGCACCATGGGTTACGGTCTGCCGGCCGCCATAGGCGCCCAGATCGCTCATCCGGACAAGCCGGTGGTATGCGTCAGCGGCGATGCGTCGGTGCTGATGAACATCCAGGAATTGGCCACGGCGATGCAGCACCGCACGCCCGTCAAGCTGGTCTTGTGCAACAACGGGCACATGGGCATGGTGCGCCAGTGGCAGGAACTGATACACGATGGCCGCTACAGCCACAGCTACAACGCCTCTCTTCCGGATTTCGTCGCGCTCGCCAAGGCCTTCGGCTGGGGCGCCGCGCGCATCGAGAATCCGGCCGACCTGGATGCCGCCCTGGCGGAATGCATGGCTTACGACGGCCCGTTCTTCCTGGATGTGGTCGTGCTGGCCCAGGAAAACTGCTTCCCCATGATGCCGGCCGGCTACGGCCACCAGCAGGTCATGCTGTCCGAAGATACCTGGTATGTAGAAGACTGACGAGGGGTGCGGCGCGTGACCGATAGAAAACCCCAATATTCCCGGCAAGGCATTTTGCAGTACAACATTTGCCGTTCGTAAACTTTCGAGTATTGGGGAAAAAATGCGCAAGAACTGGGTTTCCAAGTGGATGGTGGCGTTGTCCGTGGCTGGACTCTTCGCCGCGGGGCCGGCCATGGCCGAGAAAACGCTGAAAATGGCCTATGCCCTGTCCACCAGCTCGCACTATGGCGCAGGCGCCGAGGCTTTCGCCAAGTCCGTGGAATCCAGCTTCGGCGGCCAATACAAGATCCAGCAATTCCCCAACAGCGCGCTGGGCGGCGAGCGCGAAGTCATCGAAGGCCTGCAGTTGGGCACCATAGACCTGGCCATCGTTTCCACGGGCGCCACGCTGAACTTCGTGCCCAAGACCGGCGTCTTCGACATCCCCTTCCTGTTCCGCGACCTGGCCCATGCCCGCAAGGTCATGGACAGCGACATCGGCAAGCAGATGCTGGGCGAGTTCTCCAAGCGCGGGCTGGTCGCCCTGGCCTGGGGCGAACAAGGCTTCCGCCAGCTCACCAACAATGTACGTCCAGTCGCCACGCCGGCCGATGCCAAGGGCCTGAAGATCCGCACAACCGAAAATCCCATCCACATTGCGGCATTCCGTCAGTTGGGCATATTGGCCACCCCCATGGCTTGGCCCGAGGTGGCCACCGCCCTGCAGCAAGGCACCATAGACGGCCAGGAAAATCCGATGTCCGTCATCGTGTCCGCCAAGCTGCCGCAGTTGCAAAAATATTTGTCGCTGACGGCCCATGTGTATGGTCCCGCCCTGGTGCTGATGTCGCCCAATGTCTATGACGGCCTGTCGGATGCCGACAAGGAAAAATTCAAGACCGCCGGCCATGAGTCCGCCGTCGCCATGCGCAAATATGTCGACGAGGTGGAAAAGAGCGGCATCGAAGAGGTCAAGAAACAGGGCATGCAGGTCAACACTGTGGACCACGCCGCCTTCGTCAAGGCCGTCGAGCCCGTCTACCCTCAGTATTACAAGCAGTTCGGCAAGGACTTGGTCGAATCGATACGCAATATGCAGTAGTCGTCTGCCTCGCCGGCTGCCGCGCGGCGGAGCCGGCCTATCGGCCCGCCGCCCATGGCGAGGCGCCCTTGCGATATCTCGCCCGGGCGTAGAACAGGAAAAAAATGCCTTTCATCCGTTTTCTGGACCGCACGCTATTCCGGCTCGTTTCGGGCTTGACACAATTACTGCTGCTGTCAGCCGTGGCGGCGGGTTTTTATCAAGTCCTGGCCCGCTTCGTGCTGCAATCGCCCGCCGACTGGAGCGAAGCCTGGACGCGCGCCGCCTTGATCTGGACCGTCATGCTGGGCATCGTCCTGGCTTTTAGGCAGGGCGCCATGCTGAGCGTGGAAATGCTGCATAGCGCCTTGGGGCCGCGCAAGGGACGCATGCTGGAGCACTTGATCATGGCCATATGCGTCGCCTTCCTGGGCTTCATGGCCTGGGTGGGCGGGCAAATGAGCTGGCGGGTGCGCTTCCAGACCACGCCCAGCCTGGAGATCTCCATTTCCTGGATCTATATCGCCATACCCATAGGCGCGGGCTTGGCGATACTGGCCGTGCTGGCCCACTGGGCGGAAGGTCCGAAGCGCCCCGTCGTCGACGATACCGTCATCTGACATCCGGCCTGGCGCTCCTCATGCTCATCGTCTTATTCTTCAAGCTCACGCGGATGGCTCCATGACGCAGTTGATGGTTGTATCGATGTTGCTGTTCTTCGCCCTGTCGGTGCCGGTGGCGGTGTCGATAGGGCTGGCCAGCATGCTGGGGGTGGGCTACGACGGTGGCATGACCTGGCTGGTGATCGCACAGCAAATCTACGCTTCGCTGGACAAATATCCGCTGGTGGCGGTGCCCTTCTTCATCCTGGCCGGCAACCTGATGGAAGCCGGCGGCATTTCCGAGCGCATGGTGGACTTCGCCAAGAGCGTAGTCGGGGGCGTGCAGGGCGGGCTGGCCTGCAGCTGCGTGCTCACCTGCATGATATTCGCCGCGGTGGCGGGCTCCAGCGTGGCCACGACCTTCGCCGTGGGCGCCATCCTTATCCCGGCCATGGTCAAGCACGGCTATCCCAAGCCCTTCGCCGCCTCGCTGCAGGCCTCGGCGGCCGAGCTGGGCGTGATCATCCCGCCTTCCATCCCGATGATTCTGTTTGCCGTCTCCACCGACACTTCGGTGGGCGAGCTCTTCATTGCCGGCATTGGTCCCGGCCTGCTGATCGGCGGGGCCTTGATGCTGTATGTATGGTTTTACGCCCGCCGCCATGGCTACGGGAAGAACGATGGCGTAGGGCGCCTGGGCTTGTGGGCGGCGTTCAAGCAGGCCTGGCTGGCCTTGCTGATGCCCATCATCATCCTGGGTGGCATCTACGGCGGCATATTCACGCCGACCGAGGCTTCGGCCGTGGCGGTGGTTTACGCCTTGGTGGTCGGCATATTCGTGTACCGGCGGCTTGATTTCGCCACGCTGTCCAGGACGCTGCACCGCTCGGTCGTGTCCACGGCCGTCATTATGTTCGTGATCGCCAACGCGGGCGTCTTCGGCTTTCTGCTGAACCGGGCGGGCGTGCCGGCGGCGCTGGGGGAATGGCTCAGCCACATATTCAGCGACAAATATACCTTTCTGCTGGGCGTGAATGCGGCGCTCTTCGTCATCGGGATGTTCATTGAAACGTCCGCGTCCATCGTCGTGCTGGCTCCGCTGCTGCTGCCGGTGGCCATGCAGTTCGGCGTGGATCCGGCCCACTTCGGCGTCATCATGGTGGTCAACCTGGCGCTGGGCATGGTGACGCCGCCCTTCGGCGTGAACCTGTTCGCCGCCTGCGCGGTGGCGAACCTGCCCATAGAGAAACTGCTGCGACCCTTGCTGCCCTTCGTGGCGGTGGTGCTGGTCTGCCTCATGGCCATCACCTACATGCCGGGCATCTCGCTGTTTTTCAAGGAGCTGGTATACGGCTGATCGGCGTACTGGATTTCGCCGGCGCGGTGGGATGTGGCGGTGCTCTATGCTACTGACGTGTGCCGGGTGAGTCGGGGCGTTGCTTGTTTTGCTGAAGCGTGTCGGGTGAGTTGCGGCGCTGCTTGTTCTGCTGACGCGTGCCGGGTGGCGGGGGCCGGCCTTGCTCCTCGTGGCTGGCCCGGCGCCCTGCGCGCCGAGCCCGCGTCGCCTTGTTCGTCCGGCCGTTCGGCCTCCCTTCACAATCGGCTCGCTTCCGCCCCGCACGTCGCGGCGTCCGGCCCCCGCCACCCGTCCCGCTGCGTTGTCTTGGGTTTGTGGCGCTGTTGGGGCGGGTTGGGTACTTGGCCTTTTTCTGTTGCGTTCGCTGCCGCTGAAATAGGTGTTGCGCCGTCCCGGCCTCGCGCGCCTGCCGCGCGGGCCGGGACATTCGGGGTGGTCAAGTCATGAGGCGTGTAAACACCGGAAATGAAAATGCAATCGTTCCAGCGAGCGTTGGGGCCGGTGCTGTTCGGCGCCGGCCCTTGAGAGTCAGAACGGCGGGTCGTCGTCGGCGGCGGACGTGGCCCTGGTTGTGGCTTGCTTCGCCGCCTTTTTGGCTGCGACCTTTTTCGCGGCGGTTTTGGCGGCGGCTTTCTTGGCGGCGGACTTCGCCGGCGATTTCTTGGCCGCTGATTTCTTGGCGGCTGATTTTTTTGCAGCCGCTTTCGCGGGCGCTTCAGCGGCCGCCGCCGCGCCCGGCTTCGCCGCAGTCTTGGCCGCGGTCTTCTTGCCTGGCTTTTCCGGCCGGGGTTCGAACTCGAAGCCTATCTTGCCGTCCGGCTGACGCACCAGGTATGCCTTGAATTTGCGGTTGGTGCGGCTGGACACAAAGCCGTCGAGCAGATCGGTCTTGCCTTCGGCCAGCAGCTTGCGCGCCTGCTCGGCCGAAATTTCCTGCTGCAGTATCATTTTCCCCGTGCGGAAATCACAGGTCTTGTCGGGGCCGACCGAATTCTCGCAGACATAGTTCATGCCGTATTCGTATACCTTGCTCCCGCATTTCGGGCAGTCGCCCATCGGAGTATGGCCTGAAAAATCCACCGGTTCGGTGTCTTCGTCTTCTTTCTGTCCGAAGTCGAATTCCAGCTTGTATTCATCGGTGATCCGCAGCAGCGCCGCGAACGGCCGCCCCATCTTGCTGATGAAGCCCGGCACGGGCCCCAATTGGCGCTCGGACAGCAGCTGCTCGACTTCGGCGATTTCGAAAGTGCGGCCGCCGGGGTGTTTGCCTATGGAGAAATCGCATTGGGTGCAGGCATAGCGGCGGTAATTTTCCTTCACCACGCCGCCGCATTTGGGGCAGGGCGTTTGCAGGGTGGCGTAGTCGCCCGGCACGGTGTCGCGTTCGTATTCCTTGGCTCGCTTGACGATGACCTGGGTCATTTGCGCGATTTCGCGCATGAATTCATCCCGGTTCAACTGGCGCTGCTCGATCTGCTTCAGCCTGTGCTCCCATTCGCCGGTCAGCTCGGGCGAGGTCAGCTCGTTCACGCCCAGCCCCGACAGCAGCGTCATCAATTGGCGCGCCTTGGCGCTGGGAATCAGATCGCGCCCTTCGCGGCGCAGATAGCCTTCATTCAACAGGCCTTCGATGATGGCCGCGCGTGTGGCGGGGGTGCCCAAGCCGCGCTCGGACATGGCTTCGCGCAGGGCTTCGTCGTCCACCAGTTTGCCCGCGCCTTCCATGGCCGACAGCAGCGTGGCTTCCGTGAAATGCGCAGGCGGCTTGGTGACCAGCCCGCGCGCTTCGACCTCCTCGGTCTTGACCTTTTCGTTTTCCGACACGGGCACCAGGTTGGTGTCGTCCCCTTGCGCTTCGCGGCCATAGATGGCCAGCCAGCCCGGCGCAACCAGGACTTTGCCTTCGGTCTTGAAATGATGGCCGGACACTTCCGTAATGCGTGTTGTGACGCGGAACTCGGCGGCGGGGAAGAACACCGCCAGGAAGCGCCTGAGGACCAGGTCGTAAATCCTGCTTTCCGCATCGCTCAGCTCGCGCGGGATCTGCAGCGTGGGAATGATGGCGAAGTGGTCGGATACCTTTTTGTTATCGAAGATGCGCCGATTGTGCTTGACCCATTTCTGCTTGCAGATCTGCCGGGCGAACGTGCTGAGGCCGGACGCCGCCCCCGAGCCGGATTCGGCCAGGACCTCCATGGTTTTTTGCACGGTGCCCAGGTAGTCTTCGGGCAGGTAGCGTGAATCTGTACGCGGGTAGGTCAGAGCCTTGTGCCTTTCGTACAGCGTCTGGGCGAGCGCCAGGGTGGTCTTGGCTGAAAAGCCGAAACGCGAGTTGGCTTCGCGCTGCAGCGACGTCAGGTCGAACAGCGCCGGCGAAATCTGGGTGGAGGGCTTGGATTCTTCCGTTACCCGGCCGGGCTGCCCGCGGCAGGCCATCACGATGGTCTGCGCCGCGGTGTGCGACCACAGGCGCGAATCGCGCTGTTCGGGGTCGCGTTCGTCCTTGACGAATTTGGGGTCGAACCAGCGGCCCGTGTACAGGCCGGCGGCCGCCACGAAGGTGGCGTGGACTTCCCAGTAGTCGCGCGGGACGAATTTGCGTATGCGTTCCTCGCGTTCGTTCACGATCGCCAGGGTGGGGGTCTGGACGCGCCCGACCGGCGTCTTGAAGAAGCCGCCGTCCTTGCTGTTGAAGGCCGTCATGGCGCGGGTGCCGTTGATGCCGACCAGCCAGTCGGCCTCGGCGCGGGACCGGGCGGCGGC
>DJWC01000048.1:0-15220 GCA_002441445.1 Pusillimonas sp. UBA6240
GGCCGATGCCGACCTTGACGCAGTCGGCGCCGGCTTCGACCAGCGCCCTGGCCGCCGCCGCCGTGGCGATGTTGCCGCCGATGACCTGGATTTTCGGGTAGTTCTTCTTGACCCAGCGCACGCGTTCGATGACGCCCGCGGAATGGCCGTGCGCGGTATCGACGACGATGACGTCCACGCCGGCGTTGGCCAGCTTTTCGACGCGTTCTTCCGTGCCTTCGCCCACACCCACCGCCGCGCCCACGCGCAACTGGCCCTGGTGATCCTTGGAGGCGCTGGGATGCTCGGTGTTCTTGACGATATCCTTGACCGTCGCCAGGCCGCGCAACTGGAACTTGTCGTTGACGATCAGTACGCGCTCCAGGCGGTGCTTGTGCATCAGCGCCTGCGCCTCGTCCAGCGTCGCGCCTTCCTTCATGGTGATCAGGCGGTCTTGCGGAGTCATGACGTCGCGCAGCGGAACATCCAGCCGGTCTTCGAAGCGCAAGTCCCGGTTGGTGACGATGCCGACCAGCTTGCCGGCCTCGACCACCGGCAGGCCGGAGATGCCATGCTGGCGCTGCAAGGCGATGGCGTCGCGCACCTTCATCGTGGGCGTGACGGTGACCGGATCGATGACGATGCCGAACTCATGGCGCTTGACGCGCGCCACTTCGCGCGCCTGCTGGTCGGCGCTGAGATTCTTGTGGATGATGCCTATGCCGCCTTCCTGGGCCATGGCGATCGCCAGGCGCGATTCCGTCACGGTATCCATGGCGGCCGAAACCAGCGGGATGTTCAGGGTGATGTCGCGCGTGAAGCGGGTGGCAAGGGAAGTGTCGCGGGGCAGTATTTCTGAGTATGCGGGCACCAGCAACACATCGTCGAAGGTAAGCGCTTTTTTTATGAGACGCATGAACGAGCTCCGTGCAAAGCAAGATTATACGCCAATGCCCCGGGTTTCCCCAGGGCCTGTCAACAGGTCCTAGCCCAGCCAGACGCGCGCGTTACGGAACATGCGCAGCCAGGGGCTGTAGCCGCCATGGGGGCTGTTCAGGCCGCCGCTGTCCCTGTCGCCCCAACGCGCCGGCGCCCATGACATCATCACATTGCGGGTGACGCGTTCAGGGTGCGGCATCATGACGGTGAAGCGCCCGTCGGCCGTCGTGACGCCGGTCAGGCCTTGCGGGCTGCCGTTGGGGTTGTACGGATACTGTTCAGTCCGGGCGCCGCGATGGTCGACATAGTAAAGCGCGCCGTGCACCCGCTGCGGATCGCCCTGGCTGGAGAAGTCCGCATAGCCTTCGCCATGGGCCACTGCCACCGGCACGCGCGTGCCGGCCATGCCTTGCATGAAGAGCGAGGGCGTGTCGGGAATTTCGACCAGCGACAGGCGCGCTTCATATTTTTCCGACAGATTGCGCGTGAACCGCGGCCAATGCTCAGCCCCCGGTATCATGCTGGACAAGGCCGCCATCATCTGGCAGCCGTTGCAAACGCCCAGTGCGAAGGTGTCCGGCCGCGCGAAGAATTCCGCGAATTGCTCGGCCAGGCGATCGTTGTAGCGTATGGTGCGCGCCCAGCCTTCGCCCGCGCCCAGCACGTCGCCGTAGCTGAAGCCGCCGACCGCGACCATGCCCTGGACATCCGACAGCCTGGCCCTGCCGGCCAGCAAATCCGTCATGTGCAGGTCCAGCACCTCGAATCCGGCCTTGTCGAAGGCCCAGGCCATTTCGACCTGGCTGTTGCAGCCTTGCTCGCGCAGCACGGCCATGCGTGGACGCTTGCCGGCGGCGATGAAGGGCGCGGCGATGTCTTCCTGCGGATCGAAAGCCACCGCGGGGCTGAGGCCAGGGTCGTCCTTGTCTTGCCACAAATCGAATTCCGCCTGCGCGCAGGCGGGATTGTCGCGCAGCGCCATGATGCGTCGGGAGACCTCGGCCCATTGACGGCCGAGTTCGGCGCGCGGCTTCTGATAAATGCATTTGCCGTCGCGATAGATCTGGATTTCATCCAGCGTATTCAAACCGCCCAGGACGTGGGAATGCGCAGACAGGCCGGCGGCACGCAGCCGCTGCATGACCGCGTCGCGCTGCGCCATCGGCACCTGGATGACCGCCCCCGCCTCTTCGGTGAAGAGCGCTTTCAAGGTAAGCTCATCGCGCTGCACGGAGATCTGCTCCGTGCGGATCTTGTAGTCGCCCCAGTCTTCGGCAATCGGATCTATGGTCAGCATATCGAGGTTTACCGACACGCCCACGCGACCCGCGAAAGCCATTTCACACACCGTGGCCAGCAGGCCGCCATCCGAGCGGTCGTGATAGGCCAGGACCAGGCCGTCGGCGGCCAATTGGCGTACGGTGTTGAAGAAAGCGCCCAGCGCCGCCGCGTCATCGATATCGGGTACCGCCTGCCCGACCTGGTTGTAGGCTTGCGCCAAAACCGAGCCGCCCAGGCGATGCCGCCCGAAACCGAGGTCGATCAGGACGAGCGCCGTGTCGCCCGCATCGGTGCGCAACTGCGGCGTCAGCGTGGCGCGCACGTCGGCCACGGGCGCGAAAGCGGTGACGATGAGCGAGACCGGCGCCACGACCTGGCGCGCCCGCCCTTCGTGGTCCCAGGTAGTGCGCATGGACAGCGAATCCTTGCCCACCGGGATGGACAAGCCCAACTGCTGGCACCAGGCGCTGACGGCGGCCACGGTATCGTACAAGGCGGCATCCTGGCCTTCGACCCCGCAGGCCGCCATCCAGTTGGCGGACAGCTNNCGCCATGCGGCCCGAGGCCGGCGCATCGATCATCGCGATGGGCGTGCGTTCGCCCATCGCCATCGCTTCGCCGCGCACGCTTTCGTAGTCGGCCAGGGTCACGGCGCAATCGGCCACGGGAATCTGCCACGGCCCGACCATCTGGTCGCGGCTGCTCATGCCGCCCACGGTCCGATCGCCGATCGTGATCAGGAAATTCTTGCTGGCCACGGTGGGATGGCGCAGCACGCGTTCGATGGCGTCCTCGAGGCCGATGCCGACCAGATCCAGATCGGGATGCGAAAGCTCGATGCGCGCCACATCGCGCGTCATGCGCGGCGGCTTGCCCAGGATGACGTCTATCGGCACATCGACCGGGCGCTGGCCTGGCGGCAGATCGGCGTCGGCCCCGGAAAAGCCGGGCAGGCCTTCGCCGTAGGTGACGCGCAGCTGCCGCTCTTCAGTCGCGACACCGACCACGGCGTAGGGGCAGCGCTCGCGCCGCGTGATCAGATCGAAGCGCTGCAGGTCTTCGGGCAATATGGCCAGGACGTAGCGTTCCTGCGATTCATTGCTCCAGATTTCGGCGGCCGACAGGCCGGACTCTTCCACATGGACTTGCTGCAGTTCAAACAGCGCGCCCCTCCCCGCGTCATTGACGAGTTCGGGAAAAGCATTGGACAAGCCACCCGCGCCCACATCGTGTATGGCCACGATGGGATTGCGCTCGCCCTGCTGCCAGCAGCGATCGATGACCTCTTGCGCGCGGCGCTCCATTTCCGGATTGCCCCGTTGCACGGAATCGAAATCGAGTTCGGCGGTATTGGCGCCCACGCTCATGCTGGACGCCGCCCCGCCCCCCATGCCTATGCGCATGCCCGGCCCGCCCAATTGAATGAGCAAGGCGCCGGGAGGGATGGGGTCTTTATGGGTCAGGCGGCTGTCGACATAGCCCAGGCCGCCGGCGATCATGATGGGCTTGTGATAGCCCCAGTGCGTGCCGCCCGAGCTTTGCTCGAAGCTGCGGAAATAGCCCAGCAGGTTGGGACGGCCGAACTCATTGTTGAATGCGGCGCCCCCGATGGGGCCTTCGATCATGATGTCCAGAGGGCTGGCGATGCGGTCGGGCGCGCCGTAGGCATCGCTTTCCCACGGCTCCAGAGCGTCCTTGAAACGCAGGTGGGAAACCGTGAAGCCGGTCAGGCCGGCCTTGGGCTTGGAGCCCCTGCCCGTAGCGCCTTCATCGCGGATCTCGCCGCCAGCGCCGGTGGAGGCGCCGGGAAACGGCGCGATGGCCGTCGGATGGTTATGGGTCTCCACCTTCATCAGCGTGTGGACCAGCGCCGGATGATGAGCATAAGGCGCCGCGGCCTGCCCGGCCGCCCCCGCGTGGAACAGCGTGGCGGGCCCGCCCGCCATGATGGCCGCATTGTCCGCATACGCGACCACGGTGCCCTCGGGCTGAGCGGCATGGGTGGCGCGTATCATGCCGAACAGGGTGTGGGGCTGCTCATCGCCGTCGATGATCCATTGCGCGTTGAAAATCTTGTGTCGGCAGTGCTCGCTATTGGCCTGCGCAAACATCATGAGTTCGACGTCCGTGGGGTTGCGGCCCAGGCGCTGGAAGGCGTCGACCAGATAATCGATTTCATCGTCCGACAGCGCCAGCCCCAGCGAGCGATTGGCCTGCGTCAAGGCGGCGGCGCCCTGCCCGATGATGTCCACGGTCTGCAAGGGCTTGCCCGGCAGCGAGGCGAACAGCGCCTGGCCGTCGAACGACGCGTCGACGACGGTCTCCGTCATGCGATCATGCAGGCAGCCGGCGATGCGCGCCAATTGATCGGCGTCCAGCGTCTTGGCGCCCAGCAGCCCGCGAGCCGGGCTGATCAGGTAGCGCACGCCGCGCTCGATGCGGCACACGGCGGGCAAGCCGCAATTGTGCGCAATATCGGTGGCCTTGCTGGCCCAGGGAGAAACAGTGCCAAAGCGCGGAAATACGCGCAGCACCAGGGTGTTCTTGCCTTCCTTGCCGGCATCGGCGACGACTGTGCCGTAGTCCAGTAATTGTTCCAGCCTGGCCTGCTCCTGCTGCGCAAGCTCCGCGTCGACCCAGACATAATGCTCGTAACGCCCCTGGATGTCGGCAATGGGAAGGTCGAGTTCGGCGAATCTTTGAAGCAGCCGCTCGCGGCGAAAAGGGGACAGGACCGAAGGGCCAAGAAAATACTGAATAGAGTTCACGAGGCTGCGCAGGCAAAATGGAGGGAAAGGAACCATTTTACCTGTTTGCGGAGGGCGAAGGACGGGCCGGCAAGGGGCGGTTTGCATGCCGCCCGACGGTGGATCTCGATGGGCCACGCGCGTTGGCGATCCATCCAGCTACACCCGTCCCGCCCCTGCATCCACGCGATCAAAGGAAACACCTATGTGTGCATAGGAATTCGATATTGGCGCCCCAGCCCTCGCCTCGTTAGCATGTGCACCTTACAGAATATGGATGGAGCCAAAAGTGGCTCAACCGTCACTACACGAGGAGTCGATCATGCTCAAGCTTCGCCTGGCCACGGCCTTTTGCGCCACTTTACTCTGCGCGGCCAGTTCCGCAACCAGTTTTCCCGATCGCGCCGTTACCTTGATCGTGCCTCAATCGGCCGGTTCGGGCGGCGACGTCGTCGCCCGCCTGCTCAGCGACAAGATCGCCCAGAACCTCGGTCAATCAGTCATCGTGGATAATAAACCAGGCGCAAATGGTGTCGTTGCAATGTCCTCCGTCGCCAAAGCGCGAGCTGACGGCTACACCATACTGCTGACGGGGGTTTCACAGATGAGCTTCAATCCACATCTGTACGCTACGCTGCCTTATGATCCCGCCAAGGACTTCACCTATGTAGCACCCGTCGTGGACACGCCCTTTGTGCTGATCGCCAGCAAGAATAGCGGCTTCAAGACACTGGAAGATTTTATTTCCACGGCTCGCAAACAGCCGGGCGACGTTACCTTTTCCAGCGCAGGCAAAGGGAACTCTACCCATCTGGCGACCGAAATGGCGGCGAGCCAGGCAAACATCACCTTGCAGCACATTCCCTACAAGGGCTCCGCACCGGCCCTCAACGCGGTCATGTCGGGCGAAGTCGATGTCATGACCAGCGTGCTTGGCACGGCCTTGCCTCAAATTACCGCGGGCGCCGTCGTTCCGCTAGCCGTTCTGGCTGGCGAGCGCGCCACGGATCTGCCCGATGTGCCCACGCTCAAAGAAGCGGGCCTGAAGGCGCCGCCCATGCCAGGCTGGTATGCCATTGTGGGTCCCGCTGGCCTGGAGCCGGACATTGTCCAACGACTCAACACTGCCATTCAATCCGCCCTGGCCGATCCAGTTATCGACCAGCGCCTGCGAAAACTGTATTTCGTGCCCATGCAGGGCTCGGCGCAGGAAATGATGGAACGCGCCGAACGGGACTCGAAGGTATGGGGCGCCTTCATCGCCAAGGCAGGGCTGAAAGTCGATTAGTACCCTGCCGGTCAACTCGCCAGGCGCACTCCGGTCCACTCGCCGCGCTGCACCAGGCCACGGGCCACATCGATCACTGCGCGATGCACGGCCACACAGGCGACGCTCTTTTCCGCCGTCGCCGCCAGACAGAGAGAAACCCGCCTGCTGAAACCTTCACTGGCGATCCGGGTCCCCACGATACCCCCAGCCGATTGCGCAGCCGGCCCCGCGAGCACTGAAGATGGAAGGACCGTCCAGCCGCGGCCGGCGCAGACCAAATCCATGAGTATGGAAAGCGCGCTGGTTTCGACCAATAGATTGAAATCCAGCTCGGCCTCCGAGAATACGCTCTCGATCAGCAACCGTATAGAGTTCGGGAAGCTCGGCAGCACCAGAGGGAGATCGGCCATCTCTTGAAGAGTCACGGTTTTCTTGTTCAGGAAGGGCCCTACCAGCAATAGATCTTCAGTCAATAGCAATGTGGTCTTCATGCGCGAGCGCTGTGGCTGCACATTCATCGCCACCGACATATCGATCTGCTGCCGGGCGACGGCCTCGGCCAGGCTGGCGCTGCTGCCCTCGATGACTTCCAGCACCACCTCTGGAAACGCTTTCGATACAGCGTCAATGACTGGCAGCGCCAAGATACGAGATGTGCTGGTGGGCATGCCCAGCGTCACTCGCCCCGAAGGGGTGTCCCGGCCATGCCTTATGGCCGCCCGCGCCTCGTCCACCTGACGCAGCACCATCTTGGCGTGGCGGTACAACAACTTGCCCGCATCAGTCGGCCGGACCCCGCCGGCGCTGCGTATCAGCAACGGCACTTCGAGTTCAGCTTCGAGATTGGCGACGTGCTGGCTGAGCGATGGCTGGGCGATATGCAGCGCTTCAGCAGCCGCAGTAATGTTTCCGAGCTCGACGATACGGGAAAAATATTTTAGTTGTCGCAGATCCATGCCTTATTCCTGATTCAGGGCCGAGCATAGTAAAAAACTTCCACTTCCCGCCCGACCCCGTTAACCCGAAACTCCGGTCGCTCGCTCCGCATATAGCCATATAGCTTTTTACTATGCTGGCATTGAAATCGCGTATTGGCGCAAGCGCCGGCCCGCCACTACCATGGGCCCGACGTTCACCCTTTAACAGTACTACATGCATACCCATACCAAAGCGCAAGATGACGCGTGGAAAATCACGCCGCAGCAATATGAAGCGACACGGCCGCCCATTTATACCATTCCCCAGCCAGGTTCCCGGTATCTGACGATGCGTGATGGTTGCCGATTGGCGGTGGATATATACCTGCCCGGTGTGCCCGACCCTCTGGCCGCGCAAGACATGGACTGCGCCGTCTACCCGCCACGGGACGGCGCAAACACAATAATTCCTCGTCGCCATGCCACACTCGTCCTATTCACCCCTTACTACCGCCGCTTCAAGATGGCACCGGAAGGCCAGGGAGAGCCGGCGCCCAATATCGCTAAATTGCGCGATTATTTTGTGCCCCGCGGCTACGCCGTCGTCGTTATCGATGTGCGTGGTACAGGCGCCAGCTTCGGCACGCGCGACAGCTTCCGTTCCCCTCGCGAACGCGAGGACAGCCGTGAAGTCATAGATTGGATCGTAGCTCAGCCGTGGTCCAACGGCGAAGTGGGAGCGACAGGCATCTCCTACTTGGGGGCCGCATCGGATTTTCTGGCCAGCGCCGGACATCCCGCCGTGCGGGCCATTGCGCCGCTATTTTCCGTCTGGGACACGTATACCGACAACTATTACCCCGGCGGCATCCAGCTCAAGGCTCTGACGCAGAGCTATGACGACCTGATGGTCGCGTTGGACCATGACCAGCGCCACTTGCTGCAACGCTTCGTCTATTACGCTAATCCCGACTTTCGCGGTCCTCAGCCAGTAGATGAAGATCCCGATGGAGAATTGCTTAAGCAAGCCATCCACCAGCACATGAGCAACTTTCGCCAGACCGAGTTCATGCCCGAATTCCGTTTTCGCGAAGACCCCTTGCCCTATGATGCCAGCTTCAGCTCCGCCTCTTTCAGCCCTTACAGCGTCAGCAAAGGGATCCCCAAGGATGTCGCAGTATTGTCCGTATCGGGGTGGATGGATGGCGCAGGCTATATGAACGCGGCCATTTCCCGCTTCCTCACCTTGTCGGATAACCCGCGCCACTTGCTCCTGGGCCCTTGGGATCACGGCGCGCGCATCGACATTTCCCCGTGGCGCAAGGAAGAGATGGCGGAAGCTTTATGGCTTCCAGAAGTGCTGCGTTTCTTCGACTATTACTTGCTGGGCATGGATAATGGGTTGGATGACGAGGAACCCATTCATTACTACGCGTTGCATGCCGAGCAATGGCGAGCTGCGTCGCAATGGCCGCCGCTCCCGGCATCCAGCACCTGCATATTGAGCCTGGATGGCCAGTCGAACCTGCGCCCAAATCTCTTGGAGCAAAAAGTCTTCCATCCGCACATCGACGCTGACCAGAAGGCCGAGGCATCGTCCCAGACGCTTTCATATCAGGTCGACTTCAATATCGGGACAGGCAAAGGCACTCGCTATGAGCGCATAGCCGCTATCAATAGCACCGAGTACTATGCCGACTGGCAAGGCCGCGGGGAGGCCATGCTGAATTTCACGTCTCCGCCCTTGCTGGTTGATGCGGAGCTAACCGGCCACGCAGTGGTGGAGCTCTGGCTCAGCAGCAGCGAACCTGACGCCGCCCTATTCGTCTACCTGACTGAAGTCGAGGCGGACGGCAGAGAACGCTATGTCAGTGAAGGCCTGCTGCGCCTGCTGCATCGCAAGGAATCTCCTTGCCCCGACACTTATCGCAGCACTTGGCCATTTCGCAGTTTCAAGCGCGAGGACGCCGCTCCCATGATGCCCGGCGTTATGGAGCGGATACGACTCGCCATGCTTGCAACCTGCTGGAGGTTCTCCCGCGGCAGCCGCATCCGCCTATCGATTGCCGGATCGGATAAAGATCATTGCGGCCAAGTACCTCATGGCCGCCCTCCTTTGCTGAAGGTCGGAGTAAAAGGCGAGCTGACATCGCATATTCATCTTCCCTTGCGCTACGAGGCGGCGTCGCCGGCCCGGTCCTCCTAACCTTCCGGATAAATGACTTCGAGCACGTCCAGCTCGTCCACGCCCGCGGGTGTGCGCAGGGTAACGGTGTCGCCTTCGCGGGCCTTCAACAGGGCCCGCGCCACGGGGGATATCCAGCTTATGCGGCCCTGCAGCGGTTCGGCCTCGTCCACGCCCACAATGGTGACGCGGAATTCCTCCCCGGCCTTATCGGAATAGACCACGGTCGCGCCGAAGAAAATCTGATCCTTGTTCGGTTGCTGGGAAGGATCGACGACCTCGGCTTTTTCCAGCCGCTTGGTCAGGAAACGCATGCGCCGGTCGATTTCGCGCAGGCGCTTCTTGCCGTAGAGATAATCGCCGTTTTCCGAGCGGTCGCCGTTGGATGCCGCCCAGGACACGACCTGTACGACAGATGGACGCTCTTCGTTCATCAGATGCGCAAGCTCGGCGCGCAGGCGTTGATAGCCCTGCTTGGTCATGTAGTTCTTTGTGCCCGCCGGCAGACTCACCGCTTCCGGACCCAGATCATCGTCATCATCGTCGTCCGATTCTTTGACAAATGCCTTGTTCATATCATATCGCCTGCAAAACCGAAGTATCCAAATTGAACCATCCTGATGAGCTTATGCTCCGGGCCCTAGATCCAGTCGTGCCAGATGGGTTTCAAATCAGCGGGCAAAGGCGGAAGCTCGCCCAGATCCAGCTTGCCCTCTTTGGGGCTGTGAAAGTCCGAGCCGCAAGATGCCAGAAAGCCGTAGCGCCGCGCCACGCGAGCGTATTCGGCGTACTGGTCCGCGGTATGGCTGCCGGTCACGACCTCGATCCCCGTGCCGCCCAGGTCCTTGAAGCAGTCGAAGAGCGCATCGAACTGCATGGGGCTGTAGTCATAGCGTCCGGGGTGGGCGATGGCCGCGCGCCCGCCCGCGGCGAGTATCCAGGCCACCGCCTGCTCCAGCGTGGCCCACTGCATCGGCACCGTCGCCGGCCCGCCGTCGCCCAGATACTTGTCGAATACCGCCTGCATGTTCTTGCAATAGCCTTTGTCCACCATAAAGCGCGCAAAGTGGGTGCGGCTGATCAGCAGCGGATTGCCGGCATAGGACAAAGCGCCTTCGTAGCTGCCGCTTATGCCAAGCTGTGATAGCTTGTCTGCCATGCGGCGCGCCCGCTCCATGCGGCCGCCCCGTATGGACGCCAGGCCGGCGCCAAGCGCGGCATTGTTCTCGTCCACATGCAGGCCCAGTATATGGACTGTCTGGCCGGCCCAGCTTACAGAAATTTCCACGCCGGCAATGAAGGGCATGCCCAATTCCGTTGCCGCCTGCCGGGCCGTGGCGATGCCCGCCAGCTCGTCGTGATCCGTCAAGGCCCACAGCTCCACACCGTTGGCGCTGGCGCGCAAGGCCAGTTGCGCCGGGTCCAGGACGCCGTCGGATACAGTCGAATGACAATGCAGATCAGCTTTGATGGCCATAGTAAAAAAACACGTGTTGAATCTGGATCGCCGCCGCCAGCGCCAGCGGCCTTGTTCGGGAGCGCCCAGGGGAACGCGCCGCCGTTAGGGGCGCTTGCCGCTTCCGGCGACTGCGGCCACATCCGAAAGCGCCCGGCGGGGCGCCGGCCCCGTTGAAACGCCCGCCGCAGGAGTGCCCGCCACGGGAACGACCGCCGACCTGAACGCCGCTCTTTGGGTCTAGTGTACGCCGCTCAAGCCAGCAGGAAGCGCTCGATCGGATCGATCTGGCTATCGCAGCGCAGAGTGGGCGCATGGCCCACGCCCGGCACCTCGTGCAAAGTGGCGCGGGGATTGCGCCGCAGCATGTCGCCGGCCGTTTCGGCCGTCAGAAGATCCGACAGCATGCCGCGCACGATCAGTATAGGCCCGCGGATACTTTCGTAAGCCGCCCACAGCATGTCTTCCGAGCTGCGTATCGATTCCGGCGTTTGCGCGGACATGGGTTGGGCGATGCGCAAGTCATAATGCTGCACCCATTGCCCGTCGACCTCGTTGAAGACATGCCTGGTCAGCGCTTCCCAGCCGGCCTCGTCGTGATCGCCAAAGCCCGCGGAAATGCTGCGCACATGCTCGACAGCCTGCTGGAAGGAATTGTATCGCACGGGCTTGCCGACATAATCCACTATGCGCTGCAGGCCGCTGAAGTTCAGTTGAGGGCCGATATCGTTGAGCACCACCTTGCCCAGCGGCACGCCACTGTCGGCGGGCAGCCCCAGCGCGCCGCGCGCGGGGCGCAGCACGGCCGATACGGCCAGCGTGCCCGCCAGGCCCATGCCGATCAAGCCGCCCATCGAGGTTCCCACCCAATCCAGGCGGCCGGGCCTGAGCCGGGCGATCAAGGTCAGCATGTCGGCGACATACTGCGGCACGACATAGCTTTTGGCATCGATCAGCCAGTCCGACTTGCCCCTGCCCACCACATCCGGGCAGACGACGCGGTAGTGGCTGGACAGGCGCGCCGCCAACTGGTCGAAATCGCGGCCGGAGCGCGTCAGGCCATGCACGCACAGCAAGACCTTGTCGTTGTCCGGATCGCCCCATTCCCAATAGGCCATGCGATGGGCGCCGGCGGGGCTGGCGCACATGACGAAATCAAGACGCGGTTGGGAAGGCGTGGGCGAGGTTGTGGCGCTCATCGATGATCAGCCAGAGAGTGGACGGAAACACGGATTGTAGCCGCAGCCCGCAGGCAAGACGATGCGCCCGATGAAAGGACCCGGCCTGGCGGCGGCAGGCTTGCGCCAGGCCGTGGCCGGCCAGGACCGCGCGTTGATGCAAAGCGCGGCTTAGATGTGCAAGGATTGGCCCAGCGCCCGCAGCGCGGCTTCCTGAACGGCTTCGCCCAACGTGGGATGCGAATGGATGGTTCCCGCCACATCTTCCAGTCTGGCGCCCATCTCCAGCGATTGCGAAAACGCGGTGGCCAATTCGGAAACGCCCTGCCCCACGGCCTGCCATCCGACGATGAGATGATTGTCGCGCCTGGCCACGACGCGCACGAACCCATGGGCGGATTCCATCGTCAAGGCGCGGCCGTTGGCGGCAAACGGGAACTCGGCGCTCAGGCAATCCAGGCTGGCCTGCTGCGCCTGGGCCGGCGTGAGCCCCGCCACCGCGATCTCGGGATCCGTGAAGCAGACGGCGGGCACAGCCGCGGGGGTGTAGCGGCGCTGCTTGCCGGCCAGTATCTCGGCCACCACCACGCCCTGCGCCATGGCGCGATGGGCCAGCATGGGTTCGCCGGTCAGGTCGCCGATGGCCCATACCTGCCGCATGGAAGTGCGGCATTGATCGTCGATGCGCACCGCGGGCCCGTCCATGTCCAGCATCAAGCCCTCCAGGCCGTAGCCCGAAGTGCGCGGACGACGCCCAACCGCCACCAGCACCTGATCCGCGGCCATTTCCCGTTCCTTGCCATCGGCGCCGGATACGCGCAAGGCATCGCCGGCCTCGTTCATGCCCAAGACCTGGCAGGATAGATGCAGATCCATCCCCAATGCTTTCAAGGCGGCGGCCACCGGCTTGGCCAGATCGGCATCGTAGGCGGGCAGAATGCGGTCCTGCGCCTCGATGACGCTGACCTGCGCGCCCAGTTTGCGGTAA
This sequence comes from Pusillimonas sp. UBA6240, assembly GCA_002441445.1. Taxonomy (GTDB): domain Bacteria; phylum Pseudomonadota; class Gammaproteobacteria; order Burkholderiales; family Burkholderiaceae_B; genus UBA6240. The sequence continues at coordinate 12,941 of DJWC01000048.1, forward strand.
GCCATGCCCAATTCCAGGCCGATATAGCCGGCGCCGATCACCGCCAGCCGCCCGGGCAGGACGGCGGGGGACAAGGCTTCCGTGGACGAGATGACGCGGCCGCCGAAAGGCAGAAACGGCAGCGCCACGGGTTCGGACCCGGTCGCCAGCAACAGGTGTTCGCAGCTGATGCGCTGCCGCTTGCCGGAGCCGCCGGCGGGCGGTTCGACCTCGATCGTCTTGCCGTCCAGAATCTGAGCGCGGCCCTTGATCACGGATACGCCGCTTTTCTTCAGCAAGCCCGCGACCCCGCCGGTCAGGCGCGCGACGATGCCGCCCATCCACGCCACCGTTCGATGGATATCGATCGCCGCGGAGCCGGCGCTGATGCCCAGCGGCGAGCCTTGCGTATAGCGGGTCAGCTTGTGGAACTCGTCGGCGGCGTGGATCAGCGCTTTCGAGGGTATGCAGCCGATATTCAGGCAGGTGCNNGGGATGCAGCCGATATTCAGGCAGGTGCCGCCCACGTTCGCGGTCTCGACCAATACCGTCGGAATGCCAAGCTGGCCCGCGCGCAAGGCGGCGACATAGCCGCCAGGCCCGCCGCCCAGGATCAATAAGGTAGTCGATTCCATGATTACTCCACGAACAGCATGCCCGGGCACTCGAGCAGGCCGCGTATGCATTGCACGAACTGCGCCGCGTGCATGCCGTCGACGACTCTGTGATCAAAGGAAGAGGAAAGATTCATCATCTTGCGGGCCACGATGGCGCCGTTCAGCACCACCGGGCGCTCGACGATGCGGTTTACGCCGACTATGGCCACCTCGGGATGATTGATCACCGGCGTCGACACAATGCCGCCCAAGGCGCCCAGGCTGGTCACCGTGATCGTCGACCCCGTCAATTCGTCCCGCGACGCCCGGCCGCTGCGCGCGGCCTCGGCCAGCCGCGCGATTTCCGCCGCGCAAGCCCACAGGTCATGGGCCTCGGCATGGCGCAACACAGGCACCATGAGCCCGGACTGGGTCTGTGCGGCGATGCCCATATGGACGGCGCTGTAGCGCGTGGCGACGCTGGCCTGTTCGTCGTAGCGGGCGTTGATTTGCGGGTATTCGCGCAAAGCGACCACGATGGCGCGCACCAGCAAAGGCAGCAGGGTCAGCTTGCCGCGCTCGGCGCCCCAACGCTCGTTGAGCCGCAGGCGCATGGCTTCGAGTTCCGTGACGTCGATTTCTTCCACATAGGTGAAATGCGGAATGCGGCGCTTGGATTCCTGCATTTTTTCCGCAATGCGCCGGCGCAGGCCTATGATGGGAATTTGCTGTTCTTCGTCGCTGGGCGCATAGGCGGCGCTGCGGCGCATGGCCATGGCTCCGGCGCTGGCGCCTTGTTGCTGATAGCGGTCCAGGTCGTAATGAGTGATGCGCCCCGCTTCGCCGGTGCCATGCACGAATCTCAGTTCTATGCCCATATCCCACGCGCGCTTGCGCACGGCGGGCGAAGCCAGCGGCTTCTCGCCCTGCGGGCGCGCGGGGCCCGCCGCCACGCCGGCGTCTTGGCGCCCGCCCTGCCATCCGGCGGCTGCGCCGGGCGCGCCGGATGCGCCAGCGTCGGCGCCGGACGATGCCGCCGGACCGGCGCGAGGGTCACGCTCATCAGCCCGCGTATGGGACTTGTCTGCGGCAGGCGATCCGGCGGCAGGCGATCCGGCAACAGGCGTCCTCGCCGCGGACGGCGCTGCGGCCGACGGTTCCGCAGCCCTTGCAGCCGCCTCGCCCGCTTTCCGTTGAGCTTCCGGCGCGGCTTCCTGGTCTTCAGGCGTTGCGCCATGCCGGCGCGACGCCCGAACGGCCGCGGCATTGCCTGCGCCCTCCACCTCCAGGCGTATCAGCTCGGCGCCCACGGCCATGACCTCGCCAACCTTGCCGCCCAGCTCCAGCACGGTGCCGTGCACGGGCGAAGGCACCTGGACCGTCGCCTTGTCCGTCATGACATCGGCCAGCACCTGGTCCTCGACCACGCTGTCGCCCGGCTGGACATGCCACTCGACCAGCTCCACCTCGGCGATGCCTTCGCCGATGTCCGGCATCTTGATGATATGCACGCCCATGGTCACCCCCTCTTCCTTGCCGCATCGCCGGCGCCCTGGCCCGCTGTTTCGTCCATGACTTTCCTGAACGCTTCAGCGACCCGCTTGGGCCCCGGGAAGTAGGCCCATTCGTGGGCGTGGGGATAGGGGATGTCCCAGCCGGCTACGCGCTCTATGGGCGCCTCGAGATGATAGAAGCAGTGCTCCTG
>DJWC01000048.1:15317-34484 GCA_002441445.1 Pusillimonas sp. UBA6240
GCCGATTCCAGCGGCACCGTGTAATAGCCTTCGGGCACATTGCCCAGCGCATGCTTGGACCACGGCACCACGGGCTGATCGTGATGGCCGTCGAAAGGCCCGTTGTACAGTCGCTTGGGCTCGAGGAAAATGACCGGGTCATCGCACTCGATCGCGGCGATCAGCAAGCCCTTGGCATCGTAGGGATTGGACGGCATGACCGTGCGCAGGCCGCAGACATGGGTGAAAAGCGCCTCGGGGCTCTGGCTATGCGTCTGGCCGCCGTAGATGCCGCCGCCGGAAGGCATGCGTATGGTCAGCGGCGCGATGAATTCGCCGGCCGAACGATAGCGCAGACGGGCGGCTTCGGAAACGATCTGGTCCGTCGCCGGGTAAAAATAATCCGCGAACTGGATTTCGACGACGGGGCGCAGGCCGTAAGCCCCCATGCCGACCGCCGCTCCCACAATACCGCCCTCTGAAATGGGCGCATCGAACACACGATGCTTGCCGTACTTGGCCTGCAGGCCCTCGGTGCAGCGGAACACGCCGCCGAAATAACCCACGTCCTGGCCGAAGATGACGACTTTTTCATCGCGGCCCAGCATGATGTCCATGGCCGAGCGCAGGGCCTGGATCATGGTCATCGGCACCGTCTTTTGACCGTTGTTGCGATCGTCCATGTCACACCCCCAACTTCTGCCGCTGGCGGCGCAGGTGCCAGGGCATGTCCTTATAGACATCCTCGAACATGGTCGCGGGGCTGGAGGACAGGCCGGTGGCCAGGGTGCCGTGGCTTTCCGCCTTTTTCTGCGCCGCGATGACCTCGGCCTCGTATTCCTTCTGCGTGCGCTGGTGCTCTTCTTCGGACCAGGCTCCTATGGCGATCAGATGCTGCTTCAGGCGATTGATGGGGTCGCCCAAAGGGAAGCGGGCCCAGTCGTCGGCGGGCCGGTACTTGGATGGATCGTCAGACGTGGAATGCGGCCCCGCGCGATAGGTGACCCATTCGATGAGCGTCGGGCCCAGATTGCCGCGGGCGCGTTCTATGGCCCACTTCGATACGGCATAGACCGCCAGGAAATCATTGCCATCCACACGCAGCGACACAATGCCCGTGCCCAGGCCGCGCGCGGCGAAGGTCGTGCCCTCGCCGCCCGCCAGCGCCTGGAAAGTCGAAATAGCCCATTGATTGTTGATGACATTCAGGATGACCGGCGCCTGATAGACGTGCGCGAAGGTCAGCGCCGTCTGGAAGTCCGCCGCGGCCGTGGCGCCGTCGCCTATCCATGCCGAGGCGATCTTGGTATCGCCCATGATGGCCGAAGCCATGGCCCAGCCCACGGCCTGCACGAACTGAGTGGCGAGATTGCCCGAAATCGAGAAGAAACCGTACTCGCGCATGGAATACATGATGGGCAATTGCCGGCCTTTCAAGCGATCGCTGTCGTTGGAAAACAGCTGGCACATCATGTCGAATAATGGAACGTCCTGAGCGATCAGCAGGCTTTGCTGGCGGTAGGACGGAAAGCACATGTCGCCCTTGGACAGCGCCAGGGCCTGCGCCGTGCCTATGGCTTCTTCGCCCAGGCTCTGCATATAGAAAGACATTTTCTTCTGGCGCTGGGCGATCAACATGCGCGCATCGTAGATGCGCGTCTTGATCATCGCCTGCAGGCCCTTGCGCAGCACGGCCGGGTCTATCTGCATGGCCCAAGGGCCTTGCGCCCGCCCTTCGTCGTCCAGCACCCGGATCAAGGAATAAGCGAGATCGGCGGCATCGGTCGCGGAGGTGTCAGGGGGAGGCTTGCGCGCAGCGCCTGCGGGCGCAAGGCGCAGGTAGGAGAAATCAGTGGCATGGCCTGGACGCCCCGATGGCTCGGGTACGTGCAGCCGTAAAGCTGTGGGTTGTCTCATGTTCTGTGCTTCTGAAAATGTCTTGTGGAATTTTCGCGCTGCTTTTTACCGCCCCGCCTTGTGGGCGGATAAAACCATCATCGCCGATTCGCGTCGAATTCGCAAGCGCCTGTCTTTTCGCCTGTCTTTTCGCCTGTTTTTTCGGACTGTCTTTCAGTGGCCTCCTTCCAGCGTACAACTTTCCGGTCGCGATCAAGCGTCTCGCCGCGGCGGGATGAGGCGACGCATTGCCGAGGTCAGCGCAGGGTGGGTGGGGCGGATGGCCGACCGGCTAAACGCTTGCGGTCCTGGCTGAGCCAGGACTGCCCGGCTGCGGCGGCCGTGTCGGGGCGTCCGTGAACTCGGGCGATCGGACAGCCCCCGGCTGTCCGAAAGCACCGCCCTCAAACATGCACGGACTTGCCTCCCCGCCCCGGCCGCCGCAGCCGGCGCGCGCTTCAACCGCCGACCCGCCATCCGCCCCACCCACCAGAGAAAGAGCCATGGCTGTTGCTGGAAACCCTACACGCCGCGAGAACTAGGCCGCCCTAGACTCAACAAGCCGGCGGCGGGCCGGGCGAGGCCGGCGGTTTATGCGCACGCCGGTCGGCTGGATGAAATCGGGGAGGCAAGACCGCGACTGCTTGAGCGGCGCGCCTGGCGGACCACTGGTCCGCCGCCGCGAGTTTCGCGGTCGCCCCGATTTCATCCAGCCGACCGGGCAGTCCCTGCGCCAGCAGGGACCGAAGCATCTAGCCGGCCTCGCCCGGCCCGCCGCCGGCGTATCGGCAAGGACATTGACCTCGCCCTGAATAAGGCCGATATCTCAATAAAGAAAGCAGACCAAAATCAACGCCCAGGGGGGAAAGAAAGCAAGTCAAGCAAAGTCCAGCCCTACTCCGCCTGCCAATACCGGCGCGCCGCCTGCCGTTCGCTGCGCACCGCCAACCCATCCGGCCCGGAATCGAAACTGACCGCGCCGTGGCGGTCGCTGCGCCAAAAACTGGCTCCGCTGCGCTTCCAGCGCGCCTCCACATCCGGATGGGGATGGCCATAACGATTCCACGCACCCGCCTGCGCCACCACATGCACCGCCTGTACCGCATTCACGAACACCGCGCTGGATGACGTCTTGGAGCCATGGTGCCCCGCCATCACCACATCGACGGGCTGCAAGCCCCGCTCCACGAGGGCCGCCTCCTGCGCCGCGCCGATGTCGGACGACAGCAGCGCGGAATGATGGCGTCCCCGTATGTGCAGCACGCAAGCATGGTCATTCCGCTTGGCGGTCGGGTGCGGCGCCTTCCCGCTCCGCGTCCCCCGATCCGCCGCCCGCCCATCCGAAAAGGGTTCAACGGCCAAAGGCCATAAAAACTCGAAAGACACGCCATCCACATCCCAATGCAATCCATATTCGCAAGCCGTCATGGCCAGCGGCAAAAACGGCAGCCGGCCCGGCTCGCCCAGCAGCCCCGCCTCGCGCCGCAAATACGACTGCAGGTCGAAAGAGCTGAAAGACTGCTCGACCGGCGCCGCCTGCAGCAAACTGCGCACGCCGCCGGCATGATCGATGTCCGCATGCGAAACCACCAGCGCATCCAGGCGCCGTATGCCCTGCGACCGCAGAAAAGGCCACACCGTGCGGGCGCCATCGTCCGACACGGGGCTGCTGCGCAGCCCGGTATCGAAGACCAGGCTATGCCTGGCGGTCTGCACGACGATGGCGCCCGCCTGGCCTACATCCAGGGCATGCAAGCGCCAGCCGCCCTCGCCGGGCCGCGGCGGCATCCAGGACAATAGCGGCGCTATCAACAGCCAGCCCCAGCGGCGCCCCGGCAAACCATAAGGCATGAGAGCCACAGCCAGGCCCAGCAACGCCAGCAGCGTCAGCCACCAGGGCGCGGCCGAGACGCCGAAGCTGGCAATGCGCAAGCCCGCCAGCCATACCGTCGGCGCCATGGCCGCGTCCAGCGCGGCATGCCCCGCCCAGGCGCATGCCGCCGCGGCCCATCCCAAGCCCGGGGTCATCGCCGCCGCGGCCGACAGCAGGGACAGCGGCGTAACCAGCAGGCCAATGACCGGCAAGGCGTAGGCGTTCGCCAGCGGCGAAATAATGGATACCTCATGAAAGATGAAGGCCAGCAAGGGCATGAGGCCGGCGGTGATGGCCAGCTGCAAAACCGCCGCCCGGCCCAGCAGGCCAGCATGGCGCCGCCAGCCCGCGGGACCGCCGCCCACGCTTGCGCCCCACCAGCCGCTGCTGGCCATCAGGATGCAGACGGCGCCGAAAGAAAGCCAGAAGCCGCTCGCCAGCAAGGCCCAGGGATCCAGCAGCACGACCAGGAAAGCCGCCATGGCGAGCAATCGGGACGCCCCTATGGGCATGCGCAGCAGATAGGCGCCGGCAACGACGGCCAGCATCATGAAGGTGCGGCGCGCCGGCACGCCCCAGCCGGCCAGCAGGCAGTAAAGCCAGGCCACGGCCAAAGCCGCCAGCGCGCCGGCAATCTGCGCGGGCAGGCGCTCGGCCAGCGGCCGGCTGCGCCAGCCCAGGCGGCGCCAAAGCCGGAAAGCCAGCACACCGGCGATGCCGGAGATCATCGTGATATGCCCGCCGCTTATCGCAACCGCGTGAGTCAAGCCCGCGCGGTTGAAAATGTCCCAATCCGTGGATTCGACGCTGGCCTGGTCCCCTATCGCCAACGCCAGCAACACGCCGCCGTAGCGCTTCCCGTCCAGATGAGGCTGCATGGCGGCCCGCACGGCATGCCGGGCGCGCTGCGCCACGACGGGCAGGCTGGACCAGGGCTCGTCCCGCAAGAAAACGGGCTGGCCGCGCACGCTGCCCATGGCCCGGAGCCCTTGGGCGAAAACATGGCCTTCGAAATCGAAGGCATGCGGATTGCGCTTGCCGCGCGGCGTCTTCAGGGTCAGCGCCATGCGCCATACCTGGCCGGGAATCAATTCGGGGAATTCGGCCGGCGGACGGCCGGCCCGGCCGTAGGGCCCGGCCCAATCGCCGGCCGTCCAGCTCACAAGGATGCGGCCGGGCACCCCGGGAGGGCTGGAAGACAGCACTTCCGCTTCGAACTGGCGACTGTCCGGCCCCAGCCGCGGCAGCGCCGCAATGCGCAAGACCACCCGCGACACTTTGTTTTCATTGCCAGGGTCCAGGCGGTCGGCCAGGCGGTCGTCGGCCCGCGCCATCGTCATCAGCAGGCCCGCCACGGCCGCCCATAATGGCCATAGCACCCGCTTCGGGCGCAGCATGCCGCGGCGCCGCCACGACAAGCACAGCAGCGCCAGCGACGCCAGCACGGCGCAGCCCGGCCAGACCAGCCTGGCAGGCAAGGTCGGCAATTCAGAAAAACGATGAACAATGCCGCTGGCCGCCACAAAGGCCAGCAAGCTGATACGGCCCACCACCGCCACGCCCCCGATACCGTCCCGCGGCAGCGCACCCACGCGCTACGCAAGGCGCGGCCTATGCATAAACAGACAGGCTAAGCCTGATCGCGGGCCAAAGGGGTATGAGGTGGGCGGATACGGCCGCCCCGGTTTACACCGGTACGGCCGCCCCCATGGCCTCGCGCAGCCGCGGCAGCACACGCTGCGCGTTCTGCGCGGTGGCCTGCACGATTTCTTCCCTGTTGCAGCCGCGCAGTTCGGCCATCGTGTCGGCAATGCGCGCGACCTCGCCGGGCTCGTTGCGCGGCGTGGGGCCGCCGGGCTGGCCCAGCCAGGAAGGCGGAATATCCGGCGCGTCGGTTTCGAGCAGCAAAGCATTCAGCGGCAGCCGCTCGGCCAGGCGCCGTATCTGCAGGGCGCGGGTGAAGGTCATGGCGCCGCCGAAACCCAGGGCGAAACCCAATTCGATGAACTGCTGCGCTTGCTGGAAGCTGCCGTTGAAGGCATGGGCGATGCCTCCTATCGGGCCGCGCCTGCGCAAATGCTTGAGCAGCAAATCCTGCGAACGCCGCACGTGCAGCACGACCGGCAAGCCGTAGCGCTCGGCCAGCGCCAATTGCGCCGCATAGAACGCTTCCTGTTTCTCGCGCATGTCCGGCTCTTTCAATGCCGGGATGAAGAAGTCCAGCCCGATTTCGCCTATGGCCACAAAGCGCGGGTCATCCAGGGACGCGTCGATGCGGCTCTCGAGTTCCTCCAGGTCGCTGTCCTGTGCGTCCGGTATGCAGATGGGGTGTATGCCCAGCGCGTAAGCGCCCCCTTTGAAGGAATGCGCCAGCTTGCGCACGGCATCGAAATTGGCCGTCGAGACCGCAGGAATGATGATGGCTCCCACGCCCTGCAAGGCAGCCCGCTCGATGACGGCCTCGCGGTCCGCCAGGAACTCGGACGCATCCAGATGGCAGTGCGTGTCTATCAGCATACCTGTCCTCCATTTATCGCCATGAGCCTATCGCCATGAGCCCCGCCGGCGTGCCGAAGCGCGACCTGCATGCCGCGGGGACGGCGATCTTCAGCCCGCCGGCAGCGGCGGCGCATCCGGATCGGCCAGCCTGCCCTTGTCCATGGAAAGCTGGCGATGGGCCAGCGCCGCCAACGCCGGATCATGGGTGACGATAGCAAACGCCGTGCCAAATTCCCGGTTGACCCTCAGCAAAAGGTCGAACATGCTTTCGGCCGTATAACGGTCCAGGTTTCCGGTGGGCTCGTCCGCCAGTACGCAACTGGGGCGCGTCACCAGGGCTCGCGCCAGAGCCACCCTTTGCCTCTCCCCGCCCGATAGCTGGCCCGGGTAATGGTCGACGCGCTCGGCCAGGCCCACTTGTTCGAGGGTGGCCAAGGCCTGCTCGCGCGCCTGCCGGCGCGCCTGGCGCCGCACGATCAGCGGCATGGCGACATTGTCCAGGGCGGAAAATTCGGGCAGCAAATGATGGAACTGATACACAAAGCCCAGACTGCGATTGCGCAGCTGGCTGCGCTGCGCTTCGGACAGGCCCGACGCCGGCCGGCCATCGATGAAGACGGCGCCCGAATCCGGCACATCGAGCAGGCCCAGGGTATGCAGCAGCGTGCTCTTGCCGGAGCCGGACGCGCCGACGATGGCCACCATCTCGCCCCTATCGACATGCAGGCTGACATCGCGCAGGACTTCGATCTTGCGGCCGCCCTCCTGATAGGTCTTGACCAGATTGCGGGCGCTCAGCGCTTGCTGTTTGAGTTGATCAGTCATGGCGCAGCACCTGGGCCGGTTGCAGGCTGGACGCGCGCCAGCTCGGGTAAAGAGTCGCCAGCAGCGACAACACCAGCGACGTGGCGGCGACCACGGCGATATCCGTGATTTGCGGATTGGAAGGCAGTTCGCTGATGAAGTAAATCTGCTGCGGCAGGAATTGCACCCCCAGCAGGCGCTCGATAAAGGGCACGATGATGTCGATGTTGTAGGCGACCACGGCGCCCAGGCCGACGCCCAGCAAGGTGCCGACCACGCCTATCAGCGAACCCTGGACGAGGAAGATGCGCGCGATCTCGCGCGGGGTGGCGCCCAGCGTGCGCAAGATGGCGATGTCGGAGCGCTTGTCCTTCACCGCCATCACCAGCGAAGACAGCAGGTTGAAGGCGGCCACGGCCACGATCAGGGCCAGGATCAGGAACATCATGCGCTTCTCGGTTTGCACCGCGGCGAACCAGGTGCGGTTGTTCTGCGTCCAGTCCTGGGCGCGCACGAAAGGCGGCAGTACCGAACCCAGCTCCATGGCGACCAGCGGAGCCCGCTGCATGTCGGCGATGCGCAAGCGCACGCCGCCGGCGCCGCTATCGCGGAACACCTTGGCGCCGTCTTCGTAATTGATGAAAGCCAGCGAAGCGTCGTACTCGTAATAGCCGGACGAATATATGCCCGCCACGGTGAACTGCCGCATGCGCGGCGCAAAGCCCGCCGGCGATATCGACCCCTGGGGGGCCAGCACCAATACCGTGTCGCCCGTCACCACCCCCAGCGCACTGGCCAGCTGATTGCCCAGGACGATGGCGTAGCTGCCCGGCGCCAGCGCATCGAGCTTGCCCGCAATCATCTGGCCCGCCACATCGGACACCGCGGCTTCCAGCTGCGGATCGATGCCGCGTATCTGCACGCCGTTCAGCACCTCGCCGCGCACGATCATGGCCTGGGCGGCGACAAAGGGCGCAGCCCCCTTGACCTCGGGATTGCGCTCGGCCATGCCGGCGATTTCCCGCCATTGGCCGAGCACCTGCTCGGGCGCCATGCGGGGCGCATAAAGCTCGATATGCGGCAGCACCGACAGCATGCGGTCGCGCACCTGGGTCTGGAAACCATTCATCACCGACAGGACGATGATCAGCGCCGCCACGCCCAGGGCGATGCCCGCCATGGAGCTGGCCGCGATGAAGGACACAAAGCGGTCGCCCCCGCCGCCCTTGCGCCGGGAACGCGCCAGACCCGCATAGCGGGCCCCTATCCATAATTCATAAGACATCTTGAAAACCACCGTTTTCCATTAACACTACAATCCTGGAATGCGCATCGTACTACCTGGCGCTTTGCCTGACCCGGGCCAAGCGCGCGAACTGACTTCTTATCTGCAAAAAACCGCCCCCACCCTGCTGGGCTGGATGGAACGCGCGCGCGCCCGTTCCATCGCCGCCGACCCGGCCGTAACGGGCTGCACGCCTTATGAACAGTGGCAGCTTGCTGCCTGCGGCTTCCGCCCCGAAGCGGGCCAGAAGCTTGCGGCCGGCCTCGGGCCCCTGTGGGCGCAGCAAAACACCCCGCCCGACCAGCCCGTGTGGCTGCTCGAACTGGTGCACGTGGCGCCATCGCGCGACGGCGCCGCGCTGCTGCCGGCGCGCGAACTGGCCATTACGCCAGAGCAGAGTGTAGCCTTGTTCGAGTCGGTGCAAACGCTGTTCTCGGAAGCCGGCTTCATGCTGCATGCCGACGGCGCTGAGCATTGGCGGCTCGATCTTCCGCCGGAGTTTGCGCCGGACTCGGCCAGCCCCGCCCTGGTCGCCATGACGTCCGTCAACGATTGGTGGCCGCAAGACATGGCGGGCCGGCCCTGGCGCCGGCTGGTGAACGAAGTGCAGATGCTGTGGTTCGATCATCCCGTCAACCAGGACCGCTATCGGCAAAGCCTGATGCCGGTCAACAGCTTGTGGCTGTTCGGCGGCGCCCGCGCGGGGCAGTTGCCCGGACGCCTGCCCTTGGCCGGCACGCAAGTGCACGAGGGCCTGCTCGCGCCCGCCATCCGGCAGGATTGGGCGGCCTGGCTGGCTGTGCTGGGCGAACTGGAAAGCCGTATATTCCGCCCCATGGCGCAGGGCGCGCAGCCCGAATTGGTGCTGACCGGCCGGGAGCGCATCGTGGAACTGCGCCCGTCCGCGCTGGGCAACTGGACACGCTGGCTGCCCGGCAGCCGCAACACATGGAGAAACTGGTGGTCACCCCAAAGCTGAGCATACGTCCCGCAAATCACCAGGCCGCAAGAGCCCTGGAGGCGGCCGGCATACATCCGCTGCTATCGCGCCTGTGGGCCGCCAGGGGGGTGTGCCATCCCACCGAAACGCAACTGATCTGGGCGGCCATGATCCCGCCGGCCCACCTGACCCAGGCGCAGCAGGCGGCCGCCGTGCTCGCCGATGCCATACAGGCGGGCAAGCGGCTGCTGATCGTGGCCGACTACGATTGCGACGGCGCCACGGCCTGCGCCGTGGGCATGCGCGCGCTGCGGGCCATGGGCGCCTGCGTCGACTTCCTGGTTCCCAATCGTTTCGAAACGGGCTATGGCCTGTCGCCCGCGGTGGTCGAGCTGGCCTTGCGCCATCCCGCGGGCAAGCCCGATCTGCTGGTCACGGTGGACAATGGCATTGCCAGCGTGGACGGCGTGGAAGCCGCGAAGCGGGCCGGCATGGACGTGGTCATCACCGACCACCACCTGCCGGGCGACACGCTGCCGCGGGCGCTGGCCATCGTCAATCCGAACCAGCCGGGCTGCGGCTTTCCTTCGAAGAACCTGGCGGGTGTGGGCGTCATCTTCTACCTGATGCTGGCGCTGCGGGCCGAGCTGCGCATGCGCGGCGTCTACGCGCGCGACGGCGGGCCGCGGCTCGATCACTTGGCGGACCTGGTGGCGCTGGGCACCGTCGCCGACGTGGNNTTGCGCTGGGGCCGCGCATCAACGCCGCGGGCCGGCTGGCCGACATGAGCCTGGGCATCAACTGCCTGATCACGGACGATGAAGGGCAGGCGCTGGATCTGGCGCGGCAACTGGATGCGATGAATCAGGAAAGGCGCGGCATAGAAGCCACGATGCGCGAGGAAGCGCTGGCGGCCATCGAATCGTCGCAGCCGATTATCGGCGCCAGCGTCTGCGTCTATCACCCGGACTGGCATCAGGGCGTGGTGGGCCTGGTGGCTTCGCGGCTCAAGGAAACCTACTGGCGCCCCACGCTCGCTTTCGCGCGCGCCGATACCGGCGAGCTGCGCGGGTCGGGCCGCTCCATACCCGACGTGCATCTGCGCGACGTGCTGGATCTGGTGTCCAAGCGCTGCCCCGGCGCGATCCTGAAATTCGGCGGCCACGCCATGGCCGCCGGCCTGACTTTGCGCGAAGATGCCTACCAGGTTTTCATCCAGGGCTTCGATGACGCCGTCCGGGAATTGAGCGGGCGCGCCAGCTTCGATCCCGTCATCGAAACCGACGGTTCGCTGGAAACCGGCTACGCGAACGCCGACGTGGCCGGTTTGCTTCAGCAGCAGGTATGGGGCGCCGGCTTCCCCGCGCCTATCTTCCGCGATACCTTCTACGTGCGCCAGCAAAGACTGCTGAAAGACAAGCACCTGAAGCTCAGCCTGGAGCGCGGGCATCAGCGCTTCGACGCCATTTGGTTCAACCGCGCGGAAATGCTGCCCGAGCATATCGACGCCGCATACCGCCTGGATCAAAATGTATGGAACGGCATGGTATCGGCCCAGCTCATCATAGAGTACGCCTGCGCGCCCGAGGGCTGACGCGGGCCGGGCGGCTCGGCTTTCCGCCGGGATTTGGCCGCGGCGGCTGTGGGCCCGGCCGCGTCAACGCGGACGCTGGGCGCGCGCCTCCGGCCCGGAGCCGGGCAGCGTCGCCAGCAGCAGCCCTGCCATGGCCAGCATAAAGGCGATGATCTGCAGGCCGCCCATGGGTTCGCCCAGCACAAGAACGCCCACCAGGGCGGCGCTGACCGGCAGCATGACGGTAAACACGCCCGCCTGGGCCGCCGGCACCGATCTGAGGCCCGTCATCCAGAGCCAGACCGTCCAGACGCTGGCCGCCAATCCATAGAAAAGCAGCAGGATCCAGTTGGACAGGCTGACTTGGCCGAAATCGAAATGCCAGGCCGCATACACGCCGAAAGGCGTCATCAGCACAAAGCCCCACAGGTTGATGATCGCGCTGATGCGCTTGGGGCTCAGCACCGCGGTCAGCTTTTTGCCTATCACCGCGTAGGAGCCCTCGCAGAATACCGCCCCCAGAACCAGCAGGTTGCCCAGCCATGACGGGCCTTGCGCCGCGCCCGCGCCATCCGCCTGCGCGCCCGCCTGCGCCAAAGACAGCAAGCCTATGCCGAAAGCGCCGCAGGCGATCGCCAGCCAGACCCGCGGACCTATGCTTTCTTTCAAGAAAAACCAGCTCATCAGCGCCACAGTGGCGGGGATCGCGGCCATGATCACGCCGGCCGAGACGGCGCCCGTCATGCTCACGCCCCATATCATGCAGAGCGTGAACAAGAAATTGCCCAGAAACGATTCGAGGAAGATCAGGCCGCGCATCTGCGGCGTCAGGCGCGGTTCCGACTTGGGCTTGCGCAGCCAGCGCAGCATGGCCACACCGCCTATGCCAAAGCGCAGCCAGCCCAGCAGGAAGACAGGCAGGACGGCGGCCAGGGGCTTGGTCAGCGCCACATAGGCGCCGACCAGGGACATGCTGAGCGCGAGGCAGCCGTAAGCCGCCAGCCTGCCGGGAGGCGACCTCATGACTGCCCGCAACCTGCGCGGCGCTTTGCCTGCATTGCATTACCCCGCTTTTGCCCGCATGGAGCGGAAGACTGGTCGATACCTGAAAACGCTGCGCCATTTTACGCTCCCGCAACGCGCGTTGTTCCTCTGGCATCACCATGCCTCTTTATCGGGGATGCAATCATCCAGGCCTCGCATTACGCGGGCCGTTCCACGCCTGAGCCTGTCTCATTCGCGGCACATGCTCGATCCAGCCGCGGCTGCGCCGAGCCGGCGTGCCGCCGGCGCCTGCCACTGTTCAGGCCTGCGCCTGATCCCCCGGGCAGTTGCCGCCCATCATCTGCTTTGCGCCCTCTTCGATCTCGGCTTGAGTCAAATTGCGCGTGTGCGTGGCGATGGACCAGCGGTGGCCGTATGGATCCTGGACCTGCCCATAGCGGTCGCCCCAGAACATGTCCTGCACCGCCATGATTTCCTTTGCCCCCGCGGCGATGGCGGCGGCCTGGACTTTGTCGGCGTTGTCCACATAGAGATGCACAGTCACCGGCGTGCCCTTGAGCGCGTTCGGACCCACCGAACCCCATTCCGGAAATTCATCAGCCAAAAAGACCGCGGCGTTGCCGATGCGCAGGCAGGCGTGCGCGACCTTGCCTTGCGGCGTATCCATCCTGCTTTCCTGTACCGCGCCGAATGCCTGCTTGTAGAACTCTATCGCCCGCGCCGCATCGGCGCATACCAGATGCGGCGTCACCGAGTTCATGTCCGAAGGAATGGCCCGTACTGCGGGACCGCCTTCCGGCGTCAAGTCGAATATCGCTTTGCAGCTGCGCATATCGAAGGGCGCCGAGAAATGTTCATGGGCGATACGCCAGCCCTCGCCGGTCTTGCGGTAAGTGGCTGTCATGCGCATCCATCCCGCCTGTTCCTCGCCGGTGGCGGACTCCGTCCCGCAGCGGATCAGGCCGCGCACGACGGCCAGATCGCCGGACGCCTGAATGTCCGTCTCGGCGTCCTGAAAGATCATGGGACCCGGACACATGTCCAGGCAGGCCTGCCAGTGCTTGCGGTAAGCATCCAGCCCTTTGAATTGCAATTGCAGGACAGCATCGAAAGCCACCACGTCTTTCGTGTAGTGCGACATGATGGCGTCGATATCGCCGGCGCGGACGGCGCCCAGCCAACTGTCCATCCGCCGCCTGATTTCCTCGTTCGCCGGGGCGGCCCCCGCTGGGGCGGCCCTTGCGGGGGCGGTCTTGGCCGAGGCCGAGGAGTCATCTGCAGTAGTCATAATCCATCTCTCCCTGGTTGTGAATGCAGCCAACGGCAGGCGCAGCAGCCGTTCTTCTTGACCTATGACCTGCCTGGCCATAGGGTTATTTAACAACTATTAGTCCTAAAAAACAACTAATAAAAATGTATTCAGGAGTAAATGTGCTAGACTGTTACCTATGGCAATAAAGCGAAAATACGATGACGGCTGCGCGGCGGCCCATGCGCTGGACCTGGTGGGCGACCGCTGGGCCTTGCTCATCGTGCGCGAACTGCTGCTCGGGCCCAAGCGCTTTACGGCCCTGCGCTCGAGCTTGCCGTCCATCAGTCCCAATGTCCTGACACAGCGCTTGAACGATCTCGAAGCCGCCTCCGTATTGGAACGGCGCCGCCTGCCGCCGCCCGCCGAGGTTTGGGTCTACGAGTTGACGGATTGGGGCCGCGAGCTGGAACCCGTGATCTTGCAATTGGCGCGCTGGGGGGTGCGCTCGCCGGCCTTCCTGCGCGGCGCGCCGCTGGGGGTGGACGCCCTGCTGCTGTCCTTCAAAAGCATGGTCGTGCCGGAGCGCGCCAAGGGCTGCGAGCTGAGTCTCGAACTCGTCTTCGATCAGGAGATGTTCCATGTGGCGCTGCGTCGAGGCCGGCTGGACATCGGCAGGGGCGCGTCCAACCGGCCCCAGGCCAAAATCTCTACCGACACCGCCACATTGCTGCGCCTGGCCTACGGCAAGGCGCCGTTGGACCAGGCCATAGAATCGGGGCGGCTGCGCTATACCGGGCAAAAAGCAGCCATCCAGGAATTCCTGGACCTCTTCGCCCTGCCCGAAACAGCGGATGCCTGCGATTCAGGCGCTAGCGCCGCGACGACAACACAATCCCGCTGACGATCAGGGCGAATGCGACAGCGTGATAGATCTGCGGCAGGTCCCTCAGGAAGGCCAAAGACATCAGCGCGGCGAACAGCGGCGTCAGGTTGGTGAAAAAGGCGGCGGTCGCCGGCCCCGCGCGCTGCACCCCCAGGCCCCAGCAGCGGAAAGCAAGAATGCCCGGCCCCAAGGATACGAAGAGCACGGTCAAAACCAGCGGCCACCCCCAATGGATGGCGGCATCGGTCAGCGCCCATTCGCCCGCCGCGAAGACGCCGGACCAAGCGACGCCGTACACCACTTGCGCCAGCATGAAGGTCGCCCAGTTGCGCCGGATTTCATCGGAATCGCGCGCCTGCGCCAGCAGCCAGCTATAGAAAGCCCAGGCTATCGTGGCGACGATCATCAATATATCGCCCGCCACGAAGCGCAATTCCAGCACTTGCTGCCATTGCCCGCGGCCCAGCACGGTCAGCACGCCGCTCAGAGATAGAAACGCCCCGCCCAGCTGCCAGCCGGCTATGGGCGCATTGAAAAACAAACGCCCGACGATCAGCATCCAGATCGGCATGCTGGCGCCCACCAGGGTCACATTGATGGGGGTGGACGTGTGCAGGGCCATATATTGCAAGGCGTTGTACATGCCTATGCCCAGCAGGCCCAGAATCGCATAGCGCTTGCGCTCGGCCCATAATGCGCTGCCCTTGCGGAATATGCTGCGGCCCAGAGGCAGCAGTATCAGCAAGGCCATGGCCCATCGCAGGAAATTCAGTGTAATGGGCGGAACCAGGTCGCTGACCACCCTGCCCACCACGGCATTGCCCGCCCATAACAAGGGCGGTATCACCAGCAACCCCACGGTCGCCGGCGTCAATCGATTGTTCATAGAAATAAAGCCGCAATCCGTTACGCGCAAGCATTGCGCCAGGTGGCTATGGTAACGCAGCCTCAAGCCTGGCTGGCCAGGAACGGCTTGATCAGCTCGCGGGCAAGTTCGACATGACGCTCGTCCACCATCAAGGTCTGCGCATTCAGGCTATTGGTCAGCGGCCCCGGATACATGGAGCTGAATGCGCCGCCGCTCATCACGAAGGGAATGTCATAAGCCTGCATCAACGCGGCGATGGCGGCCGCCTCCGAATCGGAATTCGGACAATAGATTGGTATCATGATTATTTTCCCCCTGAGACTCATTCCATGGCAGTTTTCGATATCAAGCCCATAGTCGATTCCCTGAACGCCGTAAGGCAGGAATGGCGCACATCCCAGCAGCGCTCGCGCGAACCCGGCGGGCGCGAATTCCCTTCGCCCCAGGCCATCGCGCAAATACTCGACGACCTGAAAGGCGTGCTGTTCCCCATGCGCCTGGGCCCGCTGGACCTGCGCCAGGAAAGCGAAGACTTCTACATCGGCCATACCCTGGATTCCGCCCTGCACGCGCTGCTGGCGCAAGTGCGTCTGGAGCTACGCTACCAGAAGCGGCACGAATCGCCTAGCGAAACCGAAATCGAAGACAGGGCCGTGGCGGCCGTGCAGGCGTTCGCCGTGGCCTTGCCCGAGATCCGCCGCCTGCTGGATTCGGATGTGCTGGCCGCCTACCAGGGCGACCCCGCCGCGCGCAGCGTGGATGAAGTCCTGCTGTGCTATCCGGGCGTGCTGGCGATGATCCACCACCGCATCGCGCATCAGTTCTACAAGCAGGACCTGCCCCTGCTGGCGCGCATGTCCTCCGAGCTCGCCCATTCGCAAACCGGCATCGACATACACCCGGGCGCGCAGATCGGCTCCTGTTTCTTCATCGACCACGGCACCGGTGTCGTCATTGGCGAAACCGCCATCATCGGCAAAGGGGTGCGCATCTACCAGGCCGTCACGCTGGGCGCCAAGCGCTTTCCCACCGACGCCAACGGCAAGATCGAGAAAGGCCTGCCGCGCCACCCCATCGTCGAAGACGACGTGGTCATCTATGCCGGCGCCACCATACTGGGCCGTGTCACCCTGGGCCGGGGCTGCACCATAGGCGGCAATGTCTGGCTGATCAACGACGTGCCGCCGGGCTCGCACGTGACCCAGGCGGATTCGCAGGGCATGCGCAGCTGCGACCCGGCCGAGGAAGGCGCGGCCGGCTGAACTGTCGGGACTGGGCGGGCCGCCTGGCCTCGCCCTGGACGACAAGGCTCGCATCCGGGCGCGCGCAGGCGGCCGATGCCAACGGAAGCTAGCCGGCCAATGCCCGCTCGACCGCTATGCGGGCGTGTATCAGCGTGGTGTCGTACAGGCGCACGGCCGTGTCGGCCTGCTTGACCAGCAGGCCGATTTCCGTGCATCCCAGTATGACGGCCTGCGCCCCTTGCCCGGCCAAGGCATCGATGATGCGCAAATACTCCGCCCGCGACGCGTCCAGTACCTTGCCCAGGCACAGTTCGTCATAGACCACCATGTGCACGATCTCGCGATCGGCCGGCGGCGGCACCAACACCTTCAGCCCAAAATTTTGCCGTAAACGCTCTTTGTAAAAATCCTGCTCCATGGTGAAACGGGTCCCCAGCAGGCCGACGGCGGAGATGCCGTCGCGCAAGAGTTCCTCGGCGGTGGCGTCGGCAATGTGCAGCAAGGGTATGCCCGCGGCCTTTTCGACCTCGGCCGCGACTTTATGCATGGTGTTGGTGCACAGCAGGAGAAAGTCGGCGCCGCCCGCACGCACGCTCCGGGCCGCCTGTGACAGGATGTCGGCCGCGCCGGCCCAATCCCCCGCATGCTGCAGCTTTTCTATGGGATCGAAATCCACGCTGCGCAATACCAATTCGGCCGAATGCAGGCCCCCCAGCGCCTGTTTGACGCCCTGATTGATTTCGCGATAGTAGTCGGCCGTGCTTTCCCAGCTCATGCCGCCGATCAGCCCTATGGTTTTCATGGCATGCTCACAATAGGTTCCAGCCTTGCAGCATAACAGCAAGAGCGGCTTGAAGAACCGAGGCCTGAGCGGCCAGCCTTTGCCATGGCCGTCAGCCCGTCAGCCATCAGGGCGGTACGCAAGGCGGCGCCGACTTAGCGGGCATTAATGAGGGCCGGCTTCGTCGGCGCGGCGGCCTGCGGCTGTATCAGCGGCGAGGGGCCGCCGATGCGGGAAGCGATGCGCGGATGCCTAATGGCAATCGGCCACCACCTGATCCAGATATACTTCGAAGGCGATGTCGCGCACCCTTTCCTTGTTGAGCGCGGCCAGATGCCGGGCGGACTTCCATTGCGCCGCCAGGCGCTTGGCCACCGCCAGCGTGTGCGGGTCGTCCCGCGGCACCAGAAAGGCGGAGGACGCCTCCCGCCCTGGCGGCAAAGTGGCTGAAAATTTCTTCCACTCCGGCAGCTTCAACAGCTCTTTCAGCATGATCTCGTCATGCACGGCTGCATCGCACTCTCCCGTGCGCAAGGCTATCAGCGAATCCGCCGGCGCTTTGTAGATTTTCTCGATCGCCGCGTAGCGCGTCGCGGCCATCCCGGCGTATAAGCCGCCTTCCGACAGGCAGACGCTGCGGCCCCGCAATTGTTCCCAGGTCTTGATGTCGGTGTCGCTGCGCATGATGGCCATGGGCCGCGCCACATAGCCCGTAGGCACGGCGACATGAGCCGGCGGCGCGGCTTGCCCCGGAGCGAGATACGCCAGCGCGATCTCGGCGGTGGGCGCCGGCGCCGCGGCGCGGGCGCCGGCCGGCACGGCGCGCACGGCCCGCAAGCGGGCGTTCAAGGCCTGGGCCAGCTCTTCGGCCAGGGCCGTGTCCGGCGTCTCCGGCGTGCGCACCTTGGAGCCGCCCACGAACGGCGGCACGACATAAGGCATGGCCAGCACCAGTTCGCCGTCGCCGGCCGCCCCGCCGGCGCTGGAAGCGGCCTGGCCGGCAGCCGCCGCCCCCCCTTGTCCGAGCGCCGGCGCGCAGGCCAGGGCAAGGACGCCGGCCGAGACCCAGCTCCTCCGTGAACATAAATACTGCAGCCAGCGGGATTTCATCATAGCGGTAACCGTCAAACGTACTGGTAGCGCAACAGCCGGCGCTTCAGGTTTTCCAGGATGACCAGATCGATCAAGGTGGCGAGTATGGCTATCGTCAGGATATTGGCCATGACGCCGACCATATCCGCGGTTTCGCCCGCATAGGCCAGCGAGCGCCCCAGGCCCTTGCTGAAGCCGATCAGCATTTCAGCCGATATCAAGGCGCGCCACGCATTGCCGAAAGCCAGCTGCGCGCCGGTGATCAGTTCCGGCATGACGGCGGGCAGGTACACGCGCTTGAGCATGTCCCAATGGCCGGCGCCCATGACGCGCGCGGCGGATACGTGCACGTTCAGCACGCTTTCCGTAGCGTTCATCACTGACAGCGCGGCCGGGAAGAAAGCCGCCAGCGCGATGACCACGATGATGGGCAGGTTGCCGAAGCCCATCATGATCAGGAACAGCGGCACCCAGGCGATGGACGGTATGGATTGCAGGATGATGATGGCCGACTTCAGCACTTCGCGAAAGAAAAACAGCACGCCGCCTATCAGGCCGAAGCCCACGCCGAACAACAGCGCCGCGCCATAGCCGAAGCCCAGCCTGACCAGGCTGCCCGACAGGGCCGCGCGGAAATCGGCCGACTGCACGTCGTTCCACAAGCGCAGCATGACGGTGGGCACGCCCGGCATCAGGAAGTCGGGCAAGACCCACGCCGCGATCTGCCAAAGCAGCAAAATGGCCAATATGGCGACCGCCATGGCCAGCTTCTTTCTATTGCCGGAAATTCTGATCTGAGAGCTCATAAAGTTGGAAACAACAGCGGCCGCCAGGACCCGCCAGCGTTGAAGGGGCACGCGCCGACAGGCCCTGAACCGGCCACTTGGTGAAACAGGAGAAACGCGGAGCCATGCGAGGCGCCGCGTTCCGGTTCTACAGGCAAGTGCGAGGATTTACAGCTTGCGCGCCTTCTGCCATTCCAGATCGATGATGGTGCTGACATCGAACTTGTTGCCGTCGCGCGTCTTGAGCGAGCCGTCAGCCTGCATGATGTCGGCGATCTCCTGCATGCGCGCCAAGTCGGCGTCGTCGAGCGCGGCATTGAAGGTCTGGGTCTGGATCGCCTTGCTGATGACCTGCTCGCGAGGCACGTCGCCGTGCTCCAGCGTCTTCAAGGTCGGCTCGGCGATGAA
>DJWC01000090.1:0-22127 GCA_002441445.1 Pusillimonas sp. UBA6240
CCGAAGCCGGGTCGGCTTCCCCCCGAAGCCGGGTCGGCTTCCCCCGGAATGCCGGATCAGCCGGCCTTGCCGGAACGGGCGAATTTCTGGCGGAACTTCTCGACGCGGCCCGCCTCGTTCACGCGCTGCTGGGCGCCGGTGTAGAACGGGTGCGACTCGGAGCTCACGTCGAGCTTGAACAGCGGGTATTCCTTGCCGTCGATCGTGATCTTCTCGCGGGTGTTCACGGTCGAGCGCGTGATGAACCGGAAGTCGCTGGCCATGTCCTGGAACACGACGTCGCGATACTCGGGGTGGATGCCTTCTTTCATCGGGAATACCTCGGTTGGGCTGGCCTGCGGCCGGGTCGGGCTGACTGGCGCAAGGGTTCCGGCCGCGGCGCCATCAGTCGAGTTTGCGCGCGAATCCGGTCAGCAAAGCCCGCAATTATAGGAAGAATCGTGCCGTTCTGGCAAGTCTGCCAGGTCAGCGCGAGGAGCCTCGCATCATCTCGAAGAATTCCTGGTTGCTCTTGGTCTGGCGGACCTTGTCGAGCAGGAACTCCATCGCCTCGAGCTCGTCCATGTCGTGCAGCAGCTTGCGCAGGATCCAGATCTTCTGCAGCACGTCGGGCTTGATCAGCAGCTCTTCGCGGCGGGTGCCCGAGCGGTTGATGTCGATGGCCGGGTAGACCCGCTTCTCCATCATCCGGCGGTTCAGGTGCAGCTCCATGTTGCCGGTGCCCTTGAACTCCTCGTAGATCACCTCGTCCATCCGGCTGCCGGTGTCGATCAGCGCGGTGGCGATGATGGTCAGCGAGCCGCCTTCCTCGATGTTGCGGGCCGCGCCGAAGAAGCGCTTCGGGCGCTGCAGCGCGTTGGCGTCCACGCCGCCGGTCAGCACCTTGCCCGAGGCCGGCACCACCGTGTTGTAAGCGCGCGCCAGGCGGGTGATGGAGTCCAGCAGGATGACGACGTCTTTCTTCAGTTCGACCAGGCGCTTGGCTTTTTCAATGACCATTTCCGCCACTTGCACGTGGCGGGTCGCCGGTTCGTCGAAGGTGGACGCCACGACTTCGCCGCGCACCGTGCGCTGCATTTCCGTGACTTCCTCGGGGCGCTCGTCCACCAGCAGGACGATCATGACGGCGTCGGGGTAATTGGCGGTGATGGCATGCGCGATATGCTGCATCATCACCGTCTTGCCCGATTTAGGGCTGGCGACGATGAGCGCGCGCTGGCCCTTGCCTATGGGCGCGAAAATATCCAGGATACGGCCGGTGATGTTCTCGTCGCTCTTGATCGGGCGTTCCAGCGTCATGACCTCGTCCGGATGCAGCGGCGTGAGGTTTTCGAACATGATGCGATGCTTGATCGCTTCGGGCTGCATCCCGTTTACCTTGTCCACCTTGACCAGGGCGAAATAGCGTTCGCCGTCTTTGGGGGTGCGGACCTCGCCCTCGATGGAGTCACCGGTGTGCAGATTGAAACGCCGAATCTGGGAAGGCGATATGTAGATATCGTCGGTGCTGGCAAGATAGGATGTATCCGGCGAGCGCAGGAAGCCGAAGNNCGAAGATCTGCTCGCCTTGCTTGGCACGCCGCTTCATGATGGCAAACATCAGTTCTTGCTTGCGCAGGCGGCTTGCGTTGTCGATTTCCAGCTCGGCGGCCATTTCCAGCAGCTTGGACACGTGCTGGGTTTTTAATTCGGTGAGATGCATGTGAGGGAGAGAGAGGGGTATTTGCGATGGTGGCGAGCCCAGAAAAGGCTCGCGCGCAATGATCGATCAGACTTTGTTTACAGGGATTCGTCCAGGAATGCGCTGAGTTGCGACTTGGACAATGCGCCCACTTTCGTCGCGGCGGCTTTGCCGTCCTTGAACAACATGAGTGTGGGAATGCCGCGAATGCCGAACTTGGCGGCGGTTTCGGGGTTTTCGTCTACATTGACCTTGGCAATGATAACACGGCCCTTGTATTGGTTGGCGGCGTCATCGAGCAGCGGGGCGATCATTTTGCAGGGGCCGCACCAGGCCGCCCAGTAGTCGACCAGTACGGGAAGGTCCGATTTGAGGACGTCGGCCTCGAACGAGGCATCGGTCACGTGTTTGATGGATTCGCTCATGATAAAAGAGATATAAAAGATGACGGAATCTGAGAACTATACGGGAAGCCGGGGGCGCGCGATGTATTCTATGCGTCGTGTGCGGCGCTGTGTTGCCGGATTACGACAAGCATACCACTGTACAGGCCTGCGCGCACTGTCCGCGCAAGGAGGATGTTGCGCGCCGTCCGCTATGGCGCCCGCGTCCTTTTCGTAAAATACGGCGGTCTTTACCAAGGAATTCGAGATCAAATTGGCTATTCAACGCTACGACGAAGCATCCATCCGCGTCCTGAAGGGCCTGGAGCCGGTGCGGCAACGGCCCGGCATGTACACCCGCACGGACAACCCGCTGCATATCCTGCAAGAGGTCATCGACAACGCCGCCGACGAAGCTCTCGCGGGCTACGGCAACCACATCAGGGTCACCCTGCACGCCGACGGCAGCGTCTCGATCGAGGACGACGGCCGCGGCATCCCGGTCGGCATGCACCCCGAAGAGCATGCGCCGGTGGTCGAGCTCGTCTTCACTCGCCTGCATGCGGGCGGCAAGTTCGACAAGAAGGCGGGCGGCGCCTATGCCTTTTCCGGGGGGCTGCACGGGGTGGGCGTTTCCGTGACCAATGCGCTGTCCAGGCGCCTTGAAGTGCTGGTGTGGCGCGATGGCGCTGCGCACGAGCTGGTGTTCGAGAACGGCGAAGTCAGCAGCCCGCTGCGCGAGCTGGAACGCGTCGGGCGCCGCAGAACCGGCACGCGCGTGCGAGTCTGGCCGGATCCCAAATACTTCGACACGCCGGTCATCCCCATGTCCGAGCTGGTCCATGCCTTGCGCAGCAAGGCCGTGCTGCTGAACGGCATCAAGGTGGCGCTGATCATTGAAAAAACCGGCGAGACGCGCGAATGGCAATATCAGGAAGGCCTGCGCGGCTACCTGGATGAAGCGCTGCAGGACGCGGAAAAAATCATTCCGCTGTTCGAGGGCAAGCAGTATGCGGCCGAAGACGACGAATCCTTCGCGCCGGGCGAAGGCGCCCAGTGGGTGGTCGCCTGGACCGCCGATGGTCCCGTGGTCCGCGAATCCTACGTGAACCTGATATCCACCACTGCCGGCGGCACGCACGAAGCGGGCCTGCGCGACGGCCTGTTCAATGCCGTCAAGTCCTTCGCCGAACTGCATGCGCTGGTGCCCAAGGGGGTGAAGCTGCTGCCGGAAGACGTCTTTGCGCGCGCCAGCTTCGTGCTGTCCGCCAAGGTGCTGGACCCTCAATTCCAGGGGCAGATCAAAGAGCGGCTGAACAGCCGCGACGCGGTGCGCCTGGTCAGCGGCTACGTCAAGAATGCGCTGGACCTCTGGCTGAACGCCAATGTGGAGTATGGCCGCAAACTGGCCGAAAGCGCCATTCGCC
Source organism: Pusillimonas sp. UBA6240 (assembly GCA_002441445.1). GTDB lineage: Bacteria > Pseudomonadota > Gammaproteobacteria > Burkholderiales > Burkholderiaceae_B > UBA6240. The sequence continues at coordinate 3,492 of DJWC01000090.1, forward strand.
AGGCGCAGGCGCGCGCGCGCTCGGCCCAGAAGGTCGAGAAACGCAAAAGCTCCGGCGTGGCCGTATTGCCCGGCAAGCTGACCGACTGCGAATCCAGCGATCCGGCGCGCACGGAGCTTTTCCTGGTGGAGGGCGATTCGGCGGGCGGCTCGGCCAAGATGGGGCGCGACAAGGAATTCCAGGCCATATTGCCGCTGCGCGGCAAAGTCCTGAACTCCTGGGAAGTCGATCGCGACCGCCTCTTCGCCAACAATGAAATCCATGACATCGCCGTGGCCATAGGCGTGGATCCGCATGGGGCCGCCGACGAGGCCGACCTGTCCAACCTGCGCTATGGGCGCATCTGCATCCTGTCCGATGCCGACGTGGACGGCGCGCATATACAGGTGCTGCTGCTGACCCTGTTTTTCCGCCACTTTCCCCGCCTGGTCGAGGCCGGCCACGTTTATGTGGCGCGCCCGCCGCTGTTCCGCGTCGATGTGCCGGCGGCCGGCAAACGGCCCGCACGCAAGGTTTACTGCCTGGATCAAGGCGAACTGGATGTGGTGCAGGAAAAGCTGCGCAGCGAAGGCGTGCGCGAGGGTTCCTGGAGCATCAGCCGCTTCAAGGGCCTGGGCGAAATGAGCGCCGAGCAGCTCTGGGACACGACCATGAACCCGGACACCCGGCGCTTGATGCCGGTCAGCTACGGCGAACTGGGGATGGAGGCGACGCGGCAAATGTTCGACATGCTGATGGGCAAAGGGGAATCCGCGCAGCGGCGCCATTGGCTGGAAGAAAAGGGCAATCTCGCCGAAGTCGATGTTTGACCGGCAGCGCCGACAAAGGAATACCGGAAGAGCACATGGATAAAGTAGATAGAGTTGCAAATGGATAGTACACAAGCAGGTTTGTTCGACGATGACACCGACGGCGACGGCATAGCGCTGGCCCATTACGCGGAGCAGGCTTACCTGGATTACGCCGTGTCCGTCGTGCGCGGGCGGGCCCTGCCCGACGTGGCGGACGGTCAGAAGCCCGTGCAGCGGCGCATTCTGTATGCGATGCAGGCCATGGGTCTGGGCCCGGGGGCCAAGCCCGTCAAATCGGCGCGTGTCGTGGGCGATGTGCTGGGCAAGTATCACCCGCATGGCGACCAGGCGGCCTACGACGCCATGGTGCGCATGGCGCAGAGCTTCAGCCTGCGCTATCCGCTGATCGACGGCCAGGGCAATTTCGGCTCGCGCGATGGCGACAACGCCGCGGCCATGCGTTATACCGAAGCGCGCCTGACGCCGTTTTCGCGCCTCTTGCTGGACGAGCTGGACGAAGGCACGGTGGACTTCGTCGCCAACTACGATGGCAGTCAGAAAGAACCCCTGCTGTTGCCGGCGCGGCTGCCCGTGGTGCTGCTGAATGGCGCCTCGGGCATTGCGGTCGGCATGGCCACCGAAATCCCCCCGCACAATCTGCGCGAAGTGGCGCGCGCCTGTGTCGCCCTGATCCGCAACCCCAAGCTGCCCGACGAAGAGCTCTACAGCCTGATTCCGGGGCCGGATTTCGCCGGCGGCGGCCAGATCATTTCCGCGGCGTCCGACATCGCCGCCATCTATGCTCAGGGCAGGGGCACCATCAAGGCGCGCGCGCGCTGGCAATTCGAAGAAATGGCGCGCGGCCAGTGGCAATTGGTCGTCACCGAACTGCCGCCCGGGGCGTCTTCGCAGAAAATCCTGGAAGAAATCGAAGACTGCACCAACCCCAAGGTCAAGGCCGGCAAGAAAAGCCTGACGGCCGACCAGCAGCAGACCAAGGCCCTGATGCTGGGCTTGCTGGATACGGTGCGCGACGAGTCGGGCAAGGACGCCGCCGTGCGGCTGGTCTTCGAGCCCAAGACCAGCCGCATCGACCGCGATGAATTCGTCAACACGCTGCTGGCCCAGACCAGCCTGGAAGGCAGCGTCTCCGTCAATTTGGTGTGCATAGGCACCGATGGCCGTCCGGGGCAGCGCGCCTTGCGGCAAATGCTGGCCGAGTGGCTGAGCTTCCGCGCCCACACCATGACGCGCCGCACGCAGTTCCGCCTGGACAAGGTCACGGACCGCATCCATGTGCTGGAAGGGCGCATGGTGGTCTACCTGAATGTGGACGAAGTCATCCAGACCATACGCGAATCCGATGAGCCGCGCGCGGCCTTGATGCAGCGCTTCGATCTGTCTGAAAGGCAGGCCGAAGACATACTGGAAATGCGCTTGCGCCAGTTGGCCAGGCTGGAAGGCTTCCGCATCGAGAAAGAGCTGGCGGCCCAGCGGGACGAGCAGGCCGCCTTGCGCGAACTGCTGGACAATCCCGCGGCGTTCAAGCGCCTGATGATCAAGGAGATCGAGGCGGACGCCAAGCAGTTCGGCGACGATAGACGCACCCTGATCGAAGCGGCGGAGCGGGCCGTGCTCGAAACCAAGGTCCAGGAAGAGCCCGTGACCGTGATCATTTCCCAGAAAGGCTGGCTGCGCGCCAGGCAGGGGCATGGGCACGATGCGGCGCAATTCAGCTTCAAGGCCGGCGACGGTCTGTACGACGCCATAGAATGCCTGAGCACGGACGATCTGGTAGCCTTTTCCAGCACAGGCCGTGTATATACCGTTGCGGTGGCCGGCCTGCCTTCCGCGCGCGGCGACGGCCAGCCCATCACCTCCATGGTGGAGGTCGAGCCCGGCGCCCGCATCACACACATGATCGCCGGCCCCGCCGCCCAGCGCTATGTGTTGGGCACTCAGTCGGGCTATGGCTTCATCGCCACCCTGAAAGACCTGACCACGCGCCAGCGCAGCGGCAAGAACTTCATGGCGCTGGACAAGGGCGACATCCTGATGAAGCCGCTGCGCCTGCGCGATACCGACCAGTATCTGGCCATGCTGGCGAAGAAAGGCCGCTTCCTGGTCATCGACCTGGCCGAGATCAAGGTCTTGTCGGGAGGCGGCCGCGGCACCATCCTGATGGGGCTGGACGCGGGCGACGCGATGGCGCAATGGGTCGCCGGCGGGCCGGAGGGGATACTGGCCACCGGCGTCTATCGCAACAAGCCCATGGTCGAAACACTGGGTCCGCCCATCCTGGCCGAATACCTGGGCAAGCGGGCGCGCAAAGGCAAAACCTTGTCGATCAAGGTCAAGCAGCCCACGCTCGCGCCCATCCAGGCATAGTGTCTTGCGCTCCGTTCCCCGGCCGCGGCGGGGCGCCGGGGCGCAAAGTGCGCGCGCGGCTTAAAATGGCGGCGATTCCATTATTTTCCAACCATCGGGCCTTATGAGTTTCAAAGTCACAGTTCAACCCAGCAATCACGAGTTCACGGTCGAGGAAGGGCAAACCGTTCTGGACGCCGCCATGGCCGCGGGCATCGTCTTGCCCTATAGCTGCCGCAATGGCGCGTGCTCCACCTGCAAAGGCAAAGTGATCGCCGGCAGCTATGACGCCGGCAGCAGCCCGGCGCAGATACTCTCGCCCGAGGATCTGGAACAGGGCTATACCCTGTTCTGCCAGGCCAGGCCCAGTTCCGACCTGGTGATCGAGGCGCAGGAAATCCGCATGGCCAGCGATATCCAGATCCGCAAGATGCCTTCGCGGGTCATGGGCATGAACAAGCTCACCGACGATGTCATGGTGCTCAAGCTGCAGTTGCCCGCCGCCGATCCCTTCCGCTATTACGCGGGGCAGTATCTGGAATTCATCCTGAAGGATGGGCGCCGCCGCAGCTACTCGATGGCGACGCCGCCGGCCGACGACAATATGGTCGAATTGCATGTGCGGCACATGCCGGGCGGGGTCTTTACCGATCATGTATTCGGCACCGGCGCCACGCAAATGAAGCTGCGCGAAATCCTGCGCGTGGAAGGGCCTTTTGGCTCCTTTTTCCTGCGCGACGACTCGGACCGCCCTGTGGTCTTCCTGGCCAGCGGCACGGGGTTCGCGCCCATCAAGGCCATCGTGGAGCGCATGATCGCAACCGGCGACAAGCGCAAGGCGGTGCTGTACTGGGGCGGGCGCAGGCCTTCCGATCTTTACATGGACGAACTCGCGCGGGGGTGGGAAAAGCGGCTGCCGGGCTTCACCTATGTGCCGGTGGTTTCCGACGCCTTGCCGGAAGACGGCTGGACCGGCCGCGAAGGGTTCGTGCACAAGGCGGTCATGCAGGATATTCCCGATCTTTCCGGATATCAGGTCTACGCATGCGGCGCACCGATCATGGTGGATAGCGCAAGGCGCGATTTCACGGAACACAATGGCCTGCCCGAGGACCAATTCTTTGCCGACGCCTTCACGACCGAGGCGGATGCACCCTGATTTTCCGCTCTTGCCCCGGGGCGGCCCGGCGCAAGGCGCTTCGTCCAACCAGCATTCAAGGAAGGGACAATGAAAATAGCGATACTGGGCAGCGGCATCATAGGCATAGCGTCGGCATGGTGGCTGCGGCAGGCCGGGCACGACGTAGTGGTGATCGACAGGGAAAACGGGCCGGCGCAAGGCGCCAGCCGGGCCAATGGCGGGCAGATCTCGGTATCCTACTCGGAGCCCTGGGCCAATCCGCAGGCGCCCATGAAGCTTGCGCGCTGGCTGCTCCGCGACGACGCGCCCATACTCTTTCGTCCGCGGCTGGACGTCCGGCAATGGTGGTGGGGGGTGATGTTCCTGCGCGAATGCCTGCCCAGCCGCCTTGCGCCCAATATCCGCGCCCTGGTGCGTTTGTCGGAATACAGCCGCGGCACTTTGCAGGACATGCGCCGGGATCTGGGCATCCAGTATCATCACCTGGAGCGCGGCATCCTGAATTTCTATCGCGATCAGGCCGAGTTCGAGAGCTCCCAGGAAATGGCCGAGGTCATGCGCAACTACGGGGTGGACCGCCGCATCATCGGCGTGGACGAAATCCTGCAGCTTGAGCCGGCGCTGGCGCCGGTGCGCGACAGCATCGTCGGCGGCGACTATACGGCCGAGGACGAAACCGGGGACGCCTATCTATTCACTTGCGCCCTGGCGGACAAGGCGCGCGAGCAGGGCGTCGAATTCCGTTATGCCACCCGGCTCAGCCGCCTGCTTTCCTTCGGCGGGCGGATACAGGGCGCGGAAATCATAGGCCCGGACGGACAATACGAAACCCTGCACGCGGATGCCTATGTGGCGGCGCTGGGCGCGGACACCCCTGAATTCGTAAGCCCGCTGGGCGTGCCCTGCAATGTGTATCCCACCAAGGGGTATTCCGCCACCTTCGACATCGTCGATGCTGAGGCAGCCCCCACGGTCAGCCTGACGGACAGCGCCCATAAAGTGGTTTATACGCGACTGGGCAACCAATTGCGCATGGCTGGCACGGCCGAGATTTCCGGATATTCGCGCGCCCTGAATACAATCCGTTGCGATAATATGAGACAACTGGCGCGGGAATTATTTCCAAGCGCGCTCGATTTTGATAATGTACGCTACTGGTCGGGCTTGCGTCCTACGACGCCTTCCAACGTCCCTTTGATAGGTAGAACGAAAATCCCGAACCTGTATCTGAATACCGGGCACGGCACATTGGGCTGGACCATGGGCGTGGGGTCCGGGCGCGCGCTGGCCGACCTCATATCCGGCCGCAAGCCCGAACCTGATTTTCCTTTTTTAGGTTGACCGTTTTTATGAAATCACATTGGCTATATGGCACTCGGTTTTCGGGCCGCAGGCTTGCATGGGCGAGCGCCGGCGCGTTGCTGCTGACCTCGGCGGCCGCCACGGCCGCCACTGAAATCAAAGTCTGGCATTCCCTGAACCCTTACAACAAGGCGGTGTTCGAGGACTTGATCAAGGACTTCAACAAAGAGCAGAAGGACGTTCGGGTCACCCTGCGCGCCTTCGATAACGAAGACGCGGTGGAAGCGGCGCTGGCGGCGGCCAAGAAGCGCGACGACAGGCCCAATCTGGTGCAGCTGGACGACGACCGCGCGCCGGAAGCCGTCGCCTCGCGCTCGTATATCCAGCCCATGCATGCCTTGCTGGGCAAGCATCCCATCAAGGATGCCAAGTGGTTCCTGGCCGAACAGAATACTTTCGCCCGAGATGCCAAAGGCCGCCTGGTCGCCTTCCCCTACATGGTGGATGTCCCCGTGATGTTCTACAACGTGGATGCCTTCAAGAAAGCCAAGCTGACGCCGGCCATGCCCCAGCGCGCCTGGAGCGGCCTGCAAGACCAATTGGTCACGCTCGCCAACAACGGCTCGCGCAAATGCCCGCTGACCTCCGATCAGCCCGTGTCCATCAACCTGGAAAACCTGGCGGCGGTCAACAATCAGCTCTACGCCAACAACGACAACGGCCTGAAGGGTAAAGGCAAGCCGGCCTTCATGTTCGACCTGATGTACATCCGGCACCTGTCGCTGATGATCAGCTGGGCGCGCACCGAACTGCTGGTGAAGCCGGAATTCGATTCCGTCGCGGCCAAGCGCTTCGCCAACGGCGAATGCGCGGTGCTCATGTCCACCTCGGGCAACCTGGGCTGGTTCAAGAGCCAGAAGAAACTGGACTTCGCCGTCACCGGCCTGCCGTACTACCCGGAAGTCACGCAGAAGCCGGGCAGTCCGTTCGTCGGCGGCTCCGCCTTGTGGGCCATCGCCGGCCAATCCAAGGAAAGCGATGCCGCCACCGCCCAGCTCCTGGGGTGGCTGGCGCAGCCGCAGCGCGCGGCCCAATGGTACCAGCGCACAGGCTTCCTGCCGCTTACGCAGCAGGCGTTCGCGCTGACCGAAAACGGCTATTACAAGAATCTGGGCGACTGGAAGGAACTGGTCGCCGTCAATGCCCGCAATCCCGGCGCAAACAGCCGCGGCTTCCGGATAGACAATTATCCGCAGATCCACGCCATGTTCCAGAAAACCCTGGAAAAAGCGCTCAGCGGCAATCAGCCCGCCGTCACCGCGCTCAAGACCGCCGCCGTCGAGGCCGGCAAAATGATGCACAAGTAAGTCGCGGGCGAAAAAGCTGCGGCCTCGGCGGCTTCGGTCTGGTGGGGCCGCCAAGGTGGGGCCGCCAAGGTGGGGCCGCTGAGGCGGGTTTGCCGAGGGGTAGCCGCTCTGGCTGGGCCCGCCGAGATGGGGCGATCAAGATGGAGCCGCCAGCGCCTTGGGGCTGCGTGGCGCGCCATTGACACAGCCGCCACATGGGCAAAATCAGCCCATGTGGCGGCCATCGCATTTCAGGCGTCTTTCGATGCAAGGCCCTGATTTCGCGGCATGAATAGCCCCGGTGCTTCCGGGCTAAAAATTTCTATCCGTACAAGCCGGTCTGGCGCGGGCGACGGGCCGCCCGCAAGATGGCGCCGATGCCGACTTCTGGTGTAGGCACCGTCTTGGATAGAAAAAATGGTCAGATTCTTTGCCGCTCTCACGGCCCTGGCGCTGCTGCCCGCCTGCTCGCACCTGCCCGAATGGCCGTCCTTCGCATTTCTCAAGCGCGAACAGGTCGAGCCGGCCGCCGCCGTTTACCATTTCGACTGGGAGCTCTCGGGCAATCGCGCGGTGGCTCCGCTACAGGTTTTCGATGACGGGCGGCGCACCTGGCTGCAATTCGCTCCTCAGCAAGCGGTGCCGGCGATTTTCGGGCACGGCGCCGAAGACGGCGCGCCCCTCGGCCGTGCGCCACTCAGCCGTGCGCCACTCAGCCGTGCGCCACTGGCCTACGCTCATGAAGGGCCTTATGTCGTCCTGCCCGGCGTATGGCCGCGGCTGGTCCTGCGCGGCGGCGGGCAGGAAAGCATCCTGCGGCGGCTGGCGCCAGCGGGCCAGGGCGGCTCCGGCGGGGAAGCGGACAAGGCGGCCGCCGTATCGGCCGCGGATGCGCCGGTTGCCGATGCATCGGCCGTGGGTACGTCGGCTATGGGCGCATCGGCCGTGGATGCTTCGACTGCGGGTATGCCGGCCGTAGGTGCGTTGGTCGCGGGCGCATCGGCCGCTGTATCGGCCGTGAACGCGTCGGCCGTCGACACGCCCGCTGTCGCCATCGCGGCGGAGGCGATTCCGGCCGCGTCAGCCGTGCCAGCCTCATTGGCTGCACAGGCGCCCGCTGCGGTCGATCGCGCCCCGGCCCTCGCGACGGCTCCCGTTCCGGTTCCCGCGCCGGACGCCGACGCCATTGCACAATTGACCGCCGTCAGCTTCCAATCCGGCATGGCGCATCCGGATGCCGCCGGCGATCCCGTCGAACGCTATGAGGTCAGTCCGGCGGATCAAACCCTGCGCGCCGCGCTGGATCGCTGGGCTCGCGTGGCGGGGTGGACCTTCCAGCCCGAACACTGGGCGGTCGACGCCGATATCCCGATCGTGGGCTCCGCGCGTTTCGAGCAGCCGTTCAAGCTGGCGGTCCGGGAACTCGTCGCCTCCACGGAAATGGCGGACCGTCCCCTGCAGCCCTGCTTTTATTCGAACCGCGTACTGCGCATCGTGCCCTATGCGCAGCGCTGCGATCGCGGCGCCGGCGCCGCGAGGTCGTCATGAAGGCGGCGCTGCGCGGCGCCATGGCCGTGTCGCTGTGCGGCGCGCTGTCGGCCTGCGCGCTGGGCGACAAGCTGCGCCAGGTCGCGTCCTCCATCGGTCAGGCCCAGGACGGCATCCATGCCCGGCATCAGGACTTTTCCCGCTCCATCAGCGATGTCGAGCGCCGCCGGGCCGACCAGGACGTCGCGCGCCCCTGGCTGGCCGGCCCTGCCCAGCCTCTGGCCCGCGAAGTCGCGCTGCCGCCGGCCTTGCGCGGCACCGTCAACACCACGTTGATGTTCTCGGATGGCCCCATGGACCTGCCCGGCGTGGCCCAGCGCATCTCGGCCGCAACGAATATCCCGGTGCATATCCGCCCGGACGCCTTGCTGCCGCTGGAGCTTTTCCTGCCGCGCCTGTCGGGCGGCCCGGCGCAAGCGGCGCCCGCGCCCACCACGCTGACGCTGGATGGCGGCCCGGAACCTCTGGCGCGCATACTGGATCGCATCGCGGCCCGCCTGGGGTTGATATGGCGCTACGAACACGAGCGCATCGAGTTCTATCGCACCGAGACACGCGTGTTCAATGTGCGCGCGCTGACGCTCAGCGCCAATGCGGAGGCATCGCTGGGCCTGGCGGGGGGCCGGTCTTCGCAGGGCTTCGTCAGCACCTCCAAAACCAGCCTCAGCAGTCCGGAGCTGGACGCGCTGGCGGTGGTGCGCGCCCGCATCGAACCCTTTCTGTCGCGCGCCGGCGTCCTGGTCGCCGAGGCCGGCGCCGGCTCTTCCATTGTGGTCACCGACACGCCCGATGTCCTGCAGCGCATAGGCGCCTATCTGGATCGGGAAAACCGCGCACTCACGCGCCGCGTCAGGCTGGTGTTCGAAGAGCTCACCGTCGCCCTGCACGACAGCGCCGAAGCCGGGCTGGACTGGAATCTGGTCTTTTCCAGCGCCAAGATCGCCGCCGCGATGGCGGTGCCCGGATCGGGGCTGGCCGACGCCGGCGCCCTGAGCCTGGGCTTGAACGAAGGGCCGTTCCGCCGCTCGGATGCCGTCATCAAGGCGCTCAGCCAGGTGGGGCGGGTCCTGCGGCGCAGCAGCCTGCCCGTGTTGACGCTCAACCGGCGGCCCGTCACCCACGCCGTGCGCACCACGTTTTCCTATATCGACAAGGTGCAGACCACGGCCTTGCCCGGCGGCGCGGGCATCAGCCTGCCTTCCGTATCCGTCAGCCAGCGCGAAGAAACCGTGGGCTCGCTGCTCACTCTGGTCCCCGATGCGCAGGAAGACGGCCAGATACTGCTATCGGTGGCCTACGACAACACCGTGGCCCAGCCGCTGAAATCGGTGACCTTCGGGGACAAGGACAACCCGCTGCAGTTGCAGCAGATCACCATAGACGGCAATGGCACGGTGCAGCAGGTGGCCCTGCAGCCCGGCCAGCCCCTGCTCATTTCGGGCTTCGACCGCAGCCAGGAAGAAACCGAAGGCCGCCGGCTGAATCCCGGCATGCCTCTGGCGCTGGGCGGCAGCGATCGCGCGTCCACCCAGCAATTGACGACGGTCATGGTGGTCACGGCCCAGATCGAGGAAGGGTTTTAGCGCCATGAACGACACGCTGATCCTTTCCACGCCGACCGCTGACCTGGTTTTCGGGCTGGAATGGTTTGCGCTGATCGGCGGCCGCCCCGACAGGCTGGCGCGCCGCATCGCAAGGCAGCGGCGCGCCAGCCACATGGTGCTGGCCGGCGAGACGGCCGCCGCGGTGGGGGTGGGCGTGCTGGGCAAGACCGGCCGGAGCCGCAAGCCGCTGCACTCGGCGGCGCAGAACCTGGCGCTGTTGTTCGGCACGGGCACCACGGCGGTGCTCGTGGATCTCGGCGAAGGGCGGCACTGGCTGGCCGCCGTTCATGAAGGCGCCGTCGTGGCGGGTACGGACCGGCTGTATGCCTCGCCCCGGGATGCGGCGCGCATCCTGCAAGAACTGCGCCAGGCCTATCCGCAAATCCGCGTGCTGGGCCGTGCGCCGGCGCCCGAGCCGCCGGCGCTGGACGCCCTCGAAGGCGCTTGCGCGCCGGCCAGCCGTTTGTCCGCGCTGCGGGCGTGGCGGTCCAGGCTGCCCCGGCCGGTGCAGGTTTCCGCGCTGGCGGTACTGGCGGCGCTGCTCCTGCCTCATGTCCGGCATGCGCTGCATCGCCCCGCCAGCCAGGCGCCCGGCGCCGGCCATGCGGCGGCACAGCCCCCGCATGTCTGGCGGGACGCGATTGCACAGGCCATGGGCGCCCATGTGGTGCATGGCATAAGCGGCACCAGGGCGCTGCTGGAAGTGTTCCACCAGTTGCCGGTCGATATCGGCGGGTGGCGCCTGCAGCAAGCCGAATGCGAGGGGCAGGGGGCGGCGTGGCGGTGCCGGGCCCGCTACCAGCGGGCGGCGCGCGCGGCCAGCAATGCCGGGTTTCTTGCCGGCGCGCCCAAGGAATGGGCGCTGGAGTTCGCCACGCTGGAGCAGGCCGAAGGCAATTGGGTGACGGCGCCGCACGGGGCGCCGCTGGCGCGGCAAAGGCTGGCATCCAGCGCGGTAACGGAAAACCGCTTGTTCAGCGCCTTGCAGGACCTACGGCCGGCCTTCAGCCATATTCATATCGGCAAGCCCGCGCCGTTGCTCGCGGCCCTGCCCAAAGATCGCGGGCCGGGCCAGGCGCGCCCGCCCGGCCTGGCCATGCCCTTGCGCCGGCCCATACAAATCAGCGGTCCCTTGCGGTCCGCGAGCCTGCTGCCTCCCGTGGCGGCATCCATTTTCTGGAACCGGGCGCTGCTTGCGCTGGGCGATCTCGCCAAGCCGGCTCTGGCCAGCAGCCGGCTGACGCTTACTTTACAAGGGGTGTTATATGAAATGGAAACCCAGTCCATCGAATCCGGCGAGCGCGCTGTCGCCGATTCCGGCATCCAGGGGGAAGCCGGCGTTGTGCAAGGGGCGCAAAACCCGGCCGATGCGTCCTGAAGCCCTGGCGCTCGCGCTGCTGCTTTGCTGGCCGCCGGCTGCGGCGGTGGCAGCGCCATCGGCGGGCGCGGATCAGGCCGATCAGATGTCCGTGCGCGAGCTCATGCGGCTGGATACCGCGCTGGCGCTGCGGCAACTGCGCGGCGGTCTGCAGGGCGCTGGCAAGCCAGACAATATTCCGCCCGTCTCGCACAGCGGCAAGCTGAAGCTGCTGGCCTTGTACGGAGTCGGCAAGCGCCTGGTCGCCGAAGTCATGGTGGGCGGCGAACGCCACGTCTATCTGCGCGACCGAGCGCTGCCGGTGGGCGTGAAGCCTCATCCCTCGACCTACCTGCTGCGCGGCATATCGGGCTCCTGCGTGCAGCTGGAACGCGAAGGCGAGGCGCATACCCTGTGCCTGCAGCCCACGCTGGGGGCGGCGCAATAATGATCAGTCTCTGGACCAGACGGAAAGCCGCAAGGCGCTGGGAAGCCCGCCCCGATGCGATACGCCGGCGTTTCGACGCGGCGGAGGCCGTGCCTATTTCCAATGCCGATGAACTGGCCGCCATGGCGCCGGGCTTTCGGCGCTCCCTGAGCGCGCAGTTCGGTGTCGAAGCCCTGGCCGGCCGTCTCAACCCGGTCCAGCTGCAGGATGACAGCGTGGCGATTTTTGCGCTCGCCGAGCATGTGGCCGGCGACCAGGCCGACGAGCTGGCCCGCCGCATCGCCATATCGGGCTATACGCCGGCCCGGCCCGCCCGCTATGTGCTGGCCGCTCCCTTATTGCTGGCGATAGCTCGCCAGCAAATCACCGCGGGCTCGTTGTCCGGCGCGGCGGATGCGCCATGGGAGCAGGCCCGCACCGCGCTGGCGCATGCCTTCCAGGATTTGATCGAATGGGGGGTCAGGCATGGCGCCAGCGACATACACCTGAATCTGCGGCTGCAAGAGGCCGAATCCGAAGTCAAGTACACCATTTGCGGCCGCTATCTGGCGCCGGAGCGTTTCCGGCGCATGCCGACCAGCACCCTGCTGGATATGCTGTCGGTGGCCTGGATGGATATACGCGGCGGCAATGGCGCGGTATTCGATCCCCACACCGAGCAGCAGGGCAGCATGGCGAGGCGGGTGGATGGGCGCGAAGTCATGCTGCGCTGGGCCTCGCTGGCCGCTGAGGCCGGCCCCAGCGTCTGCCTCAGGCTGCTCCAGCGGGATGCGGCCGCCCGGCTGCCCGACCTTGAACAACTGGGCTATCTGCCCGACCAGATACAGCTCATCGACCGCGTCATGCTGTCCGAAGGCGGCGCGGTCGTCTTTGCCGGAACAGTGGGTTCGGGCAAATCCACCAGCCTGGCCTCCCTGATCGCGCGCCTGCCGGGGCATCGCAAGGTCGTCACCATGGAAGACCCGGTCGAATATGAGATACCCGGCGCCATCCAGAACAGCCTGGCCCGCAGCCTGGACGCCGACGCGCACGACAGCTATGCCGCCAAACTGCGTGCCCTCAAGCGCTCCGCCATGAGCGACGTCCTGCTTGGGGAAGTGCGCGATCGCGAAACCGGGCGCGCCTTCATGGACCTCGCGGGCGCGGGAGTGAACGTCTACACCACCGTGCATGCGCCGTCCGCGGCTTTGATTCCGCAAAGGCTGGCGTCCGACTTCATCGGCGTGTCGCGGGATTTCCTGGCAACGCCGGGCATGCTCAAGCTGCTGGTATTCCAGGCGCTGCTTCCGGCGCTCTGCCGGCACTGCGCATGGCCCGTACAGCGGCTGCTCGAGACCGGCGGGGAGCATCTGGATGGCCGGCGCCTGAGCGGCAGACAGTGGGCGGAATGGCTGGAAGGCGTGCAGGCGCTGTATTCCGGCGACATCAGCAATCTGCGCATACGTAACCCGCAGGGTTGCGGCACGTGCCGGCAGCCTTCCTTGCCCGAATTGAATGGCTATGCGGGCCGCAGCGTGGCCGCCGAAATCCTGGAGCCGGGGCTGGGCGGGCAGCCTTCCCGCTCGGCCATGGATTGCGCCATGCTCAAGGCGTTCCGGGGCGATATAGATCCGCGCGATATCGAAGTGCGCTTCCATGCATTCGAGACACAGCGCCTGAAAACCAGCGGGGGCGGCGCCGGCCTTGCGCCGGCGCCGCGCTTATGGGCCGTGACATGATGACTGCCGATCCGCCGGCGTACCGCGCATCATGGTGGCGGTCGATCAGGCTGGCCTTCGACAGGCAGCGCTTTCTTGCGCTGCGCGCCGATTACTACGACTACCTTGCCTGTCTGCTCGGCGGCATGCAAGGCCGCCGCAGCCTGAAGGATGTCTTTGAAATGGACGCGCGCCGATACGGGCCTTCGTCTGTGCGGGGCCGGCTGTCGGCGTATTGGGCCCTGGCCTATCAGGCGGCGGGGGGCGACTTGCACGCCACCTGGCAGGGCAGTGTGCCCGACAGCGAACTCGCGCTGGTACGCAGCGCCCAGGCGTTCGGCAATACGGCCCTGATCAGGACGCTGGACGAATTGGCCGCCGCCGTGCGCCTGACGCAGCAAGCCCGGGGCATACTCGTATCCACCTTGTGGACCGCGGGTTTTGCCATGTTCTCCCTGCTTGCCATGGTGCTGGCCGTGCCGTGGTTCACGGCTCCGCGCCTGCAGCAGGTATTTTCCGGCCTGCCGCGCGACTATCACGGGCCCCTGGCCCGGGCGCTCTGGCGCTTCGCCGATCAGGTGCACGCGCACGCTCCTCTGGCGATCGTGCTGGCGGCCGCGGCGGTCTATTTGGTGCTTTGGTCCCTGCCCAACGCCGTCGGCTCCTTGCGCCGCATGCTGGACCGGCACGGCGTCTGGCGGCTGTATCGCCATCTTTGCGCCCTGCGTTTCCTCGGCCTGCTGGCCATTTTGCTGCGCAAAGATGCGGGCGGGGCGGTGCAGTGGCGCGCCGCGCTGGCCGCGCAAGGGGGCGGCGCCACGCCATGGATGGCCAGCCACATACAGCGCATGCTGGCGCGCGTCGATGGAGGCATGGCCGGCGCCCAGGCGCTGGATACGGGCCTGCTCGACCGCGAGCTGTTCTGGTTTTTCTGCGACATGGTCATGGCGCGCGGCTTGCCGGCCGGCCTGGCGCTGTCCGTGCAGCGCCTGCGCAATCAAATATTGGGGGAAGTGGCCCGGCAGGCCATGGCCTTGCGCTGGGGCATGTTGCTGGGCTGCCTGGCCAGCCTGATGGCGCTCTGCGTGTGGCACTACGCCGTGATCGATGAACTGCGGCGTTCCCTGATGCTTTTCTACGCAGGTCAATAGGGACCTGCGCATTTTCCAAGGAGTCTACATGTCCGCCGATATCCAAACCGCCCAACAGGGTTTTTCACTGATCGAGGTATCCATCGTCACGGCCATCGTGCTGCTCATGGCCATCATCGGCGTGCCGGCCATAGGCGGCTATGTCGTTGAAAACAAGGTGCCCAAGGTGGGCGAAGAGCTGGCCCGCTTCATCCTGCAAACCAAGGTGAACGCGCCCGGCGGCACAGCTGCGCCTTATTCCGGTATCGATACATCGAATTTCGCCAATATGGTGCGCGGATCCAGCGTCTTTTCGCTGACGGGCACGGAATCGGCCGCCCGCGTCCTGCATGGGCTGGGAACCGACGGAGAGGTGGCCGTCGCCGAGGCTGCCTCCGGCGCCGCGTTTTCCATCACCCTGTCCAAAGTCCACCATGCGGCCTGCCCATCCATCGCTTCCGTCATGCAAAGGGTGGCGGATATCATCACCGTGGCGGCGGAAGGGCAGGCCGCCACCACGGTCAAGGATGCCAACACCTCTTACAGCGCACTGGCGACGGAATCCCGCTGCGGCAAGGGCGATATCAATACCTTTGTCTTTACCGCAAGCTAGGGCCGCTATGCAAATCCGAACGCAGCGCGGCTACCTGCTGCTGGAGCTGCTGGCGGCCATGCTGCTGGCGACGCTGCTGGCCGTCTGGGCGGTCGATGCGATGGTGGGCAGGATCAATGACGCGGCGGCCCAAGCCAGCGCCGCCTGGATGCTGTCGCTGCGGGATGCGTCGCGCCACTACCTGGAGCGCCATGGCGAAGCCCTGAAAAGCGCGGTCCATGCCGCCGACCTGCTCGACAAAGGGTATGCCGACTGGTCGGCGCCCGCCTTGGCCGAATTGCGGGCGGATGGCCTGCTGCCGGCCGGCTTCCCCGGCCGCGCGGCGCTGGCGGGCGCCAGGGTAAGGGTCTTTCGCAGCGCCGCCTGTCCGGGCCCGGGCTGCCGCCTCGATGCGCTGGTCCATAGCGATGCGCCTTTGGTCCGCGCCCCGGCCGGGCCCGTCGACGAGCAGGCGGTGGCCCAGTGGATGCTGGCCAGCCAGGGCTGGGGCGGTTCGGTACGGGCGGCCCAGCCCGATCTGATCGGCGGCGCGGCCTTCCGGTTTCCAAACCCGCCCTGGCCGGGCGCCGCCCTGCCGCCCGGGACAGTGGCTTTGACGGTCGCCGGGGCGGTCGCGCAGTCGCAAGACAGCGATTTCCTGCGCGTGGGCGATCATCGCGATCCGGATTTCCAGGGTCCCGCGTCGGTCCAGGGTGATGTCTCGACAGGCGGCGACCTGCGCATCGCCCGGCATCTGCACTTGGGTTCGCAGGCCATGTTGTATGCGGCCTGCGGCCAGGAGGGCGCGGTAAGCAGGGAAGCGGAGGGCGGGCTGGCGATTTGCCGCGGCGGCTCGTGGCGCACGGCCAGCCGCAGCGGCGGCGGCGGGTTTTCCGTCAATCAGATGCGCGGCTGCTACAGCAATCAGGGGGCGTCCACCGCCAATCCTCTTACGGGCAGCTGTTCCTGTCCGGTGGGCTCCGCCATGGTGCAGATTTCCGACAGCGGCCCGCAGGCCTTTCCCGAGGGCCGCACCCTGGGTTATCTGTGCCTGGATTGATATCCGTGCGTCGACTGGCTCTATAATGACTGGTTACCCATATTCACGCCCGTATTTTCCCCAATGAAAACCTCCGAGATACGTCAGAAGTTCTTGTCCTTTTTTGAATCCAAGGGGCATCAGATCGTGCCGTCGTCGTCGCTGGTGCCCGCCAACGACCCCACGCTGCTGTTCACCAATTCCGGCATGGTGCAGTTCAAGGACGTATTCACCGGACAGGACACGCGCGCCTATACTCGCGCAGTGTCGTCGCAACGCTGCGTGCGCGCCGGCGGCAAGCNNTGCTGGGCAACTTCAGTTTCGGCGATTACTTCAAGCGCGAAGCCATACATCACGCCTGGGAATTGCTGACCACGGTTTACAAACTGCCCGCGGAAAAGCTTTGGGTAACGGTCTATCAGGAAGACGACGAGGCGTACGATATCTGGGCCAATGAGGTCGGCGTGCCGGCCGAGCGCATCGTGCGCATCGGCGACAACAAGGGCGCCCGCTACGCATCCGACAACTTCTGGCAAATGGCCGACACCGGCCCTTGCGGCCCCTGTTCAGAAATCTTCTACGACCATGGCCCCGAGGTCTGGGGCGGCCCTCCGGGCTCGCCCGAGGAAGACGGCGATCGCTATATTGAAATCTGGAATCTCGTGTTCATGCAGTTCGATCGCGACGCGGCCGGCAACATGCCGCGCCTGCCCAAGCNNGTGGACACCGGCATGGGCCTGGAGCGCATCGCCGCCGTATTGCAGCATGTGCACTCCAACTACGAAATCGATCTTTTCCAGGCGCTGATCAAGGCCGCCGCGCGCGAAACCGGCGTGTCGGACCTGGGCAACAACTCGCTCAAGGTCATTGCCGACCACATCCGCGCCTGCGGTTTTCTTATCGTCGACGGCGTGATACCCAGCAATGAAGGGCGCGGCTATGTATTGCGCCGCATCATCCGCCGCGCGCTGCGCCATGGCCACAAGCTGGGCCAGCCGGGCATCTTCTTCCACAAACTGGTCGGCGACCTGGTCGCCGAGATGGGCGAGGCCTATCCGGAACTGGCCGCCCAGCAGCATCGCGTCGAGCAGGTGCTGCGCCAGGAAGAGGAACGCTTCAGCGAGACGCTGGAGCACGGCATGAAGATACTCGAATCGGCATTGGCCGGCATCCCCGAGAACGGAACGCTGGACGGCCAGACGCTGTTCACGCTTTACGACACCTACGGGTTCCCGGTGGACCTGACGGCCGACATCTGCCGCGAACGCAATGTGCAGGTGGATCTGGAAGGCTTCGAGGCCGCCATGAGCCATCAGCGCGAACAGGCGCGCGCCGCCGGCAAATTCAAGGCGGCCGAAGGCCTGTCCTACAGCGGCGCGGAAACCCGCTTCGAAGGCTACGAGCGGCTGGAAAGCCAGGGCCGGGTGACGGCCTTGTACGTGGCCGGCACGGCGGTAGAGTCGATCAGCGCCGGCCAGGAAGCCATCGTCGTACTGGATGCCACGCCTTTTTATGCGGAATCCGGCGGCCAGGTCGGCGACTCCGGCGAGCTGCAGGCCGGAGCGGCGCGCTTCCAGGTGGCCGACACGCAGAAGATCCAGAATGGGGTCTTCGGGCACCATGGGCGATTGCTCGAAGGTTCATTGTCGGTGGGCGTTGCGGTGCAGGCGCGCGTCGATACCCAGCGCCGCGCGCGCACGGTGCGCAATCACTCGGCGACCCACCTGATGCATAAAGCCTTGCGCGAGGTATTGGGCGGCCACGTCCAGCAGCGCGGGTCGCTGGTGGATGCCGACAAGACGCGTTTCGACTTTGCGCACGACGCCCCCATGACGGCGGAGCAGATCGCCGAAGTCGAGCGCATCGTCAATGCCGAAGTATTGAGCAATCGCCCCACCGAAGCGCGCGTCATGCCTTATGACGAAGCCGTGCAGGGCGGGGCCATGGCGCTGTTCGGCGAAAAATNNGCCGCGTCGAGGCCATCACCGGCGACAACGCCCTCAATTGGGTGCAGCAGACCGAGGCCACTTTGACGCGCGCCGCGCGGGCGTTGAAGACGCAGCCCGCGGAACTCGCGGACCGTATCGCCTTGATGCAGAACCAGCTCAAGAGCCTGGAGCGCGATCTGGACCAGTTGAAGAGCAAGCTGGCCGCCTCCGCCGGCAAGGATCTGGCGGACAAGGCCATCGTGCTGGAAGGCGGTTCCAGGCTATTGGTGGCCAATATGGCCGGCACGGATCCCAAGGCTTTGCGCGGCATGGTCGATCAGCTCAA
>DJWC01000090.1:22149-45571 GCA_002441445.1 Pusillimonas sp. UBA6240
GGGCGGCGGGCGTCCGGACATGGCCATGGGCGGAGGCAGCGATGTGGCCGCCCTGGCGGGCGCCACGGCCAGCGTGGAGGCATGGGTGCGCGAGCGCCTGAAGCCTGAATTGATGGAAGGCGGCCGTGGCTGATCTCGATGCCGGCTTGCCGGCTGCCGACCTGGAGGTGGACGCCTCGGGCCTGAAGTGCCCCTTGCCCATATTGCGCGCCAAGAAGGCCCTGGCTCAGCTTGGAAGCGGCCAGGTGCTCAAAGTCATTACCACCGACACCCATGCGTTGCGCGACTTTCAGGCGTTTGCCAAGCAGACGGGCAATACTCTGGAGGCGCAGGTGGAAACCCCGGCGGGGGCGCTGCATTTTTTGCGCCGGCGCTAGGGCTAAGGCTTTCAAGGGCGCGGATGTGGCGGTGGGCCGCCAGGGCCGGCGCTGCGGAAGGAATGGCTCGGACCCTGGGCGGTACGGAGCCTTCCATGTTGCTTTTTTGGTTTCACATCCGGTTTGAGTCCAATTGTATTTGCGAAGCAGCGCCGAAAAGTGCTAAAATCTTGTGTTTTTCACAGCATTTTCAAAGGATTAACAATGGTTGTGATTCGTCTAGCCCGTGGCGGCTCGAAGAAGCGTCCGTTTTACAACGTTGTAGCCGCCGATTCGCGCAATCGCCGCGATGGCCGCTTTATCGAGCGCGTAGGCTTTTACAACCCCGTTGGCAACGAAGGCCAGGAAAACCTGCGCATCGCCCTTGACCGCATCGAATACTGGACCGGCAATGGCGCCCAGCTATCGCCGGCCGTCGCTCGCCTTGTCAAGGAAGCCGCCGCCAAAACCGCGGCCTGATCGTCTACGCGCAAAGCCAGGTGGCCACATCCGTTGATCCGGAGGCCGGAGCTCCCGCGGACCTGGTAGAGCTCGGTCGCATCGTATCGGCTTATGGCGTGCGCGGTTGGGTAAAAGTCCAGCCTTACTCTGCGGACGGCGAGGTCTTGCTTGCCGCAAAAACCTGGTGGTTGAAAGCGCCCCTTCCCGCGGGAAGGCAGGGCGCTTTTTCTTCTGCGGTCGCGGCGGAGGTGCTGGCCAGCCGGCCCCAAGGCGCGACCATCGTCGCGCAGCTCGATTGCGTTCCCCATCGCGAGGCCGCCGAGGCGCTGAAGGGGCATACGGTATGGGTTCCGCGCGCCGACTTTCCCCCGTCCGACGACGATGAATACTATTGGGTGGATCTGGTCGGCTGCCAATTTTTTGGCGAACATGAAGGGCGCAGCGTATTGATCGGAATCGTCGCCGAGGTCATGGACAATGGCGCCCATGCGGTGCTGCGGGTGGGGCGCGCGGTCCAGGGCGCGCAGGGCGTATTGATCCCGCTCTTGAACGCCAGGGGCAAGCCGGTGGAAGTGCTGGTGCCCTTCGTACGCGCCCATGTGCATACTGTCGACATCGCCCATAAGCGGCTGGAAAGCAATTGGCCGGCCGAGGATTGAATCAACGCCATGCGTTTTGATGTCGTCACGCTTTTTCCCGAGATGTTTTCCGTCGTCCGTGATCTGGGCGTGAGCGGGCGCGCCTGCAAGCAGGGTTTATGGTCGCTGGGGCTGTGGAACCCCCGCGATTTCACCCACGATGCGCATCGTACGGTGGATGACCGGCCTTATGGCGGCGGGCCGGGCATGGTCATGATGGCCGAGCCGCTGGAACTCGCGGTGCAAGCGGCGAGGGCGCAGCGGGGCGGAGCGGCGGACCTTCCTGTGGTGCTGATGAGTCCCGCGGGCAGGCCTTACGATCAGGCGGCGGCGCATCGCCATGCCGCCGGAGACGGCGCGATTCTGGTTTGCGGGCGCTACGAGGGGGTGGATCAGCGCTTCATCGATCGTTGCGTGACCGAGGAAGTATCGCTGGGGGATTTCGTTCTGTCGGGCGGTGAAATCGCCGCGCTGGCGATCATCGATAGCGTGGTCCGGCTGCTGCCGGGGGTGTTGAACGACGCGGAATCGGCGGTGCAGGATTCCTTTAATCCGGCGCTCAGCGGCTTGCTGGATAGCCCTCATTACACGCGTCCGGAGCACTATCAGGGCATGGGAGTGCCGGCCGAGCTGTTGTCGGGGCATCATCTGAACATCGCCGCTTGGCGCCGCCGCCAGTCCCTGGCCCTGACCGCCGCGCGCCGGCCCGATCTGATCGAGGCCGCCCGCGAGGCGGGGCTGCTAAGCCGGGCCGATGAGGCATTTCTGGCGCAGTTGGCCGGGCCTTGAGATCATGAAGTTTCTAATCCGCTTTCAAGCCGATCTTTTGCATCGTGTCGCCATTGCGGTTCCACTCCGCCTTCACTAACGACTCGAACTCCTCGGGGCTTGCGGAGCGTGGCTGCATGCCTGCGGCCGCCCAGCGCTCTCGCAGTTCCGGATCGGCAGTGATCTTCCGGATTTCCGCGTTGAGCCGATTGACGATGCTCTTGGGCAATCCGGCGGGACCGAAGAGCTGAATTGAAACTTCATACGTAAAATCCTTTACGCCGGCCTCATGCATGGTAGGCAGGTTGGGCAGGATGGGATCTCGGCGATCTTCCGCCCATGCCAAGGGCCGCAGCTCCCCGCGCTTGATGAAGGGTTCCAGGGTGGATATTCCGTTGAATCCGCTGTCTACGCGGCCGGCTACGCTTTCGATCGCCGCTTGAGTGCTGCCCTGGAAGGGGACATGCAGCAGATCGATTCCAGCGAGGACCTTGAGTTGCTCCATCGCCAGATGCTGTGCGCTGCCTACGCCCGGGGAAGCATAGGTGAATTGCTTTGGATGCTTCTTCACCAACGAGATGAACTCTTGTACCGTGTTTGCTTTAATGCTGGGGTTTACATACAAAACCGTAGGAAAGCTGGCGATGTGCGAGATGCCCACAAAATCCTTGAAGGGGTCATAAGATACTTTCGGAGTCAGGTGCGGCCGGATCGTCATGATCCAGCTTGGAATTGCGCTCAGCACGTAACCATCCGGCGCGGCCGCCGCGCCTCTTGCGGCGCCCACTACGCCGCCGGCGCCCGGCACGTTCATGATCACGATGGGCTGGCCCAGCGCGGGGCCGAGCTTCTCCGCAAGCGTGCGTACGGCCAGGTCGCCGCCCGTGCCCGCGCCCACGGCTGCGATGATGGTAATAGGGCGTGTTGGGTATTTCTCTTCCGCGGCCACTGCGCCGCAACTAAAAAGCGCCACAACGAGAAGGCCGCGCAGCGCTCGCTTTGTCAATTCAAACATGGTTTATCTCCCGAAATAATAATTGTTGAAGAGAGCCGAAATCATTCGCTGCTCTGCATTGCTCGTAACGACTCTGTGAAATAAGTATATGGAGCGAAGGGCCGTAACCCTATTCGTCAATGCTGAAGAAATGCTTCACTCCGTCTGAACCAACGGAGCCATGCCCTGACGGGCCGCGGCGCTCAGTCCTTGCTGGCAGCCTCGGCGTCTTCGGCCAGCAGTTCGACGAAGTCGCGAGAAAAAGAGGCCAGCTCATCGAACTGCCGTACGCAGATCTGCATGACTCGTATCGCCCAAGGATCCGAGAGCGGCACGATCGTCACCGCGAGGCTGCGCGCATGCCGCCGAGCGACCGATTCGGGCACGACGCTGATTCCCACTGTCGCCTCGGTCATGCGGCAGACCGTCTCGAAATTGCCCACCTGAATTCGCAGGCGCCACGGCGTATGCAGTTGATCGCAGACTCCGCGCAGAAAGCCATAAAAAGCCGAGCCTTCGTACAGCCCCACGTGATCGTGGGCCAGCGTTTCCTCGAAACTTACTATCGAAGCGCCTGCAAGCTCATGCCCATGGGGTACGACCAGCACCAGCCGGTCGCTGCGATATGGCATCGTTTCAAGAGAGCCTGTGCTGACTTCGCCGGCAATGATGCCAATGTCGGTATGGCCTTCGGTGACCGCCCGGACGATTTCATATGACGATCGCTCACGCAGGTCAAGGTTCACACTCGCATGGTTCGAGAGATACTTTCGCAGCACCGCCGGCAGGAACTCCCCCAGCGCAGTCGTGTTTGCCGCGACTCGCAGATGGCCCTTGACCCCGCCCGAGTACTCCTTCATGTCGCCGCGCAGATGGTCGATTTCCGCCTGGACCATGCGTGCGTGATGGACAAACGCCTGGCCCGCTGCTGTAAGGCTGACTCCTTGGGCGGTACGATACAGAAGCTTCACGCCTACGCTGTCCTCCAGATTCTTCACGCGCATGCTGGCCGCGGGCAGCGAGAGGCATGACAGCTCCGCCCCCTTGGTCATGCTTTTCATGAGGGCGATATGCGCCATCAACCGAAGATCGACGAGATCAAAATGCATGGATGCTCCTCACTGTTTCGAAAGAGGCGAAGCCGTCGTGTGCCGACGGTCGATCAGAGGCGCCCACAGCCTGCATGCTTAATCTGAGTACTCAGTGCTTGCTTCTATGAGCTCCCACATTGTATTGGCCGATGGCTCATTCATTTCTTCGAGAAGGTGCCCGACCAGGCTGACGGTGCGCGCAACCAAGCCTATGCCTCGAACCGCCCGCCAGTCGATGCCGAGATCCGATGCGATGGCGCCGACCGCCGCCACGGCATTGAAGGTCAGCGGCTTACCCAGCCGCTGGCAGGCATACGCATGGATTTGCAGCATAAGACGGGTATGCACATCGCCGATGCCAAGTTCCTTCTGCATGGCGAGCAGCTTCTCCGCTCGCGGATCGACGGGATGATGCGGATGTCCCAGCCCCGGAATTCTCTTGTTCTGGGCGACAAGGCCGTCCACAATGGCGCGGGCGACTTCCTCGGTACTTCCTTGATGCTTGGGAGCGTCCATCTGAAGGATTCTGGCGACATTGCTCGAAGGCCCGACGAAGGTATCGCCCACACCGAGCAAACCGCTGGCAACGGCTCCTTGCAAGGATTCTGGAGAGCTCAATAGTGTCATCCGGGCTGCGATCACGTTGGGCATGATTCCATGCTCCGATATCGCCACCATCATGGCGTTGACGAGGACCGATTCGGCTTCGGTGGGCAATCTACCGACCACTTCCAGAAAAAACAAATCGCCGATATTGATGCGTCCCATCAGATCGTTCACCAGATCGTTGCCGCGCACGGTGACCGAGTCGGCGCTCAATGTGCCTATGTGGGTTTGGATCCTGGATGTTTTTTCTTTGATCATGGCGCTGTCTCCTGTACTGTATGCATAGGGCGCGGACCCAGAAAGTCGCGCTTGATGTCGAATAGCCGCAAACGATCGAGCTCATCACTGCCGGGAACGGGCGATTCGATAATTTCCGCGGCCTCCTTGAAATCCCATCCGCAGGTTTCTCGAATGTCCTGAAGGATTTCCCTTCGTGTACGGTTTTTCTGGGGAAAGTACTCCACCAAGGCGAACTCTCCTAGCATTTTCCGGAAGACTCCTTTGTCCGTGACGACGGTGCTCACACGATCGCCGGGGCTGGTGATATATGGAACACTTTTGACCAGGCGCCGGCGAGATTGCTGAGTCACGACAATGACCTCTTTCGCTGTGGAGGCAATGTCATTCGCTCCTCCAGACCCCACCAAGAAGCGTCCGTTGTCGCCGTAGGTGGAATTGATGTTCCCTTGGGCATCAATTTGCGCCGCCCCTATGATCGCAACGCACTGGTTATGGCGGCCGCCAACGTACATGCCGAGAATGGATTCAGTTCCCGTCATGCTCTTGCAGCCGGCGAGATTGCGGTGGCTGAAGATGAATGGATCCCCGGGTTGAGGCATGTATCCGTAGATGCCGATCTCCGCGACCAGATCCGCCTCGATTCCTTCACGCAGCCTGAGGTGCGAGACGGCCAACCACGCAGCAAGATTGGCGAAACCCACGCCTGCCTCGATGATGGGGCTATCGGCTCCTTTGACGCGGTCGACCACTGCACGCGAAGCCGCGACAACCATCATCTCGTTCGAATTCCATCCTTGCGGTGATAATGCCGCTGATAATACCTCCGGAGTCAATTCTTCCCGCCATCTCCCGGCTTGCGCAGCAGAACGAAGTTCGTTCGCGCGTTCGCCAAGGTTCGCCACATACTCGCCATGGCTCCTTACCCCGAGTATCCATTCTGCGACCCATCGGCCGAAGTCGTTTCGGTTGCCGGTAGCGGCACGCAAGTCGGCGAAAAACGCGTAGTCTTCGACGTAGCCGGGAACCTCATCGATTGGGCTGTAGAGCCCATAGGGGTGGCCGCCCAATGGCGCCTCGGACACGCTCAACACCCGGTAGGCGGGCACCTTGACGAGGGAGGCGTTACGCTGCACAACGTCCGGAGCGACAATACGCTCGACGGTCGCCACGACACCGAGGCGCGCGGCAAATGCCGCTGTCTCGCCCTCGCCGAATGGCGGAGCGAGCAGCAGGTTTCCTTCGGTGTCCGCCGCCAATGCGTGGACGAAGCTTATATCGGGCACCAAGGCGCTCACCACGCCAACCGGATCGCCGCCGCCGAACGGGTCAGGCACCAAGGCGAAGCTCTCGCTGGGCTGCAGCGAACTTCCCCGCCACGAGCGCGTGGCTGCAAAGGGCGTCCCCAACGCGCCGGCAGCCAAGCGTTGATACAAGGCGAGCAGCGAGACGTTCTCAATCGACACGGCGCCTGAGTTGATAGCGTCCTGGAGCAACCGATTCGGTCCGGGTGTTGGGTAGTTCTCGCCAGCAAAAGAAACCACCAGCTTCCGGACCAGTTTCTCCGAGACAAGCGCGGTCTGATTCGCCACCAGGCCGGCGCTGCTAATGGTAAAACCGGGCTGTGAGCCCGCGAAACACCGTACCAGAGCGTTGCTTGCCGCCATTGGGCGCCCGCCGGAATACGCGAAATGAAGCGACATCCCGGGACGAACATGCATACGCACCGCATCGTCAAGCGGCATCACTTTGCTCGCGCCGGCTCGCTGCGGACCACCGCCGAAGAGGGCCTCCAATCTTCGCTTCCAATGCGCCGGACTCATTGCTTCACCTGTCCGGTTCCGAATACTTTCGCGGCGGCCTCAAAGAGGAGCGCGTCCCGGGACTCCGGCTTCAAACCGAGCTCTTCCACCTGACGCAGGCTATCCTCATGTGTAAGGACGGGAAAAACGGTTCCCCATAGGACCTTGCCGCGGCCACGCCGAGTATTCATGAATTGGATCAACTTGGGATCCCAGTACTTTGGGGCGTGCGCCCCGCAGCCAATGTAGAGGTTGGGGTGTTTCCATGCCAGCGCAATCAGCTCTTCAACCCATGGCCAACCCATGTGCGATGCGACGATCTTGAGCTCGGGGAAATAGAGCGCCACGTCGTCCAAGAGAATAGGTTGCCCCATTGCAGACGGCATTCTCTCTGCCGAATGTCCCGACTGAACGACGATTGGGATGCCGAGTTCGGCGCATTTCGCGTAATAGGGGTAGATGTCGCGATGGTTCAATGGAAGGCCATAGCCCAGGGAATGCAGATGCGCGCCTTCGAAGCCAAGTTCGCGAACGGCAAACTCCAGCTCTGCAACCCCCTTCATGCCCGCTGTAAGGTCTATGCCGAACAATCCGCCCACCCGTCCCGACGTACGGCGCATGATGTCGGCGATGGCATCGACCTCGACGGATAGCAGCGGAGCGCGCTTGCGGTAGCTCCACATCTTGAAGGCCGGCACGTAGACCTTGGCGATGCCTCTGCTGTCCATCATCTCGACGAATTCTTCAGGGTGATATCCCGTGAGCCTTTCGTTCATGTTCCACCATTTCACGATGGAACCGAGCTCGTCGTTTTCGAGATACATCTTCCTGAGGCCGTCCGGCGTGAAAATATTCGACCAGTAGTCGATAATCTGTGGCGTTTCCATGCTTTCCTCGTTGTTTGGCCGCGCCCGACAATTAATTGCTCGGCGGCTTTGCATCGGTTTCGGTGGCAGCGATGAGTTCGTCGCCCAAGGCCTCGACCGCGTCGACAAATGCGGTAAAACCCGCCTGTATGGAGACGATGCTCAGCACTTCAAGCACCTCGGCGCGTGTCGCGCCATGTTTCATGGCCTGGAGCCCGTGCACGCGCGTGCTGACCCCGTAGCGCATGGCCGCCGAACTGGCCATGAGAATCAACTCCTTCAACTTTCGCGGCGTGCTGGTCTCGCGGGCGATCGTATAGTTGATGAAGTCCGAGATCCTACTTTCCGCCCCCGGGTCTATGCCACGGATCACTGCGCGCCAATCGTGTTTCCTTTGATAGTCCATCAGCCGCCTCCGTTCTCGGATATCAGTTCCGCCGTCTTCGCCGTCAGCTCTTTCTTCCTGACCTTGCCTGAAGGAGTCATGGGCAGCTCGCCCGGCGTGTAGAAGAAAACCTTGCGAGGCGTCTTCTGCGGAGTCATTCTGCCTTTGCATACATCGATGACTTGCTGTTCGGTGATTCCGGAGTCCCCCGCGATCCACGCGACCGGCACGCTGCCGAGGCGGCGATCGTCCATGGGCACAACGAATGCTTCCTTGACGCCGGGTATCGCCATGAGATCGTTCTCGATTTCAGCCGGATAGACGTTGAAGCCGCCGACCGTGAACATATCATCAACCCGCCCGACGAGATGAAGGTAGCCGTCTTCGTCGAAGAAGCCCATATCGCCCGTACGGAACCAGCCATCGGCGGTGATGGTGGCGGCGGTTTTCTGAGCGTCGCGGAAGTAGCCCTTGCCGACGCATGATCCGGGATGGACGTCCCCGAGCCATATTTCACCGGGAGTAGCGGGCGGGAGTTCTTCCAGGCTCTCTGTATCAACTATTTTCACGAGCGCGCTGCGTAGCGGCCGGCCGACTGTGTTCAGGCGCTTATTCATAGGGTCCAGAGCCGTAGTCACCGTGGACAGTCCGCCACACTCGCTTAATCCCCACGCCTGCATAATCTCGCGCGCTCCGAACACTTCGATGATTTCCCGCATCAGGCTTCCGCTCAAAGGCGCTCCAGCGACGTGGCCGCCGCGCACCGAGCTCAGATCCGCAGAAGCGAAGGAGTCGTCGTCGAGCATGATACGAAACATTGAAGGCGTGCCCGGCACATAGGTGACGCGATTGGAGCCAATCAAGCGCAATGACTCCGCCGCGGCAAACTGGCGGGTGATGACAACCTTGCAGGCATTCCATATTCCGAGGCAAGCGCCATACAGGCCGCCGAAATTCGTGAAGAGCGGAACATGGCAAAGAATCACGTCGTCTGGTGTCAGGCCCGCATGCTTCGACCAAAGATTGATCGTCGTCAAGTTTGTGATATGCATGGACATTCCGGCCTTTGGAAAGCCGGTGGTTCCCGATGTGTACATGATGTTCATCACATCGAAGGGGCTGGCTGCCGCTTGTCTTTCCCACAGCTCCGCATCGAAGCTTGACTGCTTTCCTCGCTCCAGCAACTCGCCATAGGTAAGGCGACCCGGCAATTGCACCCTCGGTTCCAGCACGATGACGGAGCGAAGATCGGGGAAGCCGGCGCACTTCAGCGCATCCGCTTCATGCACGGCAAGTTCCGGCAACAATCCGGAGAGAATGGACAGTGCGTCGATTTTTCCCAAGAAGGTATCCGTCGTGATCAGGACATTGACACCGGACTGCTTCAGCGCATACTCCATCTCCGAGCGCCGGTAGTAGCTGTACAGCGAGAGGAGGAGGGCGCCTGCGCGGTAGGCGGCAAATTGGCACACGATCCATTCCAGGCAATTCGGCATCCAGATGCCGACTACATCGCCCTTCTTCACTCCTATGCTCACCAGCCCTTTTGCGAAGTCGTTGACCAAGTCCCGGAATTCGCGGAAGGTAATGGATTTGTCTTCGCAGACGAACAGCACCTTGTCCGGGTATCGCTCAGCATGCTCTTCGACGACGGAACTCCAGGTCCTGCAGGCGTCGACGTACCAACTATCCTTCATATACACACCCTTTTATGGTGAGAGATCGAAGCGGGCTCAATGTGATTCGCGCCACGTCTTTTCGAGAATCAGCCGTCCGGCATCTTTCGCGCTCATGCCGACTTTCACGCCCAGGGCCTGTGCCGGCTTGTTGACGATACTGACAATGCCGGAGTCCCACACGTCGCGCGCATCGCCGATCCTGCAGGTGCTGGGAGGGCAGGCGGCCACCGGTACGCCGTTCTTCTCGAATGCGGGCATGCCTGAAACGCCTGAACCGTCCGCGGAATCGCCGCCGTCGATGTTCACAATCCCGCGCAGTTTGAACGGCAGGTGCTCGATATACTTGGCAAATGCGGCTCCGGTGTGCCCCGCCATGACCATCAATTGATCGGCCATCCGTTCGTCGCAGTAGATGATGGTGTCGATGCCGATGGCCTTGCCTTTGCCATCTTCCTCGAGAACCCATTGCACCCGCTGCGTGGGAGGTTGCGGCTGCGGGGAGTCGAGCAGGATGCGAGCGGCTTTTTGTACCGGCATGCCTACACGCACACCCATTTCATAGGCTCTATCGTTCACGAACGACAGCACCCCACGATTCCAAATGTCCTCGCCGTCTCCAATCCGCGCGGACGCTGCACGTACGGCCGCGCCCGGAATCGCCAGATCCTGCCAATACTTCAGTCCGCTGACACCCGCGTTATCCTTGCCAAGACCGCCGTCGTGGCCGATGATGCCGCGCGGGCGGGCTCGGGCGGAGAGCGCTGCGGAGCAAGTAGCGGAGTGGGAGCCGCACACGAGCACATCCGACACATCGCACTGCGAGTCCACATAGCCCATGGAATCCATCACCAGGATCCGGCCTCGGTCTGACTGAAACTTCACTTGGACGGGCCAGCCTGCATCCTGTAAAAGGGCTTTTGATTGATTCATGGATATTCCTTTCATCTGGTTGTGACGATGGTTTGTGTCGCACCGCGCATTTCGCAGGACGACTGTTGCTGAAAGGAATTCTAGGAATTGAAGCTCCCCTTGACTATTCATATATGTTGAACAGACTCTTTAGCTCGGCTGAGCACGCCACGGCGAACCGTCCGTTTTATTGATCGTCTGTTTTACTTATCGCGAGGCGTGGTTTTTTATCCGGCCGCTGCGCGTTGGTTCTTCCATTTCATCCAACCCGCCGCCGGCTTGTTGCGGCGGAGGAGGGCATGGGCTCTTGCAACGGCTGTCAGCGCAGCCAGGGTTTCGCTTGGTCGTGCCGCTTTTCGAATCCGTCGATCGCGTCGCGCCGGGCCAGGGTTGCTGCGATATCGTCTTCTCCTTTAAGAAGGGATTGCCGCCTTCCTTCGTCCATGGTGAAGCTGTACGTTGTGCCGTCAGGCCCTATCAATTGACTAGTTGCAAGATCGACGGTGAGTGTTCTTCTGTCCGCGGCAAGGGCGTGGTTCATGAGGTCGTTCACCTGGTCCTCCGGCAAGGTCACCGGCAATAATCCATTTTTCAGGCAATTCTCATAGAAGATCGAGCCATAGCTGATTGCCACGATGGCCCGGATGCCGTAATCCAGATGCGCCCATACTGCGTGCTCCCTGGATGAGCCGCAGCCGTAATTCGAGCGGGCGATGATCACAGAGGCGCCTGCGTATTCCGGGCGATTCAATATGAAGGTCGGATCGTCCCGGCCTTTGTCGTCGTAACGCCAACTGCCGAATAGCCCCTTTCCGAGGCCTTTGCGCTCCACCGTGATGAGCCAGCGCTGGGGTGCAATCGCGTCGGTGTCGACGTTGTCCTGGTTGATGGGAAGCATGATGCCTTGGTGCGTGCGAAATGGTTCCATGTCAGCTTAGCTCCCGATAGTCGATGATGGCGCCCGCAATGGCGGCGGCAGCGGCGCTTTCCGGGCTCGCCAGGTGGGTGCGGGCTCCCGGGCCCTGCCTTCCTTCGAAGTTCCGGTTGGACGTGGATACGCATCTTTCCTTGGCGGCCACACGATCTTCGTTCATGCCGACGCACATCGAGCATCCCGATTCCCGCCATTCGAATCCGGCTTCGATGAATATCCGGTGCAGGCCTTTCTTCTCTGCTTCGTGCTTGACATGCTGGGATCCCGGCACAACCAGCGCTCGAACGCCGCCGTGCACCTTGCGGCCCGAGATCACGGCTGCGGCCCGCTCCAGGTCGGACAAACGGCCGTTCGTGCAAGAGCCGATGAAAACGCGCTGCACTGACGTGCCATGCAGCGATTCCCCCGGAACAAGCCCCATGTATTCGTATGAGCGGCGCATGATTTGCTGTTCCTTGTCGTTATTTGCCTCGGAAATCAGAGGCAGTTTTTCGTGGACGCCGATGACTTGCGAGGGATTGGTTCCCCATGTGAATTGCGGCGCGTCCAGATCGATATCCAGGCTCTGTTCAATTTCATAGCGGGCCCCGGCATCGGATCCCATGCGGCGGAATTCTTCCAGCGCCGCCGCATTGCGAGCGATATCCGGCACGCGGGCGGCCAGGTAGGCCAGGGTCGTGTCATCGGGCGCCGCGAAGGCGGTCCGAGCTCCGCATTCGATGCCGAGATTGCACAGCGTCATGCGCTGCTCCATGTCCAGATCCGCGACGATGCGGCCTGCCAATTCAAGGAATCCGACTTGGGCTCCCTGGACGCCGATACGGCGCAGGATGTGAAGCGCCAGATCCTTCGCGCCGATGCCCGCGTGCAGCCGTCCCCGCAGTGTGAGCCTCATGGATCGCGGACGGTGCATGACGAGCGTCTGGGTGGCCAAGACATGTTCGACTTCTGACGTGCCTATGCCCCATGCCCAAGCGCCCAAGGCTCCCAGTGTACACGTGTGACTATCACCGCACACCACCGTCATCCCCGGCGCGATCAAGCCGAGGTCGGGCGCTGTCACATGCACGATTCCCTGGCCCGCGTCGCCGATTCCATAGTGGCGGATGCCGTAGCGCGCGGCATTGCGCCGCAGGGCCATGATCATTTCCCGGCCTCCCGGCACGGTTTCTTCGCTGCGGCCGGGGGCAGTGGAGACGATGTGATCCGCCACGGCGTATGTCCGTTCCGGACTCCTGACGACGCGCTGATTCGCCAATAGGCCGGAAAACGCCTGCGGGCTGGACAGGTCGTGCACCAGGTGCCGGTCGATGAAGACGATCGTGCGCCCGTCGGGCAGGTCGTCCACGCGATGTGCGTCCCATAGCTTGTCGAATGCTGTTCGCGCGCCGGGTACGTACGCATCCGAAGGCTGGGATGTGGCTAGGTATTCTTTCGAATGCATACGTTTGTACTCCCATTATTTTTGAAATACCGCATGATCACTGGGCTTCTACAAAAAAATATTGTCCGTCAGCCGAATTCATTGTACATTAATGCAAACGTGTACATCAATAAGCAAATTTCTAAAGGAGACGTTGATGAAATTCATTTCCCGATTTGGTTTCATGGCGGCGGTCGCCATCCTCGGGGCAAGCCAGGCGATGGCGGCAAGCGCGACGGACTATCCCACCAGGCCCATACGGCTCATCGTCCCATTTTCCGCCGGGGGCACCAGCGATGTGCTGGCGCGCGCCGTTGGCCAGGAACTGGGCGAAGCCCTCGGCCAGCCGGTGGTGGTCGAAAATCGTCCGGGCGCCAACGGCAATATCGGCAGCAATCTGGTCGCGAAGGCGGAGCCCGACGGCTATACCTTGCTGTTGGCGGCCGATGGCACCATGGCCATCAATCCGTCGCTGTACTCCAATCTGCCTTTTTCGCCGGAACGCGACTTTGCGCCCATTTCCCGGGTCGCCGTTGTTCCGCTGGTAGTCGTCGCGACCAATTCCTTGAAGGCGAACAACATTCCCGAACTGATAAAGCTGGGCAAGACGCAAGACCTGGATTTCGGATCGGCCGGCGCCGGCAGCATGGGGCATCTTTCCGGGGAATTGCTCGCCCACAAAACAGGCATACGGATGAATCACATCCCTTATAAAGGCGGCAGCCAGGCCGTCGGCGATGTGGTTTCCGGGCAGATTCCGCTGCTCATCACCGCGATGCCGGTTGTGGATGGACTGCTGAAAGTCGGCAAATTGAAGGCGATCGCGATGACATCAGCCCAGCGATTTTCGGGCACGCCGGATATTCCCACTGTCCAGGAGGGCGGCGTCGCAGACTTCGATTCGCCCAGTTGGTATGGCCTGATGGCTCCGGCGGCTACGCCCCCGGAAGTGCTGGACAAGCTTCAGGCGGAACTGGCGAAACTGCTCAGCAAGCCCGCCATGAAGAAGCGCATGGAGGAGCTCGGCGCCATTGCGGTTTCCGACCGGCGCGAGGACTTCGCCAAGCTTCTTCATGCCGACATTGCGAAATGGTCGCAAATCATCAAGGCGACCAACATCAAGATCGAATAATCGCATTATCAGGAGACTCCCTTCATGCGCATCACCGCAGTGCGAGAGTTGTCCGTATCATTGGATGGCGATATCGCCAATTCATTGGTCAACTTCTCAGAGCACACCATCTCCCTTATCGCCATCTTCACCGACGCCGTGCGTTGCGGTAAACCCGTCATAGGATACGCCTTTGACTCGATAGGCCGTTACGCCCAGTCCGGCCTGCTCCGGGAAAGATTCATTCCCAGGCTGCTCGCCGCCGGGCCCGACGAACTGCTCGATCCCGCCGGCGAGCGCTTCGATCCGCGAAAGATATCCAGGTTGCTGATGCGCAATGAGAAGCCGGGGGGGCATGGGGATCGCGCCGCCGCCGTGGGCGCTCTCGAACTGGCCATTTGGGATCTGAATGCGAAGCTCGAGGATGAGCCGGCGTGCAGGACACTGGCCCGCGCCATCGGCAGAGACCTTCCATCCTGCCCCAGCGACATCCGTGTGCCGGTCTATGCCGCTGGCGGTTATTACTACGCCGATGATGGGCTCGACCGCCTGAAGGCGGAATTCCAAAGTTATCTGGATGCAGGCTTCACCAAATTCAAGATGAAGATCGGAGGCGCCTCTTTGGCGTCCGATATCGAACGCATCGAAGCCGCCATTGCCGTGGCGGGTTCGGGAGCGGCGCTGGCGGTGGATGCGAATGGCCGCTTCGACCTGGACATGGCGCTGGCCTATGCCGGGGCGATAGAGCCCTATGGGCTGCGATGGTACGAGGAAATAGGCGATCCGCTGGACTACGATCTGAATCGGCGTATCGCCGAAGCGTATGCCGGCCGCATAGCCACCGGCGAGAACCTTTTTTCGGTGCAAGATGTGAAGAACCTGCTCAGATTCGCCGGCATGCGCCCGTCCCTCGACGTATTTCAGATGGATCCCGGCTTGGCGTATGGCGCCACGGAATTCATAGCCATGATCGACGCCCTGGAATCGCATGGCTTCGACCGCAGCCATATGCATCCCCATGGCGGGCATTTGATCAATCTTCACATTGCGGCGGGGTTCGGGCTGGGGGGCTGCGAGGCGTATCCGGGTGTTTTCCAGCCTTTCGGCGGCTACCCCGGCGATTGCCGCCTGGGGGACGGCTTGGTCAGCCCGACCGACGCCCCTGGATTCGGGCTTGAACAAAAAGCCGAATTGGCTCCATTCTTGAAACAGCTCAGCGACGGCGCATAGTTTTGGCTTAACCATACCTCCCCGGATGCCGGGGAAAAATGAAGGAGGCATTATGAACATAGCAGTCATAGGCTGCGGCGCCATGGGCAGTATTTACGCCGGGCTGCTGGCTCACGCCGGCCACGACGTCCTGGCGATCGACGGCTGGCAGGCCCATGTGCAGGCGATCAACGAGCACGGATTGAGGGTGGAGGGCGCAAGCGGCGACAAGACGCTGCGCATCCGGGCCAGCATGGAGCCCCCGGAACATCCGGTGGACATGGTCATCATCGCTACCAAGGCGCTGCAGATCGCTGAAGCGGCACACAAGGCGCGGCCGCTGGTAGGCGCCAACACCTGCGTCATCGCGCTGCAGAACGGCTTGGGCAGCGACGAACAAGTGGCCGATATCCTGGGCGGCGAGCGCTTGATCGTCGGCATTGCCGCTGCCTTCGGCGCGTCTTTGAAGGGGCCCGGCCATGCGCACCATAACGGCATGGCTTTGATCCGCCTGGGCGCCTATGCCGATTTGCCGATGGCCGAGGTGGAGCAGGCGGCCGCCGTGTGGCGCGAGGCGGGCTTCAACGCCCATGCCGTCGGCGACATCCAGGCCATGCAGTGGGAAAAACTGATCTGCAACGTCGCCTATAGCGCGCCGTGCGCGATCAGCGGCTTGACCGTCGGCCAGGCGATGGACGACCCCTACATCGGGGAAGTCAGCCGGATGGCCGCCGCGGAAGCCTGGGAGGTCGCGCGTGCGCGCGGAATCGCCCTCGATATCGACGACCCCGTGGCTCATGTACGCGCTTTTGCTTCGCGCATCCCCGATGCCCGCCCGTCCGTGCACCAGGACTTGATGGCCGGCCGCCGCTCGGAAATCGATGTGATCAATGGCGCCATACCGCGCGAAGCCGCGCGTTGCGGCATGCAGGCGCCGGTCAATACCGTTCTGACCGCGCTCGTCCATTTCCATGAAGCCGGGGGTGGTTCTATTGATAAACGGGAGGCGACATGATGGATCCGGACAACGTCCGCGGCGGTTTCGCGGGCTCGCATGCGGCTGGGGATAGGCCCGCGCTATTGGTGATCGACTTCCAGAATGCGTTTACCGACCCGGCTATCAGTTCCCTGGGCAGCGACTGCGATGCCGCCATCAGGCAGACGAATCGCTTGATCGCCGCGATGCGGGGAATAGGGCCTGTGATCTTCACCATTGTGGCTTATGACGCCAACCATGCGGATGGCGGCTGCTTCCACAGGAAATGTCCGCCGCTCAAGGAGCTGCTGCGCTCCTCGCCCGCGAGCTCGCTCGACCAAAGGCTGG
Organism: Pusillimonas sp. UBA6240; assembly: GCA_002441445.1. GTDB lineage: Bacteria > Pseudomonadota > Gammaproteobacteria > Burkholderiales > Burkholderiaceae_B > UBA6240. Next base: position 38,944 of record DJWC01000090.1, read on the forward strand.
ACTACGATCCCGCCCGCGACCTGATCCTGTACAAGACGCAAGCTTCGGCTTTCTTCGGTACGCCGCTGTGCGGCATCCTGGCGCACGCTCGCTGTGACATGCTGGTGATCGCGGGCTGCACCACCAGCGGCTGCGTGCGCGCCAGCGCCGTCGACGCCATGCAATATGGATTTCCCCCCTTTGTTGCGCAAGATGCCGTCACGGATCGATCGGCGGCGCAACATGCCAGCAACCTGATCGATCTGCAAAGCAAGTATGCCGAGGTCATGCCGACCGAGGCGCTGATTCCCCTTTTATGCCAAACAGCTTCCTGAAGCTAGCCTTCCCCACAGGAGAGAGACATGAAAAAAGAAACCATACAAAAGAGCCGGCTCGCCAAAGCCTTGTTCGCCACGCTATTGGCCTTCGCCATGCAGCCCGCCAAAGCTGCCGACAAGCCGATCGAATTGACGCTGTCGACCTATATTCCTCCCGCCTATGAATACATGTGGAAGCCGCTGGAGGCTTTCGTGCAGTATGTCGAGACCGAGAGCAAGGGGCGCGTAAAGATCAAATCCTTCCACTCGGCGCAGTTGTTCGATGGCTACGAGGAGCTGCCGGCCCTTTCGCGCGGCGATATTGATATCAGCAACCTGACTTCGACTTATGCAAGCGGCGCCGTTCCCGCCCTGAACCTCTTCACCATGCCGTTTGTTTTCCAGGACACGCAGCATCTGGAGCGCAGCGCCGCCGCGGGCTTGCTGGACCTGGGTATCCGCGAGGAAATGCGTGACCGGCACGGAATCGAAGTGCTGGGCCTGGCGCCGATCGATCCCTATCAGTTCTATTCCCGCCGCGAGCCGATCCGGACGGTCGCCGACTTCAAGGGCAAGGTTTGGGCGACGACGGGGGCGGCCGATGCTCGAGCCATCCAGTTGCTCGGCGGGTCCCCCACCAGCATGCCTTCCTCTGAACTCTACCTGGCCTTGGACCGGGGCGTCATCGATGGCACGCCGCGCCCCTTGATCACCGGCATCGGCCGCAGCCTGCAAGAGGTCGTCAAGCACTTGTCGCTTGCCACTTTTGCGATCGACACCTCCTTGCTATCGATCAACAAGTCCAAGTTCGAATCGTTGCCGCCGGATATTCAAAACATCATCCGCCGCGGCGCCGAACTGCGGGATCGAGAGCAATTCCGCCAGGTTTATGCGTACATCGAACAGGGCGTCGCCCAGTATGAAAAGCTGGGCGTGAAGGTGCATACGATCGACGGCGATGCGCTCAAGGAGCTTCGCGCCGCGACCCGGCCAGCAGTGGACGAATGGAAAGCCCAGGTGCCCACCGCGACACGTTATCTGGAGCTCGTCGAGAAGACCCGGAAGTAACGGAGAGCCCGACAGCACTGGGGTAGACGACTGAGGAAGACAGGAAATAATACCAATGAAAACTTTGCTTCGATCCATCACCCGTATCGGTCTCGCGACGAACCGATACGCAGTCATAGCGGCGGAGCTTGCGCTGCTGCTGATGATGTGCCTGACCGTTTATTCGGTCATCGCCCGGTATGTATTTCATCGTCCCAGCATTCATGCAGTGGAAGTCAGCATTTATCTTCTTCTGCTGATGACCTGGTTATCGATTGGCTGGACGCACTTGGCGGGGCGGCATGTCAGCATGGAAATGCTGAGCACCCGCCTGCGCGGCGGGGCGGCGCGCGTGGTGGAGGTCTTCCGCCAGTTGATCATCCTCTTGTTCTGCGGGGTCCTGATCTATTCCGGCTTTCAAGTTGCGTCCACGGCCCTGACACGCAATTACCGCTCTACATCGCTGCTGTCATTTCCGCTGTGGCTGGCATATGGCCTTATTGCCGTGGGCGCGCTCTTGCTCGCCATTGCGGTCATCACGAAATTGAAAGCGGTGCTTTGCAATGAATCCATTCCGCTGGATGGCAAAGCCGCTACGCCCCTGTCCGTCACTCCGGAGAACTGAGCCGTGGATCCTACTCTGATTCTGACTTTGATATTGGGGCTATTCGGCTTCCTCCTGGTTCTCGGCATACCGATATTTGCCGCTCTCGGCGTTCCCAGCATTCTCGGCATCTATCTGGTGAGCGGCGCCAACGCTCTCAATGTCATCCCTTCCATCCTGCATCGCGGCATTGCCAGCTATTCTCTGCTTTGCATTCCGCTTTTTATTCTAATGGGCGAAGTGCTGGCGCGAACGAGCATCGGAACACGCTTGTACAACTTGTTTTATACCTGGCTGAATCACGTCCGTTGCAGTTTGGCCATCGCCAGCGTCGGGGCTTCCGCCATTTTCGGCGCCATGAGCGGGGTCAGCGTGGCGGGCGCGGCGACCATAGGCCGCGTCGCCATACCCGAAATGCTCAAGCGCCAATATGACCCCGGTCTCGCAGGGGGCTCGGTGGCCGCGGCCGGCTCGCTGGCTTTGCTGATTCCCCCGAGCGTCGGTTTCGTGCTCTATGGCGAAATGGCAAATCAATCCATAGGGAAGCTCTTCACGGCGGCCATCGTGCCCGGCCTGGTGTTATCCCTGCTGATGATGCTTTACCTGTATGGTTTAAGCCATCTCAAGCCCGCCGTGGCGCCGCTCGAGCAACAGCGCGTGTCATGGTCCGAACGCTGGCGCACTCTGCGGGACGTGTGGGCTGCCATCTTGCTGATATTGGCGGTGCTCGGGACGATCTATCTGGGGATCGCAACTCCCACGGAAGCTTCGGGCATCGGGGCCGCGGGCGCATTCCTCGTCGCTATGGGCTATCGCGAATTGAATCGCGAGAAACTGTTCGAAATCGTGCGTTCCACCATAGTCACCAGCAGCATGATCCTGCTGATCGTAGCAGCGGCATTGTTATTCGGCTACGTCATCATACGGCTGCAGATTCCACAGATGCTGATCGCCTGGGTGGCCCAGTTGTCCCAGCCCGGATGGGTCATTTTGCTGTTGATATTAATCTTCCTGCTGATCATCGGGATGTTCCTGGATATCGTTTCCATTATCCTGATCACGACCCCCATCCTCCTGCCCATCGTCACTTCACTGGGCCTCGATCCAATCTGGTTCGGCGTCGTCTTGATCATAATGTGCGAGATGGCGGTCATCACCCCTCCGGTCGGCCTCAATCTTTATGTCATCAAAGGCATCGCCCCTCAGATCTCGTTGCGGGATATAACCCTGGGCGCGCTGCCATTCGTCCTGGTGGAAGCCCTTGCTGTTCTGATTCTGGTGCTGTTCCCGCAACTTGCGCTTTGGCTGCCCAGCCGCATGTAAGCCTGTCTCAACCGCGGGCGGTTCCGGGCGGGTAAGCCCGGGGGCAGGCCTGCCCAGGGCCATCGCGCCTCAGTTCAAGGGCCGGGTAGAGGCGCGTATGGTCAAGGCCGCCGCAAAGCGCGAAGCCAGCGGCGGATCCGGCTGCGCCCCGGCGGCGGTGGCGCTCCAGGCCTTGTCCAGGTCCAGTTCCCCAAGCAGCATATTGATTACATAGCCTCCCATGGCCTGCACCGGCAGGGACACGGTGGTCAGGCCTTCACCCACCAGGTCGAACCATTCGGGATCCCCGTAGCCCACTACGGATACGTCTTTGGGGCAGGACAGGCCCAGGGCGCGCAGCGCCTTCAGCGTGCCCAGCGTCAGGCTGGAACTGCCGATCACCAGGGCCGAGGGCCGATCGGGCCGGGTCATCATCCGCTCTACGGTATAGCGCGCAAATTCGCTGCGCGGTATGCCCACCGCCACCATCCTGTCATCCAGCCCCGCTTGGCGGACGGCGTCCTGGAATCCTCCCAGCCGCTCAACCCCGCAACTGAAATCCGTCGTGGTGCCCACGTAGCCGATACGGCGGTGGCCGTAATGAATCAGATGTTGGGTCGACATGCCGATCGCGGCGCGGTCGTCGATGACTACAGCGTTCTTGTGCACTTGCGGATGCTGGCGCACCAACTGTATCGCCCGGGCATCCCGAAGCAGTTCCAGTGTCTCGCGTTCGGGATTGGCCGTCGGCGTGATGATTACGCCGGCCGCGCGCGCCACCAGGAAGGAGCGCAGATCATTGAGTTCGCGCTGAGGGTTGTCTTCGGTGATGCTCAGGGCCAGTTGCAGGCCGCGCATCTGTGCGCTATCGGCCACGATCTTGGCGATCGAGGCGTAGAAATCGTTTTGTATATCGGGCACGATCAGGCCCACGACCGGGCTGTGCGGATTGCGGATGTTGCGGGCCAGCCCATTGGGGACATAGCCCAGTTCATGCGCCACCCGCGCTACTTCAGTCTTGGTCCGGGGGCTGACCTTGGGATGATTGGCCAGAGCACGCGAAACCGTGGCATGAGAAAGGCCCAGGACCGCGGCAATGTCTTTCAGGGTCGCCGGCGTGCGTGCCATAGTTCTCCATTCCAGCGTAGGGTCGGGTTGCTGCATCTGCTGCTTGACGCTGGCCCGTGCAAGCGTCCCGGCGCGCTCCCATACCAGAGAAGAGTGTAGCGCATAATGACCCGGTTACGGCATGCCGGCCAAGGCCGGCATGCCGAAATCCACCTTCGGAACCTACCCCAGCTTGGCCAATTGCTCGCGCACCTTCAGCAGTGTTTCGGAAAACTGCGCGACCCGGCTTTTTTCTTGTTCGACCACCGCCGCCGGGGCGCGTTCGATGAAGCTGGCGTTGGACAGTTTGCCGTTCGCCTTCGCGATTTCCTTTTCCAGGCGCTCGACTTCCTTGCCCAGGCGCAGGCGTTCGGCTTCCACGTCGATTTCCACGTGCAGCATCAACTGCGTGGCGCCCACCACCTGCACCGGCGCGCCCACATCCGGCAAGCGATCGACGATGCCGACGTTTTCCAGCCGCGCCAGCGCCGCCAGATAGGGGGCGTTGGCCGACAGCACCGAGCGGTCGCCCTGGGCGACCAGGGGTGCCTTCTGCGCGGGCGATAAATTCATCTCGCCCCGCAATGCGCGCACGGCTTCCACTTGCGCCTTCAGTTCCGCCACGCGCGCCTCGGCGTCTTCGTCGATGCGGGACAGGTCCGCGCGGGGATAGGGCTGCACGCACAGGCTGGTTTGCTCGTCGGCGCGGCGCTTGCCCGCGACCAGGGACACCTTCTGCCAGAGCTCTTCCGTGATGTAGGGAATGATGGGATGGGCGGCGCGCAGCGTGGCTTCGAGCACGCGGATCAGCGTGCGGCGCGTGCCCAGCTGCTGCGCCGGGCTGCCTTGCTGGATCTGCACCTTGGCGAGTTCCAGATACCAATCGCAGTATTCATCCCACACGAAATGGTAGATGGCGTTGGCGATGTTATCGAAGCGGTAGTCTTCGAAGCCGCGCTCCACCTCGCTTTCCAGGCGCTGCAGCCGGCTGATGATCCAGCGGTCGACGAAAGACAGCTCGTGCTCGCCCGCCGTTTCATCCAACCGGTGGCCTTCCGTATTCATCAGCACGAAGCGCGTCGCGTTCCAGAGCTTGTTGCAGAAATTGCGATAGCCTTCGCAGCGCTTCAGGTCGAAATTGATGTTGCGGCCCAGGGTGGCGTAGGCCGCCATGGTGAAGCGCAGCGCATCGGTGCCGTAGGCCGGAAAGCCATTGGGATAGTCCTTGGCCGTTTTCTTGCGGATGCTGGCGGCCTGCTTCGGGTTCATCAAGCCGCTGGTGCGCTTTTCGAGCAGGGCGTCCAGGCCTATGCCGTCGATCAGGTCGACGGGGTCTATGGTGTTGCCTTTGGACTTGCTCATTTTCTTGCCGTCCATGTCGCACACCAGACCGTGCACATACACGGTACGGAAGGGCACTTTGCCCGTCATGTGCATGCTCATCATGACCATGCGGGCGACCCAGAAGAAGATGNNCCAGCACGCTGGAAGGCAGGTAGCGTTCCAGGTCGGGGGTTTGTTCGGGCCAGCCCAGGTCGGTGAAGGGCACCAGCGCGGACGAGAACCAAGTGTCCAGCACGTCCTGGTCGCGTGTCAGCGGCCCTCGCACGCCGGCGGCGTCGGCCTGGCGGCGCGCGTCGGCCTCGCTGCGGGCCACGAAAATCCGGCCGTCTTCCGCATACCAGGCCGGGATCTGATGGCCCCACCACAACTGGCGCGAAATGCACCAGTCCTGGATTTTCTCCAGCCACTGGTTGTAGGTCGTCGTCCAGTTTTCAGGATAGAACTTGATGCGTCCGTCGGCCACCACCTCCAGCGCTACTTCGGTAATGCTCTTGCCCGGATGCAGGGCGCCGGCCGGGGCGGGCTTGCTCATGGCCACGAACCATTGATCGGTCAGCATGGGCTCGATGACGGTGTTGCTGCGGTCGCCGCGCGGCACCATCAGCTTGTGCGGCTTGACGCTTTGCAGCAGCCCCTGGGCCTCGAGATCTTCGACGATTTTCTTGCGGGCCTCGTAGCGGTCCATGCCGCGGTAGGCGGCGGGCGCCGTGTCCGCCACGCGGGCGTCCAGCGTCAGCACGCTGATCATGTCCAGCCCGTGGCGCTGGCCCACGGCGTAGTCGTTGAAGTCGTGCGCGGGGGTCACCTTGACCACGCCCGTGCCGAATTCCCGGTCCACATAGTCGTCGGCGATCACGGGGATCTCGCGCCCGACCAGGGGCAGGGTGACGGTGGCTCCTATCAGGTGGGCGTAGCGTTCGTCCTCGGG
>DJWC01000093.1 GCA_002441445.1 Pusillimonas sp. UBA6240
GCGCACGAACTGGGCCACTTCAAGCACCGGCACATCATCAAGCGCATGGCGCTGAGCTTCGTGGCGGCCTTGATATTCTTCCTGATGCTGGGCTGGCTTTCCAACCAGGCATGGTTCTACACCCAATTGGGCGTGCTGCCGCAGCTCGGACGCCCCAACGACGCCCTGGCCTTGATCCTGTTCTTCCTGGCCATTCCGGTATTTACCTTCTGGGTTACGCCGCTGGCGAGCTGGCTGTCGCGCCGCGATGAATACCAGGCGGATCGCTATGCCGCCCAGCAATGCCCGCCCGAGCAACTGGTGTCGGCGCTGGTGAAGCTGTACGACGACAACGCCGCCACGCTGACTCCCGACCCCGTGCACTCGGCATTCTACGATAGCCATCCGCCCGCCGTGTCGCGCATACAGCGCCTCAAGCATGGGTAGCCGGCCCCTGCCGGCGCATCCCGCGGGGCAATTGAAGGGCCGCATCGTCGCCGCCCATGGCCGCCATTACACGGTCGAACTGGACGACGGCACGGTGCGCAAATGCTTTCCGCGCGGCAAAAAAGCGGGCGCCGCCGTGGGCGACTATGTCATGGTCCAGCCGCAAGGCGCGGAAGAAGGCGCCATAGAGCGCATCCTGGAGCGCCGCAACGTGCTGTATCGCTCCGACGATATGCGCAGCAAGCAATTCGCGGCCAATGTCGACCTGCTGCTCATCGTGGTCGCGCCCCAGCCCATGTTTTCCGACGACCTGATGGGGCGCGCCCTGGTCGCCGCCCGCAGCGCCGGCATGGAAGCGCTCATCATCCTGAACAAAGCGGACCTGGCCGAAGGCATGCTGGAAGCTCGCCAGAGGCTGGCCGCCTTGGCCGCCGCCGGCATCGAGGTCATCGAACTTTCCGCCCTGGACATCGACGGCACGAAAAACAGGCTGTTGCCGCGTTTGCGCGGCCGCTGCAGCCTGCTGCTGGGGCAAAGCGCCATGGGCAAATCGACTCTGCTGAACGCCCTCGTCCCGGACGCCGAAGCCGCCACCCAGGAACATTCGCAGGCGCTGGGCGCGGGCAAGCACACCACCACCAGCACCCGGCTTTATCACCTGCCCGATGGGTCCGGCGACATCATCGATTCCCCGGGCTTCCAGGCTTTCGGCCTGCTCCACCTGAGCGCGCACGATATAGAGCAAGGCTTCCCCGAGTTCCAGGAAGGCATGCGGCACTGCCGCTTCTACAATTGCACGCATCGCCACGAACCCGGCTGCGGCGTGCTGGCCGCCCTGGAGCGCGGCGAAATCGCGCCCGAGCGCCACGAACTGTACAAGCGCATACTGGCCGAAAACGAAGCGCAGAATACTTATTGAATGGGCCTGGACGGGTCGTGCCGGACGGCGGCCTCCAACGCGCATGCGGCGGCTTGCGGCAAAGACAAGCCGCCGATTGAGGCGGGTGCTGGGCTCATTCCGCGAAGCCCGCGCCAGGCGGCCGCGTGAGCGCGCGCCTGATGAAAATCAGGCACATGGTGATCAAGGCAGCCATGCCGATGAAAGTCGCCGTCGCGGCAAATTCGGCGCCGACCAGGGCCAGGGGCGCATCGCTTCCGCCAGCGCCGACCGATGCGACGATGATCATGGCAAGCACGACGCCGACGAGGCTCTCGCCGACGATCAAGCCGGAGGCGAAAAGCGTACCCCGGCGTTCCGCGCTCTCCAGCAGGGGCTTGCTCTCGACCCGGGAACGCGCGGCCGAGACATGAATGCGTTTCTTGACCGCCCAGGCGATCAGCGCGCCCAGAAAAAGCGCGGTGACGATGGACGGCGGAAGGTAAAGGCCCATCGCGACGGCCAATGGCGGTATTCTGAACCTGGCGTATCGGGCCAGCAGGCGGTCGACGATGATGGCGGCAATGCCTGCGCCCACCCCGATCATGATATAGGTCCAGTCCAGAGTGTGGGCGAACAGGCCCTGGGCAATGGTGATCATCAAGCTCGCTTGAGGCGCCGCCAGCGCTTGGGAGGCATCCATGTCGGCGCGCGGCATGCTGCCGATGAAGCCATACGCATGGTAAAGAAGCTCGAGGACGGGCGGGATAACCATTGCTCCGACCACGCAGCCTATGATCAATGCCGCTTGCTGCTTCCAGGGGGTGGCGGACACCAGCCAGCCGGTTTTCAGATCCTGCAGATTGTCGTTGGAAATGGCGGCGATGGCTACCACGACCGAGGAGCAGAAGAGCGCCAATGCGGTGTAGAACCGGACGTGCCGCTCGTCGTCCAGTATGCCCTGGACCTGGCCGATGCCGATGAAAATCAGGGAAACCGCCAGAATGGAAATGACGGCGATGCCGGATATGGGGCTTGCGGAAGAACCGACCAAACCCGCCATATAGCCGCAGGCCGCCGCCACCATGAAGCCGATCAAAAAGGCCAGCGCCGTGCCGACCAGGACCAGCGTCCAGGCTACGGCCGGCGCAAGGCCGGACTGAGCCACGAACGAATAAAAGGTCGCTATCAGCAACACGAGCATGAGCAGGGTAATTCTCAACAGCGTTTTTGGAGAGAGGTCGGTATCGGTTCGCGCCATGCGCGTCGCCCCCGATCCGTCCTTCAATACCGCCAGGGAAACCCGCATGCCTTCCATCATGGGTTTGATCAAGGTGAACAAAGTCCAGAGCGCGGCTATGGCGATCATGCCCGCCCCGATGAGCCGCACCTGGGATACCCAAACAGACGTGGCGAAACTGCCGATGGCGACGCCTTCGGGCCAGGGCTGCGTCATGGTCAGCCAGGGAACGGCAATCCCCCAGGACAGGAATACGCCAAGCAGCATGGCGATGCCGCCGGTGATGCCGACCAGATAGCCGGCTCCGACCAGGGCGAAGGAAAAACCCATGGGAAGCTGGAAAATGGCGCGTCCCGCGCTGAACCAGTAGCTGACGCCGTCCGCGGCCAATTTGAAGCCATTGGTTATCAGGCTGAATCCGCCGGCGATGGCGGCGCCCAATACGATGTCCCCGAAGCCCTGCCCTTTTTGAGCTTCTGCGGCATCCTTATCGGGGTTTCCCGCGCGCAGGATTTCGGCTGCGGCAACGCCTTCCGGATAAGGCAGATCGCTTTTCACGATCAGCGCCTGGCGCAACGGTACGGTAAACACCACGCCCAGTATGCCGCCGCAAGCGCAGATCATGGCTGTTTCCACTAAAGGAAAACCTTGCCAATACCCCATCATCAACAAGGCGGGCAGCACGAAAATGATGGCGGAAAGCGTTCCGGCCGCGGACGCCTGCGTCTGGACGATATTGTTCTCCAGGATGTTGGAGTCCCGGAAAGCGCGCAAAACCGCCATGGATATGACAGCCGCCGGTATGGACGACGCGAACGTCAGACCGACCTTGAGACCAAGATAGACATTGGAGGCGGTAAAGACCAGGGTAATAAGGGCGCCAAGAATTACTCCCCGGAGAGTGAGCTCTTTGAGCGAGGTGGTGCTGTCGTGCATGACGGGTTCTATGAGGACGGGCTGCGGCCGCGGAATCGCCGGCAGAAGGGGAAATAATAAAATTGGTAAGAAAATAGCGCTAATTGTATAGCTTCGAGGGCGCGCGTGGCGTCTCGTTTACGAGTGGCGGGATGGGCCAGTCCGGCGCCCAATACCATGAGCGCTCGATTTTTCGGGATCCGGGCGAGCGTCGGGACGCGCAATATGCGGCGGACCGGAAATCAATCGCCGCCGCGATGGGACAAACCTCGCAGCTCGGCCTGTGCGGCAGCCAGATAATGGTAGAAGTTGCGTATCAGGGCCGCCGTGGCGCCCCATATGAAATACGATTGCCAGGTGATCGAAAAATAGTAGCGGTGCCCGCCGTCCGGCAATTGGGCTTTGTGCAGTCGGTGCACCGAAGTATCCATCAATACCGACAAGGGGACTTCGAACACCTCGGCCACCTCGGTCAGGTCGGGGGTGATGGTAAACCCCGGAAGTATCTGGCCAATGACCGGCTTCATGGTGAAGCGGGTGGACGTCAAGTAGCTGGGATGGGTGCCCAGCAATTGAATGAATTGCGGGGCCACCCCTATTTCCTCGTATGTTTCGCGCAAGGCGGCGGCGATCGCATCGCGGTCGCTGGCTTCGATGCGCCCCCCGGGAAAGCTGATCTGCCCGGCATGGTCATACAGATGGGAGGCGCGCCGCGTGAAGAGGACTTGCAGGCCCGATGGGCGCTGGATCAAGGGAAAGAATACCGCCGCCTGGATGATGTCGGGGCGGTTGGTAAACGCCTTGCCGAAGGAGCCGTTGAAGATGGGCTCCACCCGCCAATGAATGGGATGCCCGAAGGCCTGGCGGATGAAGTCCAGTTGCAGGCTTTCAGCCGACAAAGGCCGCAAGACTTGGCTTGCAACAATGGGTTGGACCATTGGATCGAAGGCGGGCGTCACGATGCTGCGCCCGGCCCGGGGAGGTCTTGGGTTCTGAGACATATATCCAATAAAACAAGGGCACCCTTCGGGGTGCCCTTGCAATGGCGCATCGGAAAGAAAGCGGCTTATTCCCCAGCTTTCTTGGCCGACTTGCGAACCAGTTTTTCCTTGATGCGNNATGCTGGCGATTTGCGGGGAATACAGCTGGAAAGTACGCTCGACCGCTTCGCCCGAGGAAATCTTGCGGACGATGAACGAGGAATTGAGGCCGCGGTTGCGCCGGCCGATGACCACGCCTTCGTAGGCCNNNTTTCTTCTTGTTCAAGAAGTTCGATAAGGTTCATGGTGAACACTCCAGTTTCATCGTATGCGGGTCAAAGGCTGGTTATTCAAAGATAAGCCCGCTAGAGGATGAGTTAGCAAAGCCCAACATTATATAGGGAAATGCGGGAGTTTAAAAACCGCCTGCGGCCCCCAGCCACATCAGGCATGGAATGCTGGCCCCCCACAAGGCGACCAGGCAGACATCCGCGGCCATGGAGCCCTTGCTGAGCCCGGGCTTGCCCCCGCCCCGCTTTGCTGGAAACGGCCATTTCAGCGGCGCCTTGCCGGATGAGCCGGATGAGCCGGAAGCGCGATATACGCCGGATTGCCTGGAATGCCTGGACTTGCTGGAGTGGCTGATCTTCATGTTTTCGTCTCTTTAAAAGGCCGGAGACCCGCACGAAATGCGTGCATGACCCGGCGCGGTCCATGTTGCGATGGCGGCGCCGCGAATACTGTTCATTCATACAGCACCAGTAGCGATACTGTATAAAAAAACAGTGCAAAACGCAAGTGGTTTTTTTGCCGGCGGCAAGCCGTAGGATGAGCCCGGGCACTGGACAGTCCACTGCGGACTGT
>DJWC01000076.1:0-2492 GCA_002441445.1 Pusillimonas sp. UBA6240
GCGTCCGGCCCCCGCCACCCGTCCCGCTGCGGTGCTTCATGTTTGTTGCGCCGCTGAGGCGGCGTGGGTGCTTGGCCTGCTTCTGAGGTGTTGCTTGCTGCTTGAAGAGCTCTTACGCCGTCCCGGCCTCGCGCGCCTGCCGCGCGGGTCGGGACATTGTGGCATATCTCACCCTACCGATTCCACGGATGACCTTATGGACATTAGCTTTACTGCCAAGGCGTAGCCGGTGGGCCGGGGTTGGGCGACGTTGAGCAAGCCGCGGCTGGTACTTCGGCATCCCCGTCAATACGTGCGCCGATCCAGGCCCACCGCGTCGAGTACCTTGGTGGAGATTTCCTCGATGGATTTGGTCGTGGTCGACAGCCAGGGGATGTTTTCCATGCGCATCAGGCGCTCGGCCTCGGCCACTTCGTGGCGGCATTGCTTCAGCGAGGCGTATTGGCTGTTGGGCCGGCGTTCGTTGCGTACTTCGGCCAGGCGCTGGGGCTGGATGGACAGGCCGAACAGCTTCTTGCGATAGGGCGCGAGCGTCGCCGGCAGCGAACCGCGTTCGAAGTCTTCCGGAATCAGCGGGAAATTGGCCGCCTTTACCGCATACTGCATGGCCAGGTAGAGGCTGGTCGGGGTCTTGCCGCAGCGCGATACGCCGACCAGGATCACGTCCGCCTGTTCCAGGCCGTGTATGAACTGTCCGTCGTCATGGGCCAGGCTGAAGTTGATGGCCTCGATGCGATTGTTGTATTGCTTGGACAAGCCGCCCATGTGCGAGCGGCCCACCGAATGGCTGGACTTCATGCCCAGCGCCGTCTCGATGTGCTGCACGAAGGTGCCGAACAAGTCGAGGAAGGTGCAGTTGGCGCCGCGGATGATTTCGGCGATGTCGGTATTCACCAGCGTGCTGAAGACCAGCGGCGGCGCGTTCTGCTCTTCCGCGCAGCGGTTGATGCGCACCGCGGCCGCCCTGGCCTTGGCCGGGCTGTCTATGAAAGGAATGCGTATGGCTTCGAACTTGACCTGCTCGAACTGGGAGAGTACCGAATTACTGAATGTTTCGGCGGTGATGCCCGTGCTGTCCGATACGACGAATACGGTGCGTTCAATGAGAGGGGTGGGCATGGAATAAATTGAGCGCGCATCGCGCCAGAAACTGTACAATCGCAAAGATTAACAGTCACCGTACCAGCAGGCAAGGCTGGTTTGCCTAGTGCACCGCGTCCGCATTCTTGCGGCCTCCGGCAGGCGCATTAAGCAAACATGCTTTCTTTTATATAGTAAAGGTGACTTTATGTCTTACGTAGTGTCTTTCGAGCAGCTCCGCATGTCGGACGTCGACTCGGTAGGAGGTAAAAACGCATCGCTAGGTGAAATGATCAGTCAGTTGGCCGGGGCCGGCGTCCGTGTCCCGGGCGGGTTTGCGACCACGGCCGACGCCTTCCGCGATTTTCTGAAATCCACCCAGCTCGATCAGCGCATCGCCGATCGCCTGGCCAGGCTGGACCCCGACGATGTGCGCGAACTGGCCAGCGCCGGCGCCGAAATCCGCCAATGGATCATCGACACGCCTTTCCCGGCGGAGCTCGAGCAGGCCATCCGCAGCGCTTTCGCCGGTCTGGACAAAGACGGCAAGGGCTCGTTCGCCGTGCGCTCGTCCGCCACGGCCGAAGACTTGCCCGACGCCTCGTTCGCGGGCCAGCAGGAAACCTACTTGAACGTCGTCGGCATCGACGAGGTCCTCGACAAGATCCGCCACGTCTTCGCGTCGCTGTACAACGACCGCGCGATCTCCTACCGGGTGCACAAGGGCTTCGCCCACGCCGACGTGGCGCTGTCGGCCGGCGTGCAGCGCATGGTGCGCAGCGACCTNNTCGCTGTACAACGACCGCGCCATTTCCTATCGCGTGCACAAAGGCTATGCCCATGCGGACGTCGCCCTGTCGGCGGGCGTGCAGCGCATGGTGCGCTCCGACCGCGGCAGCGCCGGCGTCATGTTCACGCTGGACACCGAATCGGGCTTCAACGACGTCGTGTTCATCACCTCTTCCTACGGCCTGGGGGAAACCGTGGTGCAGGGCGCCGTGAATCCGGACGAATTCTATGTCTTCAAACCCACGCTGGCGTCGGGGCATTACCCCATCATCAGCCGCCGCATCGGTTCCAAGCTCATCAAAATGGAGTTCGACCCCGAACGCGCTTCCGGCCACGCCGTGCGCACCGTCGAGGTGCCGGTGTCCGAGCGCAACCGCTATTCGCTGACGGACGAAGAAGTCATCGAGCTGGCGCGCTATGCCGTGATCATCGAAAAGCACTACCAGCGGCCCATGGACATCGAATGGGGCCGCGACGGGCTGGACGGCAAGATCTACATCCTGCAGGCACGCCCCGAAACGGTCAAGTCGCAGCAAGGCCATCACGATGTGCAGGAACGCTATCGCCTGAAAGCCACGGGCGAAGTCCTGGTCACGGGCCGCGCCATCGGCCAGAAAATCGGC
>DJWC01000076.1:2540-3011 GCA_002441445.1 Pusillimonas sp. UBA6240
CCTGCCATGCGGCCATCATCGCGCGTGAGTTGGGCATTCCGGCGGTCGTCGGCTGCGCCAACGCCACGGATGTGCTGACCAACGGCCATGAAGTGACCGTGTCCTGCGCTGAAGGCGACGAAGGGCGCATTTACGACGGCCTGATCGAAACCGAGGTCGAAGAAGTGCGCTGGGGCGAAATGCCCGACATCGGCCTGAAGGTCATGATGAACGTGGGCAACCCCCAGCTGGCTTTCGATTTCTCGCAGATCCCCAACCATGGGGTGGGCCTGGCGCGCCTGGAATTCATCATCAACAACAACATCAACGTCCATCCCAAGGCGATCCTCGACTATCCGAACGTCGACGGCGACCTGAAGAAGGCCGTGGAATCCGCCGCCCGGGGCTACGCGAGCCCGCGCGCCTTCTTCGTGGAAAAACTGGCCGAAGGCATCGCGACCATCGGCGCGGCTTTCTACCCCAAGCCCGTGA
>DJWC01000172.1 GCA_002441445.1 Pusillimonas sp. UBA6240
ACCTGCGTGTGGATGCGCTGGCCGATGCGCCAATAGAGCATGGTCAGCTCACTATTCACCGCCGAGGTGGCGCGCTTGCGCGCCGCCTCGATCAGTGCCCGAATGTCGCCCAGCAGCGCCGACGGCGCTGCGGGCGATGCCACGGATGACCGGCGCCCGTTCATGCTGCCGCCTCCGCAAGCTGGCGCGCGCCCGTGATGGCCTTGCGCCGGCTGGCCACCAACTCGGCCGCATCACGCACCGGCTTGTCCTCGGTGTGGACGTAGTGCATGAACATCGCCACGGTCTTGTGGCCTGTCAGCTTCATGCCCACTTTGGTCGGCACGCCCGAATTGGCAATGTCGGTGGTCGAGCGGTGACGAATGCCGTGCGTGCCGACGTGCGGGACGCCAGCGGCCTTGAGCGCCCGGCACCAGCCGCCATAGTGTTCGCCAAAGGTCAGGTGCTTGGTCGGGTCGTTCGGCGACGGTAGGACATAGGGGCAGCCCTCCCGGCGCGGCGCCGTCGAAAGCAGCCGATAGGCTTCCTCGCTCATAGGCTTGGAAATACCGCCGACCTTGCTGTCGGGCCACACCACGCGCCGGTTCTCGAAGTCCAGCCAGCTCCATTCGAGCGGGCAGATTTCGGAGCGTCGGGCGGCGAACTCGAATTGCAGCCGGATCGCCAGCGGGATGACGTAGTTCTCCAGCCCTTCCGCCTCCAGCTTCTCCAGATGGCGGAAGATCCGCACCATTTCCTCGTCCACGATGAGCCGGGTTTCCTTGCCCGGCGGGTACATCGGGACGTGGCGGCACGGATTGGTGCCGTCCGGGCGGAAACCCCACACTTCGGCCAGGTTGAACATCTTGCGCAGCACGCCGAAGGTCTTGTTCGCCTCGGTCGGCTTGTAGGCCAGCTTTTCCATCAGCCCGGCAATGTCGGGCCGCTTCACGTCATGCACCTTCTTGCGGCCCAGCAGCGGGATGATGTTGCGGTCGATGACGCCTTGATAGCCTTCCTGCGTGCTGGGCTTGTTGCGCTTCTTGGAGTAGTCCTCCATGAACTTCTTGCACAGCTCGGCCATCGTGGGCGCCTTGCGCGCCTCGGCCCTGGCGCCGCCGGGGTCGCCGCCCCGGCGAACCTCGGCCAGCCAGTCCTGTGCCTTGACTCGTGCCTGTTCGACGGTCAGCTCCCCGTACAGCCCCAGCGAGGGCTTGCGGGGCTGGCCGGAGTTCGTGCGGTATTGGAGCATGAACACCCGGCGGCCCGTCGGGGTAATCTTGCACAGGAAGCCGGGCACCACGGTATCCCGCAGTTCAACATCCTTGGCCTGGGGCTGGGCCGCCTCCACGGCGGTCTTGGTGAGCTTGATCTTTGCCATGATGACTCCTTGGAACGACCCGGATTCCAAGAGCCAGATAGGAGCGGCGCGAGGGAAAACCGGGTCAAGTTTCAGAAAGCACCGGCATATGATGGACGCGCGTAAGCTATTGATAAACCTGCTGTATCGAGCTATGGCGCAGTCCAGCGAACTACCGGGCTGGAGTCATCGTGAAACAAAAAAAGGGCGCTTTGAAAACTTCGAGGCCTTGGTAAAGGAAGCCAAAGAGAAGCCCGACACAATAACCTACTCTACTTGGGGGCCGCTATCCCCGGCTCACTTCTATGGGGCATTGATCGCTCAGAGCGCGGGCATAAAGCTCCGGCACATTCCATATGACAGCGGATCGAAGGCGATGCTGGCCGCGCTTGGCGGCCAAGTGGATCTTGCGGTTTCTACTGTTGCGACCTCGAAAAGCCAAATCAACAACGGCAGCCTGACTGGTCTGTTGGTCAGCACTGAAAACAGGCAGCCAGACTTGCCGGATGTGAAGTCTGTCAAGGACCTGGGTTATCCGGACGCTGTTTACGTTTCGTTTGAAGGCTTTGTCACCAGTTCAAAGGTGCCGGCGGACCGCATAGACATCCTTCGGCGGGCGTTCGAAAAAATACTCAACGAACCGAAGATGCAGACTTCTCTCGTTGAAGCGGGTGTCGTTCCCGGCTACTTGAGCGGGCCGCAGTATGACGAATTTTTACGCAACAACCTTAAAACTCTCCGCGATATTGCGGAGAAGGTCAAGATCGAGGAGTAAAGGAACGGATATGACAGTCATCGAAGGCGGAATCAATGTGTACGGGGCGGCTGTGGGCGTAATTGTGCTGGATACCAAGCTGCCCAGGGCGATCGGCGATGTCGCGAATGCGAATACATGGCCCTTTCCGATGTTGTATCGGGTGGCTCGCGGCGCATCGCCGCACGTGGTCGTGCATGAGCGTGGCCAGGGCCTCAATAAGATCTTGGTCGACACGGCAAAGGAATTGGTGGCTTCCGGCGCGCGCGGCATAACGACCACCGGCGGGTTTCTCTCGCTGTTCCAGGACGAGCTTTCCGCCGCATGCGGCGTGCCGGTGGCAAGCTCTTCGCTGATGCAGGTCCCTTTGGTGCAGAAGCTTCTGCCACCCGGCAAGCGCGTGGGAGTCGTGACTGTTCATGGGCCCCGTCTCAGCGCAGATCATCTCATTGCCGCGGGCGCTCCCGGAGACACGCCGGTTGTTGGCACAGAAAACGGCGAGGAATTGACTCGGGTGCTTTTGCAGGGAGAAACCCGGCTTGATATCGAGAAGGCTGAGCGCGACGTAGTCGCCGCAGGGCGCGAGCTCATGGAAAGGTATTCCGATATCGGTGCGATTGTGCTTGAGTGCCACAATATGGCTCCATACGCCGCCGCGTTGTCCGCCGCGGTGCATGTGCCGGTGTATGACTTGTACTCATTCATCGTATGGTTCCAGGCTGGCTTGTTGCCACGCACTTTCGCCCGCGCTTGATTGCCTATGGCTGCATGGCAACCCCATGCAGCCATAGGCGGGTTAAAGGCTTACCTGCCTCTCGCTTTGAAGAAAGCTTCAACCATGCGCTGAGGCTCGTTGCTCTCGTACGATACACGATGATGGCGAATCGCCGCTTCGATGGCTTCCAGGAAAGACGGTTCCGTCATTTCGCAAAGCCGGGCCTTATTCAGCCTCATTGCGACAGGGGGCTTTGCCCCGAGCTCCTTCGCGATTTCAAAAGACTTCTTTAAAACATCCGGCTGTTCGACGATATGGTGGATGAGGCCTATACGGTGGCATTCCTCGGCATCCATAAGACGGCCGGTCAACGTCAGCTCGGTGGTGCGGGACATGCCCAGCATCAAATTCATGATCCAGGGGCCTGTGACGCTGGCGATCCCGGAGTTTATTTCGGGTTGGCCCATTCGTACGCCGGCATGCCCAACGCGAATGTCGCCCAGCAGCGCAGCTTGAAACGCCGATCCGGCGGCAATTCCGTTTAGCGCTATCACCAATGGTTTGGATAGGTAGCGCAGTGCCGAGTAGAACGTACCCCAGCCTCGAATCCAGATTTCGGCTTCATCGACACTGAAGCCGTGCGCTTCTTCAAGATCTTGGCCTGCGCAAAAGGCTCGATCGCCGGTGCCGGTCATTATGATGGCACGCAATGTTGGATCGGCTTCGAAAGAGTTTAATACGTTGATGATTTCGTTGCGCATCGAGACCGTCCATGCGTTCAGTCTCTCGGGGCGGTTGAGTCGAATCAGGCCGACGGTTTCGTGCCGTTCGGCAACAATGTACTGAGCAGGGGCGGACAATATGAGCTCCTAGGTTGTTGTCGCTGTTAGATTACGATCCCATGCGCCATCTACTGCTTTAGGCAGCAGGTGTTTGCGAATGCGCTCGCTGGGGGTAAGCTCGAATTTTTCGATGGAAATGTAGTACCTTGGCAGCTGGAAATCGGCGAGGCGAGGCCTCGCCCAATCAACCAAATCAATCCAGTCCACTGACTCCGCAGGTTCGAACTGCACATACAGCAAGATTTCCTGTTCGCCTATGGCGCTTGGAATACCAACGGCGGCCGTGGCCTTGATTGCCGGATGGCTTGCAAAGACACGCTCGACTTCCCATGCGGAAACATTTTCGCCCCGCACTCGCATGCTGTCCGTACGGCGGCCGACGAACACATATTCTCCGTTGGCGATCTGGCGCGCCCTATCGCCTGTGTGCAGCTTGCCGTTCTTCATCGCCTGCTTGGTGGCTTCCGGGTTGTCTAGATATTCGGGCAGGAAGACGCCTTCCACATCGCTCGACAGAACGATTTCACCAACCTCTCCTCTCGGTACAGTTTCGCCATTCTCGTCCAAGAGCTCGACACGCATCCATGGCAAGGCGGCGCCGATCGAGCCCGGCGTGTTACTCATATTCAGTGTGGCAAAGCTGGAGCATTCGGTCATTCCGTAACATTCGCGCAATTCACACCCAAAGCGTTTGCGGATAGGCTCCCATGCCTGTTCGGAAATGCCGGCTCCCCATGCCACACGAATAGAGCCCGACTCCGGCAATTGCATCAATACGTCCAGCACACCCCCCAGATAGTGAAGGTGAGTGGCCCGGGATGACCGCCATTGCGTCCAGAATTGGCTCGATGAAAATCGATTGACCACATGCAGCTGCGCGTCAATCAGAAATGGCACCATCAGCATCTGCGCGCCGCCGATGTGGCACAGAGGTTCCCAAAGGAAGGCTCGATCGCCTTGATGAATATTCGCCACTAACAGGACGGCTTCACTGGCGATTCGCAGCATGCGATGAGTGAACACTACGCCTTTCGGCGCTCCGGTGGTGCCGGAAGTGTAGATGATACAGAGAGCGCTTCGGTGTGTAATGCCCTGGCTGCACACCAGCGTCTGCTCGCCCGCCCGTACAAGAGTCGCGTTCAGTTCCTTAAGTTGGATGGAGCGCACTCCGGAAAGCTCTGAAACAGCTTCCTCGAACTCGGGATCGAACACCAGCAGTGCGGGATGAGAGTGTTTTACGATGTACGCCAGCCCCTCGCCGCGCAGGCGCACATTCACTGGAACCCAGATTGCGCCGTACAAAATCAATGCATAGATAAGTGAAATATGGTCCACCGAATTGGACAGCATTACGGCGACACGGTCTCCCGGCTTCAGGCCGACGCAGCGTAGTCGCGCCTGAACTTGCGCCACTCGGGCGCGCATCTCGGCAATGCCGACGTCCCGGCCTTCGTAGGTAATGATGCAGCGGTCGTCTTCACCGATTAAGCCGTCATGCAGAAGGCGGATCACGCCCAGTTGATCATCGGCAAAACGCTTCTGAAAGTAGGGCGGAAAGTCATCCATGCTTGAGCGCCATATCGCTATTTTGGATCTAAAGTAGTTTATAGAAATATTAAGTGCTTTATAATAATATAACGACTCGCTGGAATGGGTGCAATAGCTTCCATGGCTATTTTTAAATCAGCCGCATCTTTCCCATAGTCCGCAAGCAACGTGATGGCGCGGGATGTGTGATCCACAGGCGCGGCTCGATGCGTCGCGGGCGCAGATCTACGCGGGGAGGCTGATTTATGTATATCGGCGGAGACGCCGCGGCGTTCAGAAGCTATATGAGGATCGATTTGGCGGTTGTTGCGACGAGCTTGGCAAACTTGGCCTCGGCCTCTTTGGCCGTAAACCGGTCTATGGAGACGGATAATGAGATGGCCCCCATCAGATGCCCCGAGCGCGAGATAACAGGGGCGCCCACGGATATGTCATTGGGGAAGTAATCGCCGACGCTCAATACATAACCCTTCAATCGACACGTTTTAAGCCTTTCCATTATCTTGGACGGCTCATATACCGTAAGCGGGGTATAAGGCTTGAGGTCGCTGATATCGAGCAAATGTTCAATTTCCGAATCGCTCAGCGTCGACATTATGGCCAGTCCGCCAGCACTTGCGTATGCGGGCAAGCGCGTTCCAATGCTCACACCAGTGGACAATAAATTATTGCCGACGAGACGGGAGACAAATATTACTTCGGCGCCATCCAGGACCGTCAAATTAATCGTCTCTCCGGTTTCACCGTTCAGATGAATGAGGTAGGGCATCGAACCTGTAACCAAGGGGCTGGTTGCAAGGTAGAGATGGGCCAAGTCCACCATCTTGGCGGTGACGCCCAATGTCTTGGTGACCGGGTCCTTGTCCAAGTACCCCATTACCAAAAGAGTGTGGGTGAATCGTTGCGCGGTGCTTTTGTCTATTCCCAGTTTATCCACGATCTGCTTGAGAGTCAGTCGCGGTTCAGTCCTATCGAACGCGTGAAGTACGCGAAAGGCTTTCTGTACCGAATTGACCATTAGCGGGCTATCTGCGCCGGCGACGGGCGCTTGCGGTTTCTTTGGCGTTTGTGCTTTCTTGTATGCGGCTGCCATTTACTTCTTTTCCTGAACGCTGTGATTGGGATCGATGCCTACCTTAGTATTGTAATGCAATCGCAACTATTCATTTGTAATGCAATATGCGTCGGCGATTAGCATGGCGTCGGCATGAGAGGTCAGGGGACCGCCCTTGTAGTTGTCGGCCCCGCATGACGGAGATCCATCGACGGACTCACTCCTCCTGCCATTTGATTTTCAGGTCGCGCACGAGATCCTGGGCGATGCGCAGCACTTCTTTTTTGGGCGGGTCTTCTTCGCTTTCCATGATGGCGAAAAGCGCGTCGACGGCGCGGAGTATGGCGCGGACGTTATTCCAGTGCGCTCTTTGTATCTGGGAAAATTCGCGCAGCTTGCGTGCATCGTCCAGTTGCGACCAATCCTGCGGCTCTTCGAAATCCGGCATAGGCGCCTCTTACGTGGGGAGTTCAGCGTTCCGGACGGCCCTTGCGGGCGCTCCGGCGCGTGTGTTCGTATCCGTATCAGTATCATATACAGAACCCGCGGAACCCGCCGGCCGGCGCATCCATCCCGCGCCCGCGCTCAGGGCTCCGGCCCGGGCCGGTTCGCGGGCGCCAGCCCTTCCATGGCGCGATCCAGCAAGGCGCGCATGCGCCGCCAGTGCGTGCCTTCCCAGAAAATGCCGTGGCAGATGGGGCAGGTGCTGAAGCGATCGTGCAGGATCCTGACGCTGGCCGGCAGGCGGTCCAGCACCTGCGCCTTGCTGATTGCTTGCAAAGGCGCGTTGCAGCGCAAGCACAGGCTGAAGGGCCGGGCGCTGCCGGACAGGTCGAGCCGCTCGAACATCAGGCGCAGTTGGCGTTCGGGCTTGATGGCGTGGACGTAGCAGCCGTGGGTGATGGTTCGGCGTTTCAGCAGTTCGCGGTCGCGCGTCAGCACGATGCGGCCCTGGCTGGACGCCAGAGCTTCGATTTCGCCGTCGTCGAAATGATTGTCGTAAAGGGTATCGAAACCTGCCATGCGCAGCAGATGCGCCAGGCCGCCCAGATGAGCGTCGGCGATGAAGCGCGGCGTGCGCAGCGGCCTGCTGCGCACGCGCAACAGGGGCGTGACGTCCAGCGCCTCGAATTTGGGATAGACCGCCACCCTGTCGCCATGGCGCAGCAGGGTGTCGAAGCCCACGGAAACGCCGTTCACCAGGATGATTTCCACTTCGGTATGGGGCACGCCCAAGGCCTCTATCATGTGCTTGACCGTGGCCGCGCGGGCGCAGCGGCTCTCGAACGGCCGCCGCCGCCTTTCGGCGGGCAGGAACTCGTTCAATTCCTCGTAGAAGCGAAATGTCGCAATTACCATGGCGGGCCTTTTCCGCCCCTTTTAATGCATATCAAGGGTGTTGCGGATCCGGTATGATATCTTTTGAAATCGACCTTAACGCATCATGCTCGCTGCGGCAATCGCAGGCTCCGCGGGCTGCCGCCGGCCATTCGGGCGCCGTCGGCAGGGCAGCGGGTCCCGCAGCCGGCTTTGCGGCCGGGGCGGGCGCGTCCGACAGTATCTAGGAATATCATGCAACAACTGGAAAGCACCGTCATCGCCTTGGCGGAACCCCAACTCATTTCCACGGAAGTCCTGCTCGAAAAGTACGCGAAAGGGGGCGAGTCCGACATCGGGCAAGTCCGGGCGCGCGTGGCCGAGGCCCTGGCGCGCGTCGAGCCGCCCAAGCAGCGCAAGCGCCGCGCCGAGGAATTCCTGTGGGCGATGAACAATGGCTTCATCCCCGCCGGCCGCGTGAACAGCGCCGCGGGCACCGACCTGCAAAGCACGCTGATCAATTGCTTCGTGCAGCCGGTGGGCGATTCCATCACCGAAGACGCGGGCGGCAAGCCCGGCATTTATACGGCGCTTGCGCAAGCCGCGGAAACCATGCGGCGCGGCGGCGGCGTGGGCTATAACTTTTCCGCCATCCGTCCGCGCGGAGCGCGGGTGAAAGGCACGGGCAGCAGCGCATCCGGCCCCATTTCCTATATGCGCGTGTTCGACCGCTCATGCGAAACGGTGGAATCGGCCGGTTCGCGCCGCGGGGCGCAGATGGCTGTGCTCAACGTGACGCATCCGGACGTCATGGAGTTCATCACGGCCAAGCAGGAACGCGGGCAGTTGAACAATTTCAACGTATCGGTGGGGGTCACCGACGCCTTCATGCAGGCCGTCGAAACGGACGGCATGTTCGAGCTGGTCCACGAAGCCGAGCCCACCGAAGAGGTCAAGGGCGCGGGGGCCCATCTGCGCGGCGACGGCCTGTGGGTCTACAAGACCGTGCGGGCGCGCGAGATCTGGGACCTGATCATGCAAAGCACGTACGCGGCGGCCGAGCCGGGCGTGCTCTACCTGGACCGCATCAACGCGGAAAACAACCTGGCGTATTGCGAATTCATCGAAGCGACCAACCCTTGCGGCGAGCAGCCATTGCCCGATTACGGCTGCTGCTGCCTGGGCAGCCTGAATCTGACGGCTTATGTCACATCGCCCTTCAGCGCGACGGCGGCCTTCGATTTCGAGAAAATGAAGAAAGCCACGAAGGTGGCCGTGCGCATGCTGGACAATGTCCTGACCGCCACCAAGTGGCCGCTGGAAGAACAGCGCCGCGAAGCCGAGAACAAGCGGCGCCTGGGCCTGGGTTTCACCGGCCTGGGCGATACCTTGATCATGCTGGGCTTGCGCTACGATTCCGAGCAGGGGCGGCAACTGGCCGCCGATCTGGCGCGCGAAATGCGCGACGCCGCCTATGAGGCGTCGGTGGCCCTCGCCCAGGAACGCGGCGCTTTTCCCCTGCTGCAGGCGGACGACTATCTGCGCAGCGAGTTTGCGCAGCGGCTGCCTGAAAGCATTCAGCAAGCCATACGCCAGCACGGCATACGCAATTCCCATTTGACCTCGATCGCTCCCACTGGAACGATATCGCTGGCTTTCGCGGACAATGCCTCCAACGGCATCGAGCCCGCGTTTTCCTGGTTCTACAATCGCAGCAAGCGCATGCCCGACGGCAGCAAAAAGGACTACACGGTCGAGGACCACGCCTACCGTGTCTACCGCGCCATGGGCGGCGACGTCGACGACCTGCCGGAGGCCTTTGTTTCGGCGCTGGAAATTTCCGCCATCGACCACATGCTGATGGTCGCCGCCGTGGCGCCTTATGTGGACGCGGCCATTTCAAAAACCGTCAATGTGCCGGCGGACTATCCCTACGAAGACTTCAAGGACCTGTACATGCAGGCCTGGCACAAGGGCTTGAAGGGCATCACCACTTACCGCCCCAACAACATCCTGGGCGCGGTGCTTTCGGTGCCCGCCGAGGGCCAGGATGGCGCTCCCGCGCCCATCACCCTGTCGGAGCAGGACAAGCGCCTGGTGCTGACCGAGGTCGCCAAATCCCCGCCGCTGGCATCGCTGCGCTGGCCATCCAGGCCGGGCTTGCCCGCCGGCGCTTCGGGCTGGGTCAGCGAAACCATACAGACGCCCCAGGGCGAATTCGCCGTGGTCGTGGCCGACAAAGACCGCGTGCCTTTCGAGGTCTGGGTATTGGGCGGGCAGCCGCCGCGCGGCCTGGACGCCATCGCCAAAACCCTGTCCACCGACATGCGCGCCAATGACCGGGGCTGGCTGCGCAAGAAGCTGTCCGTGCTGGCCCACGCCTATGGCGATGGCTTCCAGATGCCGATGCCGCCCCATGGCGACCTGGTCCGGGTGCCCAGCGCCACCGCGGCCCTGGCCCGCCTGGTGGAATGGCGCTATAACGACCTGGGCGCGCTGGATGCCAGGGAAAACGACCCATCCCCGGTGCTGAACGCCTTGTTCGCGCCGCACGAACCCAAGACGGGCACGGACGGCACTCTGGCCTGGGTGGCCGACGTGCGCAACCCGTCCACCGACGACGATTTCGTGCTGATGCTGAAAGAATTGCAGATGCCCGACGGCAGCCGCCGCCCCTACAGCATGTGGCTGACGGGCGCGCACCCGCGCGCGCTGGACGGCCTATGCAAGCTGCTGAGCCTGGACATGCGCGTGATCGATCCGGCATGGATAGGGATGAAGCTGCGCAAGCTGTTGAACTACGCCGAACCGCGCGGGGATTTCCTGGCGCGCGTGCCGGGCGCCGAAAGGCAGGCCAATTATCCGTCCACCGTGGCGTACGTGGCGCAGCTGGTCATCCACCGCTACGCCATGCTGGGCATACTGACCGAAGAAGGCATGCCCATCAACGCCATGGGCGTGGTGGCCGAAGAGCCCGGCCGCCAGGCGGTGGCCGCCGAGCCCATGCTGGGCAAGCGCTGCGGCGAATGCGGCAACCATGCTGTCATCAAGAAGGACGGCTGCGAGTTCTGCACCGTCTGCGGCGCCATCGGCGCCTGCGGTTGAGGCTCCTCGGGCTGAATTCCCGCAAAATCCCGCCCGGAGCGTGATTCGCACGCTCTCCTTGCGGCCCGGCTGGCCCGTTTTATAGCGGGCAGCCGGGCCGCAAGCATTTCCCGCTCTCCATGTCGTCCCCGAGCAAGGGGGCAAGACTCCATCGCTGGCTCTTTCACCCTGAGGAAGGTCGCTTCGGGTATTCCACGATATGTCCGTTGGACAGGCCTGTGGTAAAACCACAGACATGACCAGCAAGATCAGCATATGACCGCCGCGACCAGAATTGTCCGCACTCAGGACGACGCCACGCAGGGCTACGACAAGGTTTTTCTGTTCCTACGGGAAAAACTGCTGGGGGGCGCTTTGCGTCCCGGCGATCTGCTGCTTCCCGAACGGGAACTGGCGGACCATCTTCAGGTCAGCCGTCCCGTGGTGCGCGAAGCTTTGCGGGCGCTGGCGATGATAGGCGTGGTCGATATCCGCGAACGGGTGGGCACTTTCGTCAAGAAGCCCGATGCCTCGGTCCTGGGCGATATCTTCGCTTTCACGCTGGCGCAGGACGGCGGGGTCATCGAAGATATCATGCAGGCGCGCATCGCCATTGAATGCCAGGCGATACGCCTGGCCTGCCAGCGCATCACGCCCCAGGATCTCGAAGAGATCAGCGGCGCGCTGCGGTTGATCAAAGACACCATCGATTCGCCCGAAGAAGGGGGCATGGCGGATTTCGAATTCCATTCGGCCATCGTCCGCGCCAGCAAGTCCGATACGCTGATCAGCATGTACCAGGCGATGCGGCCCTTGTTCGTGCGGCTGCACAAAGAGCGGCGCGGCGTCGTCGAAGTGGACCCGAGCCTGAAGGAGGAAATCATCGACGATCACCGGAAGATCTTTCGCGCGCTGGCCGAAAAAGACGAAAAAGGCGCCGACGAGCAACTGAGAATCCATTTCCGTATCGGCGACGAAAGACGCTATCAAGCGACATTCAAGACGGCCCTGAAATAGGGCCGGACGGGCCCGCGCGGCGCGGGCCCTGGGGTGTCCCGGCTGTTCCATGCAAGCGTATCGGCCAGACGGGACACTGATGATGGAGACAAGTTCGAAGATGATAAAAACGCTAGGTTTCATCGGTTTGGGCACTATGGGCCGGCATATGGCCGCCAACCTGATCAAGGCGGGCTTCGACCTTGTCGTTCACGACGTGGCGCCCGACGCCGTTCGCGCCGCTGTGGCGGCCGGGGCCCGTGCGGCGGGCAGCGTGGCGCAGGTGGGCGAACAGTCCGACGCCGTCGTGCTCATGCTGCCGAATACGCCCGATGTGGAGTCCGTCGTGCAGGGCGATGGCGGCTTGCAGCGGCATCCGCCGGCGCGGCGCCTGATCATCGACATGAGCACCATTTCCCCGGTGGCGGCGCGCCGGCTGGGCGCCGAACTGGCGCAAGACGGAATCGCCTTCCTGGATGCGCCCGTGTCGGGCGGCCCCATCGGCGCGCGCGACGCCAGGCTGACCATCATGGTGGGCGGCGACGCCCAGGCCTATCAGTTGGCCGGCCCGGTGCTGTCGGCCATGGGAAGCACGGTCACTCATGTCGGCGCAAGCGGCGCCGGCCAGACCTTGAAGCTGTGCAATCAACTGATCTGCGGCATCAATATCCAGGCCATCTGCGAAGCGCTGGCGCTGGCGCGCGCGGCCGGCGTCGACCTGCAGCTATTGCGCCAGGTGCTGCTGGGCGGGTCCGCGGCATCGTGGATGCTGGACAAGCTCGGGCCGGCGATGATACAACGCGACACGGCGGCGGGCTTTCGCATCGACCTGATGCTGAAGGATTTGAAGCTGGTCCAGGAACTGGCGTTCGACCTGTCGGTGCCCCTGCCGGCCACGTCGCTGGTCACTACCCAGTATCTGGATGCGCGCGCGCATGGCGAAGGGGTCAACGGCAACCAGGCCTTGTTCACCGTCTACGACCGCTACGCCCGCCAGTCCGGACCGGAAAAAGGAACATCGGCATGACGGAGCTGGATTTCTCGGTGGTGTTCGATCGCTGGGGCATGGTCCTGAACGGCATGCTCCTGACGATAGAACTGACGCTGGTGGCGACCGCCTGCGGCTTTGTCGTGGGCACCTTCTGCGCCATAGGCAAGCGCGGCAGGACGGGGTGGCTGCGCCGGCTTTGCGGCATGTATGTCGAGGCCATCCGCAACACCCCTTTGCTGGTGCAGATCTTCCTGGTGTATTTCGGCCTTTCCAACCTGGGCTTGTCCCTGTCCGCCATCACGGTATCGATGACGGCGCTGACCATCAACGTCGGCGCTTATTCCGCGGAAATCATGCGCGCGGGATTCGACTCGATAGAAAAAGGGCAGCTGGAAGCGGCCGAGACGCTGGGGCTCACTCGCCGGCAAGTCTATTGGCATGTGATTCTGAAGCAGGCGCTGGAGCGCGTCTATCCGGCCTTGACCAGCCAGTTCGTTCTTCTGATGCTGTCTTCCTCGATATGTTCGCAAATATCGGCGGAGGAACTGACAGCCGTCGCCAACTTCATCCAATCCGACACCTATCGTCCGTTCGAGACCTATATCGTGGTGGGCATGCTGTATGTCCTGCTGTCCTTCCTGTTGCGCATCGTCTTCTGGATTCTGGGACTGGCGATCTTCCGCCGCCGCAGAAACCTGCAGGCATTCATTTAGGGGCGCGGCATGGGGCAAAGTTTCGCCGTTGGATATCTGCTGTTTCTCGGCAAGGGCGCATTATGGACAGTGGGCCTGTCGTCGATCGCACTGCTGTGCGGCGGCATCCTGGCATTGGTTGTCGCCTTGTGCCGCATCTCGCCGCAAAAGTGGCTGAGGCTGGCCATGGCGCTTTACATACAGCTCATCCAGGGCACGCCGGTGCTGGTGCTCATGTTCCTGATGTACTTCGGGCTGCCATCCCTGGGCTGGTCGGTATCGCCGCTGCTGGCGGCCTCGGTGTCGCTGTCGCTCTACGTATCGGCCTACCTGGGGGAAAGCTGGCGCGCCGCCATACAAGCCGTGCCGCGGGCCCAATGGGAAGCGGCGGAATGCCTGGCGCTGTCGCGCACGCAGCGCATGACGAAAGTGATACTGCCGCAGGCCGTCAGGATAGCCACCCCGCCCACGGTCGGCTTCATGGTGCAGATCATCAAGAACACTTCTCTTGCCTCCGTGGTCGGGTTCATCGAACTCGTCAGGGCGGGGCAGATCGTCAACAACACGATTTTCCAGCCTTTTCTTATCTATCTGCTGATCGCGATTCTTTATTTTTCGATGTGTTATCCGCTGTCGATATTCAGCCGGAAACTGGAGGCCAAGGCCGGAGAGAAGTCTTATGCGTAACGCTACAGAAGAACCAGGCCGCGAAGTCGTGGTCAGCCTCAAAGGGGTACATAAAAAGTTTGGCCAGACCGAGGTGTTGCGCGGTGTGGACATGGAGATCTCGAAAGGCGAAGTCGTGGCGATCATCGGCAAAAGCGGCTCGGGCAAAAGCACGGCTTTGCGCTGCATCGATCTGCTGGAGTCCATCAACAGCGGCACGATCACGGTATGCGGCCACAAGGTGCACAGCCCGGACGTGGACCTCAGGGCGCTGCGGCTGGACATCGGCATCGTCTTTCAAAGCTATAACCTGTTTCCCCATCTCACGATCGAAGAAAACGTCATGCTGGCGCCAACGGCGGTCAAGAAGATTCCCAAGAAGGAAGCGCGCGAACTGGCTCATCGCGTGCTGGGCCAGGTGGGGCTGATGGAAAAGGCCGGCCAGTATCCCGACCAGCTATCGGGCGGCCAGCAGCAAAGGGTGGCCATCGCCCGTTCTCTGGCGATGGAGCCGAAAGTCATGCTGTTCGACGAGGTGACCTCGGCGCTGGACCCGCAGCTGACGGGCGAGGTGCTGCGCGTCATCGAGGATCTGGCAACGAAAGGCATGACCATGATCATGGTCACTCATGAAATGAACTTCGCGCGCAGGGTCGCGGACACCATCGTTTTCATGAATGAGGGCAAGGTCTGGGAGACGGGGAGCGCAAGCATACTGAACGATCCCCGTACACCGGAGTTGAGGGAGTTCTTGCAGAACGAACTCTGAATCATCCATCCAACAGGAGACACAGCGATGAAGACACGTAAATTAGCCGTATCGATGCTCTGCATGCTCGGCATGGCGGCCGCTAGCCTGAGCGCCGCCCATGCCGATGTGCTGGACAATATCGAAAAGAACAAGGTCATACGCATATCCACCGATCTGGGCATACCGCCCGCGGGCATGATGAGCGCATCGATGGAGCCCATGGGCGCGGACGTCGAGGTGGGGCAACTGCTGGCCAAGGATTGGGGCGTGAAGTACGAGCTCATCCAGACCACGGGCGCCACGCGCATTCCCAACCTGCAGACCGACAAGGCCGACATCGTCGTTTCCACGCTGTCGGTCACGCCGGAAAGGGCCAAGGTCATTGATTTTTCCAAGCGCTACGCGGTGCTGCAGTCGGTGGTGGCGGGCTATGACAATATACCGGTCAAGAGCCTGGAAACCATGAAGGGCCATACGGTGGCGGTGACGCGCGGCACCACGCAGGATACGGAACTGACGCCGCAGGCTTCGAAGTATGGCTATACCGTCGCACGCTACGATGACGATGCCACGCTGGTGACCGCGGCGGTCAGCGGCCAGGCCAAGATGGTGGCCACGTCGCAGTCGCTGGTGGCGCAAATCGACAAGAAGATAGGCAAGAACAATTTCAAGCCGCTGTTCGTGCTGCGCAATTTCGACCTGGCTATCGGCGTCAAAAAGGGCGAGACCCGGCTGCTGGCCAAGGTCAATGAGTGGGTCGACGCCAATATCAAGAATGGCAAGCTGAACGCCATTTACAAGAAGTACTACGGCACCGACCTGCCGGAAGACATGCGCGGCAACTGAGGGATTCAATCATATTTTTTAGGAAGCAAATCATGCGTATCGTTATAGGCTCCGATCATGCCGGTTGGCCGTTGAAAAAATCAGTCGTGGATTTTGTCAAAAGCCTGGGCCACGAGGTTCAGGACATCGGCAGTTTCGACGACGCGCCGGTGGATTTTCCGGACATCGCCCGCAAGCTGACCGGTCAGATCAGGTCGGGCGCGTCGGATCGGGGCATCATGGTGTGCGGCACCGGCGTCGGCGCCTCCATCGCCGCCAACAAGGTGCCGGGCATCCGGGCCGCGGTATGCCACGACGTGCATTCCGCTCACCAGTGCGTGGAGCACGACGATGTCAATGTCATGTGCATAGGCGCGCAAATCGTCGGGCCATGGCTGGCGAACGACCTGGTGGCGGCGTATCTGGGCGCGCAGTTCTCCACCGACGAAGATTGTCGCCGCCGTGTGGAAATGCTGCACGAGATGGACAAGGCGTAGCGGTGGGCGCGGTGTCTGGCCGGCGTCCCCGGGTGTTCGTGGTCGGCATCTACGCCGCCGACCTGGTGTTCACCGGAAGCCGCATGCCGGCCCCGGGGGAAACGGTCATCGCCGACGGCTTCATGCGGGCGCATGGCGGCAAAGGGTCGAATCAGGCCATTGCCGCCGCCCGTGCAGGGGCCGAGGTCTCGTTCTTTACGCTGATCGGCGACGATGCTTTCGGCCGCGACGCCGCCGAAGCCTGGCGCAAGGAAGGCGTGGCCAGTCGGGCGGTGGTCCTGAAGGGGGAATCCACAGGGGCCGCCGGCATTTTTGTGAATCCGTCGACCGGCGCCAATGCCATTACCGTTTTTCCGGGGGCTTCGCGGTGCATGCAGCCCAGCGACCTGGACCGGGTCGAGGCGGACATCGCGGCGTCCGACGTATTCGTGGTGCAGCTCGAGCAGCCGCTGGACGTGGCGCATCGCGGGCTGGAACTTGCGCGCAGGCATGGGGTGACGACCTTGCTCAACCCGGCTCCCGCCGCGGCTTTGTCCGATGATATGTTCGCCTTGTGCGACTACCTTCTTCCGAACGAAACCGAGGCGGGGCTGTTGACCGGCATGCCGGTCGGCACATTGGAAGAGGTGCAGGCCGCGGCCCGGGCCTTGCTGCGCAAGGGCGTGGGCTGCGTCATCGTCACCCTGGGCGACAAGGGCGCCTGGTATTGCGGGCCGGACGATGCCTTCCTGGTGGAGCCCGTGGCGGCGGGCGCATGCGTGGACACGACGGGGGCGGGAGACGGCTTCGCCGCGGGCTTTGCCGTCGGCCTGGCCAGGGGCATGCAGCCGCGCGCGGCCTTGAGGTTCGCCGCCACCCTGGCCGGTATTTCCGTCACCCGCCCGGGAGCGGCGCCATCGATGCCGACACTGGCAGAGATCGAGCGGTTCATGCAGTGAACGCTGCCGGGCGCTGAAACCTCGGCGTATTGCCTCATGCACTGTCGGTGCTGACAGGCTCTGGATCGGCGGTCGGCGTCCCGGATTAAGGGGGCTGTCCCGGCCCGAATCGCGCATAGGCTCAAAAGCATCGGGCGGTCGGCCTTCTGGATTAGGAAGGGCGCTGGATCAAGTGGTCAGCGCCACCTTGCCCTTGGGGGTATCCAGGTTCACCTTCATATAGGCGGCGTCCGCCCGGGTCAGAGGGAAGTCGAAGCCCAGCGCATCCCATAAGGCCCGGATCTCGGCCGGCCGCGGATGGCCGGCTTCGTATCCCAGTATGGCGCAGGGCGCGGGGGGCAGCCTGGTGGACGGGTGGGCCGTATCCTGCCAATCGATGAAGAGCGGCGCGAAGATGCCGTAGGGATTGTCGGCGGCAGGCATCAGCAACCGCCAGCTCAGCGTGTCGCCGGCGTCGTTGATGCGGCTGAGCGCCCGGGCTTCGGCTTGCACGCCCGCCGCCGCATAGGCCCGGATGATGGCCGGAAGATCCTCTGACTTGCCCAGGACAATGACGCGGTGCAGCCGGGGTGCCGCGATGCCGGACAGAGCCTGGCGCAGCGGACTCTGGCGGGCGAGGCTGGGGTCGGGGGCGATGAGCTCGAGATAGGTGCTGGAGGCGGTGCCTATCAGCTTGTTGCGGGTGCCCAGGTCGGGGTGACTGCCGCCGGGAGAAGGCTCGATGCCTGTAAGCTCACGGAAGTTCTTCACCAGCAGATCGAAATCCGCGCATGCATACATGAAATGGTCGATATCAGCCATTATGGTCCTTTAGTTGCCGCTTATGCGCCCGTGTTGCTTTGTACCGCCTGCGTATCCGACATGTAGGCATGGAACAGGGCTTCTTTCAGTGCGGCGCGTGCGTCTTCGAAGGTCATGTCGATGTGATCGCGCAATAGCTCCGCGCAGCGCTGGCTGTCGCGTGCGCGTACGGCTTCGAGCAGGCGCGTGTGTTCATCGATGAGCTTGGGGTGATACTTGCCCAGGCTGATCTGGACGCGCCGTATGAAGCGGATGCGTGCATTGATGCCGATCAGGGTGCGGACCAGCTCCTGGTTGCCGGACAGTTCCATGAGCTTGACGTGGAAGCTTTCATCGAGGCTGAGGATTTCGTCGGCATCGTGATCGCGGTAACGTTGCTGGGCCATCCTCCAGAAGGCTTCGACTCCAGCAATGGCCTCGTCGTCGGCGCGCTCGCAGGCCAGCGCCAGGCCGCCGGTTTCGACAATGGTGCGCAGCTCGAAGAGCTGGACCAGATCGTCGGTTTCCAGCGCGCGGAAGAAAAAGCCCAGGTTGGGGCGCAGGACCAGGAAGCCTTCGCTGGCCAGCCGGTTGAGCGCTTCGCGTACCGGCGTGCGACTCAGGTTCAATTGGCGCGCAAGCTGCATTTCGTTGATGCGCTGATCGGGGCGCAGATGGAAGTCGACGACCATTTTGCGTATTGCGTTATAGGCGCGCTCCACGCTGTCGGCGGCCCGGGGCGCGCGCCGCGCAGGTTCCCGGCGTACCGACGCCACCCGGCGCACCGGCGCCCGGCGTGCCGGGGCGTGGCCGTCAGCCGCGTTTTCCGCGCCGGCGCGAGGCTTGGTCATGACATTCTGTTCCATGGTCGATGATGTTGCATCCTCTATGATAAGTTAAAGCGGCTCAGTCTTACAGCTTATGGAGGGGCCGGCGCACCGGGGGCCGGCCTACCGGCGGCCTGTACATCGGCAAGCCCGCGTTCCGATCACTGACACACCAGCCACTGGTACGCCAGTCGTCCGTGTGTAGACCGCCGATACACCGACCGCCGATACACCGACCGCCGACAGCCAACACGCCAGTCACCGATACGCCGGCCCACTCAAGATTTCGCCGGGGCGTAGGCATGGCCGCCGGGCGCCTGGTCGGTGGGCACCACCTCCATGAAGCTGATGTCCACCTGCTCCGGCATGGTCAGCGCGGCGGCGACGGCCGCGGCGATGTCCTGGGGATGGACGGTGCGGAATTTATCGTACATATCGGCCAGCTTGCCGGCCTCGCCGTCCAGGGCGTCGCGGTAGATGTCCGTGCGCACACGTCCCGGCGAAATTTCTGTGACGCGGATATTGCGGCCCGCGAGATCATGGCGCAGCACGCGATTGGCCGCCGTCATGCCCGCCTTGGCCGCCGCATAGGGCGCCGTGCCGGGAAACACGAAAGTCCCCGAGGTGGAGCCGATATTGACGATATGGCCGCGCCCGCGGCGTATCATGCCGGGCAGGACGAGGCGCATCAGATGCAGGGGCGCGCGCAGGTTGACGTCTATCATGCTGTCGATGGCGGCCGCGTCCAGATCGTGCAGCGGGCCCAGCGCCGCGACCTGGCCGGCATTGTTGACCAGCACGTCCACGTCCAGCGTGTTCAACAGCCGCTCCATGCTGTCCAGATCGGTTACGTCGGCGCAATGGGCGATGGCGCCGGTTTCCTCGCACAGCGCGCGCAGGCTGTCGGCGCTGCGCGCCACGGCGTGCACTTGCATGCCCAGGCCGGCGAGCGTGCGGCAAATGGCGGCGCCGATGCCGCGCGATGCGCCGGTCACCAGGGCGGAGCGATAAAGAGTGGGTAGCTGCATCGTGTCCTCAAATGAAAGTCGGCGTGTTCTTTATTCCCAGCGAGCGCAAGATTTGCGCCGTGCCCTCGTCAGCGTCCGATCCGAAAAAGGAATCAGACGCCGTGGCGCCGCTGCAGCGCCAGAAGCTCGATCAGGCCTTCGTCGCGTTCCTGCTTCAACTGCGCGTCGCTGCGCGCGCCGATCGCCGCGCGCGTGCCGGCGATCATGGCGGCGCGCGTCGCGGCATCCAGACGCGGCGTGGGGCGCAGGTCGTCCCAGATCATTTCATAAGTCGGTCCGTATTTTTCCAGGAAGGATTCAAGGCCTTCGGCGCCCAGGTGATTGGAAATAAAGGAGCCTTGCAGCGTCCACTTCGGCCCGGGACCATAGCGGAACGCGCGGTCTATATCCTCGACGCTTGCGCTGCCTTCCGCCACCAGCGCGATGGCTTCGCGCCACATGGCGCCCATCAGCCGCAAGGCCAGGTGGCCGGCAAGCTCGCGGCGCATGACCACGGGCTTTTTGCCGATGGATTCATAAAAGCGTCGGGCGCCATCCACGGCTTCAGGGGCGCTGAGGGCGCCGCCCGCCACCTCGACCAGCGGCATAATGTGCGCGGGATTGAATGGGTGCCCCAGGACGATGCGTTCCGGGTGCGCGCAACCCTGCTGAAAATCGCTGACTCGCAGCGCCGACGAGGACGACGCGACGATGGCGCGCGCCGGAGCGGCGGTGTCGATGGCTTGCAGCACCTGGCGTTTCACGTCCATGCGCTCGGGGGCGTTCTCTTGCACGAAGTCGGCTTCGCATACGGCCTCGGCGATGTCGGCGGAAAAGCGCAGCGCGCCCGCCGGCGCCTGGGCGGGCTGCAGGCGCTGGAGTTCGGCCAGCAGGCCGGGCAGCGCTTGCTGAAACTTGTCCCAAGCCCCGGGGTCGGGATCCTGCGCATGGACGTCCAGGCCGGCGTGCGCGAATACCGCGGCCCAGCGCATGCCTATAGTTCCCAGCCCGACGACGGCGATGGATCGTATGCTTGCTGCATTGTTCATTGCATGTTTCCGTTGCGAAGAAAGCCCAGTACGACGCCGGCATAGCGGTCGGTTTCCGTGCGCGGCACATAGTGGCCGCCGCGCGGCAGCAGCGCCAGTTGGGCATCGGGGATTTCGTCCGCGAGCTGGCGGCTGTGGTAGTCGGGAGTGACGATGTCGTCGCGTGCGGCCACCACCAATGTGGGGCACTGGATACGGCATAGCGCATCCAGCGCGTCGTGCGCCATGACGGCGGCGATGCGCCGGCGCAGGATTTCCGCATCCAGCGGATGGGGCGCCGCGGCAGGCGCGGAAGCCGGAATCCCATGGCCGGCCAGCCAGTAAGGCGGATGCAGCAGCAACGCGGTATGTTCGCGATACATCGCCAGGCCGCCGGCCTCCAGCAGTTGCAGCCGGGTTTCAAACAGCCGCCTGAAATAGGCGCAGGGCCGGGCGAAGGTGGCGGACAGCACCAGGCGCGAGAAAGCCACGCCTTTACGCGCCGCCAGATACTGGCCGATGGCGCCGCCCGTGGAGTGCCCCGCATACAGGGGGCGCTCGACGCCGAGATGAGCCATCAGGGCCAGTACATCGTCGGCCATGCCCGCGATGCTGTAGGGGCGGTCGCAGCGGCTGCTGGCGCCGGTGCCGCGATGGTCGTGGGTGATGACCGTGAAGTAGGGCGCGCAGCGCCGGGCGAATTCTTCCCAGAACGAGGCCAGCCCGCCCAGCCCCGACACCAGCAGCAGCGGCGGGCCGTCGCCGATGATTTCGTAGGCGATATGGCCGCCGTCTTCCAGCGCCAGGGTGTGTTTCATTGCCGGGCCGGCCCCGCGGGCTTGAATACGGTGCGCGCTTCGATTTCCAGTACGTTGTCCGGACGCGGAAAGTTGGGCGGCGCGGGTTCGCCGGGGGTGCGCGGGCGGCCCACCGCCGAGAAGAAATCTTCCAGGCCGTGCGGCGCCATCAGCCAGACCAGCTTCATGTCGTCCGTGTCGGAATCATTGCGGAACAGGTGTTCGACATTGGTCGGCAGGGCGATGAAAGTGCCCGGCACCATGGGGTGTTCCCGGCCCTCGACGATGACGGTTCCGCGGCCTTGCCAGACGAACACGACTTCGTGGTTCTTGTCGTGGCTGTGCTGGCGGATATAAGAGCCCGGCGCGACGGATTGCACGCCCATGGAAAACGGCCCGTCCCAGTTTTCGGGCGAAAGCTTGATGGTGATATAGCCATTGGCGGGCATGGGCTGCCAGAAGGACTTGCCTTCGTCGGGCTGAATGACCAGGCCCTGCTTCAGCGGGTTATGAGTGGATGATGGGTTCATGATGCTGCGCCTCCTGAGGAATTGGAACGCACTGCGCTGCGTCTATTTTATTTGGCCGGATCGAAGAAGGGCGCGGCTTTCAGAATCTGGTTTTCCATGTCCAGCAGGTAGTCGGTCTCGATGACTTTCTTGCGGAATTCCTTCCATAGCGGGTCCGCTTCCATGTCGTTGCGGCGCTGTTCCCGGTCTTCCAGGCTGTCGTATTTCCACAGGTGCACCAGCCTGCTCAAGGGGCCGATATGGGTATAGAAGTAGCCGAAGGGCTCGCCCAGATACTTGCGCTGCAGCGGCAAGCCGAATTCCTCGTACAAAGCCAGGAAATCGTTCAGGCGGTTGGGACGCACCGTATAGACGCGGTGATCGAAAATCATGGTTTGTCTCCGGATATGGCGGCCGCCAGCCGCGGCCCTCAACTGCATACACTACCACAAAAGCATTGCCGACAATAGTGTATTGACTTATTGACACAAGGAAAATTACCTTTATCATGACTGCAATCAAGTGCGTCGGCGCGGTGCCGGCGCATACGTAAAAACAGGAGACGAAAATGCAATTTACGCGACGCGATCTGCTCAAGACCAGCATCAGCCTGGCCACTCTCGCGGCAGCCTCTTCATCCGGCAGGGCATGGGCGCAAGGCGCCGACGAAATCCGCATGGGTACGCTGTGCCCCATCACCAAGGCCGGCAGCATTTTCGGCCCCGGCATGCAGAAGGCCATGGAATACGCCGCCGCCGACATCAACGGCATGGGCGGGCTGTTGGGCGGCCGCAAGATCCGCCTGTATAGCGAAGATTCCCAGTCCGACCCCGACGCCGCCGTGCGCGCCGCCAAAAAACTGATCGAGATCAGCCGCGTGCAGACGTTGCTCGGCACTTGGTCCAGCGGCGTCACCATGGCCATCGCGCCCATTGTCATGCAGGGCAAGGTGGTGAACATGAATGTGTCGGG
The DNA here is from genome assembly GCA_002441445.1 of Pusillimonas sp. UBA6240. GTDB lineage: Bacteria > Pseudomonadota > Gammaproteobacteria > Burkholderiales > Burkholderiaceae_B > UBA6240. The sequence goes on from DJWC01000172.1 coordinate 22,930, forward strand.
CACCACCGAATTGCGCGACATGAAAAAAGACGACTGGATCTGGCCTTGCGGCGGCTCGAATATTTCCTACGGCAATATGATGGGCAACTACGCGGTCGCCCAGGGGTACAAGAAAGCCTCGTTCCTGGCCTTCAACAATCCGTCCGGCCTCACCTTGGGCGAAGAGTTCAAGCGTGTCTTTGAAGCAGCCGGCGGAAAGTGCGAAGTCATCGTCTACAACCCCAACCAGCCCAGCTACCGCGCCGAACTGACGCGCGCCCTGTCCAGCAAGCCCGAAGTCATCGCGCTGGGCTCCTATCTGCCCGACACAACCATACTGCTCAAAGAATGGTACGTCATGGATGTGCCGGTCAAATGGATAGGCCCCATCTGGGCGGTGTCCCCGGCGCTGATCAAGGCGGTCGGCCCTCAGGCGGCCGAAGGCATCGTCTCCATCGGGGCGGTGCCCAACATCGATTCGCCAGCTTACGAAAATTTCCGCAAGCGCTACGAGGCCGAAATGAAGCAGGAAGTCCTGGCCAACCCCTTCGCCGCCGTCGCCTACGATATGCTGGCGGTTTGCGCATTGGCCATGGAAGCGGCCAAGAGCGACAAGGCCGAAGACTTCCGCAAGAAAATCCGCGAAGTCTCCAGCCCGGGCGGCAAGAAGGTATTCGACCTGAAAGAAGCGCTGGAGCTCGTGCGCGCCGGCGAAAAAATCGACTACGAAGGCGTGGGCGGCAATATGAATTTCGATGAAACCGGCGAGGCGCGGCCTTATTTTGCTTCCTGGACGGCCGAAAAAGGCCAGCTCGTACTGAAGGGGCCTGTCAAAGGGTAAAGGTTCATTTCGGGCGCGCGGCCTTCCATATCGGCCGGCGCGCCCTCGGTCTTCAACATCGCCAAAGGCCTGTCAGCAGCAAGGGGTGTGCGTGCCTTCCTTTACTTCGATTTTGCAAACCGTGGCCGACGGCATATCCGGCGGCGCCGTACTGGCGCTGCTGGCCGTGGGCTTGTCGGTGATATTCCGCTTGTCCAAGTTCGTCAATGTCGCGCATGTGGATCTCGCCACGGTGGGCGCCTACGCCACGCTGCTTGCGCTGGGCAGCCTGGCCTTGAATTTTTCCGCGGCCGCCTTGATAGGCGTGGCGGTGGTGGCCATCGTCGGCTATCTTTGCTACCGCCTGGTGTACCGGCGCCTGCGCGGCGAACGATCCATCACGCTCATCATCACCTCGATAGGCGTCGCTTTCATCCTGCGCTATCTCGTGACCTTCATCTGGGGCTCCAACCAGTTGTCCTTCGACCTGCCGCTGATGCGGGCCGTGCGCTTCGGCGACATCCGCATCAGCCCCTACGACCTGGCCATACTGGGCGTAAGCATCGCCATCTTCGCCGTATTGCAAGTCGTCATGCGCTTTACCAGCTTTGGCCGCTCGGTGCGCGCGGTGGCCGACAACCCGCAGCTCGCGCGGGTTGCCGGCCTGAATACGGAAGCCATACTCGCCCGCGTCTGGCTGGCGGCTTCGGCGCTGGCGGGCGTCGCCGGCATACTGCTGGCGGCCAAGACCGTCATCACGCCTTATCTGGGGTGGCATATGCTGCTGCCGGCGTTCGCCGCCATGATATTCGGCGGGGTGGGCAGCATAGGCGGTACGTTTGCCGCGGCGATGATCATAGGCATAGTCAGCGAATTCGCCGCCACGTACTGGCTGCCCACCTATCGCCTGGCGGCCATCTTCGGCGTCATCGTCGTCGTGCTGCTGGTTCGCCCGCAGGGCTTGTTCGGTACCAAGGCGGTGGCCAAATGACCGCATACATCATCGCCATCGGAACCATAGGGCTGATCTACGTCCTGCTTGCCTTGTCCTTGAATCTGCAATGGGGCCAGACCGGTCTGATCAATTTCGGCCTGGTCGCCTTCTTTGGCATCGGCGCCTATGTCTCCGGCCTGCTGGCCGTGGGGGGATGGCCCATACCGCTGGCCATGCTCGCCGCCGTGCTTGCGGCCGCGGCGGCGGCCTGGCCGCTGGGGCGGCTTACCTTGTCCCTGAAAGAGGATTACCTGGCGGTCATCGCCGTGGGCTTCAGCGAAGTGGTGCGCAGCGTATTCGAAAACGAAGCCTGGCTTACGCGCGGCCCTTCCGGCCTGCCGGGCGTGCCGCGGCTGTATGGCAATGCGCCCGACGGCTTGCGCGACATGCTGTTGTTCATGACCCTGCTGCTGGCGGTCATCGTGGTGTTCGCCTTGCTGGAGCGTTTGATACGCTCGCCCTTTGGGCGCACGCTGCGCGGCATACGCGACAATGAAGTCGCCGCGGCGGCGCTGGGCAAGAATGTGGTCAGTTTCAAGACGCGTTCGCTGGTGCTCGGTTCGGGCATCGCCGGGCTGGCGGGGGCTTTCTACGCGCACTACCTGACCTTCATCTCGCCGGAACAGTTCACGCCCGATGTCACCTTCAATGTGTGGATCGCGGTGATCATCGGCGGCAGCGGGCGCAATCTGGGCGTGGTGCTGGGCACCTTCATCCTGATCCTCTTCCTCGAGGGCAGCCGTTTCTTGAACGATTTGGGCCTGGCCCTGGACGGCTCGCAATTGGGCGCGTTGCGCTTCATCGTGGTCGGTGTGGCCCTGGTGCTGTGCATGCTGTATCGTCCGGCGGGGCTGCTGCCGGCCGGCGGCAAGGGGAAGAACCGACCATGCTGAAAGTCACGGACATCAAACGGTCCTTCGGCGGGCTGCATGTGCTGCGAGGCATTTCCCTGACGGCGCAACCCGGTGAAATCCTCGGCATCATCGGGCCGAACGGCGCCGGCAAAAGCACCTTGTTCAGCGTCATCAGCGGCTTCATTCCGCCCAGCGGCGGCCAGGTCGAACTGCAAGGCCAATCCATACTGCGCCTGCGGCCCGACCAGGTGGCGGCGCGCGGCATGGTGCGCACATTCCAAGTGCCGCGGGAATTCGGCGACATGACGGTGCTGGACAATCTGCGCGTCGCCGGTTCCAGCGCGCACGCCGACACCATCATGTCGGGCATGCTGGGCGGGCGCAAAGCCAGGGGAGCCGAGGCCGAGCTCAAGCTCAAGGCCGAACGCATGCTCGAACGGCTGAACCTGACCGCGGTCGCCGGCAACCAGGCCAGCGCCTTGTCGGGCGGCCAGAAGAAACTGCTGGAGCTGGGGCGCGCCCTGATGGTGAATCCCCGGGTCCTGCTGATCGACGAGCCTTTCGCGGGCGTGGCGCCCGCCTTGCGGGACCAGCTGGTGCAGCATTTGAAGGCGCTGCGCGACGAAGGCCTGTGCCTGTTGATCGTCGAGCACGACATCGAGGCCATCATGGAGCTTAGCGACCGCATCTGCGTTCTGGTCGAAGGCAGCATACTGATCGAGGGCACCCCTGCGCAAGTGCAGAACGACCGCAGGGTGCTGGATGCTTATCTCGGAGCGACACCGGCATGACCTTGCTCACCGTACGCGATCTGGTCGCCGGCTATGGCGACACCAACATCCTTCACGGCGTGTCGCTGGATGTGGAGAAAGGCGGCATCGTCACGCTCATCGGCCCCAACGGCGCGGGCAAGTCCACCGTGCTCAAAGCCATTACCGGGCTGCTGCGCCCGCGTGGAGGCAGCGTCAAGCTGGAAGGCCGCGAGCTCGCGGGCCTGAGTCCGGAAGACATCATCGCGGCGGGCCTGGGCTTCGTGCCGCAGGTCGATAACGTCTTTCCCAGCCTGACGGTCGCCGAACATTTCGCCCTCGCGCGCGGCCGCGACCGGCGCCGCGCCACCGAAAGCGCCCTGGAATTTTTCCCCCAGCTCGAGCCTCAGTTGCATAGAATGGCTTCGGTGCTGTCGGGAGGAGAGCGGCAAATGCTGGCCATCGCCCGCGCGCTGGTGCTGGCTCCAAGGCTGATCCTGCTTGATGAACCGTCCGCCGCGCTGGCGCCGCAGATCGTGCAGATGGTCTTCGACCGCATCGTCGCCATTGCCGATTCGGGCATATCGGTGCTGCTGGTGGAACAGAACGTGAAGGCCGCGCTGCCGTTGTCGCACTACGCCTATGCCTTGCAGGTGGGCCGCAATGCGCTTTCAGGCCCGGGGCCGGACTTGCTCGTAGATCCGCGATTGAATGACGTTTACCTTGGAAGGTCGGCGGGGGCGCCCGCCGCCGGGACGCCGGCCGCAGGATCGCCCGCGGCCACTGAACCTTCGAATTCTTGATGAGGTGTGATAAATGAGCAATCTTCCCTCCCTGGAGCTGCGGCTGGAGATGCATCGCCGCATGATATTGACGAGACGGCTGGAAGAGAGCCTGGGCGAGCTGCACAAGGCGGGCAAGACGCGCGGGCCCATACATCGCTGCGACGGCCAGGAAGCGATAGGCATCGGCGCCACCGCCGCCCTGACCCGGACCGATTGCGTCACCAGCACGCACCGCGGCCATGCCCACTACATAGGCAAGGGCCTGGAGCCGCGCCGCATCATGGCCGAGATCATGGGGCGCGAAACCGGCTATTGCCGGGGCCGTGCGGGCCATATGCTGGTGGCGGACGCTACCCGCGGCCTGATAGGCGGCAATGCCATCGTCGGCGCCAGCATTCCCGCGGCCACCGGCATGGCCCTGTCCTTCCAGATCCAGGGTCGCAAGGACGTGGCCATGTGTTTTTTCGGCGACGGCGCCGCGCAGACCGGCATTTGCCATGAATCCATGAATATCGCCGCGCTCTGGAAGCTGCCGGTGGTTTTCATGCTGGAGCACAATCACTATGGGCTGACAGCCCATCACAGCGCCCAGTCATCGATCGAAGATCTCAGCGTGCGCGGCGCCGGCTATGGGATTCCCAGCGTCATGGTGGACGGCAACGATGTGCTCGCCGTCTACCAGGCGGCCGCGCAGGCGGTGGAGCGCGCGCGCGCAGGCGGCGGCCCGACCTTGATCGAAGCCAAGACCTACCGCGTCGAAGGCTTTTCCACGTCGGACATGGGCGGCTACCAGGATGCGCAGGAAATCGCCCGTTGGCGCGAACGCGATCCCATACGCGTCAGCTTCGAGCAATTGAAAAAGGAGGCCGGCGAAGCGCGTCTGCTGGAGATCGACAGGCAGGCGACCGAAGATATACGGCATGCCGTCGATACGGCCTTGTCCGATCCCTATCCCGAGTTCGAGGTTTTCGCGGGCTCCCTGGCTTATTCGGAGGTGTGCTGATGGCTCTCATGCGTTATGCCGAGGCGCTCAATGCCGCGCTGCGCGAAGAAATGGCGCGCGATCCCAATGTGTTCCTGTTCGGCGAAGACATCGCCACCTACGGCGGTGTATTCAAGGTGACGAAAGGCCTGCTGGAAGAGTTCGGCGCGGCGCGCGTGCGCGATACGCCGATATCCGAGCAGACTTTGGCCGCGATGGCGGTGTCCGCCGCCATGACCGGCACGCGGCCGGTGCTGGAAATCATGTATGCGGATTTCATGCCGCTGGTGCTCGACGCCTTGATCAATCAGGCTTCCGTATATGAATACATTTGGGCGGGGCAAGTGCAGATGCCTTTCGTCCTGCGCACGCAGGGCGGCGGCGGCGCCGGGGCCGGCGCGCAGCATTCCAAGAGCCTGGATGCGCTGATCGCGCATATTCCCGGACTGAAAGTGGTGGCGCCGGCCAATCCCGCCGACGCCAAGGGCCTGCTCAAAGCGGCCATACGCGATGCGCAGCCCGTCGTCTTCCTCGAGCACAAGCTGCTCTACAACATGCGCGATGAGGTGCCGGACGGGGATTATGTGGTGGAGATCGGCAAGGCGCGCTGTGTGCGCGAAGGCGGCGACGTCTCCCTCTTCGCGACCTCGCGCATGGTGGTGGAGTGCCTGAAGGCGGCGGAGCTGCTGGCCGCCGAAGGCGTTTCCGCCGAAGTGATAGACTTGCGCTCGCTGCGCCCGCTGGATCTGAACGCCATCAAGCGTTCCGTCGCCAAGACTCACCATGCGGTGGTGGTCAACGAGGGCTGGCGATTCTGCGGCTATGCCGCGGAACTGTCCGCCACCATCATGGACCACGCCTTCGACGAGCTCGATGCGCCAGTGCAGCGGGTGGCCATGCCCGACATGGCTGTGCCTTATAGCGAGCCGCTGGAAATGGCCGTGCTGCCCAACGCGCAAAAAATCGCCGCGGCCGCACGCAAGGCGCTGGCTTGAGCAAGGAGGATTGCGTGCTTATCGATATCTGCGTGCCGGCTTCCGGCGGCGAATACATGGATGCGGTCGTGGTGGTGCAATGGTGCGTCGCCACGGGCCAGCCGGTCAAGGCCGGACAGACCCTGGTGGTGGTGGAAACGGCGAAAACGTCCATCGACATCGATGCGCCCGCCGGCGGCGTCATGGGCGATATTCTCGTGCGGGAAGGCGCCGAGGCGCCCATCGGGGGTGTGCTGGCAAGGCTGATGGCGGAAGAGGGCGGGGTCGCCGCTTTGTCATCGCCCGCCACGAGCGAAGCCGTCGATGCCGGCGCCGCGGCGACCGGTGCTGCGGCAGCCGGTGCCGTGCCCGCGCATGCCGCAGCACCGGCTGCCGCTGAATCGGCCTCCGCGCAAAGTACCGAAAAAACAGCGCAGGCCGACGCTCCGGACCCTGCGGATGCGACGGCGGCGTCGGCGGCGGCAGCCGGCCGCCAGGCTGTATCGCCGGCGGCACGCAAAGCGGCGCGCGAGCGCGGCCTGGATCTGACCGGCGTAAAAGCAAGCAGCCCGACGGGCCGCATCAAACTGCGCGACCTGCCACCGGCCCGTGCCGCAAGCCAGCTCGACAGCGGGCTTTATCTGCAACGCCGCGGCGGCGGCCTGGGCGACCCCATCGTCTTCATACACGGTTTCGGCGGCGACACAGTAAGCTGGACGCCGCTGCTCGCCTTCCTGAACGCCGACCGCCCGGCGGTGCTGCTGGACCTTCCTTCCCATGGCCGCTCCGCCCGGCGCAAAGTGCAAAGCGTGCAGGACCTGGCCGATTGCGTAGCGGCGACGCTGCACGCACAGGGCCTGGACAAGGTGCATCTGGTGGGCCATTCCCTCGGGGGCGCGGTGGCCATGCTCGTGGCGGCGGATGGAAGCATCGACGTCCGCAGCCTCGCGCTGCTGGCGCCGGCAGGGCTGGGCCGTGATGTCAACGGCGGTTTCATCCGCGGCTTCGCCCAGGCCGCCGACGTGCTCGCGCTGACGCCCTGGCTGCGCATGCTGGTCGCGGATACGGGCCTCATCGACGACACGATCGCCGCGCTGGCCATGGAGGCGCGCGCCGATCCGGCCTTGCGCCAGGCCCAGCAGGACATGGCCGAGGCCTTGTTCGCGGGCGCCAGCACGCTGCCCCATGACTTGCGCGATGTGCTCATGAGCTTGGACATGCCCCGCAAAATCATCTGGGGCGAGCTGGACCGCATCATCCCATGGCGCCATGCGCTGGGGCTGGATGGCGCCAGCGCCCTGCATCTGCTGCCGGGCGTGGGGCATGTGCCGCAATTCGAAGCGGCGCAGCGGGTCGCGGATCTGATAGACGAACTTGTGCGGAGCGCGTCCTGATTTCTTCGATTTATTTTCATTACCAGGGCGCAGCGCACGAAATCGAATTGGCGCGAGACCTGGCGCCGCTCGCCATCGCCGGCCTGCTGGACAGCTTGCCGGCGCGCATCGACATCCATTGCGCCAAAATCGCCGGCCGGCATATTTTTTGGCACGCGCCGTTCATCGCGCCGCTGGAGCAGGGGCGGGACGTGACCGCGTTGCCTGCGGGTACTTTTCTGTACTGGCCGGAGCGGCAATTCCTGGAATTGATCTACGGCGATCTGCAGGCGGAATCCGCGCAAGTGTCGGTATTGGGCCGGCTGCGCGGCGACGTGGGCTGGCTGCGCGCTTTGGGCGAACATGTCACTCGCCGGCAAGGCCACGAGGTCATTTGGGCCGAGCTCACGGCGGGGCAGCCCGGAGCATCCAAGGCCGCAGGGCTCCAGGACGCGCGCCCTGAGGCGGCATGGCTGCGGGACAAGCGTTACGCCGCGCTGCGCCAAGCGCGGATCGCGATCTGGCAAAGCGAACCCGATTGCATAAAGCGCCTGGCCAGCCGGCGCGGCATCATGCTGCCTTATGGGCCTTTGTCCATGGCGGAAGGGGAATTCAGAAAACTGCAGGAACTTCTGTGGCGCCTGGGCAGTCCCCTGGCCATGGATATCCCCCCTGCGGAGCGGGGCCGGCATGCCGCTTTCCTGATCGACGCCTTTCTGAGCCGCATCGTCGGGCTATGCGGCTTGCATGAAAGCGGCGCCGTGCTCGAGCAGGCGGCCGCGCTGCTGCGCGACCACCCGGACGCGGCGCCGGCGGTTCTGAAAGAAGCGATTCTTTATGCCGGGCGCATGGCCGCCTGGCTGGATCTGTACATACCCTGGCATACATTGAACGAACGCGTCGTGGACGTCCAGGGCGCGCAAGGAGGCATGTCATGAACGCAACCGGCCAGCCGTATCGCGTAGCCGTCGCGGGCCTGGGCGCCATCGGCCAAACCGTCGCCAGGGCGCTGGACAGCGGGGCGATACCGGGCTGCCGCCTCGCCGCCGTCAGCGGCAGGGATCCCGAAAAGACGCAGGTGTTTATAGACAGCCTTTCCGCCGCTGTGCCCATGGCGTCGCTGGAAGATCTGGCGGGGCATGCCGATGTGATCGTCGAATGCCTGCCTCCCGCTTTGTTGAAGGCGGTGGCCGAACCGGCCCTGCGCGCCGGCAAGACCGTCGTGGCGCTGTCCGTGGGCGCTTTGCTGCGCTACCCCGAGCTCATCGATTTGGCCGCGGAAATAACGGGGGCGCGCATCCTGGCGCCATCGGGCGCGGCGCTAGGGCTGGACGCGGTGGCGGCCGCGGCGGAAGGGCGTATCGAGTCGGCCCGGATGGTCACGCGCAAGCCTCCCGCGGGCTTCAAGGGCGCGCCGCGGGTGGTGGAAAAGAATATAGACCTGGACGGGCTCATCGAGCCGCTGATGCTTTTCGAGGGCACGGCGCGCGAGGCCGCGCGCGACTTTCCTTCCAACCTGAATGTGGCGGTGGCGTTTTCGCTGGTGGGCATAGGGCCCGACCGCACCCGGCTGGAGGTCTGGGCCGACCCGGGCATTACGCGCAATACGCATGCGCTGGAAGTGGTCTCGGATTCGGCGGTGCTGCGGATGACGATAGAGAACATTCCGTCCGAAAATCCCAAGAGCAGCCGCATTACCGCCCTGAGCGTAATCGCCCTGCTGCGCAAGCTGGCTGCGCCCGTGAAGATAGGTACTTAGCCCGTGAAACCCGAAGGCCTCAGGCTTGATTGAGATCAGCGGCGGCTCCGGGCCTGGTCGAGATTGACTCCGGGCCTCTGAACAGCCTGGATGAGATTAATTAAGAAGGCGAGCGGCCTGTTCGCGCTCCTGGGCCTGGACTTCCAGGATCAGTTCTTCCAGGCGCGGAGATGTCTTGAGCGCCAGTACCGGCGTGTCCGGGCTGGCGTCGTCGCGCTCCAGGCTGAGTTCGATGCTCTGGCCTTCGAAAGCGTCGGGATTGGCCTGGATTTGCACATACTGCTTCAACAGGCGGTCGACGGCTTTCTGCGCTTCGTGCAATTGCACGATGATCGAAGACTGGGCGTGCAGGGCGAACTGCTGTTCGATGGTCTTGGCAAGATCCCAGCTGAAAAACATGAGGGCGTTGCGGCCGTGGCATTCGGGGTGCAGGAAACCCCAGGATTCGTTATTGGCGGTAGTCAAACTGTCTCGTCAAGGTTGCGGCGCGCTTCTGCGCCTGATGGTCTTCCCGTCGTAGGTGTAGATGTCTATTTTATCCGGCTTTTGAGAGCTGGGAGTCTGCAGGGTGAACAGGCGGCCTTTGGCGGACACCTTGATCCGGTCCGAGCAGGAGCCGAATTCCGGCGACACGGTGTACCCGGATTTCTGCATCACCACCCAGCGGTAGGTGACGGGGCAGGCGTTGTTGCCGCTGTTGATGGATACCAAAGCCACATGCGCCTTGGAAGTGCTGAAGGCATAGGTGATGTTCAGCATGCCCCGCACGGCCGGTTCGACGTCGACATCGTCGATGCGCAGCGTGGATTCATAGACGTATTCGCTGGTGGCGATGTGGAGATCCCCGTAGGGAGTGGGCAAGTTCAGCCGGGAAGGGCTTACAGGCCATGTGGCCGGAGAGTTGGCCGCCGCGAACGGGCAAGCAATGGCCAGAAGCACGCCTGTCAGGAATCGTGTCAAGTGGGTGGACATGGCGCAGTCCTATTTCAGAAACCGGACGGAAGGCATGCATGCAAGAATGATGCAACATTGTTACAAGACATGCTGGATCCGCATATATTGTAAGCCCTATTACATTTCATTTTTTCTTGGCGCGCAAGCGGCGTAGAAACGCACAGGCGGGAAAGCGGACGCCCTTGGAGGTGGAGGTGCGCGGAAAGGGGCGGCGGGAAGAGGAAGGGGCCGCGGAAAGCCCGGCAGTTATCCAGGCGCCAGCATCGCCCAATAGCTATCCGGTCGTCAGCATCAAATAAACCAGCGCGATGGACATGAGGCAGAAGTAGACGGCCACGCCGGCGAGCAGGCTGCGCGAGGCGAGCCTGACGCGCTGGCGCAAGCCCTTGCCATAGGACGGCCCGCGGCTGCCGGCATGCCATACGGCGGCCGCCGCCAGCAGGCTCAAGAGGATGATCCACACTTTCATGCGGCGATTGTAGCGGGCTGTGCGCAATGCCCCGCGCGCCGCTATGTAAGTTTTGCGTAAGTTCCAAATTGTATTTCTATTACTGAACGCTGAAACGGCTGTTTTGATCCGATGATGCAGCGCTGAACGGCGAGCTGAAAGAGACGCTGCAGCGCGGAAGTAGTCTGGACAAATATCGCAAGAAGATATCGAGTGGCGATGTATTGGCGGGGCGCCCATGAACAAGAGCCGGCACAGATCGGCAAATGCAATCAAGTGAGTGGTTCATTCATCAACAAAGGAGATCGGCATGGAAGACAGTAAAGCAGGCAGCAGGCAGCAAGGGGGCGTGGACCGCAGGTCCGTGCTGAAGCTGGGTATCGCGGGCGCGGCGGGCGGCATGATGGCGGCCGGCGTGCCCGGCATGGCGCATGCGGCCGACGATAAAAAGCCGGTGGGGAATTATCCCGCGGGCGTCAGCGGGGACTCCGTATTCGTCGGGCTGCCGCTGGATCTTACCGGACCGTACTCGGCCGAAGGCGCGGACGAGCGCAAGGGCTACGAACTGGCCATAGAGCAGATCAACGCCGGCGCGGAGGAAATAAAGAAAATCTCGCCGCTGACCAAAAAAGGCGTGCTGGGCAAGACGGTGAAGTTCGGGGTGGCCGATGCCGAGACCAAACCCAATACCGCCGTGCAGGCCGCCAGCCGTTTCATCCACGACAACAAGGCCATGATGATATCGGGCAGCGTCAGCAGCGCCGTGGCGATCGCGCTGCAAAAAGTCTGCGACCGCGAGAAGACGATTTATCTGGCCGCCATCAGCGGGTCGAACGAAACCACCGGCACGGATTGCCAGCGCTACGGCTTCCGCCTTTGCCACTTCGCTTATTCCGCTTCGAAGGCGATTGCGCCCGTGCTGGCCAAATCGCTGGGCAAGGACCGCAAGGCGGTGTACCTGGTGCCCGATTACACCTACGGCCACACCACCTATGACTCGATGGTGGAATTCACCGAGAAGCAGGGCTGGAAGACCGTCGGCGAGCAGGTGCATCCGCTGGGCGCCAAGGACTACAGTTCCTATCTGATCAATATCGCCAACAGCGGCGCCGATACGCTGGTGGTCGTGGCCTACGGGGCGGATGCGGCCAATTCCATCAAGCAGGCCAAGCAATTCGGCATCCTGGACAAGATGTCGCTGGTCGTGCCCTATATGGCGCCCTTCCTGGGCGAAGAAGTCGGCCCCGAAATCATGCAGGGGGTGTATGGCGCCACGGGCTTCTGGTGGACCCTGCAGGACAAATACCCCATCGCCAAAGACTTCGTCACGGCCTTCGAAAAGAAGTATGGCGGCAAACCGCATGACTCGGCCTATATCGCCTATCTGCAGACGGCCTTGTGGGCCGACGCCTGCGAGCGCGCAGGCACCTTCTACCCGCCGGATGTGATCAAGGCCTATGAGAAAGGCGAAAAGCGCCAAGGGCCCGTGGGCGAAGTGTATTTCCGCGCCGAAGACCATCAGGGCATCATCAATTTCCCCATCGTACGCGGCAAGAAGCCCGCCGACATGAAGAGCAAGGAGGACCTGTTCGACATCGTCGAAGTGGTCAACGGCGCGGATGTGGTGCCCGAACTCGGGGTGCTGGGCTGCAAGCTGGGTTCCTACGTCTGAAGATCATGCGCTGCCTTTAACGGTTTTCAGAATAAAAGGAGGAACTTGAATGCCGAGCATGTCGTTATTCCTATCGCAGCTATTCAACGGGCTGGCCACCGGCCTGTTGCTGGCGCTTATCAGTACAGGCTTGACCATTATCTACGGCACGCTCGGCGTTGTGAACTTCGCGCATGGAGCCCTGTTCGTTGTCGGGGCCTATGCCGGATACACGGCTTACAGCCTGACCGATTCGTTCATGCTGGCCATTGCGGCGGGCGCATTGACGTCGCTGGTGGTGGGCCTGATCATCGAGCGCGGCCTGATGCGCATGTACTACGGACGCCCGCCGGAAGACCAGATCCTGGTGACTTTCGGCATAGGCATCATCCTGGTCGAGATCGTCCGTTCGATCTACGGCGGCGTGAGCCTGTCGGTGAGCACGCCGGAATGGGGCCAGGGCATCGCCCATATCGGCTCGCTGATCTACCCGCTGTACCGCCTGCAGGCCCTGGGCTTCGCCGCGGCCACGCTGTTGATTCTGTATTACCTGCTGTACCGGACCAGCCTGGGCTTGATCGTGCGGGCCGGCATCGAAGACTCGCAAATGGTCAATGTGCTGGGCATCAATGTCAAGCGGACCTTCTTGCTGGTGTTCGGCATCGGCGCCATGGCGGCCGGCTATGCGGGGGTCATCGATTCGCCCATCGTCACGCTGGCGCCGGACATGGGCAACCGCATACTGGTGGACTCCTTCGTAGTGGTGGTGATCGGCGGAGTGGGTTCGTTTCCGGGCGCCATCATCGGCGGCATCATCGCCGGTGAAATCCTCAGCCTGACTTCCATGTTCAATCCCGCTTATTCCGACGTCATGCTGTTCATCGTGATGGCGCTGGTTCTTATTTTCCGGCCGCAAGGCCTGATGGGGCAGGAGGGTCGCGAATGAGTTCGCATAATCCATCAAGCACCGCAGCGGGCGCGGCCCCGCTTGCGTCTTCGAACACCGTGCGCGGCGCATCGCCTTCGGCGGCGCGCGGCGCGCCGCCCAATACCTTCGTGCGCCGGCAACTGCCCGAGCTGGTCGTGGGCCTGTGCCTGCTGGCGGCGCCCTTCGTGCTGCCGCAGCTGGGCATGAGCGCCGACCTGCTGACCCGCATACTGATCTGGGGCCTGTTCGGCCTGGGCTTCGATCTGCTGTTCGGCTACACCGGCTTGCTGTCCTTCGGGCAGGCGGCTTTCTATGGCACGGGCGGCTTCGTGACGGCCTATCTGCTGACCTCGGGCATCGTACCCCATATGCTGCTGGCCCTGCTGATCGGGACGGTGGTGGCGGCGGCGGCGGGCCTGGTCATAGGCTACCTGACCTTGCGCCGGACCGGGATTTATTTCGCGATGAGTACGCTGGCTTTCGGCGAGATGTTCTACTTTCTCGAAAACTCCGCCTTCAAAAGCTATACCGGCGGCGAGAATGGCATCGCCGGCGTGCCGCCGCCGGAAATTGCGCTGGGTTTCGTCACCATCAACATTTCCAGCGGATGGCCGATGTACTGGTTTGTCGCCATCTTTTTCTTCCTGGGCTATGTCGTGGCGCGCCGCATCGTCAAATCGCCTTTCGGCGCGGTATTGAAGGCGATACGCGGCAACCCGCGGCGCGCCATGGCGCTGGGCCACGCCATCCAGAACTACAAGCTGACCGTCTTCGTCATCGCCGCGGCCTACGGCGGCCTGGCGGGCGGCCTGCTGGGCGTGTTCCAGGCATACATGCCGCCCGACGCGTTCGCCCTGGACACTTCGGCGCAATTGGTCATACAGACGGTCATGGGCGGGGCCGGTACCTTGCTGGGGCCCTTGTTCGGCGCCACCATCTGGCTATATCTATACGAAGGCCTGCAGCAGATTTCCAATATCGGCGCCTATTGGAAGCTGATCCTGGGCATTGTCTTCGTCGTGCTGGTCACGGTGTTCCGCCACGGTGTCGCCGGGGGAGTGCTGGACTTCGTGAAGCGCCGGCGCAAGACGAGTAAAGAGGTCGATCTGGAAGCCAATTCCGACATCATGGCGCAACTGGATATCGTGCCGCCCATCGACGGCCATGCCAGCGGCGCTCCGGTGCTGGAGGCGCGCGGCATCACCAAGCAGTACGGCGGCCTGACTGCCGTCAGCGACGTGTCCTTCAGCCTGTCGGAAGGCGAAATACGCGGCGTCATCGGCCCCAACGGCGCGGGNNGGCAAGTCGACCTTCTTCGCCATGCTGGCGGGCGAGCTCGCCACGACCCGGGGCCAGGTCTTTTTCCGCGGCCAGGACATCACCGGCATAGGGGTGACCGCCGTCTGCCAGATGGGCATGAGCAAGAGCTACCAGATCAACCAGCTGTTCGAATCCCTGACGGTCAGGCAAAACACCATGATTCCGGTGCTGGCGCGCAGCCGCGGGAAATACCGTGTCGACATGCTGCGCGGCCTGCATCATGCGGCGGGCCTGGACGAGCAGGTGAACGCCGCGATCGAACTGGTGGGGCTGACCCATCAGGCGGATACCCTGGTGTCGGAACTGCCCTATGGCGAGAAGCGCCGCCTGGAGATCGGCCTTGCGCTGGCGACGGGCGCCAACGTGCTGCTGTTCGACGAACCCCTGGCGGGCCTCGGGCCGGAAGAGCGGATGCATGTGGTGGCCTTGCTCAAATCGATACGCAAGGGCCGCAGCATGGTCATCGTCGAGCACGATATGGACGCTATGTTCGAGTTGGCCGAACGCATCACCGTACTGTACGAGGGCCGCAAGCTGGCCGAAGGCACGCCGGACGAAATCCGGATGAATCCGGCCGTCCAGGCGGCCTATCTAGGGGGGATGGACGAGCATGAGCCTGCTTGAAGTCGACAAGATCAACAGCTATTACGGGGATTCCCACATCCTTTTCGACGTTTCCATGCGTGTGGAGGAAAACGAAGTGGTGGCGCTGCTGGGACGCAATGGCGCCGGTAAAAGCACGACCCTGAAATCGCTGATGGGCGTGGTCCAGCCCAAGAGCGGGGCCATACGGCACAAGGGCGAAGATGTGGGGCGGCTGCCGCCCTACATGCTGGCCCGGCGCGGCATCCAGCTGGTGCCGGAAGAGCGCCGCATCTTCGGGCAGATCACCGTGCAGGAAAACCTGCAGCTGGCCGCCATGTCGGCCGAGCGGGCGCGTTCGCTGGATGATATTTATGCGACCTTTCCCCGGCTGGCCGAGCGCCGCCGCAATCGCGGCAAGCAACTATCGGGCGGCGAGCAGCAGATGCTGGCCATCGCCCGCGCCATGATACGCAATGCGGGCATCATCATGCTGGACGAGCCTTTCGAAGGCCTGGCGCCGCTGATCGTGCGCGACCTGATCGAAGTGTGCCGCAAGCTGGCTGAAAGCGGCCACACCATCGTCATCGTCGAGCAGAACGTGCGCGCGGCCCTGTCGCTGGCGGACCGCTGCTATTTGCTGAACAACGGCCATATCGTGTTCGAGGGCACGCCCGCGCAGCTGCACGAGGACCATGGCGTCATCCAGAAATACCTGGGGGTGAAAGTCTAGCATCCTGGCCGCCGGCGGCGGATCGTCCGCCGCATGGAACAGTGAAAAGCGCCGGCGCCGACTACAGAAAACGGCGCCGGGGCAGTATCATGGGGGCTGTGCGGCGTCCATGCGGCGCCGCATACGGAGGCCCGAACAGTGTTAACCTCCGGTACTTTCGCGACTAGAGGTTTTCTTTTATGCAGTCCACACGCAGCGCTGAATCGGGCGCGCCGGCCGCCGCGGCCGGCGGCTCTCCCAAGCCGGCGGTCTACCAGCTCGATTTCGTGGCATCCAGCAAACTGCCTACCCCGTGGGCTGTCTTCGATATCCACGTATTCACCGACCCCGCCACGGCCAAAGAGCATGTGATGCTGACCTTGGGGCAGGTGGACGACGGCGCGCCGGTACTGGCGCGCGTGCATTCAGAATGCCTGACGGGCGACGCTTTGTTCAGCCAGCGCTGCGATTGCGGGGCGCAGCTTGAATCGGCCATGCAGGCGATTGCGGCCGAAGGGCGCGGCGTCCTGCTGTATCTGCGGCAGGAAGGGCGCGGTATCGGCCTGGTGAACAAGATACGCGCCTATCAATTGCAGGACGCGGGAGCCGACACGGTGGAAGCCAACGAGCAATTGGGCTTTCCCGCGGACATGCGCCGCTACGATCTGTGCAAGCCCATGCTGGACCACGCCGGCATATCCGTGCTGCGGCTGATGACCAACAACCCGCGCAAGGTAAGGGCCATGGAAAGCCTGGGCGTGCAAGTCGCCGAACGCATTCCCCTGCAGGTCAATCGCAATCCGTACAACGAAAACTATCTGAGCACCAAGGCCGCCAAGCTGGGGCATTGGCTGAAAGAACACTTGTAGCCTGGGCTTTGCACCGCAAGCCGGGCGCGGGCTTGGCCGGCCGCTGCAGCCCAATGGCGCTGGACGGCGGTCCTACACTTCGGCCATGAAGCGCATCTTGAAGCGGCGGCCCTTGATATTGCCGCTGCTCAGGCTGCCGTAGGCCTGGCGTGCGATGCTGCGTTCCAGCGCGACAAAACTGACGAATTCCAGAATGTTGATCTTGCCGACGCGGTCGCCCGCAATGCCCGCGTCCTTGGTCAGGGCGCCCAGCAGGTCGCCGNNGCAGCTTGTCCTTCTTGCCGCCCTGTATGCAAAGCGTGACCATGGGGGCGCGCAGGCGGCCGCCGGCGGCGGGTTTGAGCGCGCGTATCGAAGCCCATTGCAAAGGCTGGCCCTGGTATTTTTCTATCTGCTCGGCCCAACGTTTTTCATGCGGCGCGCAAAGGCTCAAGGCCAGCCCTTTGGCGCCGGCGCGCCCGCTGCGGCCTATGCGATGTATGTGGACTTCCGCGTCGGGCGTGAGTTCCGCATTGACGACAGCATCCAGCGCGTCGATGTCCAGGCCGCGCGCCGCCACGTCCGTGGCGACCAGCACGGAGCAGCTGCGGTTGGCGAACTGCACCAGCACGTCTTCGCGTTCGCGCTGTTCCAGGTCGCCGTGCAGCGCCAGTGCGCTGAAGCCGCGTGTAGAGAGATAATCGGTCAGTTCGCGGCATTGCGCCTTGGTGTTGCAAAAAGCCAGCGTCGATTCCGGCCGGAAATGCTCCAGCAACTGGGCGACGGCCCAGTGGCGGCGTTCCGCATCGATTTCATAGAAGCGCTGCTCGATCTGGCCGGCGGCGTGCACGGCATCCGTCTTCACTTCGACGGGCTGGCGCAGGAATGGCGCGCTGGCCTGGCGGATGTCGTCCGCATACGTGGCCGAGAACAGCAGTGTCTGCCGCCGGGCGGGGCAGGCCTTGACGATTTTCGCTACATCGCCGTAGAAGCCCATGCCGAGCATGCGGTCCGCCTCGTCCAGCACCAGGAT
>DJWC01000005.1 GCA_002441445.1 Pusillimonas sp. UBA6240
CACCGTGCTGGTGATCCTGGCGCGCGTCTTCCTGAGGCTCGAGGGCCCGGCCTGGCGGCGTGTGCGCGTGGAATACGGCCCCTGGTTCCATCACCTTTCCAGCCGTCCCTATAAACCCGCGGATCCGCTGCGCTATGTGCTGCAGGCGGCATGGGTGCTGTTCACCGTGCCGCCTCATGAGCAGGGCGCCCCGTTCTGGCGGCTGAGCGCGCGGGCCGCCTGGCGCGGCTGCGCCGCAAGACTGCTGGCGCTGCGCGGCCGCTTCATCGCCCAGCTGCGGCAGGCGCCCGAGGAGCTGCGCGAAACGCCGCTGGCGCGCAATGCCGAAAAGACGCTGGGAAGCATGAGCGGGAATGCACGCCGGGTGCTGTACGCCGCCCTGGCCTGCCTGGCGGCGGCGCTGACCGTCTTGCTGGTCACGCAGCCCTTCACTCTGTTTGCGCAATTTCTGTTCGTGGTGCTGTTGTGGGGCCTGGCGATGGCCGTGCGCCGGATTCCCGGCCAGTTCTCGACCTTCATGCTCATCGTGCTGTCGCTGACGGTGTCCTGCCGCTACATATGGTGGCGCTACACGTCGACGCTGAACATGCGCGACACCATGGACCTGGTGTTCGGCGCATTGCTGCTGGCGGCCGAAACCTATTCATGGATAGTGCTGGTTCTGGGCTATGTGCAGACCGCCATGCCGCTCAAGCGCCCGCCCGCCGAGCTGCCCAAGGACACCGCGTCCTGGCCGACGGTCGACCTGATGATCCCGACCTACAACGAAGACCTGAGCGTGGTGGCGCCCACGGTGTATGCGGCGCTGGGCATGGACTGGCCCAAGGACAAGCTGCGCATCCACCTGCTGGACGACGGCCGGCGCGAGGCGTTCCGCGCTTTCGCCGAAGAGGTCGGCATCCATTACATCATTCGGCCCGACGGTCGCCATGCCAAGGCGGGCAACCTGAACCATGCCCTGGGCAAGACGGACGGCGAACTCATCGCCATTTTCGATTGCGATCACATTCCCACCCGCTCCTTCCTGCAGATGACCGTGGGCTGGTTCCTGCGGGACCCCAAGCTGGCGTTGGTGCAGACGCCCCACCACTTCTTCTCGCCCGATCCGTTCGAGCGCAACCTGGGGCATTTCGGCACGCAGCCGAACGAGAACACCTTGTTCTACGGCCTGGTCCAGGACGGCAACGATTTGTGGAACGCCGCTTTCTTCTGCGGCTCCTGCGCGGTGCTGCGCCGCACGGCGCTGGAGTCCATAGGCGGGTTCGCCGTCGAAACCGTCACGGAGGACGCGCACACCGCGCTGCGCCTGCATCGCCACGGCTACAACTCGGCCTATCTGCGCATACCGCAGGCGGCCGGCCTGGCCACCGAAAGCCTATCCGCCCACATCGGCCAGCGCATACGCTGGGCCCGCGGGATGGTGCAGATCTTCCGCACCGACAATCCGATGTTCGGCAAGGGGCTGAGCCTGTTCCAGCGGCTGTGCTACGTGAACGCCATGCTGCATTTCCTGTCCGGCATCCCCCGCATCATCTACCTGACCGCCCCGCTGGCCTTCCTGCTGGCGCATGCCTACATCGTCTACGCGCCCGCGGTCGCCATATTGCTCAATGTCGTGCCCCACATGGTGCATGCCGGCCTGACCAATGCGCATACCCAGGGTCCCTACCGCCGGACCTTCTGGGGGGAAATCTATGAGACCGTGCTGGCGTGGTATATCGCCCGCCCCACCACGGTGGCGCTGTTCGCGCCACGCAAGGGCTCGTTCAACGTGACGGCCAAGGGCGGCCTGGTGGAGCAGCAGTACTTCGACTGGTCGATCTCCCATCCCTATGTCTGGCTGGCGCTGGCCAACCTCGCGGGGCTGGGCTTCGGCGTCTGGCGGCTGGCCACCGGGCCCACGCACGAGATCCTGACCGTGCTGATCACCATGGCCTGGGTGCTCTACAACCTGGTGATACTGGGCGGCGCCATCGCCGTTGCCGCGGAAGTCAGGCAGATACGGCAAAGCCATCGTGTGCCGGCTTCTTTGCCGGCCCATCTGCAGCTGGCCGACGGGCATGTGTTTCCCGCCGTCCTGACGGACTTTTCCGGCGGCGGCGCCGGGCTCACCCTGAAAAGCCATCGGCGTATCGGCCGGGGCGACGCCGTGAACCTGCTGCTCGCCCGCGGCGAGCAGCGCTTCAGCTTTCCCGGAAAGGTCGGGCGCAGCATCGGGAACAGCATTGGAATCGAGTTCGACCCGATGACGCAGAGGCAGCAGATCGACTTCGTGCAATGCACGTTCGCGCGAGCCGATTCCTGGCTGGCCTGGCAGGACCGGTTCACCCCGGATCGGCCGCTGCATGGCCTGCGCGATATCGTGATCATGGGCTTCGGCGGCTACAAGCGCCTTGCCGAGCACTTGCCCTTTCCTTTGAGTGCCGTATTGAATGGCGCCATCGAGCTGGTGAACTGGACGATCTCGTTCCTGCCGCGCCGGCGGCCGGCCACCCATTCTCTTAACCATATGGTTTGAGTCTATGCTTTCTTTCCCGCGCGCTTCCTGTTCATGGTTTCTTGCCTTGCTGGCCGTCCTGGCGCTGGCGCACGCGCCGTTGCGGGCCCAGGAACTGAAACCCGGAAAATCCCTCACCCTGGACCTGCCCCGGCTGGCGCAGGGCTCGGAGTTCAAGCTGTACGGCATACGCAATCGCCAGGTGCTTGAATTCACCCTGCGCAGCGACCAGCTGGTGACCCAGGCCGACCTGAACCTGGTGTTCACGCCCTCGCCCGCCCTGCTGCCCAAGCTGTCGCACTTGCGCGTCTACCTGAACGACGAACTGATGGGCGTGGTGCCGGTCGACGAGGCCCTGGCCGGCCGCCAGCAGCGGCATACGCTGGCCCTGGATCCGCAATTCCTGGCGTCGTTCAACCGGGTCAGCCTGGAGTTCGTCGGCCACTACACCGATATCTGCGAGGACCTGGCGCACAGCTCGCTGTGGCTGGACATCAGCCGCCAGACGAACATCGTGATCGACCAGCAGGCCCTGCCGCTGGCCAATGACCTCGCCTATTTCCCCGAGCCTTTCTTCGACAAGAACGACATGGCCGCCCAGGAGCTGCCCTTCGTCTTCGCGGGCACGCCTTCCATGGCGCGCCTGCAGGCGGCATCGGTCCTCGCCTCGTATTTCGGCAGCCAGGCCAAATGGAAATCGCTGCGCTTCCCGGTGTCCTATGGCGCGCTGCCGTCGGGCCACGCGGTCATTCTCGCCGTCAACGGCCAACGCCCGGAAGTCCTGCGGTCCTATCCCGACGTGGACGGGCCGACGGTGGAGATGATCAGCGCGCTGGACAACCCTCATCAGAAGCTGCTGCTGGTGCTGGGCCGCGACGATGAAGACTTGAGCACGGCGGTCGCCGGGCTGGCGCTGGGCGGGCCGCTGTTCCGGGGGCAAAGCGTGCAGGTGGAAGAAGTCGACGAGCTGGCTCCGCGCAAACCCTATGACGCGCCCAATTGGATAGCGACCGACCGCCCCGTCCGTTTTTCCGAACTGGTAGAGTACGAGGGGCAACTGGAGGTGCAGGGCCTGCGCCCGGCGCCCATTACGCTCAATCTCAATCTGCCGCCGGATCTGTTCGTCTGGCGCAACAACGGTATTCCCATGAATGTGCAATACCGCTACACGCCTCCCACGACCGAAGACGAGTCCCGGCTGACATTGAGCCTTAACGGGCGCTACGTCGACAGCTATCCGCTGCGGCCGGAGACGGATAAAAGCGGGCTGCCGCATGTGCGGCTGCCGGTGCTGGATAACGATCCGGGCGCGAGCAGCGAAGGCCTGCTCATACCCGCGCTGAAGATCGGTTCGCACAACCAGATTCAGTTCGACTTTTCTTATGCCAGCGTATTGGGCGCCGCGCAGCCAGGGGTGTGCAAGACGGTGCTTCCGGTCGATACCCGGGCCGCGCTGGACGGGCACTCGACCATAGACTTTTCCGGCTACCGGCATTATCTGGAAATGCCCAACTTGCGGGCCTTCGCCAGCAGCGGCTTCCCCTTCAGCCGCATGGCCGACCTGTCCGAGACCCTGGTCGTCGTGCCGCCGCAGCTCAGGCCGGTGCAAGTCTCCACGCTGCTGGAAGCCCTGGCCCATATCGGCGCGCAAGTCGGCTATCCGGCCTATAAAGTCCGCATCGTCGATGACTGGGCGCAAGCCGCGGGGCTGGATGCCGATCTGCTGTGGATAGGCAGCGCGCCGGAAGCCTTCCGGGGGCGTCCCGATGCGAATCTGCTGCTGGAGGATACGAAGACGCGCCTGCGCCAGGCGCGCAAGCCGGAAGACGATACGGCGCAAAGCCCGCGCACGGTTTATTCCCGCTGGCCGGACGGAGACACGGTAACGCAAGTCAGCGTGCGCGCCTTGGCGCCCATCGCCGCCATAGTCGGCATGCAGTCGGAACAATTCCCTCAAAGAAGCATGGTGGGATTGCTGGCCGCCACGGACGAGGATTATTCCTTGCTGCGCGACGCGCTGGCGGATTCGGGCAAGCGCGACGCCATGCGCGGGTCGGTGGTGATCGTGCGCGAATCGGGCGTGGCAAGCGAAGCAGTGGGTCCCCGGTATTTCGTCGGGCGCCTGGAATGGTGGCAAATGGTCTGGTTCCATTTATCCGACAAGCCCCTGTTGTTGGCGCTGATCGCGATATTCGCCGTAGCGCTGGTCGCCTTCCTGTTATGGAAATCCTTGCGCTGGGTCGCACGGCGCAGGCTGGCGCGGGATGCGTAAACTGTTTGCGCTGATCGGCCTGGCAGTCGCGCTGGCCGTTTCCGGCCCCGCGCTGGGCGCCGACTGCGGGCAGCAGCCGGCCGCGTGGGAGCGCTGGCAGAATTTCCGCAGCGGGCTCATCAGCCCGGAAGGCCGGGTCATCGACTATTCGGACGAGCGCCACATCACGACTTCGGAAGGCCAGAGCTACGCTCTGTTCTTCGCCCTGGTCGACAATGACCCGCAGCTGTTCCGGCGCATATTGCGATGGACGGAAAAAAACCTGGCGCGCGGCGACCTGACCTCTTACCTGCCCGCCTGGCTGTGGGGCAGAAAGCCTGGCGGCGAATGGGGGGTGCTGGACGATAATTCCGCATCGGATGCGGATTTGTGGATCGCCTATACGCTGATCGAAGCGGGCCGGCTGTGGCGTCAGCACAGCTATTCCGCATTGGGCAGCCTGCTGCTGCAAAGAATGGCCCGCGAAGAAGTGGCCGAGCTTCCCGGCCTGGGCGCCATGCTCTTGCCCGGCAAGCATGGTTTTGCGCATGATGGCTATTGGAAGCTCAATCCCAGCTATTTGCCGCCGCAACTGGTCGTCCGCGCCGCCCGGGCCCAGCCGGCGGGGCCCTGGCCCGCCCTGGCGCGCAGCGCCGAGCGCCTGCTGATCGATAGCGCGCCCAAGGGGCTGGCGCCGGACTGGACGAGCTGGACCGGCAAGCGCTTCGAGGCGCGTACCGATGAAGAGCGCATCGGCAGCTACGACGCGATCCGCGTCTACCTGTGGGTGGGCATGCTGCATGATGACGCGCCGGGGGCGCAGCGCCTGAAACGGCATTTCATGCCTGTTGAACGCCATGTCGATCCAAACGGCCGCCTGGGCGAAGAGATCGACATATATCGCGAAACCGCCCACGGCAAAGGTCCGGCGGGCTTTTCCGCCGCCTTGCTGCCGCTGCTCTCGGCAACGCCGGCTTCGGCTGCGCTGCGCGCTTATCTGCAAAGCGCGCCCAGCGGCAGCCTGGGGTACTACAGCCAGGTCCTGGCCCTGTTCGGCGGCGGCTGGGACGAGGGCAGATACCGCTACGGCGCCGACGGTACGCTGCTGCCCCGATGGGAGAAATGCCGATGAGATACCTATGGCTATGCGTCCTGGCCGTGGTGCTGGGCGCCGCCTCTCCGCACATCGCCCTGGCGTCGAACGATGCGGGCTCCCAAGCGGCCGAGCGGCTCATCCGGCAAATCCATATGGGCGAATCCGTATATCGCGACGATTTGATCATGGATGCCGTGCAGCGGCTTTATCGGATCGCACCCCGCCATCCCGAAGGTCTGCTGGCCGAGTTGCGGCTGGCGGCCCATCAAGGGCGGCTGGAGCGGGCGCAGCAACTGCTGGAAACGCTGGCGCGCGAGGCCCCCGGCACACAGGCCTATCGCCAGGGCGCAGCCCTGTTGCGGCTGTCCACGCCAGAGGCGGCCGAAATATTGGCGCGGGCGCGGCTGTATTCGGCCGCCGGACGCATCGATGAGGCGAGAAAAGCCTACGATGAGGCGCTCAAGGGCGAGTACCCCACCGCCGACCTGGCGCTGGAATATTGGCAGCTACGTTCGCGCGAACCGGCCAGCCGCGCTCTGGCCCTGAAGAATCTGCGCAGCCTGCAGGATACTTATCCGAACCACGCCGGGCTTTTGTCGGCGCTGGCGAGCCACAGTTTCAGCGACGGCGATCCGGCTCGGGCGCTGGCATATCTTCATACCCTCGCACGGCAGCCGGCTCACCGCGAAGCGGCGGCCAACCGCGAGTACGACTATCTGTCCACGCTGCCCACCAGCGCGGACAGCATCGCCGCCTGGCGATCGTTCGTGCAGCGTTATGCCGGTCTGCCGGCCGCGGAGCGGGCCAAGGAAAGGCTGGACCAGCAAACGGGCCTGATGGCCGACCCCGTCTGGCGAGGCGGCCAGGAGGCCTTGCGGCTGGTGGAAGGGGGCGGAGCCGCCGGCGCGGTAGCGCGCCTGCAGGCGGCGATCAAAGCTTATCCCGACGATGCCGAATTGTATGGCGCGCTGGGCCTGGCCTATATGCGGCTGGGGAACCGGACCCGGGCCCTGAGCTATTTCGAGCAGGCCAGGGCGAAGGAAGAGCGGGTGGACCGGACCTCGCGCTGGGTCAGCCTGATCCAGTCCACCCGCTACTGGCTCTTGCTGCAGGATGCCGCCAAGGCGGGCGAGAAGGGCGACTGGGCCAAGGCCCAGGCTTTGTACCGCAGCGCGCACCGCCAGGATCCGGCCGACATCCATGCCTTGACGGGATTGGGAGATGCGGCGCTGGCGCTGGGGCAGCGGGAAGCTGCAAAAGGCCATTACAGCAAGGCCCTGGAGCTGGCCCCCGCCGATGCGTCCGCGCAGCGGGGCATTGCACGCTATCTGGCAAGCCTGAGCCCGCAGGAAGCCTTGTCCTTCATCGATGGACTGCCGGCTGCGCAGCGGGCCCGGCTGGCGCCATTGCGCCGCACCCACTTGATAGCCCTGCTGAACGAGCGCGCCGAGCAGGCCCAGGCCCGGTCCGACTGGGATGCGGCGGTCGCCGCATTGGCCGAAGCGCAGCAGCTCGACCTGGCGGATCCCTGGTTGAGTTACCGGCTGGCCGCCGCGCTGCGGACCGCCGGCCGCGAAAATGAAGCCTTGCCTGCCTATGAGCGCCACCTGCAGGCGCACCGGGCCGAGCCGGCCAGCCGCTACGCCCACGCCTTGCTGCTGGAATCGCAAGACCAATGGCAGGCCGCCATGGATTCCCTGCGCGAGATTCCGCCCGCGCTGTGGTCGCAGGACATGAAAGCCCTGGATCAGCGCCTTCATGTGCGGCAGCGCATCGCCCGGGCGAGCGCATTGTATGCGGCGGGGAAGACGGCGGCCGCGATCGCCGCTCTGGAAGCGCCGGAGCAGAGCACGGCTACGCGCCTCCAGGTCGCAGCCTGGTCTTTGGAGCAGGGCGATCATGCCAAGGCGCTGGCCAATTATGACGCCGTATTGCGCGACGAGCCGGACAATACCAGCGCCAGGCTGGGCCGGCTCGAAACCTGGGCGGAATTGGGCAGAACCGCGGCGATCAGGGAAGAGCTGTCGCGCGACGAGCCCGCCTTGCCGCGCGAGGACTTGAACGGCCGGCGCAGGCTCGCGGCCTTATGGGCTCATGCGGGCGACCCGGCGCGCCGGCGCTCCATCTTGCGCGAGGCCGCGGCCGACGCCCAGGGCCCCGAGCCCTTGCTCTTCAGGGATTATGCGCGCGCCGCCGCGGGCGACGATCCGCAGACGGCGCTGAACCTCTATGAGCGGGGCATGCGCGATGCCGGCATGCTGCCGCCGCGCGCCGCGGCCGGGAAGCGGGACGACGTCGCCTTTACCCGCGCGATGCGGACCCGGGAAGGGGACGACTGGCTGCAGCGCAGCCTGCGCAGCGACGCTCAGTCTTTGTATCAGCGCGAAAACCCGACCCTGACGCTGAGCAACGATTTCTGGGGCCGCAACGACGGCACGCCGGGGCTTTCCCGCCTGGCGGCCAATACCAGCATCATGCAGTTCGATCATCCGCTGCTGGGGGGCAAGGCCTTCATCCGCGGGGAACACGTGAGCCTGAACGCGGGCAGCTTCGACACCGACGAGACGGGCCGGCACTACGAACTGTTCGGTACCTGCGTGTTCGAAGCCAGGGACGTCCAGGGCAACATGCAGTCCTTGCCCGGCTGCCAGGACGGCCTGAGCCAAAAGGCCCGGGGCACGGGCTTCGCGCTGGGCTGGCAAGGGGAAAAGCTGGCCTTCGATGTGGGCCGTACCCCTCAGGGTTTTCCGGTCAGCAATTGGACGGGCGGCATCACGTATCGCGGCGATATCCGGTCCGTGGGCTGGAGCTTGACGGCATCGCGCCGGCCCATGTCGAATTCGCTGCTTTCCTATGCCGGCACGCAAGATCCGCGCACGGGTATCGTCTGGGGAGGGGTGGTGGCCAGCGGCGCGAGCCTGGGCCTGAGCTGGGACCAGGGCGAAGCCGATGGGGTGTGGGCCGACCTGAGCCACCATCGCCTGACAGGAAAGAATGTCGCCGACAACCAGCGCACGCGGTTCATGGGCGGCTATTACCGGCGCCTGATCAATCGCCCGAATGAAAGCCTGACGGTCGGCGTCAATGTCATGCATTGGCGCTATCAGAAAGACCTGGGCGAATACACATTGGGCCACGGCGGGTACTACAGTCCGCGGCGCTACAGTTCCGTTTCGCTGCCGATCAGCTATGCCCGCCGCAGCGCGGACTGGTCCTTCGTGCTGGAAGGTTCGGTATCCAAGTCGGTGTCGCGTGTGGGCGACACTAATTATTATCCGCTACAGGAGCTGGTCGCCGGGCCGATGCGGGACATGAACAATCTCGGGGTGCCCAACAGCGCGCTCTATGCCGCCAATGCCGTGCCGGGCTCATCGGGCGGGGGCGTGGGCTACAGCCTGCGCGGGCTGGCCGAGCGGCGCCTGGACAGCCACTGGGTCGTCGGCGGCGGTTTCGACATCCAGCACAGCAAGGATTACGCCCCCAGCCGCTTCATGCTTTATTTGCGCTACACTTTCGAACCCTGGCAGGGCGACCTGAACTTCCGTCCCGCGGCGCTGACGCCCTATGCCGACTTCAAGTAGCAGCAGCCGGTGTTGCGAAGGGGGGCGCTGTTGCGGGCCCCGCCGCGCGCGCCCATCGTGAACGGGGCTTGCACTCCGCTGCAAAACACGCTATGATCTCCAAATTGCCTATTAGTGGCTAGGAGCCCAGCGCGCCGGCACAGGCAATTGCAGTAGTACCAAAGCGAGTTTTTAGCAAGATTTCAACCCAGGCTTTGCCTGGCCTGGCTTTCGGGCCGGGTCGATAAGCAAAACTGACGGGACCAAAACTGGCTGTGCGATGCAACCATCGTGGTTGCGCAGCGCCGTTAAGTTGGAACAGGAAAAATCATGATCCAAATGCAGACCACGCTGGACGTGGCCGACAACACGGGTGCACGTTCCATCATGTGCATCAAAGTGCTGGGCGGCTCCAAGCGCCGTTATGCCGCTATCGGTGACATTATCAAGGTAAGTGTCAAGGATGCGGCCCCGCGCGGGCGCGTCAAGAAAGGCGAAATTTACAACGCGGTCGTCGTGCGCACCGCCAAGGGCGTGCGCCGTAAAGACGGCTCGCTGATCAAGTTCGGCGGCAATGCCGCCGTATTGCTCAATGCCAAGCTGGAACCCATCGGCACCCGTATCTTCGGACCCGTCACGCGCGAACTGCGCACGGAAAAGTTCATGAAGATCGTGTCCCNNTGGCTCCGGAAGTGCTGTAAGGAGCCCAGAATGGAAAAAATCCGTAAAGGCGACGAGGTCATCGTATTGACCGGTCGCGACAAAAAACGCCGCGGCACCGTGCTCCAGCGCGTCGATGCCGACCACGTGCTGGTCGAAGGCATCAACGTGGTCAAGAAGCACGTCAAGGCCAATCCCATGGCCGGCACGCAAGGCGGCATCGTCGACAAGACCATGCCCATCCACATCTCCAATGTGGCGCTTTTCAATCCCGAAACCGGCAAGGCCGATCGCGTCGGGGTCAAAGTGGTGGACGGCAACAAGGTCCGTGTATACCGTTCCAGCGGCGCAGTCGTTGGC
>DJWC01000079.1 GCA_002441445.1 Pusillimonas sp. UBA6240
ACGCCGTAGGCGCTGGTGTCCTGCGAAATGACCAGCAGCTCTTTGACGCCGGCATTGACCAGGCGCTCGGCCTCGCCCATCACGTCGCCGATGGGGCGGCTGACCAGGTCGCCGCGCATGGCGGGGATGATACAGAAGCTGCAGCGGTGATTGCAGCCTTCGGATATCTTCAGGTAGGCATAGTGGCGCGGCGTCAGCTTGATGCCTTGCGGCGGCACCAGGTCCACATAAGGGTCGTGGCTGAGATTGGGCGGCGCGGCCTCGTGCACGGCGCGCACGACCTGCTCGTATTGCTGGGGGCCGGTCACCGCCAGCACCGCGGGGTGGACATCGCGGATCATCGATTCTTCCACGCCCAGGCATCCCGTGACGATGACCTTGCCGTTCTCGNNGCGTCCAGCGATTCGGCCTTGGCGCTGTCGATGAAGCCGCAGGTATTGACGACGACGACATCGGCGTTGTCATAGTCCGGCGTGATGGCATAGCCTTCGGTGCGCAGCTGGGTCAGTATGCGCTCGGAATCGACCAGCGCCTTCGGACATCCCAGGCTGACGAAGCCGACTTTTGGGGAACTCATGGTTAACCTTTGAGCCGCAGGCTCGTTAAAAAAAGAATTTCGGGGCGGCGGGAGCCGGCGCGCGGTTGAAGTGCGAATTGATGATAAAGTCCGATCAAAGAGAACACGCCCTGGTTTTTCAATAACGTGCCCGATACCTCCAAGCCCACTCGCAACATCGCCTTGTCCGATACCATGCTGGCCAGCGCACACAATGTGCAGGCGGTATCGGCGGGCAAGTCCCTGTCGGACAGCCTGGCGGCGACACCACCCGCCTTGCGGGCGTCGGCGCAGGCGGTTTCGTTCCACGTCATGCGCCGCCTTGGCTTGGTGCGCGCGATCAGGGGGATCATGGTCCGGCGTACGCCGCCCAACCCTTTGTTCGACGCCCTGCTGCTGGTTTCCCTGGCCTTGCTGGACGCCGCCATCGAACATGCCGACGCCGATGCCGGCGGACCGGAACTGCGCCACACCCCGGTCTATGCCGTGCATACCGTCGTGGACCAGGCCGTGCGGGCCGCAAGCGGCGTACCGCGAATGCGCAGCTATAAAGCGCTGCTGAATGCGACGCTAAGAGGGTACATACGTGAAAGAAGCGCTATTTTAGCGCAGCTCCGGGAAGACCCGGTAGCGCTCCACAACCACCCGCAATGGTGGATAGAGCGCCTGCGCCAGGCCTATCCCGGGCAATGGCGGGCGATACTGGCCGCCGCCGATGTGCCGGGCCCCATGACGCTGCGGGTCAATATCCGCCGCTCGTCCGTCGATGGCATGTTGCGCGAACTCGAAGCGGCCGGCATGCCGGCCGCGCATGTGGGCGGCGAGGCGATAACGCTGCTCCATCCCCGTCCCGTCCAGGAAATCCCCGGGTTCGAACAGGGCTGGTGGTCGGTGCAGGACGCCGCCGCCCAGCAGGCGGCCATGTTGCTGCCTCTGGCGCCGGGCATGCGCGTGCTGGATGCCTGCGCGGCGCCGGGCGGGAAGACGGCGCATATCCTGGAGCGCGCCGATGTCGAGCTGGTGGCGCTGGACAACGACGCCGCCAGGCTGGAGCGCATCGGACAGAATCTGCGGCGGCTGGGCCTGGACGGCCCATCGGTCACACTGGCTTGCGCCGACGCGGCCGATCCTGAGGCGTGGTGGGATGGGCGCGGCTTCGATGCGGTGCTGGCCGATGTGCCCTGCACAGGCTCGGGCGTGGTACGGCGGCATCCGGACATACGCTGGCTGCGGCGCGATGCCGATCTTGGCAAGACGGCGGCTTTGCAGCGGCGCATCGCCGATGCGCTTTGGGGCGTGCTCAAGCCGGGCGGCCATCTGCTTTATGCGACGTGCTCCATTTTCCCGCAGGAAGGCGAGCAGCAGGCGCAGGGGTTTTGCAGCCGCCATGCCGATGCGCTGCGCCTGCCCGCTCCGGGCCAGATGTTGCCTTTGCCGGACGGCATGGGCAGCCATGACGGTTTTTTCTACGCCTTGTTTGCCAAGAAAGGGTGAGTGATACAAAAATGGAGCCTTGCCCGATGTCGACCATGGCCTCAAGCGCCGGCCCCGCTCTCCAGGACCGGAGCCGGACCGGGACGTCGCAGGCTCCGGCCGGCGATGGGGGCCGGTTCCAAAGGGCGCAGCCTGGCGGCCCTGGCCGTGTGTATTGGTGATTAATGATGTTGCGACTGCTGCTTACGCTTCTGTTGTGCGTTTTCATGACGGCCCAAGCCACCGACGCCGATGTGCCGAATGAAGGCGCGCGCGTGCTGCAGGTCGATCCCGTGGTCCATGACGGCCGCCTGTATGTGGATGCCGACGTCGATATCGTGGTGTCGGGCGACCTGCGCAATGCCGCCGAAAAAGGCGTTCCCATCTACTTCACGGCGGACGTGGAAATCGTCTCCAAGCGCTGGTGGTGGTTCGACAAAACGGTCGTGAAGGATCAAATGACCTGGCGCATCGTCTACAACGCTTTGACGCGCCAGTGGCGCGTCGGCACGGGCGAGCTCTCGCTGCCGGAATCCTCGCTGGACGACGCCTTGTCGGTCCTGCGCAATATACGCGGCTGGGCCGTGGCGGACGTCAAGGATCTCGAGCACGACGTCACGTATCATGGCCGCATCCGCGTCAGGCTGGATACGTCGCTATTGGCCCGTCCTTTCCAGGTGGATGCCTATAACAGCAGTGCGTGGTCTCTTGCTACTCCATGGAAAAATTTCACTTTTTCGATCTCAATCGCCGAGCCCCGGCCCTGATCAAATGGGGCTTGCGCGGGGCGCTGGCCGTCGCCGCCTGCAGCGCCCTGGCCTTGCTGGCCCTGCTGGTCTGGTCCACGGGCAATGCGTCGCGCTACGCCCAGCAGTACGACACCTTGCTGGTGCTCAACGGCGTACTGGCGGTCGCGCTGGTTTCCTGGGTGGTGGTGCTGTCGGCGCGCTTGCTGCGGCAGATCCGCCGCCGGCAGTTCGGCGCGCGCCTGACCGCGCGCTTCGCGCTGTATTTCACGCTGATAGGCGTGCTGCCGGGCGCGCTGATCTACCTGCTGTCGGTGCAGTTCATGTCGCGCTCCATCGAGTCCTGGTTCAATGTGCGCGTGGACAGCGCGCTGGAGGCCGGCCTGAATCTGGGGCGCGCGGCGCTGGACTCGCAGCTGGGCGATCTGGGCGCCCGCGCACGCGAGATGGCGGCCAAGCTCAGCGGCGCCAGCGATGCCGATATGGCGCTGACCATCACTCGCTTGCGCGAGACCAGCGGCGTCTCGGAAGCCCTGGTGTTCACCGGAAATAACCGCCTGGTGGCTTTTTCTTCGTCGGCCTATGGGAAGCTGCTGCCCGATCCGCCGCCCTCCAGCGTCATCAACCAGCTTCGGGTGTCTCGCGGCTATTCGGCGGCCGAGGCGGACGAACCAGCCGCGGCGCAAGGCGAAGAGCAGGCCGGCCACGGCCTGCATTTGCGGGTGGTGGTGCCCATCAATAGCAGCATGGACCGCCTCAGTTCGGCGCTGGGCATGGCGCCCGACACGCGCTGGCTGCAAGTGATCGAGCCCGTGCCGGAGCAGATCGCGCGCAACGCCAACCAGGTGCAGCAAGGCTTCCGCGACTACCAGGAACTGGCCTTGTCGCGGCTGGGGCTGCGCAAGCTGTACGGCATCACGCTGACACTGGCCTTGATCCTGGCGGTGTTCGCCGCCGTGGTGGCGGCGCTGGCGGTGTCCAGGCGCCTGGTCAGGCCCTTGCTGACCCTGGCCGCCGGCACGCAGGCGGTGGGGGTGGGGGACTATCGGCCGCTGCCCGAACCGCCCGAAAAAGACGAGGTGGGCCAATTGACGCGTTCGTTCAACGCCATGACCCGGCAATTGGATGAAGCCCGCCACATGGTGGAAAACAACCGCCTGCAGCTGGAACGTTCGAATGTCTATCTGGAATCCGTGCTCAGCCATTTGTCGTCGGGGGTGCTGGTATTCGACGAGATGTTCCGGGTGACGATGTTCAACCAGGGGGCGCAAAGCATACTGCGCGTGGACCTGCGTTCGGTCAAGGGCCGGCCGCTGGAAACGGCGGACGGCGCCTTCGCCTTTTCGCAATTGATACGCCAGGCTTTTTCGGCCCATGCCGCCGTGGGTTCGGAGCGCCTCTATTGGCAGCAGCAATTCGAGCTCGAACTGGAAGCGGCCAGCGACAACGAAAAGAAAAAGCATGTCATCACGGTGCTGGCGCGCGGCACGCATCTGAGCGTGGACGGCCGCGGCAATGGCTATCTGGTGGTGTTCGACGACATCAGCGAAGTCATATCGGCCAACCGCACCGTGGCCTGGGGCGAAGTGGCGCGCAGGCTGGCGCATGAAATCAAGAACCCCCTTACGCCCATCCAGCTCTCCGCCGAACGACTGGCCATGAAGCTGGCCGATCGCCTTGACGAGGCGGACGCGGCCATGCTGATGCGCTCCACGAACACCATCGTGAACCAGGTGGCATCATTGAAGAAGATGGTCGACGACTTCCGCGAATACGCCCGCACGCCGCCGGCGCAGATGCAGGACGTCGACCTCAATGCCCTGATCGCCGATGTGCTGGCGTTGTACGGCTGGGATCCCGCCGTGGGGGCGGTGCGTGACGACGGCGGCAGCATCCGCATCGACGTGAATCTGGAAGCCGGCCTGCCCGTCATCCAGGGCGATCCCACCCAATTGCGGCAAGTGATCCATAATCTGCTCGCCAATGCGCGCGATGCGGCCACTCAAGACCAGCCGCTGTCCGCGGCCTGCATTTATGTGCAGACGAAAACCATGCATTCCAGCGCCGACGAAGAAGGGCGTTTGGCGGTCAGGCTCACGGTGTCGGATAATGGTCCGGGCTTCGCCCCGCAAGTATTGACACGCGTGTTCGAGCCTTATGTCACGACCAAGGCGAGCGGGACGGGCTTGGGACTTGCTATAGTAAAAAAGATTATCGAAGAACACGGCGGTCGTATCGACATTTCCAACCGCCGCGAGGGGGGGGCACGCATTTCCATCCTCTGGACGCGCCTTGCCGACGCCCAGCCTGCGCTGGACGTAGCTACGCAAGGGAACGATAATGCGGGAAAAAGATAGGTGACGCTTTATGGCCAGAATCCTGGTTGTTGACGACGAAATTGGTATCCGTGAGCTTTTGTCCGAAATCCTTTACGACGAAGGGCACACGGTGGAACTCGCGGAAAATGCGGCGCAGGCGCGCGCATCACGGCTGCGGGCGCGCCCTGATCTCGTTTTGCTCGATATCTGGATGCCCGATACCGACGGCGTAAGCCTGCTGAAGGAATGGAGCTCGCAGGGCCTGCTGGACATGCCCGTCATCATGATGAGCGGGCACGCCACCGTCGATACCGCGGTGGAAGCCACGCGCATCGGGGCGGTGGACTTTCTTGAAAAGCCGATCACGCTGCAGAAGCTGTTGAAAACCATTGCGGCGGGGCTGGCCAGGCCGGTGGTCACGCCGGCGCTGGTAGCCGCGGCCAGGCTGCCCGAACGCCGTTCCGACCCCGCCGAGCCCGCGCCCCTGACCACCACCCCCATGCCCGCCATGGCCGAGCCGCCCGGCGAATTGAATCATTCACTGCTGGGCGGCATTTCGCTGGATCAGCCGCTGCGCGATGCGCGCGACGAATTCGAGCGCATCTATTTCGAATACCATCTGGGCCGCGAAAATCACAGCATGACGCGGGTGTCTGAAAAAACCGGCCTGGAACGCACCCACTTATATCGCAAACTGAAGCAGCTGGGCATCGATTCGTCCCGCAAGAAGAACACCAGTTGAACGGAGCAAGCATGTCCCGGCTTTTCGAACCCATCACCCTGGGCGGCCTGACGCTGCCCAATCGCATCATCGTATCCCCCATGTGCCAGTATTCCGCCGTCGATGGCAGCGCCACCGCTTGGCATGTGGTCCACCTTGGCAGCCTGGCGCTGGGCGGCATGGGCCTGCTTTGCGTGGAAGCCACGGCTGTCAGCCCAGAGGGCCGCATCACCCACGGCTGCCTGGGCTTGTGGAATGACGACAACGAAGAAGCGTTGCGCAAAGTGCTGAGCGCCATCCGCGCCACCTCGCCCGTGAAACTGGCCATACAGCTGGGCCATGCGGGGCGCAAAGCGTCCAGCGCGGTGCCCTGGCAGGGCGGCCAGTTGATTACGGTCGATCAAGGCGGCTGGCAGCCCCTGGCGCCGTCGGCCGTTGCGCAAAAAGAAGGCGAGCCCGCGCCCCGCGCCATGACCGCGGCCGATATCGAACGCATCAAGGCTGATTTCGTCGCCTCGGCGCGGCGCGCCGTGCGCCTGGGTTTCGACGCGATCGAGCTGCATGGCGCGCATGGCTATCTCTTGCATCAATTCCTGTCGCCCATCGCCAACCGGCGCAGCGACGAGTACGGCGGCAGCCTGGAAAACCGCATGCGCTTTCCCATGGAAGTCTTCCAGGCCGTGCGCGCGGCGGTGCCGGCGTCCGTGCCGGTGGGGGTGCGCGTGTCGGCCACCGACTGGATGGACGGCGAGCCCAGCTGGACGCTGGATCAAACGATAAGCCTGGGCAAGGCCTTGCAGGCGGCGGGAGCGGCCTGGCTGGACGTGTCCAGCGGCGGGATATCGCCCAAGCAGCAGATCCCGCTGGGGCCGGGCTATCAAGTGCCTTTGGCTGAAGCGGCGAAGCGGGAAATCGGCATGCCCGTCATGGCGGTGGGCTTGATCACTGAAGCCCGCCAGGCCGAGGCCATCGTGGCCGAAGGACGGGCCGATATGGTCGCGCTGGCGCGCGCCTTCCTGTACAACCCACGCTGGGCCTGGCACGCGGCCGCCGAACTGGGCGGGCAGGTGGATGGCCCGCCGCAATATTGGCGATCACTGCCGTCCGGCAAAAACGCCGTCTTCGGCCGGACCAGCTTCGGCACGCGCTGATCGATTCATTACCGATCGATTCATCATCGATCGATTCATCATCGATTGATTCCTCGCCGATTGGGCGCTCATCGATCGGTCCCTGGTCGATTGATTCTTCATCAATCGATCCTTTCGATCGGACCGGCGCCGATCGCCCATCACCGATCGGCCTGTTTCAGCGTGAAGTCATTCATCCGGTTTGCGCGGCCTGACGGTGGGCCTGCCGATGGCGCTGGCCGATATGCGGGTTTCGCCCGCCATGCCGCGATGCGCCGCTGTGCGCCAGGCATGACCGTAGGCCACTTCCAGGCTCAGGTGTATGGTGCCGTCGATATGGCGGCGCGCTTCCAGCGCATCGGCCAGGCGCTGGCGCCATTGCCTGCCCGACAGCCCGGGCTTGCGGTCCAGGCTGGGGTTGCCGCCCAGGATGCGCATGTCGTCCAGCAGCTTGTCCGCGCTGCGATAGGTGAGCGTCAGAATTTCCTGATCCATCACGGGGTCGGCGAACCCGCGCTGGATCAGCAGGTCGCCGAAGTCATGCATATCGACGAATTCGGGGGTGGCTGTTTGCAGGCCCGCCTCGGCGACCGCGCTGCGCAGTTCCGCCAGCGAACCGGGGCCCAGGCAAGAGAACATCACCAACGCCCCCGGCTTGAGGATGCGGCGCCACTCGCTCAAGGCGCGATGGGGTTCCGGATGCCAGTGCAGCGCCATATTCGACCAGACCAGATCCTGGCTTTCGGGCGGCAAGCCTGAGTCGGCCAGGTCCGCCTGGATGAACTGCGCGGGCGGAGTGGGCCGGTTGCGCAGCTTCTGCCAGAAACCCGGCTTGGAGACATAACGTTCGCGGGCGACATCCAGCAGGCGCGCGCAGGCATCCAGCCCGGTGTAATGCAGGTCGGGGTAGCGCGAACGCAGCGGCTCCAGCGCGTGCCCCGCGCCGCAGCCGGCATCCAGCGCGGCGACGGGCGCGATGCGTATATAGCTGAGGCGCTGCAGCATGCGCTGGGCGATTTCCCCATACAGGAATTGGGCGGCATCCAGGGGGCTGCGGCGCGAAAACTGCTTGTTGACGTGGGCCGCGCTGATGCGCAGGCTGGGCGGCTGAGACATTGCTATCCAGGAATGTATGGCGCGCGCCGGATGGTTTGCCTAAGATGAAGGTAAGGCATGAGCTGCGAGCCCGGCGATTCCGAAACCCCTATTATGGCCCATCTATATGCAACGCGCGAACCCAGACCCATCCACGGCCAAGAGTCGTCCCGCCTTGTACGAGGCGTACGGCAAGCGCCTGTACGGCGTGCGCAAGGTATGCGGCGAGCGCCAGCACGCCTGGCGGGGCCGTCATCGCGATAGGAAACATGCATGACTTCGGTCCGGGACACAGCCTTGAAAAGAGGCGTATATAAGATGGGCGGCATATACGAGGCGTGTGCCAGCCTGTTGCGCCATATCTCTTCCGATTGCGGCCTGTGCGGCGGGCGTGCGCGG
Organism: Pusillimonas sp. UBA6240; assembly: GCA_002441445.1. Classification (GTDB taxonomy): domain Bacteria; phylum Pseudomonadota; class Gammaproteobacteria; order Burkholderiales; family Burkholderiaceae_B; genus UBA6240. The sequence goes on from DJWC01000079.1 coordinate 8,439, forward strand.
GGCGGCGCGCTATGCCCGCCCTGCCAGGGCAGCGTCACCTATAGCATGCGGCATGGCGGGGCGCGTTGCGGGCGATGCGGCCTGGCCCTGGGCGGGCTGGCCGTATGCCCGGATTGCAGCCTGCGTCCGCCCGCATTCGAACGCGTCATTGCCGCCTTCGATTACGCCTACCCGGGCGATGTGTTGATCCACCACTTGAAAGCGGGGCGCCGCTACGCCAGCGCGGGGATGCTGGCCGGTTTGCTGCATGCCGCGGTGCGCGCCGCCGAGCCGCCCTTGCCGGACGATACGCTGCTGCTGCCGGTGCCTTCCAGCCGCGCCGCCGTGCTGCAGCGCGGCTTCAACCCCGCGGCCGAAGTCGCCCGCGCGCTGGCCCGACGGCTGCAACTGGAATACCGGCCCGGCCTGGTGTTGCGGCGCCGCGAAGGCCGCCGCCAGGCGCATTTGTCCCGCGCCGACCGCCTGCGCAGCGTGCATGCCCTATACCATTGCCCGCAGCCGCTGCAGGGCGCAAAGGTAGCGGTGGTGGACGACGTATTGACCACCGGCAGCACCCTGCACGGCATGGCCGCCGCTCTGAAAGAAGCCGGCGCGGCGACAGTAACAGGCCTGGTCCTCGCCCGCACGCCTTACAGCGCCCACCGATGAAACGCTATAGCGATGGTGGATTCACAATACGGCTTCCAGCCCTTTACGTTCCAGCAGATCGAGCAGCTTGAGCGAAGGGCCGCTAGGGTGTTTTTCGCCGATTTCCCATTTACGGACGGTGGATGGGCTGGTATTGAGCAGCGACGCAAGCACGGTCTGGCTCAGCTTGAGGTGTTCGCGCAGCGCGCGGATGCGGGCGCTATCATAAGGTGGAATAGGCTCAAGGCACAGAATGTCCAGCTTCTGCTGTTTGCGCCTGTCGATGAACCCCAGGCGATGCAGGTCCGTGGCGGTCTCGTGCACCGCATCCAGGATCCGGCTTTTGGCTTTGGTTGTCATGAGTCCATCTCCTGTAAGGCGCCGTCTTCCACAGCGCCGTCCAATTGCTGGCTTGTCAAAGCCAGCAATTCATTCGCCAATGTCTGCAACGCTTCCAGCTCGGCGGATGAATATTGGGTTTTTCATTCTTCTCGAAACCGAATACGAAAAACCAGCGATCCGTTTTTCGGGTGGCGACCAAAGTGCGGGCTCGTGTCCCTCCGTGCACGTGCCGGCATTCAACGCCAGTGGCTACAATGGCTATTTTGGCCATGTTCCACATCGTCCTCGTTTCCCCCGAAATTCCCCCCAATACCGGCAACGTCATACGTTTGGCGGCGAATACGGGGGCTGGTCTGCATCTGGTGCGGCCCCTGGGATTTGAGCTGGAGGACAAGAAGCTGAAGCGCGCGGGGCTGGACTATCACGAATGGGCCAACTTGCGTGTGCATGACACGCTGCAGGGGGCGCTGGATAGTATCGGAGGCGATCCGTCGCGGCGCTTCGCCTTGACGACGAAAGGGGCCAGGCTGATAGGCGATGTGCCTTTGCTACCCGGCGATGTCTTTGTGTTCGGCCGCGAAACGGCCGGCTTGACGGAGGAGCAAATGACCTTGTTCCCCGCCGGCCAGCGCGTGCGCCTGCCGATGCGACCGCGGCAGCGCAGCCTGAACCTGTCGAACGCCGTGGCCGTTACGGTCTACGAGGCCTGGCGCCAGGCGGGCTACGCGGGCAGTGTTTAGTTCGCGTGTTTAAGGGTTAGCGCGTCGGCGTCATAGCGTAACAACGGTATAGCATCGCAGCATACGGCCGGCTGTGGCTGCTTCACCGTCATATGCTTTGCTTTTGGCATTTAGTCCAGGGGTCAGGCCCAAACGATTGATCACCGCGTCCCAGCGCTGCCTTATTTATTCTGACTCGCACAAGTGTTCGTGGCGCTGTCATTCTTTTCGCGCGTGCCGGGCGATGTGTGGTGTTACTTTGTTCTTCTGACTGGTGTCGGTGTTCGTAGCACTGACCTAATTTTTCTGACGCGTGCCGGGTGGTTTGTGGCGTTGCTTTGTTCTTCTGGCGCGGGACGGGAGGCGGGGCCGGACTTGCTCCTCGTGGCT
>DJWC01000058.1:0-35719 GCA_002441445.1 Pusillimonas sp. UBA6240
CTACAAGCCCACCACCGGCGACATCCTGATGGACGGCCAGCCCATCACGGGCCAGCCCAGCCACAAGGTGGCGCGCCATGGCCTGGTGCGCACCTTTCAGAACGTGCGCCTGTTCAAGAACCTCACCGTGCTGGAAAACCTGCTGGTGGCCCAGCACACCCAGATGCAGACCGGCCTGGTGCGCGGGCTGTTCAAGGCGCCGTCCTTCCGTAAATCCGAGTCCGAGGCCAAGCGCCGCGCGGCGGAATGGCTGGATTTCATGGACATCCGCCAGTACGCCAACCGCGAGGCCGGCACCCTGGCCTACGGCCACCAGCGCCGCCTCGAGATCGCGCGCTGCATGATCACCAAGCCGCGCCTGCTCATGCTCGACGAGCCGGCCGCCGGCCTCAATCCCCAGGAAAAGCGCGATCTGCAAGCCCTCATCGACCAGCTGCGCCGCGAGTTCGGCGTGGCCGTCCTGCTGATCGAGCACGACATGAGCCTGGTCATGGGGGTGTCGGACCGCATCCTGGTCATGGAACACGGCAAGCCCATCACCACCGGCCTGCCCGAGGAGGTCCGCACGGATCCCCGCGTCATCAAAGCCTATCTCGGGGAATGAACCGTGCTCAAGCTTGAAAACGTCAACACCTTCTACGGCGCCATCCAGGCGCTCAACGGCGTCTCGGTCGAGGTGAACCAGGGCGAGATCGTGACCCTGATCGGCGCCAACGGCGCGGGCAAGACCACCTTGCTGATGACCGTCTGCGGCAACCCCCGGGCGCGCTCGGGCAGCATCCATTTCCTCGGCGAGGACATCACCCACCTGCCCACGCACACGGTCATGCAGCGCGGCATCGCCATTTCCCCCGAGGGACGGCGCGTGTTTCCCGACCTGACGGTGTCCGAAAACCTCAACATGGGCGGCTTTTTCCTCGACCGGCGCCAGACCGAGGAAAGCCTGGAACACGTCTTCGGACTGTTCCCGCGCCTGAAAGAGCGCGCCAACCAGCGCGCCGGCACCATGTCGGGCGGCGAACAGCAAATGCTCGCCATCGGCCGCGCCCTGATGACCAAGCCCAGGCTGCTGCTGCTGGACGAACCCACCCTGGGGCTGGCGCCGCTCATCATTGCGCAGATCTTCGACATCATCCGCACCATACGGGAAGAGGGCGTCACCGTATTCCTGGTCGAACAGAACGCCAATAAGGCCTTGCAGGTGGCCGACCGGGGCTATGTGCTGGAAACCGGCAAGGTAGTGCTGGCCGATACCGGCGCCAACCTGCTGGTCAACGACGACGTGCGCAAGGCCTATCTGGGGGCTTAAAAGGCATTGGTATTCGGAACCGAAACCGGAAACTCGGAACCTGAAACTCGGAACCGGAAGCTCAAAGCTCGAAATTCAAAGTTCGAAATTCAAAGCTCGAAACTTCGCATCTTGCAAAATCAGTTCAACCGCCTTGCCTATCACTTGATCACCCGAATGTCCCGGCCCGCGCGGCAGGCGCGCGAGGCCGGGACGGCGCAAGACACATTTCAGCGGCACCAACCGGCACAGAAAAAGGCCAAGCACCCAAACCGCCCCAGCGGCGCCCCGAACACAAATCAACGCAGCGGGACGGGTGGCGGGGGCCGGACGCGACGACGTTCGGGGCGGTAGCGAGCCGATTGTGAAGGGAGGCCGAACGGCCGGACGAACTAGGCGACGCGGGCTCGCCGCGCAGGGCGCCGGGCCAGCCCCGAGGAGCAAGTCCGGCCCCCGCCACCCGGCACGCGTCAATAGAACCAATCAGTGTCCCGTCCGTTCCAGCCCACGTCAATAGAACCAATCAACGCCCCATCCGTTCCAGTATGAGTCAATAGAATCAAGCCTCACCTATCCATTCCGGCACGGGGCGTCGGAAGAATCAGTACACCGATCCAGCACAGCACCCACTGGATATCACGCCTACAGAACACTCGTAGCGGTGTAAGCATCCAAACCGAAAATGCATCAGCTGCGGCCGGGAGCGGCTTGCGGCTTCAGGCCAGGCCTTGGGCCTTCAACGCCGCCTGCACGCCTGGGTCCGCCTCCATGCGCTCGTAGAAGGCCTGCAGGTTGCGCATGTTCCCGAGGCCGATGTTCTTGGCTTTGGCCCAGCGCAACAGGGTGTACAGATAGGGATCCGCCACCGAACGCGTGCCCGCCAGCCATTGCCTGCCTTCCAGCTGCCGATCCGCCACGGCGAACAATTGCATCAGCTTGGCGGCCGATTTCTCCACCAATTCCTCCTGGAACTGTTCGGTGCTGGCCAGGGCCTTCACCCCGAAGATATTCCCGAAGGTGCGGTGGATGTCCGCATTGCACAGGCCCAGCCAGCGCCGCACTTCGGCCCGCTCCCGCGGCGTGTCGGGCATCAGGCCCGCTTCGGGATTGAGTTCAGCCAGGTATTCCAGTATCGCGGCGCTTTGCGTCAGCACAAAATCCCCATCCACCAGCACGGGCACGGCGCCCAGCGGATTGAGCGCCAGGTAGGCCGGCTGCTTGATCTCCTCGCGGCTGACTTCCTGGGTTTCATAGGGCTTGCCTATCCATTCCAGCACGATGTGCGAGGCAAGAGGGCAGGCGCCCGGAAGGTAATAAAGCTTCATGGAATACTCTCCTTGACAAGAACCAGAATGCGGCCGGCCTTCGCCGCGGGGCGCGCCGGACTCGACGCAATATCATAAATCCATGGAGGCCGGCCCGCCGCAGGCCGACTGCACAGCCCGAGCTGTGTGGCTCCGACTGTGTAGTCCAAACTGTGCGGCCGGAGCCGATATGGTCGGGACTGGCGCAGTTCGCTCCGTGCAACCGGCGCAGCCCGTCGGCACGGCATAGCTGGCCAGTTGCGGTCAGCAAGGATCGGCCGGACAGGCAGGGCTGGCGACCTGCGGTCAGCCATATGCGACCGGCCAGCTGCCGCCAGCGAGGCGCGGCCGGCGAGGCGCGGCCGACGAGGCGCGACCGGCCATACTTGCACGAAGCGCCGTCACGCCCGGTCCGACGGCGCCTCGGCCGGCTGCAGATGCTGCGCCAGAAAGGCCTCCATGCGCTCGTAGAACTCGAACTTGTTTTCATCGTTATGGAAACCATGGCCTTCATTGTCCTTGACCATGTATTCCACCTCGACGCCGCGCGCCTTCAAGGCGGCCACCATCTGGTCGCTCTCGTCCTTGTTGACGCGCGGGTCATGGGCGCCCTGGGCTATGAACAAAGGCGTCCTGATGCGGTCGGCGTTCAGGGCCGGCGATGTGGCCTTGAGCCGCTCCAGATCGGTTTCAGGATTGCCCACCATGGTGTGCATCTTGGCCAGCATGGGCTTCCAATACGGCGGTATGGTGTTCATGAAGGTCAGGAGATTGGACACGCCCACATAATCCACCGCCGCCGCGTACAGATCGGGGGTGTAAGTGATGCCGGCAAGGGTGGCATAGCCGCCGTAGCTGCCGCCATAGATGGCGATGCGCGCCGGGTCCGCGATGCCCTGGTCTATCAGCCATTGCACGCCGTCGGTGATGTCGTCCTGCATGCGCAAGCCCCATTGGCCGAAGCTCGCCTCCCAGAATTTGCGGCCGTAGCCGGTGGAACCGCGGTAATTCATCTGCAGCACGCAATAGCCGCGGTTGGCCAGGAACTGGACTTCCGGGTTGAAGCCCCAGCCATCCCGCACCCAGGGACCGCCGTGCGGGTTGACGATGCAGGGCAGTTTCTTCGCCGGGCGGCCCACGGGCAGGGTCAGGTAGCCGTGTATGGTCAGCCCGTCGCGCGATGGATAGCTGATGGCCTGCACAGGGGCCATGTCGCTTTCAGCCAGTATGGGATTGATGTCCGCCAGCTTGTCCAGGGTATTGTTCAAGGCGTCGTAGATATAGCGGCTGCCCGGCGTGCGGTCGTTATAGGCGGCGACGATGTACTTGTTTTCGTCCCGCGTGTTGCTTTGCAGGGAAATCTCATAGCCAGGCAATTGGGCGCGTATCCGCTCGTAGCGCTGCCGGCTCAGCTCGTCGAAGAAATGGTATTCGGGCTTGTCGGACTGGAAGACCGCCACGGTCAGCACTTTGCGCAGACGCGAATAGCCCGCGCCGTCCAGGTCGTAGCCGTGCGCCTCGAAGACCAGCGTTTCCTCATCGGGCCGGGCGGGGTCTATGGCGACCAGGGCGAGGCAGTCCCGGCCGCGGTTGCTCAAGGCATAGAACGACGGGCCGTCGAAGCAGAAGAATTCCGGGTTGACGGTGCTGCGGAAATCCGTGGTGATGATGGGCCGGAAGCCCTGGCCTTCGTCGTCGCGGTACAGCAGAGTGGTGTGCAGGCCGTCGCTGGTTACGGCAAGCCGCAGCCGGCCTTGATGATCCGTCTGCCAGCCGACGATATTGCCCGGGTTTTCGGCCACCAGCGTCAATTCGCCCGTCCGGATATTGGCCCGATAGACGTCGAAGACTTCCGGATTGCGCTTGTTGTGGTTGATGAGCACGTGGTCCGGATCGTCTTCCAGGTCGTCCTGTATGCCGGCGCGCACACCGGGAAAAGGCGTCAGGTCGGTCAGTGCGCCGCTGGCGGCATCCACTGCCAGGACATGGAAATTCTCATCGCCATGGAAATCTTTCTCGTAGATCAGGGTATCGGACCCCTTCCAGAAGAACTGCGCGATATCGCGTTCGGTTTCCGCCGTCAGCCTGCGCGGCTCGCCCTGCGGCGTGCTGCCGTGCAGGCTCTGGACAAAAATATTCATGCGCGCCGGCTGCCCGTTCAGGCTGACGGGTTCCATGAAGGCCAGCATGGAACCGTCGTCCGAAAGGCGGAAGAAGCCCCGCGCCGGATTGCGGAAGAAGTCCTGAACGGCATATTTTTTGGGTGGCATGAGAGGTGTCCATCTGGCAGCCCGGGCTGCAATGTTTCAGCAAAAGAGTATTCCCATTACTATATCGGATTGTCGCCAATGCGCCGCCGCCATCATCACAAAGAAGGATATTCCATGGCAGAAGAATCGCTGCAAGTCGTGTTCCTGGATCGCGATACCATTTCGCCGCAAACCACCTTGCGCCCCTTGTCATTCAAGCACGAACTGAAAGTCCATGGGCGTACCAGCCGCGACCAGGTGGCGCAGCGCATCGCCGACGCCGATATCGTCATCACCAACAAAGTGCCCGTGCGCCAGGAAGCCATCGAACAGGCCAGCCGCCTGAAAATGGTGGCGGTCGCCGCCACGGGCACCGATAATGTGGACTTGCAGGCCTGCGCGAAAAAAGGCGTGGTGGTGTCGAACATACGCGGCTATGCGGTGCATACCGTGCCCGAACACACCTTCGCGCTCATCTTCGCCTTGCGGCGCAGCATCGTGGCGTATCGCGAATCCGTCAAGGCGGGGCGCTGGTACGACGCCCAGCAATTCTGCTATTTCGACTATCCCATCAAGGATCTTGCTGGCTCCACGCTGGGCATTATCGGCGAGGGCGCCTTGGGCCAGTCGGTCGCCGGCATAGGTCGGGCGCTGGGCATGCGCGTACTCTTCGCGGGGCGCAAGGGCGCGCCCAAGCAGGGCCGTCTGTATACGCCGTTCGAGCAATTGCTGGCTGAAAGCGACGTCATCACTTTGCACTGCCCCCTGAACGACAGCACCCGCAACCTGATCGGCGCGCCCGAATTCGCCTTGATGAAGCGCAAGCCCTTGCTGATCAATACGGCGCGCGGCGGCCTGGTCGACGAGGCCGCGCTCGTCCAGGCGCTGCGGTCCGGGCAAATCGGCGGGGCCGGCTTCGATGTCACGACGCCGGAACCTCCCGAAAACAGCCATCCGCTGGTGCAATTGCTGGAGCTGCCCAACTTCATACTGACCCCGCACGTCGCCTGGGCCAGCGAAGAGGCCGTACAGAGCCTGGCCGACCAGCTCATCGACAACATCGAGGCTTTTCACCGAGGCTCGCCGCGCAACGTCGTCGGCAATTGAAAGAGGGCTCATTCATCATGCGTGTCGTCATAGCTCCCGATTCATTCAAGGAAAGCCTCAGCGCAGCGGACGTGGCCAAAGCCATCGCCGAAGGCGTGCGCGATGCCATGCCCGATGCCGTCACGGTATGCGTCCCCATGGCCGATGGCGGGGAAGGGTCGCTCGACGCCGTCCTCGCGGCCAGCGGCGGCGAGCGCCGCAAGGCGCAAGTGCTGGACGCCAATGGCCAGTCCTGCGAAGCGAGCTGGGGCTGGCTGGGGGAAGGCCGCGCCTTCATCGAAATGGCGGCCGCGGCGGGGCTGGAGCAAATTCCCCCGGCGGAGCGCAAGCCCCTGCAGGCCAGCAGTTATGGCGTCGGGCAATTGATCAAGGCGGCGCTGGACGCGGGCGCCGTCCATATCGTGCTGGGCCTGGGCGGCAGCGCCACCAACGATGCGGGCGCCGGCCTGCTGCAGGCCCTGGGCGTGCGCCTGCTGGATGGCGGCGGGCACGAACTGCCCGCGGGCGGCGCCGCGCTGAAAATGCTCGACCGCATCTCCATGGAGGGCGTGGACCCGCGCCTGCAGCGGGTCGAATTCGAAATCGCCGTGGACGTGGACAACCCCCTCTGCGGGCCGCGCGGCGCGTCCGCCATCTTCGGCCCGCAAAAAGGCGCCGACCCGCAGCAGGTGGCGGAGCTGGACGCGGCGCTGGCGCATTTCGCCGATGTCTGCGCGCGGCATTTCGGCAAAGACGAACGCAATATACCTGGCATGGGCGCCGCCGGCGGCCTGGGCTTCGCCATCAAGACCTGCTTTTCCGCGCGTTTCAGGCCTGGGGTGGAGCTCGTCGCCGAACTGTCGGGGCTGGCCGACGCCCTGCAAGGAGCCGATCTGGCCTTTACCGGCGAAGGACGCATGGATGCCCAGACCTTGCTGGGCAAGACGCCCGCCGGCGTGGCGCGCTATGCCGGCCGCCAGGGCATTCCCGTATTGGCCATCGTGGGCTCGCTGGGCGAGGGCTACGAAGCCTTGTATCAGGCGGGCATCACCGCCGCATTCAGCCTCGCGCCCGGCCCCATCAGCCTGGAACAGGCTTGCCGCCAGGCGCCGGCCTATCTGCGGCAGCGCGCCGGCGACTGCATGCGCACATGGCTTTCCGGATGGCAGGCCGCGCGGGCTTCCGCCGCCGCGGGCGAGGGCGGGCGCCCATGACGGAAAGCAGCCGAGTCCCCGATTTTTCGCTGCGCGGCAAGCTGGCCCTGATCACCGGTTCGACCCAGGGGCTGGGACTGGCCATCGCCCAAGCCTATGCCGCTTATGGCGCGGGCGTCATCATCAATGGGCGCGATGCCGGCCGGGTGGAGCGCGTCGTATCCGGCCTGCGGACGGCCGGCCATCAGGCGCACGCCTTCGTTCACGACATCGGCCGGCTGGACGAGCAAGAGGCGGCGTACGATGCGCTATGCCGCGCCGCGGGCGTGCCCGACATCGTGGTGAACAATGTCGGCATACGCATACGCAAAGATCTGGCCGAAGCATCGCTCACGGAAATCCAGGAGCTGATCAACATCAATCTGGTCAGCGCGGTGAGCCTATCGCGCCTGGCCGCCGCGCGCATGCTCGCCCACGGCCTCGAAGGGCGTTTCATCACCATGACTTCCATTGCCGGGGAGCTCGCGCGCCCAGGGGATTCCATCTACCCCATCGCCAAGCAGGGACTGGCCGGCCTGGTGCGGGCGCTGGCCGTCGAGTACGGCGCGCGGGGCGTCACCAGCAACGGCATCGCTCCCGGTACCTTCGCCACGGAAAGCAATGCCAGCCTGGCCGCCGATCCGGTCAAAGGCCCCATCGTGCTTGGCCGCAACCCCATGGCGCGCTGGGGCCAGCCGCATGAAATCACCGGCGCCGCCGTATTCCTGGCCTCGCCCGCGGCGTCCTATGTCAACGGGCACATCCTGGTGGTGGACGGCGGCTTTTCGATCACGTTCTAGACGCGGCGCCGGCTTCGGGGCCCAGCTCGGCCTTCAGATAGTCCACGAACGCCCGCACGGCCCGCGGGACATAGGCGCTGTAGGGCCGGATCGCGTAGATCGCATCGCCAAATACGCCCACCGGCTTCCAGCCGGGCAGCAGTTCGACCAGCCGGCCCGCGTCGACGTCTTCGCGGGCGCTGAAGTCGGGCAGCAGGGCGATGCCCTGGTCCGCCATGACCACGCCCCTCAGCGCTTCGCTGTTGTTGGCGCAGAAATTGCCTTTCACCGCCACGCTCAAGCGCTCGCCGGGACGCTTGGCCGGCTCGAAGCTCCAGGCGGGCGCGGCCGCCGAGCGCAGATAGTACAGGCAGTTGTGCGCGGCCAGGTCGGCGGGGGTTTTGGGCAGGCCATGGCCGGCGAGATAGGCGGGAGTGGCCACCAACAGCGTGGTGGAGGGCCGCAGCAGCCAGGCGACATGGGTTTCAGGCACGTTGGACGTGTGCCGCACAGCCAGGTCGAAGCCTTCCTGAGCAAGCGAGCTCAGGTGATCGGACAGTTCCATTTCAATGCGCACATCGGGGCACTGCCGCAGGAAGCCGCCGATCAGGGGGATGATTTTCTGCCGGCCCAGGGCCACCGGCGCCGTCACCCGCAGCACGCCGCGTGGCAGCTCCGCCAGGTCGCGTATGCTGTCGAACCCTTGCTCGATGGCATTGAAAGCCTGGCGGGTGCCGTCCACCAGCGCTTGTCCGGCTTCGGTCAGGCGGACGCTGCGCGTCGTGCGCCGCACCAGCGCCACACCCGACATCTGCTCCAGTTCGGCAATGCGCAGGCTGACGGCGCCTTTGCTGACGCCCAGCCGCTTGGCCGCCGCGGTATAGCTGCCCGCCGCGGCCAGCACGCCCAGCCAGTAGATGTGCGACCACTGCAATTCCTTTTTTTGTTCCTTCATGCCATCTTCCTCGTTCGGTGCCCGTTCCACGCCGCTTTGCCGCACCGCTCTGGAGCCGGACCGCCTCCCATCCGGCCTTCACTGCTGATCCCGCCACGCGGACACGCAGGCTGGAGCGCCAGGTCCATACGGCCGTTGCGCGAATGCGCGGACGTAGCGGCCTTCGCGGCCGCAGCGTGGGCGTAAGGGCGTAGCGCCCGTCCTCCGCGACTCCACTGGCAGGCGCAAGATGAAGGGCGGCCGCCCGCGGCCGACATTTGCAGGCACGCGCAGCAGGCACGCGCAGCAGGCGCGAGCAACAGGGACTCTCGCTGCTGCGTAATTGTCTAATAAATTAAACAATGTATCCAGTTCTACGCTCTTGTCGCGCCGCCGCGCGCTACCTATACTGGTCCGGTCCGAACCTATTCTCAACCTCCAGGAGATCCCCATGAAAGACCAGAACGCAGCCAGCCGGCCTGCCTCCCAGCCCCCCTATACGGATGGCGGCGACGTCGTCAACTTTATCGGCGGGCGCGCCGTGCCCAGCAGCGGCAACCGCAAGCAGGACGTCTACAACCCCTCCACCGGCGCGGTCAGCCGCCAGGTGGTGCTTTCAACGCTGGAAGATGTGAACGCCGCGGTGGCGGCGGCCAAGGCGGCCGCGCCGGCGTGGGCCGACACGCCGCCGGTGCGGCGCGCCCGCATCCTGAACAAATTCCTGCAACTGATGAACGAGAACACCGACGCCTTGGCGGCCATGATCACCGCCGAACACGGCAAGGTGTTCACCGATGCGCAAGGCGAAGTGGCGCGCGGCATAGACATCATCGAATTCGCCTGCGGCATACCGCAGTTGCTCAAGGGCGACTATACCGAACAGGTCGCCAACGGCATCGACAACTGGACCATGCGCCAGCCGCTGGGCGTGGTGGCGGGCATCACGCCCTTCAACTTCCCCTGCATGGTGCCGTGCTGGATGTTCCCCATGGCCATCGCCGCGGGCAACACCTTCATCCTCAAGCCCAGCGAACGCGACCCCAGCGCATCGCTGCTCATGGCCAGGTTGTTCCAGGAAGCCGGCCTGCCGGACGGCGTGTTCAACGTGGTGCAAGGCGACAAGCTGGTGGTGGACGCACTGCTCGAACATGCCGACGTGGCGGCGCTGAGCTTCGTGGGCTCCACGCCCATCGCCCAGTACATCTACGAGCGCGGCGCGCATTTCGGCAAGCGCGTNNTGCAGGCGCTGGGCGGCGCCAAGAATCACATGATCATCATGCCCGATGCGGATATCGAGCGCACCATCGACGCCCTGGTCGGAGCGGCCTACGGTTCGGCGGGCGAACGCTGCATGGCGATATCGGTGGCGGTGCTGGTGGGCGATGTCGGCAAGAAGATCATCCCCGCGCTTATAGAGCGAGCACGCACGCTGAAGATCAAGGATGGCATGAACCTGGACGCCGAAATGGGCCCGGTGGTGACCAAAGAAGCCTTGCAGCGCATCGAGAATTACATCGCCATCGGCGTGGAGCAGGGCGCGGACCTGCTGGTGGATGGGCGCGGGCACAAAGTGGCGGGCCACGAGAACGGTTTCTATATCGGCGGCACGCTGTTCGACAATGTCACGCCCGAAATGCGTATCTACAAGGAAGAAATCTTCGGGCCGGTATTGGCCTGCGTCCATGTGCCCGATCTTGGCTCGGCCGTCGACCTGATCAACAAGCATGAGTTCGGCAATGGCGTGTCCTGCTTCACCAGCGACGGGCACACCGCGCGCGAATTCGCGCGCCGCATCCAGGTCGGCATGGTCGGCATCNNGTGCCCATGTCCTGGCACGGCTTCGGCGGATGGAAACGCAGCCTGTTCGGCGACATGCACGCCTATGGCGAAGAAGGGGTGCGCTTCTATACCAAGCAGAAGTCCATCATGCAGCGCTGGCCTGAAAACATCAGCAAAGGCAACGAGTTCGTCATGCCCACGATGTAAGCCGCCGGTGCAAGGCCGCCGGCGCTGTCGCGCGGCGGCCGTTACGCTGCGACGGACGATCGGCGAGCGGCGCCTGCCATTTCGCCGGCTGCCATTTCAGCGGCTGCACTCGCCGGCGGGGGCTTGAATCGCCCGCGCCGGTTTTTTTCGCCTGCGTTCCGAACGCCCGGCGCAGGGGCGACCCTGCAGGGGTGCGAGCGCAAGCGCACCCGGCGCAGCGCATTGCGCCGCACGTTCCTGAACCCGACACTCCCGGGCCAGGTTCTCCCACGCCGGGTGCCGGTGCCCCCCTACGCCGGGTGCCCCTGCGCCGGGTGCCCCTGCGCCGGGCGCCCCTACGCCGGGCGCCCCTACGCCGGGCGCCCCGATTTTTTAGTACAGTTACGGCATTCCTGTTTTTTTATCTTTATCGAGAAGCGCATGAGCACCCCTTTACGCCTGGCAATCAATGGTTATGGCCGCATAGGGCGCTGTGTGCTGCGGGCCTTGCACGAATCCGCATTGAAGGACGCTTTTCGCATCGTCGCCATCAACGAGCCGGCGGATCTGGCCAGCATGGCCTATCTCTCGCAATTCGATTCCACGCATGGTGTATTTCCCGGCAAAGTCGAGCAGGCGGGCGATGGACTGATCGTCAACGGCCAGCCCATATCCATCAGCCATGCCCATACTCCCGAAGAGGCTGGATGGGGCGAGCTGGGCATAGACATGCTGCTCGAATGCTCGGGCCATTACGGCTCGCGCGAACAACTGCAGCGTTTTCTGGATGCGGGCTGCCCGCGCGTGCTGGTCTCCCATCCCGGCAACAGCGCCCAGGACGTGGACTACACCGTCGTATACGGCATCAACGAGGCCGGCCTGACGGGCGCCGAGCGCATCGTTTCCAACGCTTCCTGCACCACCAATGCCATTGTGCCTGTGCTGGCCGAGCTGGATCGGGCCTTTGGCGTGGATCACGCTTTCTTGACGACCCTGCATTCGGTGATGAACGACCAGCCCATGATCGACGGCTACCATCATTCGGATCTGCGCCGCACGCGTTCGGCCATGCAGTCCATCATCCCCGTGGCGACGGGCCTGGCCCAGGGCGTGGAGCGCCTTTTGCCGCAGCTTGCCGGCAAAGTGCAGGCCAAGGCCATACGCGTGCCCANNCTGGGCAGGGATATTCCGGCGCAGGAGCTCAATGCGCTATTGATAGAGTCCACCAATCGCTATCCCGGCCTGCTGGCCTATTCCAATCATCCGCACGCCTCGGTGGATTTCAATCACAACCCGCATTCCGCCATCATCGACGGCAGCCAGACGCGCACCAACGGCGACGGCTTCGCCAATGTGTTCGTCTGGTTCGACAACGAATGGGGGTTCGCCAACCGCATGCTGGACGTGGCCAAGGCCTGGTCCGAACGCTTCTGTTGAATCTCGCGCGCCCGGGCTCCGCCAACGCGGCAAGGGCATGACGCGCCGGCCGGCGATGGCGGGCGGGCCGGGCGCAAGCGAGAGGCGTATAGTTGAGGTATCGACGGGCGGGTCCTGCGCGGGTTCAGCGCGGCCCCCCTGAACACGGCACAGGAGCTCAATATGGCGGATAAACGCATCGAAACGGATTCCATGGGAGACATCGAAGTCCCCGCGGCGCGCTACTGGGGCGCGCAGACGCAGCGTTCCATACAGAATTTTCCGATAGGTGTGGAACATTACAAATGGCGGCCTTCCATCATTTCCGCTCTGGGCATATTGAAAAAGGCGGCCGCCCTGGCCAACGCCGAGCTGGGCGAGCTGCCGGGCGATATCGCCGACTTGATCGTCTGGGCCGCCGACGAGGTGATCGCGGGCAAGCTCAACGACGAGTTTCCGCTGGTGGTCTTCCAGACCGGCTCGGGCACCCAGTCCAACATGAACGCCAACGAAGTCATTTCCAACCGCGCCATCGAACTGGCCGGCGGCAACCGGGGCAGCAAGAAGCCGGTCCATCCGAACGACCACGTCAATCGCGGCCAGTCTTCCAACGACACCTTTCCCACGGCCATGCATATCGCGGTGGCGCGGGAGCTCGCCGCGCGCCTCTTCCCCTCGGTGGGCGCGTTGCGGAACACCCTGGCGGAAAAGGCCGAAGCCTATGCCGATGTCGTGAAGACCGGGCGCACGCACTTACAGGACGCCACGCCCATCACGCTGGGCCAGGAAATCGGTTCATGGGTGGCGCAGATCGATTTCGCGCTGGACGGCATACAGGCGGACCTTCCCGGCATCTACGACCTGGCCATCGGCGGCACGGCGGTGGGCACCGGCCTGAATGCGCATCCCCGCTTCGGTGCAACCGCGGCGGCCCATATCGCCGAGATCACCGGCCTGCCGTTCCGGTCCGCCGAGAACAAGTTTTTCGCCTTGTCCGCGCACGACGCCCTGGTCAATCTGTCGGCGTCGCTGCGCACGCTGGCGGGGGCCTTGATGAAGATGGCCAACGATATACGCTGGCTGGCCAGCGGCCCGCGCTGCGGCATCGGCGAACTGGCCATTCCGGATAACGAGCCGGGCTCGTCCATCATGCCCGGCAAGGTCAATCCCACGCAATGCGAAGCCATGACCATGGTCTGCGTGCAGGTCTACGGCAACGATGCGGCGACGGCCTTCGCCGGCAGCCAGGGCAATTTCCAATTGAACGTCTACAAGCCCGTGATGGTCCATAACGTGCTGGAAAGCATCGCGCTGATCAGCGACGCCTGCCTGGCCTTCAACGATCACTGCGCCGTGGGGCTGGAACCCCGGCGCGAGCGCATTGCCGAAAATCTCGAAAAGAACCTGATGCTGGTCACCGCGCTGAACCNNCACAGCACGCTGCGCGAGGCGGCGCTGGCGCTGGGCTACGTCACCGCCGAGCAGTACGACGCCTGGATCAGGCCCATAGACATGACCCGCAATCGCGCGCCTGAAGCGGACGCATGAGGGAGAGCGAAGATGGCACGGCATGTACAGATCAAGCGCGCCTATGATCCCGCGCAGCCCGGCGACGGCTACCGCGTGCTGGTCGACCGCCTTTGGCCGCGCGGCGTCGCCAAAGACGAACTCAAATACGATAGCTGGAACAAGGACCTGGCGCCCAGCCCGCCGCTGCGCAAATGGTTCGGCCACAAGGTCGAGCATTGGGATGAATTCCGTGACAGCTACCAGAGCGAATTGCGTACGCCCGAGCAAAAGGCCAGGATGCGTGAATTGATAGACGCCGCCCAGGGCAAGAAAATCACGCTGGTCTATGCCGCCAAGGACACGGAGCACAACCATGCCTTGATACTGGCTGACGAGTTAAACCGACTATACTGACCTGCCGGGCTGCGGCGCCCGCGCGGTATGCGGGCGGGCCGGCGCCGCGGCAGGACTTGCGCACGCAGGGGGGCCGATATGGGCAAAGCACGATCACGATGGCGGGGGTTCAGCGCGCTGCTGGGTCTGGTGGCCTTGTTTTGCCCTCTTTTGCTCAACGCCGCTCCGGCAGCTGGCGCGGCCCCATCTTCCGGCCTGACTTCGAGCGCGGCGGCGCCCGACGCAGTGACGCTGAAGCGGGATGCCGCCACGCAGAGCGCAGATAAGCGGAGCGCAGACAAACAGGGTGGATCCATCCCGCTGGTGACCGTCCTGCAAGTGGACGGCATCATCAATCCGGCCACATCGGATTTCATCACGCGCGGCCTCAAGCAGGCGGCGGAGCAGGGCGCGGCGCTGGCGATCATCGAACTCGACACGCCGGGCGGGCTGGATACTTCCATGCGCAGCATCATCAGGCAGATACTGGCTTCGCCGGTTCCCGTGGCCGGTTTTGTCAGCCCGGGCGGCGCGCGCGCCGCCAGCGCCGGCACCTTCATCCTGTACGCCAGCCATATCGCGGCCATGACTCCCGCCAGCAATCTGGGCGCCGCCACGCCGGTTTCGATCGGCGGCGCGGCGCCCGGCGGCCGGCCGGGCTCAGGCGGGGCGACCGGCAAAGAAACCGGCAAGGATGCGGCTTCCGGGTCAGGCAAGGACGCGGACCCGGATACCGGCATGGACACCCTGACGGCCAAGGCCACCAACGATGCCGCGGCATATATCCGCAGCCTGGCGCAATTGCGCGGGCGCAATGCGGACTTCGCCGAACAGGCGGTGAAGCAGGCGCACAGCATGTCGGCCCAGGAGGCCCTGAAGGCGAGGGTCATAGACGTGATCGCCGCCAATGTTCCGGATTTGCTGACCAAGCTGAATGGCAGGAGGGTGGTGCTGGACAGCGGCGCCAGCGTCGAGCTGGCCACGGCCCATGCAACGATAGAACGCATGGAACCCGATTGGCGCACGCGCGTGCTTGCCTTGATCGCCAACCCGCAGGTGGCGCTGCTGCTGATGATGGTCGGCATTTATGGCTTGTTTTTCGAGCTGACCAGCCCCGGCGTGGCCTTGCCGGGCGTCGCGGGCTTGATCTGTCTTTTGCTCGGCCTGTATGCTTTCCAGATGCTGCCCGTCAATTGGGCTGGGGTCGGGCTGGTGGCCGCGGGCACGGCCATGATGATCGCCGAGGCCTTTCTGCCCAGCTTCGGCGTGCTGGGGGTGGGCGGCATCGTGGCCTTCGTGCTGGGCGGGCTGTTTCTCAGCAATACCGGCATTCCGGGGTTCGATCTGTCCATCCCGTTCCTGATCGGGCTGGCGGTAGGCAGCGCCATCCTGCTGGCGCTCATAGGCGGCATGGCGGCGCGCGCCCACCGCCTGGCCGTGGTCAGCGGCCGCGAGGAAATGCTGGGGCTGCCGGGCACGGTGACTGCTGTCAACAATGGCGTGGCCTATGCGGAAGTCCGGGGCGAAAGCTGGAAAGTGCGTTGCGATCAGCCGCTGGCGCCCGGCGATGCCATACGCGTGCTGGCCATGGACGGGCTGACGCTGCAAGTGGCGCGCGCCGATCGGCCCGTTGCCAAATCCATCGAAGGGGAATCACATGTTCTATAGCGTCAATATCGGCTTGACAGCCGTCATCGTGGTGCTGCTGGTGGTCGTGGTCAACGCGATCAAGGTATTGCGCGAATACCAGCGCGGCGTCATTTTTACATTGGGCCGGTTCTCCAGCGTAAAAGGGCCGGGCCTGATCTTCGTGATTCCTGTCGTGCAGCAGATGGTGCGCGTCGACCTGCGCGTCGTCACCATGGATGTGCCCAGCCAGGACGTCATTTCCCGCGACAACGTGTCGGTGAAGGTGAATGCGGTCATTTATTTCCGCGTCATGTCTCCGGACAAGGCCATCATCCAGGTGGAGCGATACTTGGACGCCACCAGCCAGCTTGCGCAGACGACGCTGCGGGCGGTGCTGGGCAAGCACGAGCTNNCTCGACGAGATGCTGTCCGAGCGGGAAAAGCTGAACATGGATGTGCAGCAAATCCTCGATGCCCAGACGGATTCCTGGGGCATCAAGGTCACCAACGTCGAGATCAAGCATATAGACCTGAACGAAAGCATGGTGCGCGCCATTGCGCGCCAGGCCGAGGCCGAGCGCGAACGGCGCGCCAAGGTCATCCATGCCGAAGGCGAAAAGCAGGCGGCCCAGGCCTTGATGGAAGCCGCGCAGATTCTGGCCGAGCAGCCGTCGGCCATGCAGCTGCGCTATCTGCAGACGCTGACACAGGTCGCCGGCGACAAGAGCTCCACTTTGGTCTTCCCGATACCGGTCGACCTGCTTTCCTCGCTCATGGGCAAAAAGGATGGCTAGGTTCGTCGTTTAAAGGCGGTTGAATCCGCCTTTTCAATGCGTGAGACGCCGCAGGGATTTCCCAAGGCGCGCACCGTCTTGGCATCGCGTCTTTTATGATGGCGCCTTGAGCTTTCAAGGAGAAACAGCATGCAGATAGGAATGGTGGGCTTGGGCCGCATGGGCGGCAATATGGTGCAGCGGCTATTGCGGCAGGGCATAGACTGCGCGGTCTATGACGCCCACCCGGAAGCATTGCAGCGGGCGGCCGGGCAGGGCGCTACCGCCTGCGCCAGCCTGGAAGCATTGGCGGGCGCCCTGAGCCGGCCGCGCGCAGTCTGGCTAATGGTTCCCGCCGCCGTCGTCGACCAGGTGCTGGACAGCCTGCTGCCCCTGCTGGACGAGGACGATGTGGTGATCGACGGCGGTAACTCTTCCTATCACGACGATATCCGCCGCGCCGCGGCCCTGGCGCCGCGCAAGATCCATTACATGGACGTCGGCACCAGCGGCGGCGTGGCGGGCCTGGAGCGCGGCTATTGCCTGATGATAGGCGGCGAGCACCGGGTGTTTCAGCGGCTGGAGCCGGTATTCGCCGCGCTCGCGCCCGGCTCCGGCGCGGTGCAGCGCACGCCGGGCAGGGAATCGCCGGGCACGGCCGAATCGGGCTATCTGCTCTGCGGTCCCCATGGCGCCGGCCATTTCGTCAAGATGATCCACAATGGCATCGAATACGGCATGATGGCCGCCCTCGCGGAAGGCTTGAACATCCTGCACCAGGCGGATATCGGCCGCCACTCCCGCGAGGCCGATGCGGAAACCTCGCCGCTGCGCCACCCCGAACACTATCAGTACGATTTCGACATTCCTGAAATCACGGAGCTATGGCGGCGCGGCAGCGTGATTTCTTCGTGGCTGCTGGATCTGACCGCCCAGGCTCTGCAAGGCGACGCGCAATTGAATGGCTATTCCGGCCATGTCTCGGATTCCGGCGAAGGGCGCTGGGCCCTGGCGGCGGCGATCGATCAGGGCGTGCCCGCTCCCGTGCTCAGCGCCGCGCTGTTTTCGCGTTTCGAATCGCGCGGCAATGGCGGCTATGGCCACCGCGTGCTGTCCGCCATGCGCAAGCAGTTCGGCGGCCATGCGGAAAAACAGAAAAAAGAGAGGGCCAGGTGAACGCCGCCCGCTCGAGCGCCAGCCCAACTCGCCCAGCCCGCGCGCACCGCCGGCCCGCCGGCGGCGAGCCGCGGCGCACCGCGTCGGACGCGCTGGTGCTGTTCGGCATGACGGGGGACTTGGCTCATAAAAAAATCTTTCCGGCGCTGTACGCCATGACCCGGGCGGGCACATTGAAAGCGCCCGTCATAGGCGTGGCCTCGTCGCGCCTGACTACCCGGCAGTTGCGCAAGCGCATCCACGATAGCGTGCGCCAGGCGGGCAAGGTGGAAGACAAAGAGGCGCTGGAGCGCCTCGTCGGCATGGTGAGCTATGTCCAGGGCGACTACAAGGATCCGGACACCTTCAGCCGGCTGCGCGAGGCGCTGGGCAAGGCCCGCTGCGCGGTCTACTACCTGGCCATTCCCCCGGCGCTGTTCGGCGTCGTCATCCGCCATCTGGATGCCGCCGGCCTGGCCCATAACGGGCGCGTCATCGTCGAGAAGCCCTTTGGCCGCGATCTGGCTTCGGCGCAAGAGCTGAACCGGCTGGCCTGCTCGGTATTCCCCGAAGACGAGATATTCCGCATCGATCACTTCCTGGGCAAGGAAGCGATCATGAACATCCTGTATTTCCGTTTTGCAAACTCGTTTCTCGAACCCATCTGGAATCGCGATCACATCGACAGCGTGCAGATCACCTTGTCGGAAACCTTCGGGGTGGGCCAGCGGGGTGCGTTTTATGAAAGCGCGGGCTGCCTGCGGGACGTCATCCAGAACCATCTGTTCCAGATCGTCGCCCTGCTGGCGATGGAACCGCCCGCGCGCCGCGGCTTTGCGGCGGTCCACACCGAAAAGACCAAGGTTTTCCAGGCGATGCGCCCCTTGCGGCCCGAAGACCTGGTGCGCGGGCAGTACCGCGGCTACCGCAAGGAAGCCCACGTGGATCCGCGATCGGATGTGGAAACCTATTGCGCGCTGCGGCTGTATATCGATTCATGGCGCTGGTCCGGCGTGCCGTGGTTTCTGCGTTCCGGAAAATGCCTGGCTCGGGACGCCGCGGAGGTGCTGATCCAGTTGAAAGCGCCGCCGCAGCAATTGTTCACCGACTCTCAGCCGGCCAAGGGCAGGGCGAATTATCTGCGCTTCCGCCTTTCGCCGCGCTCGGCCGTGGCGCTTTCCGCCAGGGTCAAGCGTTCGGGCAAGGAGTTTGTCGGCGAGCAGCGCGAGCTTTATTTGCAGGACACCGACCCGTTTGAGGAAATGCCTTATGAACGCCTGCTGACCGACGCCATCGCCGGCGACCGGGCGCTGTTCACCAGCGAGCAGGCCATCGAAGCGGCCTGGGCCGCGGTGGAGCCGGTATTGCGGCGCCACCCGAAAGCTCTGCCTTATGCGCCCGGCAGTTGGGGGCCCAAGGAAGCCGACCAATTGCTTGCCGATCATGGCGGCTGGCAGCATCCTCAAGCAGAACCCGACCGGGATTGTTGACCATGCCGACAGACAACACACATCATCGCCATTGGAAACCCATCTTGCTGGCCGGCGCCGCATGGCTGCTGGCGGCAGCCGCCGGCGCGCAGGCGCAGGCCGCCCCGCGGAGCGTGGTGGCCGCCGGGGCGGCGCCGACGGCCGCAGGGACGCCTGCCGCAGGGACGCCTGCCGCAGGAACGCCTTCCGCAGGAACGCCCGTCGCCGGGGCGCCGGCCGCCAACCACAGCAGCCAGGCCGGCTCCACTCGGGCGCTGCGGGTCAGCGAGCTGGCCTCCGAGCTGGATCATCCCTGGTCGCTCGCCTTTCTGCCGGGGAAGGAAGGCATTCTGATCACGGAAAGGCCGGGCGCCTTGCGGCTATGGCGGCCTGACACGGGCCTGCAATCGCCCATAAGCGGCGTGCCCAAGGTCTATGCCAAATCGCAAGGCGGCTTGCTGGACGTCGCCCTGGCGCCCGATTTCGCTCAAAGCCGGCGGGTGTATCTGTCCTATGCCGAAAGCGGGCGGAGCGGCAAGGCGGGCACGACCGTCGGTTATGGGCGGCTGTCGGAAGACGGCCGCTCGCTGGCGGATTTCACCGTCATTTTCCGCCAGGAACCCAAGCTGTCCACGGGCGAGCACTTCGGCTCCCGCCTGGTGTTCGACAAACAAGGCTATCTGTTCATCGCTTTGGGCGAAAACAACCAGAGGCCGACCGCGCAGGATCTGGACAAGCTGCAAGGCAAGGTCGTCCGCCTGCACGCCGACGGCCGCATTCCGGACGACAACCCTTTTGTCGGCCGATCCGGCGCGCGGCCTGAAATCTGGTCCTACGGCCATCGCAACCAGCAAGGGGCCGCCTTGAATCCCTGGACGGGCGAGCTTTGGACGCATGAGCACGGCCCGCGCGGAGGCGACGAAGTCAACATACCGAAGGCGGGCAGGAACTATGGCTGGCCCATAGCGACCCGCGGCATCAATTATTCCGGCTTCGCCATCCCAGAAGCCAAGGGGGCGTCCGCGGCCGGCATGGAAGATCCCGTTTATTACTGGAAGGTGTCCCCGGCGATTTCAGGCATGGCATTCTACGACGCCCAACGCTTCCCCGAATGGAAGCATTCGCTGTTCATAGGCGCCTTGAAGGAACGGGCGCTGATACGCCTGCAACTGGATGGCGACAAAGTGGTGGGGGAAGAGCGATTGCTCGAAGATCGGGACCAGCGCATACGCGATGTGCGCGTCGGCCCCGACGGCTACCTTTATGTACTGACCGATCATGCAAAAGGGCAGCTATTGAAGGTCGGCCTGCGAAATTGAAATCCGTCCGATCATTATCGGAGCGGAATTTTATCTGGTCATCGTCCGGTCATTACCTGACCAGGGTGACCGGAATATTCACCAGGCTGAGCACCTTGATCGTGACGGAACCCAGGACCAGGCCGGTAACGGTGCCCAGGCCGCGCGTGCCCATGAAGATGTGGTCGCACTGGTGCTTCTTGGCGAAGTCGGCGATGGTTTGCGCCACAGGCCCCACTTCTATGCTTTCTTCGTAGCTGACACCCGCTTCGTCCAGGGCGGTTTTGGCGGGCAGCAAGGCATTGCGGCCCTCGTCCTGATAATAGTCGTTCAAGGCCTCGGCTGAAAAGAAGCGCTTCACATTACCCGAGATTATGGGCGGATGCACGGTGATCAGGTGCAGCTTCGCGCCGCCCATTTCAGCCGCCGCGGCGACGGCCGCTTTTGCGGCGCGCACCGATGCATCGGATCCGTCGACGGGAATCAATATGGTTTTCATCAATACCTCTTTGGCTATGTTGTAGGGGTATCGCCTGCCAGACGCGACTGGCATAAGCGGGACAGCTAGCTTATATTAAAAGATCTTGTTCCAGGCGTCATGATTTAAATCAAGAGCCGCATTTAAATCAAGAGCCGTGCTCGTGGCAGCGGCGCGCCGGCGCCGCGCCGCATACCAAGGGCGGTTCCATTCATATCGGAGGACTATGGCAAGCCGGATAGAAGACTACGCATTGCTGGGGAATTGCCGCACGGCGGCCCTGGTTTCCAATCGAGGGTCCATAGACTGGCTGTGTTTCCCGCGCTTCGATGCCCCCGCCTGCTTTGCGGCCTTGCTGGGCACGCCGGAAAACGGCCGCTGGCAAATCGCTCCGTCGGCCCCTGTGCACAACGTGAAGCGCCGCTATCACGACGGCACCATGATTCTGGAAACCACTTTCACGACTAGCGAGGGCGTCGCCACGCTGATAGATTTCATGCCGTCCACCTTCACCCATTCCAGCGTGGTGCGCATGGTGACGGGCGTCGAAGGGCGGGTGGTCTTCGACATGGATCTGGTCATGCGCTTCGATTACGGGCAGACCGTGCCCTGGGTGGAGCGCTACGACGCGGTCACGCTGACCGCGGTCGCGGGGCCCGACATGCTGGTGCTGCACACTCCCACCCCCATCAAGGCGCGCGCCAAGCACTCCACCGCCCGCTTCAGCGTAAGCCCTGGGGAACGCAAAGTATTCACGCTGTCCCATCAGCCGTCGCACGAACCAGTGGCGGATCCGTTCGACGCGGAATCCGCTCTGGCCAAAACCGAGTATTTCTGGCATGAGTTTTCGGCGCGCTGCCCGGACGTCGGGCCCTGGACGGCCCTGGTGAAGCGTTCGCTCATCACGCTCAAGGCCCTGACTTACCTGCCCACCGGCGGCATCGCCGCGGCGCCCACGACATCGCTGCCCGAGCAATTGGGCGGCCAGCGCAATTGGGACTACCGCTATTGCTGGCTGCGCGACGCCACCATGACCTTGCTCGCCTTCATGAGCCTGGGCTATTTCGAAGAAGCCCACGCCTGGCGCGACTGGCTGACCCGTTCGGTCGCGGGCAACCCCGATCAGATGCAGATCATGTACGGCCTGGGCGGGGAACGGCATCTGCCCGAATACGAACTGCCATGGCTCAGCGGCTACGAGGGATCCCAGCCCGTGCGGGTGGGCAACGCTGCCGCCAAGCAAACGCAGCTGGACGTTTACGGCGAAGTCGCGGACGCCATGGAGCAGGCAATACGCGGGGGCTTGCCGCGCCATCCGCGCATCGAAGCCATTGCCGAGGTGATCGTGCCGTTTCTCGAACAGGCCTGGCGCAAGCCCGATGAAGGCATCTGGGAAATCCGCGCCGAACAGCAGCACTTCACCCACTCCAAGGTCATGGCCTGGGTCGCCTTCGACCGTATAGCGAACGTGGCCGGCGCCATGGAGAACGGGCGCGAGTTCGCCGAAAACTGCCGCCGCGTCGCCGATGAGATCCATGAAGAAGTCTGCCGGGAAGCCTACGACCCCGAGCTGGGCAGCTTCGTCCAGTATTACGGCTGCAAATGCCTGGACGCCAGCCTGCTGCATATCGCGCTGACCGGCTTTCTGCCGCCGGACGACCCGCGCGTGCTCGGCACCGTGGCGGCGATAGAGAAACGATTGATGCGCGACGGCCTGCTGCTGCGCTACGAAACCGAACATGGGGTGGACGGGCTGCCGCCCGGCGAAGGCACCTTCCTGGTCTGCTCGTTCTGGCTGGCCGATGTCTACGTCCTGCTGGGGCGCGACGACGACGCGCGCGAGCTGTTCGACCGCCTGGCCGGCCTGTGCAACGACGTCGGCCTGCTGGCCGAGCAATACGACCCGCATGAACGCCGCATGCTGGGCAACTTTCCGCAGGCATTCAGCCACGTGGGCATCATCAACACCGCCTTGAACCTGCATCGCGTGCAAGCGCCCGCGCAGGAAAGGGCGCACGCATAAGCCGCGCGCCGCCATGCGCGAGGCGGCGCGCGGCTCGCGGGACCAGGGGCCGGTCCCATATATGTTCAATCCCGCGGGAAATAATGATCAAAAGAAATGAGTAATCAATAAATCAGTCGTTCCGTTTCCCCGCTTCGAGCCGCACACTGTATTCCATTGTTGATACATACGCGGAGCGAAAAATGGTGCGACGGAAAAGGGGTTTATACGTTCTGATGGCGGCTTTGGCCGCGGCATTCATACTGGGCCGGCCCTTGGCGCATGCGCAGGAAAAGCAGATCCTGCTGAATGTTTCCTATGACCCCACGCGTGAGCTGTATCGCGAAGTGGATGCGGCTTTCGTCAAGGAATATAAAGCCAAGGCCGGCGCCGATCTTTCCATCCGCCAGTCCCATGGCGGTTCGGGGCGCCAGGCGCGCTCGGTGATCGACGGCCTGGATGCCGATGTGGCGACCCTGGCGCTGGCCTACGATATCGATGCCATCGCCGCCAAAGGCCTGCTACCTGAAAACTGGCAAAGCCGCTTGCCGCTCAATAGCTCGCCCTATACATCCACCATCGTCTTCCTCGTGCGCAAGGGCAATCCCAAGCAGATCAAGGACTGGAACGACCTGCTCAAAGACGGCGTGGAAGTCATCACGCCCAACCCCAAGACGTCCGGCGGCGCGCGCTGGAATTACCTGGCGGCGTGGGCCTATGCGCTGGAACGGCAGGGCGGCAGCGAAGAGCGGGCCAAGGAATTCGTTCGCGATCTGTACAAACGCGTTCCCGTATTGGACACCGGTGCGCGCGGCTCGACGACGACGTTTGTCGAACGCGGGGTAGGCGATGTGCTGCTGGCCTGGGAAAATGAAGCCTTCCTGGCGCTGAAGGAACTGGGCCCCGACAAATTCGATATTGTCGTTCCATCGCTGTCCATACTGGCGGAACCGCCTGTCGCCCTCATCGACAAGAATGTGGACAAGAAAGGTACGCGCGCCGCCGCGCAGGCTTACCTGGAGTTTTTGTACACGCCCGCCGCCCAGGAAATCATTGCGCGCAACTACTACCGTCCCACCGATAAGGAAGTCGCGGCCAAATATGCCGGCCAGTTCCCCAAGGTCAAACTGGTAAAGATCGATGACGCCATTTTCGGCGGTTGGGCGAAGGCCCAGAAAACGCATTTCAGCGACGGCGGAATCTTCGATCAGATCTATCAACCCGCGCGCAAGTAGTGCAGGCGGATTGCAATGGTCACAGCTTCTCTGCAACAAACCGCGGCATTCACCCGCCGGCGCCCGCGCCGCCATGGTGCGGGCATCCTGCCGGGTTTCGGCCTCTCTCTGGGTTATTCGGTGCTGTATCTGTGCCTGTTGGTGCTCATCCCGCTGGCCGCATTGCCCATCAAGAGCGCGGATCTGGGCTGGAGCGGGTTCTGGGCCGCAGTGACGGCGCCGCGCGTGCTGGCGTCATACCAGCTGACGTTCGGCGCCTCCCTGATTGCGGCCTTGGTCAATCTGGTATTCGGCGCCTTGGCGGCATGGGTGCTGGTTCGCTATACCTTCCCGGGGAAGAGGGTGCTGGATGCCTTGGTGGATTTGCCCTTCGCCCTGCCGACCGCCGTGGCGGGCATCGCGCTTACCGCGCTGTATTCCAGGAACGGCTGGCTGGGAAGCCTGCTTGAACAAGGCCTGGGTCTCAAGGTGGCGTTTACCCCCAAGGGCATCGTTGTCGCCTTGATCTTCATCGGCATTCCGTTTGTCGTGCGTACCGTGCAGCCTGTGCTGGAAGACCTTGAACGGGAGATCGAAGAAGCCGCCGCCAGCCTGGGCGCGCATCGCTGGCAGGTGATCCGGCGCGTCTTGCTGCCCGCCATCCTGCCCGCCTTGCTGACGGGATTTGCGCTGGCCTTCGCGCGTGCCGTCGGCGAGTATGGGTCGGTCGTTTTCATCGCGGGCAATATGCCCATGGTGTCGGAGATTACACCCTTGCTGATCATCTCCAAGCTGGAGCAGTATGACTATGCCGGCGCGGCTGCGATCGCAACAGTCATGCTGGCCATGTCATTTGTTTTGCTGCTGGCGATCAACCTGCTGCAAGCCTGGCAGGCGCGTGGCCGCGAGGGGCGGGCATGACCGCTGCAATCCTTCCTCCCCACTTGAACGAGCCGCGCTGGGTGCGCTGCATCCTGCTGCTGCTTGCCCTGGGCTTCCTTGGGCTGTTTCTACTGCTGCCGCTGGCGACGGTGTTCGTGGAAGCCTTCAAGAAAGGCTGGGTCTTGTATTTGGCGTCCATTACCGAGCCGGACGCCCGATCCGCGATCCGGCTGACGCTGATCGTTGCGGCGATTTCGCTGCCCTTGAATCTGCTTTTCGGGGTGGCCATGGCATGGGCCGTCACCAAGTTCCAGTTTCGCGGCAAGCAAGTACTGATCACGCTGATCGATCTGCCTTTTTCCGTGTCCCCCGTCGTGGCGGGGCTGATATTCGTCCTGCTGTTCGGCTCGCAAGGCTGGTTCGGTCCATGGCTGCAGGCGCATGATCTGAAAATCGTGTACGCGGTGCCGGGCGTGATACTGGCGACCCTGTTCGTGACCTTTCCCTTCATCGCGCGTGAGCTCATACCGCTGATGCAGGCCCAGGGCAGCGAAGAGGAACAGGCCGCCCTGACCCTGGGCGCCAGCGGCTGGCGGATCTTCTGGCGGGTGACCCTGCCCAACATCAAATGGGGCCTGCTGTACGGNNCGCTGATGCAGGCCCAGGGCAGCGACGAAGAACAGGCGGCGCTGACCCTCGGGGCCAGTGGATGGCAGATCTTCCGGCGCGTCACGCTGCCCAATATCAAATGGGGGCTGGTGTACGGAGCCATACTCAGCAATGCGCGCGCAATGGGGGAATTCGGCGCCGTATCGGTGGTGTCGGGCCAAGTGCGCGGCCTGACCAACACCATGACGCTGCACGTCGAGATTCTCTACAACGAATACCAGTTTTCGGCCGCGTTCGCCGTGGCGTCCCTGCTGGCCTTGCTGGCGCTGGCCACCCTTGCGATCAAGCGCCTCGTGGAATGGCGCAGCGCGGGGCTGGCGCGGCAGGATGCAGTCCCAACCACTACGGCCCCGCAAGCCTGCAAGGCCGGCGCTACGGCCACGGCCTGATGGAGCAAACACAATGAGCATCGAAGTCAAGCATCTATCGCGGCGTTTCGGCGGCTTTCAGGCCCTGGACGACGTATCCCTGCGCATCGAAACCGGCGAACTGGTCGCCTTGCTCGGACCGTCGGGCTGCGGCAAGACCACTTTGCTGCGTATCATTGCCGGCCTGGAGGCCGCGGACGCCGGCAGCGTGCTGTTCGGCGGCGAAGACGCCACCAGCGTGGGCGTGCGGCATAGACGGGTCGGCTTCGTATTCCAGCACTATGCTTTGTTCAAGCACATGACTGTTTTCGAAAACGTGGCCTTCGGGCTGCGTGTGAAACAGCGGTCCGAACGACTCGGCAAAACGCAGATTCGCGCCAAAGTGCGTGAATTGCTTGAACTGGTGCAACTGGACTGGCTCGCCGGGCGCTACCCTTCGCAACTGTCCGGAGGGCAGCGCCAGCGCATTGCGCTGGCCCGGGCGCTGGCCGTGGAGCCCAGGGTGCTGCTCCTGGATGAGCCTTTCGGCGCGCTCGACGCCAAAGTGCGCAAAGAGCTGAGGCGCTGGCTGCGGCGGCTGCACGACGACCTGAATATTGCCAGCGTGTTCGTGACGCATGATCAGGAAGAAGCGCTGGAAGTCGCGGATCGCGTGGTGTTGATGAACGCCGGCCGCATCGAACAGGTGGGAACCCCGCAGGAGGTATGGGAGCATCCGTCCACGCCTTTCGTCTATGGCTTTCTCGGAGACGCCAACCAATTGCAGGGCCGGGCGACGCGCGGCATCTGGCAAGCGCAAGGGCTGGCTCTGCCGGCGCCCGATCTGGCCGACGCCGAGAACCTGCCGGCTACGGCCTACGTTCGCCCGCACGACATCGACATCGAGCGTGGCGGCGCAGCGCCGCGGGGTATTCCCGTTCGCCTCAATCACGCTTACCTGGCAGGCGGCAGCGCCCACCTTGAGCTGGAACGCCTGGACACCCGCGCCACGCTCGAAGCCCGGGTATCCGCCCATTTCTACCGCGAATTCGCGCCGAAGGAGGGCGAAAGCCTGATCGCGCACCTGCGCCGCGCCCGCGTTTTCGCGGCCGGGCCTGTCGCAGCCCGGCCTGGCGCGGCCCGGCCTGGCGTGGCCCGGCCATGATCGCGCGCGAACCGCTCTCCCGCGCCACAGCGGCTCGCTGGGATGCATTGTTGTCGCGCCTGGCCGCCATCGCCGAACGCCATCCCGACGCGGCGCTGGCCTCGTCGCTGGCCGCTGAGGACATGGTGCTGACTCACGCCATCTTCGACACTGGCCTGCCGCTGCAGATTTTCACCTTGAACACCGGGCGCCTGCACGCGGAGACCTTGGGCATGCTCGACACGATAAAGGATCGCTATGCGCGTGAAATCGCCGTCTATGAGCCTGATGGCGCCCGTGTGCGGGCCCATGTGGAAAGACACGGCGCTTTCGCGTTCTATGAAAGCGTCGAGCTGCGCAAGGCCTGTTGCGCCTTGCGCAAAGTCGAACCGCTGAAACGCGCCTTGGCGGGAAGGAGCGCCTGGATCACCGGACAGCGCCGCGCGCAATCGGTGACGCGCGGCGAATTGCCGGAAGAAGAATGGGATGCCGTGTTCGGCTTGCATAAGTACAACCCTCTGGCGGCCTGGAGCGTGGCGGAGGTCTGGAACCTGATTCGAGCGCTGGGCGTGCCGTACAACCCGCTGCATGATCAAGGCTATCCCTCCATAGGATGCGAACCCTGTACCCGCGCCATCCGGCCCGGCGAGGATATACGCGCGGGGCGCTGGTGGTGGGAAAGGTCCGAGTCCAGGGAATGCGGTCTGCACGCGGGCAATCGGACGGTTCCGGACGGCCCCGCGGACGTCTGAGAACCCGCATGTTTCGCATTTCTCATTTAAAAAGGAAAACCATGTCCATTGTTGCCCAAGGCCTGGAACGCAGCCATCTGGATTGGCTGGAGTCGGAGTCCATTCATATCTTGCGCGAGCTTGCGGCGGAATGCTCGAGGCCGGTATTGCTGTTTTCGGGTGGAAAGGATTCCGTGGTCTTGCTGCGGCTGGCCGAAAAAGCCTTCCGGCCCGCGCGTTTCCCTTTTCCGCTGCTGCATGTCGACACCGGCCATAATTTCGATGAGGTGATCGCCTTTCGGGATGCGCGCGCCGCCGAGCTGGGCGAAACGCTGATCGTCCGCAGCGTCGAGGACTCCATCGAGCGCGGCAGCGTCGTTCTGCGCCGCAGGGATGATTCGCGCAATGCTTCACAAGCCATCACGCTGCTGGAAGCCATCGAGGAATTCGGCTTCGACGCCTGCATAGGCGGCGCGCGCCGCGACGAGGAAAAGGCGCGGGCCAAGGAGCGCATCTTCTCCTTCCGCGATGCTTTCGGGCAGTGGGACCCGAAGTTCCAGCGCCCGGAACTCTGGAACCTGTACAACACCCGGGTGCNNAGTTCGGCCAGTGGGATCCCAAGGCGCAGCGCCCCGAATTGTGGAACCTCTTCAATACGCGCGTCCACCCCGGAGAGCACATGCGCGTGTTCCCCATTTCGAACTGGACCGAGCTCGATGTCTGGCAATACATACAGCGCGAGCGCCTGGCCCTCCCTTCCATCTACTACAGCCATCGCCGCCGGGTGGTGCGCAGGTCGGGGCTGCTGGTTCCCGTCACACCGCTGACCCCCGCGCGCGAGGGCGAAACCGTCGAGACTTTGCAAGTGCGGTTCCGCACTGTAGGCGACATTTCCTGCACTTGTCCCGTGGCTTCGGATGCCGCCGACGCGGCCGCCATCATCGCGGAGACGGCCGTGGCTGATATCACCGAGCGCGGCGCCACCCGTATGGACGATCAGACATCCGAGGCGTCGATGGAGCGGCGCAAGAAGGAAGGTTATTTCTGATGCCCGGACGGTGCATCCAAAATCATGGCGGCGCCGGCGAGCGCGCCTTCAGGAGCCAAGCATGAACGCAGTGAACGATTCTTTTCTCCGGGGCGCCCGCGATGGCGTCCTGCGCTTGATTACCGCCGGATCGGTGGATGACGGCAAGTCCACATTGATCGGCCGCCTGCTGTACGACAGCAAGGGCGTGTTCGCCGACCAGCTCGCCGCCATCGCCCGGGCCAAGCATAAGCGTGTGCCGGGCGACGGCATCGATTTCGCGCTGCTGACCGACGGCCTGGAGGCCGAGAGGGAGCAGGGCATCACTATCGATGTCGCCTACCGTTATTTTTCCACGCCCCGCCGCAAGTTCATCGTCGCCGACGCGCCCGGGCATGAGCAATACACGCGCAATATGGTGACTGGCGCTTCGACCGCCGATGCAGCCATCATACTGATCGATGCAACCCGCGCGGCGGAGGGCGAATTGCTGACGCAAACCAGGCGGCACAGCGCTATCGCGCATTTGCTGGGCATACGCCACATCGTCGTGGCGGTGAACAAAATGGATCTCGTCGATTGGCGCCACAGCGTCTTCGAGCGCATTCGCGCGACCTACGCGGAATTATCCCGCCGCCTGGGCATCGTCGATTTCCATGCGCTTCCATTGTCCGCCTTGCGGGGCGACAATGTCGTCAAGCATTCGCCGCACACGCCCTGGTACGAAGGGCCGCCATTATTGGAGCTGCTGGAAAGCCTGGAGCCGGCAGCGGATGGCGGCAGCCAGCCGCTGCGTTTTCCCGTGCAGTGGGTGGCGCGCCACGGCGGCGACGGCCCGGACGGCTTGCGCGGCTATGCGGGCCGCCTGTGCAGCGGCTCGATGCGCCCCGGCGACCTTATCCGCATCCAACCTTCAGGCGTGGCGGCGCAAATCGCCAAACTCCTGGCCTTCGATACCGAAGTGGATCTGGCTGTGGCCGGGGATTCGGTTACCGTGCTGCTGGACCGCGACGTCGATGTGTCGCGCGGAGACGTCCTAACCCATGCGGACGCGCCGGCCAGGCTGGGCCGCCGCTTCGAGGCGGAGGTCTGCTGGCTGGACGCTCAGGCTTTGAACCCCGCGCGCAAATACCTGTTGAAGCAAGGAACGCGCCTGACCTCGGCGAAGGTCGATGCCGTGCTCGCCAGGCGGAACATCCATGAACTGCGGGAAGTATCGAGCTCCGACGGCGTGTTGCGCATGAATGATATAGGCCGCATATCGTTGACCACGCGCGACGTGCTGGCTTTTGATCGCTACGCCGATTCGCCGGCCATGGGGGCTTTCATCCTGATCGACCAGGCCACGCATCAGACCGCGGCGGCCGGCATGCTGCGTTAGGGCCCGCGACATGGCGGCCTGCGATGGTCTGCGGTGACGTGCGATGGCTTGCGGTGACGTGTAATGACATGCGGTGGCGGGCCGGCCGGCGGATGCCGGCGCCGGTGGGCGCAGGCGGAAAATCCGCATAAAATACCCGCATGAAAAAGCTGCATCGCGATACGCAATACGAGACCATTACCGCGACCATCACAGGGCGCGTGCAAGGCGTGGGGTTTCGCGCCTCGGCGGTCCGACAGGCGCATGCGCTCGGCATACGCGGCTGGATCCGCAACCAGCCCGATGGTTCCGTCCAGACCTTGCTGCAAGGCCCGCACGATCAGGTGGACCGCATGCTGTCATGGCTGCACGCCGGCCCGCCGGCGGCCCGGGTGGAACAGGTGGAACACCATGAAACGCCGACGGAGCGCTATTTCGACCGCTACGAACAAATCTAGACGCATGGCCGGGTAAGGGCGGCGCGTATTCTGGCCTGCGCAAGCCCGGCCAAGCCTCGCTTATTGTTGCGGAGCGTGTTTCTTCACCCATGCCACATAGGTATTCATCCATTGCTGCAGGAAGTCCCTGGTGCCCGCGGCGATGCCGCCGGCGTCGTCGAACAGGCCTTCCTTGGCCTGGATGAAGGCCTCGGGCTGTCCCATGGTGGGGACGTCGAGATAAGCCAGGATGTTGCGCAAGTGCTGCTGCGCCAGGGCCGAGCCGATGGCGCCGATCGATATGCCGATCACGCCCGCCGGCTTGCCCGCCCAGGCATTCTGGCCATAAGGGCGCGAAGCGTGGTCGATGGCGTTTTTCAAGACCCCCGGCACGGAACGGTTGTATTCCGGCGTCACGAAGATCAGCCCCTGCGCCGCCGCGATATCCGCCTTCAGCCGCTTGACGCTATCCGCCTGGCGGGCGTCGTCGTCCTGGTTATATAAAGGCAGGCCGCCTATGTCGGGGAATTCGAAGGAAAACTCTGGAGGAGCGAGCTTGATCAAGGCCTTCGCCAGCTTGCGGTTGAATGAATCCTGCCTGAGGCTGCCGACGATGACGGCGATACGGTATTGACTCATGAAGCTCTCCTGAAAATTAAGCACCTTATGGCGTCTCATAGTTTCGGCCAATTCAGGTTCCGGGACAAGCCGCCCGCCGCGTTGCTGGGGACCAGGCCCGGAGCCGGCGCTACATTTTGCGACATCTGCTCAACAAGTTTTTCTGCATCGACCCTTGCATGGACCGTCGCCGGCGGGAAAACGGATATATAACATCAGTTCAATCCGGCTCATATGCGTTCAGTTCCAGAGCCCACGGCCGGAGTCCGGAAGGCATGCCGCCTTCCGTATGCAAGGGCTCGCCTTGTAAAGGAGCCATCCATGCAGCTATCGCGATTTGTCATCATGGCGCTGGCCGGCGCAAGCCTGGCGGTCCCCGTGCTGGCGGCCCAGCCCAAGACGAACAACGGGCATTTCGTGGACGATAATGGCGCCACCTTGTACACCTACGACAAGGATACGCCGGGAAAAAGCGCCTGCGACGCGGCCTGCGCCAAGAATTGGCCGCCCGCTCTGGCGGGAGACACGGACACGGCCAGCGGCGACTGGACCTTCGTGCAGACGCACGACGGCAAGAAGCAATGGGCTTATAAAGGAAAGCCTTTGTACCGCTTTGTGAAAGACGCCAATCCGGGCGACGCCACCGGCGATGGCGCCAGGGGAGTCTGGCATATCGCCAAGCCCTGATTGAACGCGGTAAAAAATTGTGGGCGGCAAAAAGCCCTACGGCCGGCGCTTACTGCGCCGGCCGTAGGGCTTTTGTTTCCAGGTCGCCGCGGCGTCAGCCTTCTTCGACGAAGGTTTCCTCGCGCTTCTTCTTGATGGAGGGCAGCGCCACGATGACGATCAGGGCGGCTGCGCCCGCCAGCAGGGCCGCCGACAAGGGACGCGTCACGAAGGTCGAATAATCGCCGCGAGCCAGCAGCAGCGCCCGGCGGAAGTTTTCTTCCATCATGGGTCCGAGCACCAGGCCCAGCAGCAGCGGCGCGCCTTCGCACTTCAGCTTCGCCCAGACATAGCCCACCAGGCCGAAGGCGGCGGTCATCCAGATGTCGAAGACGTTGTAGTTCAACGAATACACGCCTATCGTGCAGAACACCAGGATCGCCGGGAACAGGATACGGTAAGGCACTTTGAGCAGCTTGATCCACAGGCCCACCAGCGGCAGGTTGAGGACGATCAGCATCAGGTTGCCTATCCACATGGATACGATCAGGCCCCAGAACAGCTCCGGGTGGCTGGTCATGACTTGCGGGCCGGGCTGGATGTTGTGGATGGTCATGGCGCCTATCATCAGCGCCGTCACCGCGTTGCCGGGTATGCCCAGCGTCAGCAGCGGGATGAATGATGTCTGCGCGGCGGCGTTGTTGGCCGATTCCGGGCCAGCCAGGCCGGCCGGATGGCCCTTGCCGAAGCGTTCGGGATTCTTGGAAAGCTTCTTCTCCAGCGTATAGGATGCAAAGGACGAGAGCACGGCGCCGCCGCCCGGCAGGATGCCCAGCGCCGAACCCAGGGCCGTGCCGCGTATGCATGCTGGCCAGGCTTCCTTGAATTCCTGCTTGTTCGGATACAGGGAGCCCACCTTGCCGGTGATTTCCACGCGCTGGTCCTTCAGCTCCAGATTGGTCATGATCTCGGCGAAGCCGAACACGCCCATGGCGACCACGGCGAAGTCGATGCCGTCCTGCAGTTCGGGGATGCCGAAGTCATAGCGCGCCACGCCCGAGTTCACGTCGGTGCCGACCATGCCCAGCAGCAGGCCCAGCAGGATCATGCAGATGGCCTTGGGCAGCGAACCCGAAGCCAGCACCACCGCGCCGATCAGGCCCAGCACCATCAGCGAGAAGTATTCCGCGGGACCGAATTTGAAGGCGACTTCCGCCAGCGGCGGCGCGAAGCCCGCCAGCAGGACGGTGGCCACGCAGCCCGCGAAGAATGAGCCCAGTGCGGCAATGGCCAGGGCCGCACCGGCGCGGCCGTTGCGCGCCATCTGGTGGCCGTCCAGCACGGTCACCACCGCCGACGTCTCGCCCGGAAGCGCGACCAGGATGGCCGTGGTGGAGCCGCCATATTGCGCGCCGTAGTAAATGCCGGCCAGCATGATGAGGCCGGCCACGGGCGGCAGCACATAAGTGATGGGCAGCAGCATGGCGATAGTCGGCACGGGGCCGATGCCCGGCAGCACGCCGATCAAGGTGCCCAGCAAACAGCCCAGCAAGCAGTAGGCCACGTTTTCCAGCGACATGGCGACTGAAAGGCCCAGCATCAGGTGATCGATCAATTCCATTTTCAGGGTTCCTTTAATTGCCTAGAAAGCTGGGCCACAGCGGGAAGATCAGGCCCAGGCCCTTGATGAAGGCCAGCCAGACGAAGAGCACGAGAAACAAGCCATTGATCGCGGCCACTTTCCAATTGACATCATGGCCGGCGAAGCTGCTGAGGAAAACCAGAAGGAAGACACTGATATAGACGCCCAGGTAATTCATGAACAGCCCGCTGAGCGCGACGCTGCCCAGCAGGATCACCGTGATGCCCCAGTCGAATTTTTCCATCTTGACCTTCTCGGCCTTGGGCGACATCGCGCCCAGCGACACGCCCGCACCCAGCACCGCCATGCAGATGCCCAGCCAGAATGGAAAGTAGCCGGGGCCCATGCGGGCCGCCGTTCCCATTGAATATTTGGTGGCGCCCAGGGCGAAGCCCAGGCCTAAAACCATGAACATGACACCGGACCAAAAGTCCTGTTTATTTCTTATATGCATGCGAGTGAAGTCTCTCTAACCATTGATACGGACATCCCGCCGCGCGCCATGTATGCGCCAGTGTCCTGTTTGGCTATTCCGTGCGGATTAGCCAAATAGGACGCCGGGCATCAGCGTCGCTTCAGCGATTCCGCATAGTAGAGTAGGGAGGGGCGCCGCGGACGCGGCCGGCCATTACGATTTCATTACCAAACCGTAATGATCCGCAGGGGGAATGGCCGATGGAAGTTCGATTTCCACTTCCAGGCCCGGGGCGGCGTCCCTGAAAGCAAGGCGGCCCTCGTGCAGGGCCGCCACGGCGCGCACGGAAGCCAGCCCCAGGCCCGAGCCCGGCAGGCCGGAGCGGCTGCGGGTGGGCGCTCGATAAAAGCGCTTGCCCAACTGGCGCAATTCGTCTTCAGCCACGCCCGGCCCGTTGTCCCGCACCGTCAGGATGGCCTGGCTGTCGCGCCGCGCAACACTGATGGTGGCGCATGCGCCTCGGCCCGCATACTTGAGCGCGTTGTCGACCAGATTGCTGATCACGCCGGCCAGCAGATCGGCATCGCCGGCGACCCAGACGCCTTCGTCGCCGGCGCCATTGTGAGTTCCATTGTTCCTGACCGATCCATTGGTCCTGCCCGCCTGGGCGACGGCCAGCCGCAGGACGATGCCTTTTTCTTCGGCCAGCGCTTCATACAGCTCCAATACGTCCCGCGCGATGGCGTCCAGGCGCACCGCCTGAAACGCTTGCCGCCGCACGCCCGATTCGGCCTCGGCGATCAGCAGCAGCTTCTCGGACATCGCGATCAGTTCCAGTATTTCGGCGCTGGCCGCATCTATGGCGGCGCCCAGCGCCTGCGCATCGCGCGCGCCGCTTTGCGCCTTATGCAGCCTGGCCAGCACGCGCGTGAGCGGCGTGCGCATATTGTGGGCGATGGAATCGGACACATTGCGCACGCCCTTCATCAGGTTTTCTATGCGATCCAGCATATGGTTGATATCGGAGCGCAATTGATCGAACTCATCGGCGTCCGCCGCGGCCGGCACGCGCCGCGTCAATTCGCCCGTGCCCACATGGATGGCGGTATCCCGTATGGCTTCCACGCGCCGGCGCAGCTCACGCCGGAAGATGAGCGTGCCGATCAGGACCAGGAAGAGGGCGACCAGGGTGGCCACGATCACGGCCTTGCCGATGAGGTCTTTGATTTCCTTCAGATCCTGGGTGTCGCGCCCCACCACCAGGATGTCGCCGTCGCCCAGCCTTTGCGCGACCAGCACGCCCGACACCGACACGCCGTCCCGCAGCACATTGGATTGCAGCGGAACGGGCGGATCGCGGATCAGGTCGCCGGCCTCGAACATATTCAGGTTGCCCGCCAGCTTTGCGCCATTTCGGTCCAGCAATAAATACATCTCGGTATCGATGTCGGTCTGGTCCGACAGCAGCTGGCGGATTTCATGCTGCAAGGATGATGCGCCGCGCTCCTGGTAATGCAGGACCAGCCTGTGCATGGTCAGCGTTACCTGGCGGGAGAATTGCACTTGCAGCACATCGACGATTTTCCCGTAGGCGAATATGAGCAGGAAGATGGTGGTGCAGACCGCCAGCAGGCTGTAATTCAGCGT
>DJWC01000058.1:35808-38109 GCA_002441445.1 Pusillimonas sp. UBA6240
TGTTCGCCGTCCACCTTCTGCCGCAAGCGGCTGATGGTCGCATCGATCACATTGGTCTGCGGGTCGAACTGGTAGCCCCATACCGCGCCCAGCAGCATGGCGCGCGTCAGCACTTGTTCGGGATGCATCATCATGTAGGCCAGCAGACGCGATTCGCGCGGCTGCAGGTTGATTACCTTGCCGCCGCGGGTCAGCCTGGGAATCGTCAGATCCAGGCGCAGGTCCGCGTACTCCAGCAGCCGCTGGCTCTCGCCNNGCTTGGTCAGGTAGTCGTCGCCGCCCGCCTTCAGGCCGCGCACGCGCTCATCGAGCGCGGTCAAGGCGCTGAGCACGATCACCGGCGTCTTGATGCCCAGGCCGCGCAAAGTGGTCAGTATGGACAGGCCGTCGACCTGGTTGGGCAGCATGCGATCCAGAATGATCAAATCCCAGGGCTCGGAAGACGCCCGCTGCAGGCCCTCGACCCCGTCATAGCACACCACCGGCCAGTGCCCGAGCTCCCTGAATCCATCAGCAATATAGTGCGCATTCTCGCGATCATCCTCGATGATCAGACAGTTCCATATCACCGGGTTTCTCCTTCAAATCAGCCCATAGTATGGCACGGCGGAACCGGGGCGCCGGCTTGCCGGCGGCGGATTTTACCCATGCTTGCTCACGGCGCGGCCTGCCGGACCGCTTGCTCGCCCATGGAAAGCGATTTGTCATTTATGATGTCCGGTTCGGACCGGCGAACGCATTCAGCTTCATGCCAGGATCGCCCGCCGGCCGCCATACGGCCCCGGGGGGAATCCCTTGGCGGGCCGCCCCTATCGTGTCCTGATATCCATTCACCTCGCACACCCCAAGATGATCGCAGCGGCAGCTATCTTTGTTCCCACCCTGGTCCTGGTCATCTGGCAGCCGCGGGGGCTGGGCATAGGCTGGAGCGCCGGGCTGGGCGCGGCGCTGGCCTTGCTGAGCGGGGTCGTTCACTGGTCCGATGTCCTGGTGGTGTGGAATATCGTATGGAATGCCACGGCCACTTTCATTGCCGTCATCATCATCAGCCTGCTGCTGGANNGCGCGCTGGGGCGGGGGGCGCGGGCGGCGCCTGTTGGCCCTGATCGTCTTGCTGGGGGCTTGCGTGTCCGCCTTGTTCACCAATGACGGCGCCGCGCTGATCCTGACGCCCATCGTGATGGCCATACTGCTGGCGCTGGGCTTCAGCGCGGCCGCGACGCTGGCCTTCGTGATGGCCGCGGGCTTCATCGCGGATGCCGCCAGCCTGCCTTTGCTGGTTTCCAATCTCGTCAACATCGTGTCGGCCGATTTTTTCGGCATCGGCTTCAAGCGCTATGCGGAAGTCATGGCGCCTGTGAATATGGTCTCGGTGGCCGCCAGCCTGGCGGTCCTGTATCTGTATTTCCGCAAGGACGTCCCCGTCCATTACGATGCCGGCGTATTGCGCGAGCCCAAGGCGGCCATCCGCGATTTGCCGACCTTCCGTGCCGGATGGATGGTCCTGGTCCTGCTGCTGTTGGGGTTTTTCGGGCTCGAACCCCTGGGCGTCCCGGTCAGCGCGGTCGCCGCCTGCGGCGCCGCCGTGCTCTTGTGGGTGGCGGCGCGCGGCCATGTCATCAGCACGCGCAAAGTCATGCGCGAAGCGCCTTGGCAGATCGTGATTTTTTCCCTGGGCATGTATCTGGTGGTGTATGGCTTGCGCAATGCCGGGCTGACGCGATACCTGGCCGACGTCCTGACGCTCTGCGCGGAACAGGGCATATGGGCCGCCACCTTCGGCACGGGCGTCATCATGGCCCTGCTTTCCTCCATCATGAACAACCTGCCCACCGTCCTGGTGGGCGCGCTGTCCATAGACGCCAGCCAGGCCAGCGGCGCCGTCAAGGAAGCGATGATCTACGCCAATGTCATCGGCAGCGATCTCGGCCCCAAGATCACGCCCATAGGCAGCCTGGCGACATTGCTGTGGCTGCATGTCCTGGAACGCAAGGGAACACGGATTTCATGGGCTTATTACTTCAAGGTGGGCATAGTGCTGACGCTGCCCGTGCTGATGGCGGTGCTGGCCGCNNGCGATAAGACCTTCTCCGGCTGAGAGCATGGCGGCTTCTGCGCACACCGGCCGTGCGCCACTGGAGGATGCTTTGCACAAGTCAGTTCCAGCCTTATTCGCAGCGGCGTGCGCCGCAATCGCACTCACCGCCTGCGACAGCGGCGGCACCGGCGGCAAGGTGGCTTCCAGCGACCCCGCCCCGCCTTCGGGAAAGCAGCCCAACATCCTCTTTGTCATCATGGACG
>DJWC01000114.1:0-29714 GCA_002441445.1 Pusillimonas sp. UBA6240
TCGAACTTGTCTTTCAGTTCGATTTCCTTGGCGACCGAGACGCCGTCCTTGGTGACGGTGGGGGCGCCGAAGGAGCGGTCGAGCACGACATTGCGGCCCTTGGGACCCAGCGTGGTTTTAACAGCGTTGGCGAGGGTGTTCACGCCGCGGACAATGCGTACGCGGGCGTCGTCGCCGAACAGAACTTGCTTAGCAGCCATTGTAAAATTCCTTTCTGTATTCGTGTCTGATTACTGAACCACGGCGAGGATTTCTTCCTCGCGAATGACGAGCAGCTCTTCGCCGTCGACTTTGACCGCTTGGCCGGCGTACTTGCCGAACAGAACCTTGTCGCCAACCTTCAGGTCGACGGGCAGAACCTTGCCGTCTTCGGTCTTCTTGCCGGGGCCGACAGCCACGACTTCGCCCTGATCGGGCTTTTCAGCAGCACTATCAGGGATGACGATACCCGAGGCCGTGGTGCGCTCGTTGTCCAGACGCTTGACGATCACGCGATCGTGCAAAGGACGCAGTGCCATGGAGGAACTCCTGTTCAATTAAAGTGATTGATTAATAGTCAAGAGGGGGCGGGTGTTAGCACTCGTCCCCTTCGAGTGCTAATTATAAGGACGAAGTTCGAATCTTCAAGAGGCTGGATGCGCTGTTTCATTTGGTTGCATTCAGTCTTTTGCCTCTATCTCTATCGTAATAAGCGAGCTACGTAAGGGCGTGCGCGCCAACGGGGGGAGTGAGGGCGTTTTTTGCCTCTTGCGATAGTTCGGAATCGACGAGGCGATACGCTGCAAGCCGACCGGCTTGCTATGTGGATCGATGCGGGAACGAGCGTGCGCTCTGCCGTCTGCCTCTGCGCTTCCTTCGGGCCGTGGCGAATTGCAGCCAACCTGACCATTGCGGCAAGCAAGTTCAGCGCGACATCAAATCACCGCAAGCTCATAGTCGACGCCCTCCCACCGGCCATCAACCTGCCAGAGGAGCGTAAAAACGACTGCATTGTTTGCCGCGAGGCGGGCCGTGTCCAAGTCGGCAAAGTGCGTTCCCAGGCCGCTGTCCTGCGTCGGCGTGTCGTGGATGCTATGCCAGCCGTCCGCGCTCCAGTGGATCGTCGCCGGCGCCAGAAGCTCGATCCGGAGCACGTGGCCGGCCGGCAGCCGGCGACACTTGTTGTTGAAGCGCCAGACTGCATGGCGGGAGCGCATGCCTTGGACTTGATAGCGTTCCCTGGTTTGGGGCGGCATGTCGAAGACACAGCCGTCCGTCAATGAGCGCAGAAGCTTGACATGCTCGGCATGGGCCCAGGCCAAGGGCATGGCCGAGCCTGATGGGCGACCCCGCAAGAGCTCCAGCTTCGGTAGGTCGGGTGCGTCCCATACCTGCTCGGGTATCATGTGTCCGTCGCTGGCGAACCCTTCCAGCGCAGCCAGCAAGGCTTGTGCTCCCTCCCGATTGCCCGCCGCAAGCTCATAGTGCGCCCGTTCGCCGGTAAGCAGCGGCCAGGCGCGTCCGACGCCGGTGCCATCGAAAGGACGGCCATCTTCGTGCTCGCCATAGCCATCCGCGTTATAGCGATGCCAGC
Source organism: Pusillimonas sp. UBA6240 (assembly GCA_002441445.1). Lineage (GTDB taxonomy): Bacteria > Pseudomonadota > Gammaproteobacteria > Burkholderiales > Burkholderiaceae_B > UBA6240. The sequence goes on from DJWC01000114.1 coordinate 1,574, forward strand.
AGGGTCCCGCCGGCAAGTCGACTTTCAACAGCGCATCGATCACTCGTATGGTGTTCAGGATGCGCGGGTCGTTGGGGGCGCGCAAGCCGAAACGTACCAGGGCCAACGCATCGGGACTGACCACCAGTGATGCCGGCTGACTGCCGGATTGCGGGGGCCGATTCTTTATGGGCACGTAGCCGCTCATGGGCGAGGCGGCTTCGGCGACATCCGGCGGAGCGATGCGAACGTAGTAGCCTTCGACTCCCATCTGCCGGGAAAGCGCTGTATCGGTCGCATAGGTCCATTGCTCGACCATGCTGTTCCAGATATCGGCGGATTCGCGTAGATAGACGGCGATATGGGGCTCGGCGATGCGATCGGCAAGCTCCGCGGCCGCCAGCAGCGCGGCAATCTCGACGGCGAGCGTAAAAGGGGAGTAGCCGGCATCTTCTTCCCACCGATCCTGCGATGTCACCGGCCCATTCTGAAGAATGAATGCCGCCGCCTTCACGACCATGGGCCAGATCCGCAGCAGATCGGCGTCGGACAAGGCGTCTTCTCGCAAGGCGAGGTCGACGAGCAGTATGGGGAAAGCCGTTTCGTCCAGCTGCGTGCCATTCCAGTACGGTGTGCCATCGAGCCAGCAGTTCTGCGGCCAGTGGCCATCCGATTCCTGGATTCCGTAGAGATAGTCGATCACCTGCCGTGTCTCGTTCTTCGCCCCGGCCGCAAGCAGGCCGCCGGCGGTTTCGACCAGGTCGCGTGGCCAGGCGAGGTGATAGCCGCCCAAATCTTCATCGCCCTTGGACGAACCCCAGGGCACCGACAGGCTGGCGATATAGCCGCCGGAAAAGGCGCGCCCCTCGTGGGTGCGCAACACAGCGGTGCTGACTCTGTAAGTATTATGGCCGATTGAATGGCCGGCGCGGTCCAGCGGCAGGAGGGTGCCCTGCCAGGCTTGCCATTCCTTGGTGTATTCGCTGACTGCTTGTTCGATCCCTTGATTGAGGCTGGCGCGTACCCGTAGCGCCGCCTCCGCCGCCGTCCTGCCAAAACCCAGCGCAAGGACGAAGCTGCCATCGCACGCAACCAGGTCCACCTGCCCGGTCAGGGCCACGTTGCCGTTGCCGGCAAAGTCATAGCGCCAGCGCAGGTCGGAATGCTGCCGAAGATCCTGCCAGCCATCGGATACGCCGACAAAGCCGACCGACCGTGCTGTGAATGGCGCCGAACACCCCAAGGCGAGCGCTGTGCCCGCACCTTCGGCAAATAGCATGGGGATGCCTTTGTAGTCGGCCAGCCAGGCCGTGTTGCCAGCCCCTTTATTCACCAGGTGCGGCGCAAGGATGGCGTACAGCTGCAAAGCGCCGAGGCCGCCGGAAGGGGCATGAACCTTGAGTCGCTGCAGCACGACGTCGCGATGCGGATCCGCGAGTACGAGCTTTTCAATCCGGTAGCGCCCCTGTTTGCAAGTGCTGCTTATGCGGAAGGCGGGCACGCCGTCGGCGATCGGCCGTGTCGTACTGTCCGCGTCCCGCTTTTCTTCGGAGAAGAAACCTTGCCCATCCGCGATGAGTATCCCCAGGTCGCGCGTGCAGGCCTGATCGATACGTGGATAGTAGATTTCGTTGAGGATACCGTGGCTGATCGTGAACCAGACCCGGCTCTGAGGCTGCAAGGCCGTGCCGACGGCGGTTTTGGCGCTCGAGGTCCACCGCGCAGGGCTGCCGGGCCACCCTGGCGCGGAGTTGATGAAGCTCATCTGCATCCTCCTGATCGGACGGCGCATGGATAGGCTTATTCTAGTATAAGAGGAAGTTCCATGCCGTCCGCATCGGCAGCGGTAAGGGATATGGGGATGTGGCGCCAGATCACTATCCCTTCCTTTTGGCGGAAGCCCTCAGTTTCTTGAATGATTCCCCCAACTGCTCGAAAAGCCAGTCCCTGAACGCCACCATTTTGGGCAGGTGCGCCTTGGATTGCAGATACAGCAGGCGGTGGTAGACCAGCACCGCGGGTTCGCTGCCCAATGGCAGGACCAGTTTGCCGCCGGCCACTTCTCTGTATGGCGCACTTAGATGCTGACATTTTCCTTTGACACCCAATAACGTTGACAGCCGATAAATATCTGACTAAAGTCAGATAGATGAATGATGACGAGCTTTCTCAGGTACGCCGGTTCAATCGAACCATCACGCGCCGGATCGGTGTCCTTAACGACGACTATTTAGGCAGCGGCCTTCCGCTCGCCCAGGCGCGGCTGCTTTTCGAGATCGGGCAAGAAGGCTCGACGGTGCGCGAGCTGCGCGCGCGGCTGGGGCTGGATTCGGGTTATCTCAGCCGTTTGCTGCGTGCGTTAGAGGCGCATAAATTGACGGCGTCGGCGCCCGATCCGGCCGACGCACGGGTGCGGCGGGTGGCGTTGACCACCAAGGGCAAGAAAGAATGGGCGGCTCTCGATGAGCGCTCGAAGGACATGGCGGCCTCTTTGCTCGCGCCGCTCGGTGCCGCGCAGCGGCAGCGCCTTCTTGCCGCAATGGCCGAGGTGCAGCGATTCCTGAACGCTTCGGCCGTGGCCATCGAGGTCGCCGATCCATTTAGCGACGAGGCCAAAGCCTGCATCCAGGCATACTTCAGCGAGCTGCAGGAGCGTTTTGACGAAGGGTTCGACCCCGGCCTCACCGTGTCGGCCGATCCGGCAGAGCTGGTGCCTCCGCTCGGCTGGTTCCTGGTGGCGCGCCTTGACGGCGCGGCGGTGGGTTGCGGGGCGCTCAAGATCAAGGGCGGCGGTTACGGGGAAATCAAGCGCATGTGGGTCTCGCAGTCGGCGCGCGGCCTGGGTATCGCCCAGCGCCTGTTGGAATCGCTCGAGGCGCAGGCCGCCGCCGCGGGTGTGGAGGTGCTGCAACTGGACACGCACCGCAATCTAGCCGAGGCCCGCAAGCTATACCAACGCAACGGCTACGTGGAAATCGTCGCCTACAACGCAAACCCCTATGCGCATCACTGGTTCGAGAAGCGGTTGCTTCAGGGCCGGGCAGGGCGGCGCCGCAAGCTCTAGAGCAGCTCAGCGCAATCGGGGACTATATCGCGCATGCTGGATCGCCGCACGCCGCTATGCGCTACGTCGATGCCATCGTCACATACTGCGAAAGCCTGGCGACGTTCCCGCAGCGCGGCATCCGGCAGGTTTCGCACCGTACTGCGCCTCAGCCATCGCCAGCCTGCAGACTGGGTACAGCCCTCTGCCATTCGCCGGGCACGGTGCTGCGGTTGAGGTAGTCGGCGCCGCTTAGTACGAATAGCAAGCTCAGTGTGACGATGCCGATGATGGCGATCAGGCGCAGGATGGCGGGGGCGTGTGCGAGATGCATGAAGAAGGCGGCGACCAGCAGCGCCTTGGCGATGGCGATGCCCAGGTTCAGCAAGGCGTTGCCCGGGCCCAGCGATATGAATGATGTGCCTACGGTCATGGCCAGCAGCAGCATCAGGGAGATCCAGACCGTGACGAGCGGCGCCCGGGAGCGGGCGGGCTTGTTTCTTTGATCGGGCGGTGTTTGGCGCCTTGCGTCTTCCCGTCTTCCGTCTTTTGCCGGAGAAATATTCATAGCGATCTACCCCCCAGATAAAGCGCCGGAAAGAGGAAAATCCAGATGATGTCGACGAAATGCCAATACAAGGCAGCGGCGTCCAGGCGGCGCCTGGAGCGTGGGCCGGGCCTTTGTACCAGTTGGCGCCGGCAGTACAGCACCAGTCCGATGCCGATGGCAAGGTGCAGCGCATGCAACGAGGTGGAAAAGAAGTAAATGAAGTAGAAAAGCTGTGCAGCGGTTTGTTCGGCGGCCGGCGCGGACAGGTGGAAGGCGCTGCCGGGTACCAGGCCTTCGGACCAGTCCTGGACATATTCGTAGCCTTTTACGGCAAGAAAAAGCAATCCCAGCAGCACGGTTGCGTCCAGCATGCGCAGCAGCGTTTTCGAACTTTTTCGGGGACCGCCGTCCAGGGCGGAAGGGCTGTCCTGAAGTCGTTCAGCTTCTTGCACCGCCAAGGCGATGGCGAGGCTGCTGGTCAGCAGGATAGCGGTGTTGAGCGTTCCAAACAGCAGATCGGTGCTGCGGCTGGCGGCGGCGAACGCGGCGGGGAATGTGTGGCGGCCGTACAGATAGCCGAAAAAGACGGGGCCGAAGAACATGATTTCCGATCCCAGGAAAACCCACATGCCCATGCGTGCGCGGTTGTCCTTGGGCAGGCTTGCCGTGGTTTCCATGGCTTCAGTCCTCCACGGGATGGTAATCATAAGGCTCGCGCGTGCCTTGAGGAGGCTGCTCGAAATTATGGGTGGGGGGAGGAGAGGACGTTTGCCATTCCAGCCCTGTGGCGCCCCAGGGGTTATCCGCCGCGCGCCGGCCGCGGCGGCACGACCACAGCAGATAAGCCAGGGGCAGCAGATAGCCCACGGCAAGTATCGATGCGCCACCCGATGACAATGCATTCAGCACCTGGAAGTCGGCCGGATAAGTGTGATAGCGCCGAGGCATGCCCTCGTAGCCCAGCAGGTATTGCGGGAAGAAGGTCAGGTTGAAGCCGGCGAATATGATCAGAGCCGCGACCCGCGCCCAGGACTCGGGATACAGGCGTCCGGTAATCTTGGGCCACCAGAAATGCAGGGCGCCCATATAGGCCATGACGGCGCCGCCGACCATGATGTAATGGAAATGGGCGACTACGAAGTAGGTGTCGGTGACATGCACATCGACGGCCAGCGAAGCGAGGAACAGGCCCGTCAGACCCCCCTGCAGAAACAGGACCACAAAACCCAGGGCGTACAGCATGGGCGCGGTGAAGCTGATCACGCCTTTGTACAGCGTGGCGGTCCAGTTGAACACTTTGATGGCCGAAGGGACCGCGACCATGAAGCTGAGTGCGGAGAACACCAGGCTGGCGTAGACCGATTGCCCGCTGACGAACATATGGTGGCCCCACACCAGGAAGCTGATGACGGCGATGCCGATGATGGCGTAAGCCATGTAGCGATAGCCGAATACGCGCCGCTGCGCAAAGCAGGGGATGATTTCGCTGGCTACGCCCATGGCGGGCAGGATCATGATGTATACGGCCGGATGCGAATAGAACCAGAAGAGGTGCTGAAAGAGCAGCGGATCCCCGCCCAGGGCGGGATTGAACAGGCCTATATGGAAGATGCGCTCGGCGGCCAGCAATAACAGGGTGATCGCCAGGACGGGCGTCGCGAGCACCAGAATGATGCTGGTGGCATAGATGGCCCAGACAAAAAGCGGCAGCTTGAACCAGCCCATGCCCGGCGCCCGCAAGGTATGCACGGTGACGATGAAATTCAGGCCGGTCAATATGGAAGAAAAGCCCAGGATCAGCACGCCGCACAAGGTCAGGATGACGTTGGTGTTGGAGAACACGGAGGAATAGGGTGTATAGAAAGTCCAGCCGGTATCCACGCCGCCCAGCATCAGCGCGGCTATCGTGAACAACCCGCCGGCGGCATACAGGTACCAGCTGAGCAGATTGAGCCTGGGGAAGGCCAAGTCGCGCGCGCCTATCATCAAGGGCAGCAGGAAGTTGCCGAACACCGACGGAATGGACGGAATGAGGAACAGCCAGACCATGATGACGCCGTGCGCGGTGAACAGGCGGTTATAGGTATCCGAGTCCACGATATCGGCGGCGGGGGTGATGAGCTCCAGGCGTATCAGCGCGGCGGCGACCGCGCCGATGAAGAAGAAAGCCGTGATCGATATGGCGTACAGGATGGCTATGCGCTTGTGGTCATGGCTGCGCAGCCACGACCACAGCGTGTAGCCATCGTGCAGATAGCTGTGCCGCGTCACGGCCGCTCTCCGGCATGCCGGCCGGCATCCAGCGAACGTATGTATTCGATGATGGCCATGATTTCCTCTTCGTTCAATTGACCTTTGAAAGAAGGCATGATGGTGTCGAAGCCGGCTACGATCTGCTTCTGGGGTTCCAGTATCGAATCGCGGATATACGTTTCATCCGCGGTGATCGTGCCGCCGTCGGCAAGATGGACGCGGCGTCCGGGCAGCCCGGCCAGCTCGGGGGCATGCACCGTAGAGGCCGCAGCGTGGCAGCCTATGCAGCCATGCTGGCGAAACAAGGCATAGCCGCGCTGGGCGACACCCGGGTGCCGAGCGCCTTCATCCCGCCAACGCGCGTAGGCTTCCGGCGGCATCGCAATAATCCGCCCGATCATGGCCGAATGATCGGTGCCGCAATATTCGGCGCAGAGCAAGGGATATTCTCCGGCGCGGTCGGCCTCGAACCACAGGACGCTGTAGCGGCCGGGCACCACGTCGCGCTTGTTGCGGAAGGCGGGCACGAAAAAGCTGTGTATGACGTCCTGTGAAGTCATGATCAGCTTGACCGGTGTGTTCAGGGGTACGTGGAGTTCATTGATTTCCCGCCGGCCGTTCGCATGTTCCGCCTTCCACATCCACTGGCGCGCCACCACGAATATCGGCATGGCGTCGTCCGGCGGCTGCGACTGGCGGACATAGTCGTATGCCGCCCACACGAACAGGCCCAGGAACACCGTCAAAGGGGCGATCGTCCATGCCGCTTCCAGGCCTTTGGCATGGGTGGGAGGTTTCTCGCGATTGGCCTGCGACCCCTTGCGATAGCGATATGAAAAGACGGCGATCAGCACGATGAAGATGCCCGCCATGAAGGTCGAAAAGCCCACCAGCGTGAAGTACAGGACATCGGCGCCGCGCGCGGCGGCCGACGCGGCCGGCGCAAGAACGGTCAGGCCCGCGCTCATGATCCGGCTCCTTTGCGCCGCCGCAGCATCCACACGCCGCCGGCGAGGAGCAAGACGCTGGCCAAGCCCGCGAACCGCAGCAAAGTGATCACGGCCCAGCTATAGCGTCCCTGCACGGGATCGTAATGGCTGCACAACAACAGGATGCGTTCGGAGACCGGGCCGATGCGATTGCCCGAGGCTTCGATCAATGCCAGCCTGACATCGCGCCGCTCGAATCTCAGGCCGGTGAAATAGCGTGAAATATGCCCATCCGGCGTGGCGATCAGGAACCCGGCGGGATGGTCATACTGGCCGCTGGCATCGTCATAGCGATAATCGAATCCGGCGGCGCGGGCCAGCCGCGCGATATTGCCCTGCGATCCGGTCAGAAGATGCAGCGTGTCCGTACCGGCGCCGGCGCCGAGATAGGCGGCGTGTTTGCGGGCCGCATCTTCCGGCGTCTCGCCGGGGTCTATGCCCACGCCCACGATGGCATGGGGCAGGTCTACGCCTTGCACGCTCTGCAGCACGCCGTCCATGACGGTGCTGCACAGCCGCGGGCAATGGTAATAGCCGAAAACCATCACTACCGGCATCTTGCCGAAGAACTCGCGCAGGATGCGGCTGCGCCCGCTTTCGTCGGTGAACATCAGGTCCAAGGGCAGTGCCTGGCCCCGCTGCTGGCGAAAGGCCGCTGCGGGTCCGGTATCAGCGCCATCTGGCGTTACGTGGGCGGTCGCCGCTCCGGCGGCGGACGCGGGCGCCAGGGGCTCCGTCGATGCGGCGGCGCCGGGCAGGATCATGAGCGCGGCGGCCAGGCCGCATGCCGTCCATGTCATGGTTTTTCCTTCCCTGCGGAGACGGCGTTTTCCTGCGCCAGCGCTTCCATGGCGGCCTCGACCGGAATGCGCGCGATGCCGTTGCGCCGGTCCACCCAGGCATAGCTTTCGGCAATGCGCTGCTTCTCCTTCAGGTAGGCGGCCAGCTCGGGTTGCGGCGCCGCCTCCAGTTCGGGCGCGGGAAAAGGCCCGACATGCAGCGCCGCGCTGTCGGGGTTTTCCATGTTCCATAAATGCCTCAAGCCTTGTGCCGCCGCCAGAACCAACAACAGGGCGGCCGCAAGCAGGGCCAGTAGCGGCAGTACCCGCGATAGCGGTACATTGCCTTGTTCCGGCGCTCGAGCGTCCCGACTCATCAGGGGTGCATGCCTGTCATCCATCGCTTGCGCCTCCCGGCCATATCAGTGCAGCCATGCCCGCCATCGCCAGAGGAGCCATCCAGATCACTTGCCATCCAGGCTGATCCACCGAAGGCAGGACGAGCCATACGGATTCCGCGTAGCCCATCAGGCACAGGCCCGCCGACAGCTTCCGCAGCCGCCCGGCATTTTGCTTGAAGGCGCGAAACAGCAGGAGCAGCAGGGGTATGAAAAAGCCGGCGACCGGCAGCAGCACCGCCAGCCACACCCAGCCGGTTTGCAAACGCGGAACATACCAGGCGATTTCATGGGGCAGGTTCTCGGCCCATATGATCAGGAACTGGACAAAAGCCAGGTAGGCCCACATCAGCACATACATCAGCAGCAAGTTGCCCAAGTCCCGCCCCCGTTGGGGCGGCAAGGGCGCCGTGCCGATGCCGCGCCACATGGCGTATGCAAAAGCGAACTTCATCTGCATGACGATCAGCAGCAGACCAAAGCCGCTGGCATACCATTCCGGCAGCAAAGACATCAGCAGGTCGACGCCGGCCAGGCTGACGCTCAGGCCGTAAGCCAGCAGGGCCAAGGCGCTCAGGCCTTTTCTCGGTGGGTCCCTGCTTGCGGCCAGCGCCGACAAAGCCGTCCATACCGCGCCGTAGACCAGCAGGCGCAGGTCGAAGAACCAGGGCGTCAGCCACAGCGCCTTGAAGCCGGATGCGGAGGACTCGGGATGCCAGCCGGGTTCGCCCCAAGGGTAGAGCGCCCACGGGGAAAGCAGGAGCGGCAGCATCAGCAGGAGCAGCAAAGGCATGCGTCGCGCGCAGGCCTGCCAGACGGGACGCAAGGGCTGCGCCCAGGCGCCGCCGGTGATGCCATGCATCCACAGATTGGCTTGGCCGCCCAGTATCACACTGGCGCAGGTCCACCAGGCGATCAGCCACGCGGCGAAGAAAGCGCGCGCGTCCAGGCTGGCGCCGAGAGCGGCCAAGGCGAGCGCCGCCATGCCGGTCAGCATGCGGCGGGCCGAGGAATCGCCAGTGCCGCGTGGCATGATCCTGGAAGCATCCATTTCTTGCCCCTAGCGGCGCAACGCTCGGAAAAGCGGCGGGATCATGGTTCATCCGCCTTGAGCGGCGCCGCGGGCTGACCGCCCAGCGCGGCCCGCGCGCGGGCCGAAATCGGCGCGGGCAGTTCATCCAATTTGGCGTACTGGCTAAGCTGCAAGGCGCGCACGAAAGCCACGATGGCCCAGCGGTCCGCCGGCGGTATGCGGTCCGCATAAGGCGCCATGGCGCCATAGCCCTGCGAGATCACGTCATAGATATACCGGTCGGGCGCGGCGCGCAGGCGTGCAATGTGATAGGACGGCGGCGCCGGGAAGCCGCGGCGCACGATGCGGCCATCGCCGTCACCCACTGGGCTGTGGCAGGGCAGGCAGTAAATGCCGTAGCGTTCCTTGCCGCGCGCCAGCAGTTGTCCGTCTACGGGATAAGGCTGCGTGCCCGCGGCATCGTCCTGAAGCCCGCGGATAGTTTCTTCATTGCCTTGGCGTCCGCTCGATGAGCCGGCGCGGGCGCCGCTCGCATAGGCTTGCGTGCCCGCGGGCGGGGTACGCATGGAGGCGCCATCCTCGAATAGCGGGTTGGCGCTATAGGCCTGGTCGCGAGGCTGGTCATACATGTTCTTCATCATGCGCTCGCAAGAAGCCAGCGGCAGCGATGCAAGAAGAATGAGAGCCAGCCGTGTCATGCGCTTCATTCGCGCACCTCCACCACCGTGTGGGCGCCCAGTTCCATCAGCTTCTTGCTCATTGTTTCGAAGCTGTGTTCCGCCGCATCCGCGCGTATGCAAAGAAAGTATTGGTCGCGCGTGGCGAGGTTGAAGTGCGCGGCATTGAATATGGGATGGTACAGGCGCGGCAGGCCATTGGCCACCAGCATGCTGGCCACCGCCGCCAGCGCGGCGCCCAGAATCGCCAGTTCGAATGCGGCGGGGATGAACATGGGCCAGCTATTCAGGGGGCGGCCGCCGATATTCACCGGGTAGGAGACGACGGCGGCATACCACTGCATCAGGAATCCGCCCAGGCCGCCGAGCACGCCGCCCGCCAGCGTCGCCGCCGGCACGATGTTGCGTTTCAGGCCCAAGGCTGCGGACAGCCCCTCGACCGCATAAGGGGTATAGGCCTCGAGCTGCATAGCGGGCGATTCCCGCCGTAATTGGCGGATGGCTTGCAGCAGGGCATCGGGCGTGGCGAACTGGCCCAGCGTTCCGTATTGGGAATTCATCGTGCCTGGCCCTCCCCGCTGCGGGCTTCTTCGGCGGTTTCATGAACCAGGCCGCGCATCTCGGCCATGGAGATCAGCGGCAGATAGCGCACGAACATCAAGAACAGCCAGACAAACAAGGCGATGGAGCCCAGCAGGAAAGTCCAGTCCCACAGGGTGGGGACGAACACATCCCAGGACGAAGGCAGGAAGTCCCGGTGCAAGCTTTGCACCACGATCAGGAAACGCTCCATCCACATGCCCGCATTGATGACCAGGCTGACCGCCAGCAGCACGGGAACGCAGCGCCGCAGCCGCCGCCACCACAGGCATTGCGGCGCCAATACATTGCAGCCTATATAGGCCCAGTACACGGGCGCATACACGCCTGTGAATCTGTCCTGCGTCATGGCGATTTCATAAGGGTCGCCGCTGTAATAGGCGGTGAAGATCTCCGCCAGATAGCCGTAGGCCACAAACAGGCTGCAGGCCAGCATTACGCAGGCGGCCAGATCCAAATGGCGCAGGGTGATGAAGTCTTGCAATTGCAAATAATGGCGTATGGGAATGGCCAGCGTCACTACCATGGCGAAGCCGGAAAACAGCGCCCCGGCGACAAAATAGGGCGGGAATATGGTGGAGTGATAGCCTGGTGTGTTGCCGATGGCGAAGTCCAGCGACACCACGGTGTGCACTGAAACGACCAGCGGCGTGGCCAGGCCGGCCAGCAGCAGATAGGCGGTTTCATAGCGGTCCCAGTGCCGCGCATCGCCGCGCCAGCCCAGCGCCAGCAGGCCATACAGCAATTGCCGGCTGCGCCGGCGGGCCTTGTCGCGCAGCGAAGCCAGGTCGGGAATCAGGCCCACATACCAGAACAGCAGCGATACCAGCAGATAGGTGGCGATCGCGAAAATATCCCAGACCAGCGGGCTGCGCCATTGCGGCCATAGCTCCATGCGGTTGGGATAGGGCAGCAGCCAGTATGCGAACCAGGGCCGGCCCAGGTGCAATATGGGAAAGAGCCCCGCGATGCCGGCGGCAAACAGCGTCATGGCTTCCGCATAACGATTGATCGAGGTGCGCCAGCGCTGGCGCAGCAAGAGCAGGATTGCGGAAATAAAAGTGCCGGCGTGGCCTATGCCTATCCACCATACGAAGTTGCCCAGTGCAAAGCCCCAGGCGACCGGGATATTCACGCCGAACAGTCCCACGCCGCGCATGAACAGCCAGGTGCTGGCCGCAAGCAATATCAGCGCTCCGGAAAAAGAAACCAGCAATGCGCTGCGCCAGCGCCAATGCCTGTCCCAGCCGCTCAGCCAGCTGCCGCCACGGTTCAGGATCAGGCCCGCGATCTTGTCCGTCACGCCGGCATCGGTCCAGCCGCCCGCCAGCACCGGCACGGGCGCCGACACCTCGGGTCCGCCGCGGTCCGCCGCGTTCCGCGGGCCTGCGGGGATGGTCGGAGACTCAGCCATGTCCATCCTCCAGGGTGCTGCCGGGATCCGCCACGCGGGCCAGGTAGGTGGTGCGCGGCCGCGTATTCAGCTCTTCCAGGACCGCATAGTTGCGGGCGGAGGCCTTCGCCTTGCTCACGCGGCTGTTCGGGTCGTTCACATTTCCGAATACGATGGCCTGAGTCGGGCAGGCGGCTTCGCAAGCGGTGACGACATCGCCATCCGCGATGGGCCGACCGGCTTTCTGTGCCTCGATGCGCGCGTGCGAAATGCGCTGCACGCAATAAGTGCATTTTTCCATGACGCCGCGCTGGCGCACGGTGACGTCGGGATTCTGATGCGCCTTTGCGCTCAGACTGTCGCTGGAGTATTTGAAGAAATTGAAGCGCCGCGCCTTATAGGGGCAGTTGTTGGAACAGAAGCGCGTCCCGACGCAGCGGTTGTACACCTGCACATTCAAGCCTTCGCTGTCATGCATGGTCGCGCCTACCGGGCACACTACTTCGCAGGGGGCGTTTTCGCAATGCTGGCAGGCCATGGGCTGGAATTGTGGACGCCGCCCGGCCTCATCGTGGTAAAGATCGATGCGTATCCAGTGCATCTCGCGCCCGCGCGCCACTTGCTCGCGGCCGACCACGGGGATGTTGTTCTCGGCCTGGCAGGCGATGGCGCAAGCATTGCAGCCCATGCAGGCGTCCAGGTCCACGGTCATGCCCCAGGCGTAGCCTTCGTAGCGATGGTCCGGATACAAGGATGGCCGATGCCGCGGCGCATCCGTGCCGGCCTGTGCGCCATCGGGCGGGCCGGCCTGCGCCCGCATGCCTTGCACAGCCACAGTCCTGGCGATCTCGCGGCCTTCCTGCCGCATGGCATGCTGGCTGCGGGCAAAGCCTTGGCGCTCTCCCGTCGGCCTCATACGGACGCGCCGTATCCGGCTGGGTCTTCCCGCCGCATCCAGGCCTTGCAGGGCATAGGCGTCGAAGCCCACCGAATTACCCGTGCTGCCGGCGTGCTGGCGCCCATAGCCCAGCGGCAGTGTAATGACGCCGTCGGCATGCCCCGGAACGATGCAGATGGGCGCGCGCAGCACGGCGTCTGGGCTGGTGGCCGTCAATTCGACCACGTCGCCGTCATGCAGTCCACGGGCCGCGGCCGTGGCCGGGCTGAGCAGCGCCGCATTATCCCAGGCAAGTTTGGTATAGGGCCTGGGCAATTCCTGCAGCCAGGCGTTATTGGCCTGATTGCCCGTGTCGATATTCGGGTCACAGGCGAAAACCGCGATAAGAGACGCCGCAAGGCCGTCGCCATCGTTATCGCCGCCGTTATCGTCCTCGCCATTGCCGCCACCGTCGACGGCCACCCCGTCCTCCGCAGGCGCCGCCATGCCGGCGGGCGCAGGCAGCGGCGCCAGGATACGCGGGGCCGGCGCGCCGCTGTCGATCACGCCCCGCCGCAGCGCGGTCCGCCAGCGCTGTTCGAACGCCTCGGGGCCCGCGCCGCGCCAGGCGGCTTGCCAAGTGGCCCGCACGCATTCATGAGCGCTGCGGCGCGCGCCCGATGTCAGCGCATCCATGAAAACGTGAGGAGAATATCCGCCATACAGGGGGGCGATGGCGGGCTGGACGATACTGGGCACGTGGTCCAGGCTCCAGGCATCGCTCCAGTCTTCCAGCTCGTGCGCCATGGGAACATGCCAAAGGCATGCCCGCGCGGTTTCGTCGGGATACAGGCCCATGTGCGCCGTGCATTCCACGCTTTCCATGGCCGCCGCGAAGCCCAGGGCAGCGGGGCTTTCATGCACAGGATTGGCGTCGAGCATCAACAAGGTCTTTACTTCCCCGGCCCGCATGGCATGGGTCAGGGCGGCGAGGCTTTCAGGGGAAAGACGCCTGGCCGATTCCGCGGCGCCGCTGTCCGGCCAGGCGCTGTCGCGCGCCAGCGGCAGCACGGTTGTCCCCAGATTGCCCAGGTGCTCGTTCAGCCGCCAGGCCCATACATGGGCCTGGACGGATAGCGCCGGCCCCGCGGCGATGACGCCGGCGCCGCGCGCCCGCAGCAGTTGGCTGCACAGTTTGTTCAGGGCCGCCGGCGGGATGGGGACGCGGCTGAAATCGCCGGCGGCCGGCAAGCCCAGCTTCGCCGCCATGGCCCGCAGCAACGCCTCCATGTCCGCGGGCGCCATGGCGCGGCGCTCATCGGCCAATGCGCCGCAAAAACCGGCTGCGGTCTCGAAGGCATAGAGCCGGGGGCGGGGGCCTCGAGTGCGGCGTGCCGCGGCGAAGCCCTGGGCATTGCGCACGCCGCCCGCGCCGCTGAACAATTCAGCGCCCAGTGTAATGACCAGCGCCGCATGCTCCAGCCTGTAGCAGCAGTCGACGGCCGAGCCGAACACTTGCCTGGCGGCTTCCTCGCCCGCTACGTCCGCGTCTGGATGGTGCCTGTGCCACCGCGCCAGCGGAAACTGCGATTGCCAGTTGCGGATCTGCGTCAACAGGGTGGGAGACGATATCGGCCCGGTGAGTAGGCGCAAGCCTGCGCCGCCATCGGCTTTGTGCGCTTCCAGCCGTAGCGCCATCGCCTGGGCAAAGTCGCTCCAGGCGGAAATCCGTCCACGATGCAGCACGACCCGGGAACGCTCGGGGTCCCATAGATCGAGGATGGCTGCCTGGGTTTGCGCATCGGTCGCACCCGCGCTGGCGGGATGCCGCGGGTTGCCTTCGATCTTGATGGGTCGGCCGGATTCCGTCACGACCAGGACGCCGACGCCCATGCCGTGGCGGCGCAGCGTCGTAGCGTAAAACACCGGCTGGCCCGGCGTCAGGCGTTCCGGCATGGAGACATAAGGCATGATGGGTTCGGCGGGCGGCTGGCTGCAGCCCGCGCCGGCCAGTGCGGTGGACGCCGCCATCCATTTCAGCACGCGGCGCCGCACGGGGTCGGCCACGCCCTCCGTATGGGGCGCCGCCGGCCCGTTAACCACGGACATGGCATCGTCCGGATTCATGCCGCTTTCCTTTTCAAGGTTTCCCTTTTCATGATGGCAGTGTTTGGCATGAATAGCTCCTAGCGATGGCAGGTGGAGCAGTCGGTCAGGCGCTGTCTGTCTTCCAGCTTCAACATGCGCAACAGGTGATCGCGTTCCGCGGCGTCGATGGGGGGCAGCGCATGCATGGATGTCGCCTTCTTGGGGTCGCCTACCCGGCGGAACGGATCGCGATGGCAGTCCAGACACCATTGCATGTCCAGCGCTTCATGGCGCACCAGGACCGGCATCTGGTCGACCCGGCCGTGACAGCTCAGGCAGGACACGCCCTTGCCGATATGCACGCTGTGGTTGAAGAACACGAAATCGGGCAGGTCATAGACGCGATTCCAGCGTATCGGTTTGCCATCGCGCAGGCTGGCGTGCAAAGGCGCGAGCGCGGGCGCATCGCGGAACAGCTCGGCGTGGCAGCTCAGGCAGATGGAGGTCGACGGCATGCCGGCGGCGGCGGTCGTTTCCACCGAGGTATGGCAATAGCGGCAGTCTATGCCGTCATCGCCGACATGGTGCTTGTGGCTGAAGGGTATGGGCTGGTCCACGGCGACGCCTGCCTCCACGGGCGACGTGCTGCGCCAGACCATGCCGGCGATCGTCAGCAGCAGCAATGCGACCGGTACAAGCAGGATCAGCTTGATCAGCAATATTTGCGACCGCTCGAGCAACTGCGCCATGGGTCCGCCTTCAATGTGATGATTGCGTAATCAGTCGCTGATAACGCGGGCCGTATTCCTTCAGGGCCTTGCGCACGTCGCCGACCTGCCCGGGATCGACGGCGGCCGCCTGGTTGCCCCAGGCGTTGCGGATATAAGTCAGCACGTCCGCGACGTCCTGATCGCTGAGCTTCCAGTCGAATGCCGGCATCCCCAGGCCTGTGGGACGCAGCGGCGGGTTGGCCATGCGGTCGCCGCCCAGGACGACCTGTATCAAGGTCTGTGGTTTCGCGGCCTGGATGGGGGCGCTGCCGGCCAGCGGCGGGAAGGTGTTTTTCTGCCCCTTGCCGTCGGCCATGTGGCAGCCCATGCATTGATCCACGTACAAAGCCTTGCCGCGATCCATGACAGTGCCTGGGACATCCCGCGGCTGGGATTCATCGATTTGCTGCGCCGGGATGTCCTTCAAATAAGTGGCTATCGCGGTCAGGTCGGCATCGCTCAGGTGCTGGGTGGAGTTCATGACCACTTCGGTCATGGGGCCGGCGCTGGCAGTGTCATCGTTGGCGCCGGTCTTCAAATAATCCACGATGTCCTGGATGCTCCATCCGCCCAGGCCGTCGCGCGGATGTCCGGTCAGGCTGGGCGCATACCAGGATTCGCCCGCGTCGCCGCCCTGCAGCGCCTTGTCGTCTTGCGCGGCGCCCAGCGCGTTGCGCGGCGTATGGCAGGCGGCGCAATGGCCCGCGCCTTGCACCAGGTAGGCGCCCCGGTTCCAGACCTCGGATTTGCCGTCCACCGGCATATATTCACCCTTGTGAAAGAACAAGGCGTTCCACCCCGCGAGCAAGCTGCGCCAGCCCAAAGGCCATATCAGCGCGTTGGGCGGCCTCTGCGCGCGCACAGGCTCCAGGGTGTCCAGGTAGTCTTTCAGCGCATCCACGTCCTCGCGCGTCATCTTGGTAAAGGCGGGATAGGGGCAGGCCGGATAGATATGCTTGCCGTCGCGGCGTATGCCTTCGTGCATGGCCCGGTAGAAATCGTCCTTGGACCATTTTCCTATGCCGGTTTCCAGGTCGGGCGTGATATTGGCGGAATAGATGGTTCCGAAAGGGGTCTCGACGGGATAACCGCCCGCGTAAGGCTTGCCGCCCTTGACCGTATGGCAGGAAATGCAGTCGGCCGCCTTGCTGATGTATCGGCCGCGCTGGATCTGGGTGAATTCCAGGCCCTGGGCCGCGGCTGCGCCGCTGGCGGCGACCAGGGCGGCCATGACGGCCGCGGACCATGAATGTTGTGCATGCGCTGACATGGCTTCGTCCCCTCAAGTCCGGACCAAGGGTCCCGGGTTTGCGAGATACTGCTTTCTGATGGCATCGGCGGCCCAATAGGCCAGCGCCCCCACGGTGCCGGTGGGGTTGTAGCCCGCATTCTGCGGAAAAGCCGAAGCGCCGACCACGAAGACATTGGGCGCATCCCAGCATTGCAGATAGCGGTTCACCACGCTGGTGCGCGGATCGTCTCCCATGACGGCGCCGCCGGTATTGTGCGTGGTCTGATAAGGCACGATGGAGTAATGGCCTTGCCGTTTCTTGATATTGATGGAGCGCGGATTCATGGCCTTGGCGATCAGTGCCGCTTTCTCGGTGAGGTAGTCCGACATGGCGTGTTCGTTCTTCTGGAAATCGAAGGTCAGGCGCAGCAATGGGTTGCCGTAGTAATCGCGGTAAGTCGGATCCAGGTCGAGATAGCAGCCGCGATAGCTCATGACGCTGCCATGAGTGGAGATCGATACGCTTTTCAGATAGTTTTCGGCCATGGCTTTCTTCCAGCCGCCGCCCCATGTCGGCGTGCCCTTGGGCAAATGGTGCTGCAGGATGGGCCGCCCGCCCGTCGTCCACAGCGCGATATAGCCGCCGCCTATGAAGCCTTCCGGGCCGTGGTCGAAGTTGTCGCCGTTGAATTCATCGATGGCCTGCCCCAGCGCTCCCGCGCCCATGTAGGGGTTCATGATCTCGTCCACGAACACATCGACCGAGGAGGTGATCTGGTAGGCGTAGTTGCGGCCGGTGACGCCGGTGTTCGTGGCGGGGTCATAGGGCTGGCCTATGCCTGAAAGCAGCAGCAGGTGCACGTTGTGCTGCGCAAAGGCGCACAATATGACGAGTTCGGCCGGCTGCTCGTATTCCCTGCCTTCCAGGTCCACGTAGATGACGCCGCGCGCCTTTTTGCCGGCGGCGTCCATCTTGACCCGGGTGACATCGCAGCCCGTGCGATAGGAAAAATTATCTTTCTTCAGCAGCACGGGAAGTATGGTGCTTTGAGGCGATGCCTTGGAATAATTGCCGCAGCCGAACCATTCGCAAAAGCCGCAATAAGTGCATTGGCCCATTTGAACGCCCAAGGGATTCAGATAGGGGCGCGAGGCGTTGGCCGCGGGCGCCGCGAAAGGCTTGTAGCCCAGTTCCCTGGCGGCTTTGTCGAACAGCAGCGTTCCAGCGCTGCGTTCCAGCGGCGGCAGGGGATAGTCGCGCGTCCGCCGGCCTTCGAATCGATTGCCTTCGGCTTGCACGGTTCCGTTCAGATTGCCGGCCTTGCCCGATACGCCGCACAGATATTCGAAGCGGTCATAGTATGGCTCCAGTTCGTCATAAGTGACGCCCCAGTCCTGCAGGGTCATGTCCGGGGGAATGAAGCCGGCGCCATAGCGCGCTTCGACATGGCTGCGTATTTCAAAGTCGGCTGGCAGGAAACGCCAGGTCTGCCCGTTCCAGTGCACGCCCGCGCCGCCGACACCGGCTCCCGGCCGGAAAGAGCCGAGCGTGCGCATGGGCAGGGCCGTCTGGTCGCGGGAGTTCCTGAATGTGAGCGTTTCGCGGACCGGCGCCTGGAACATCCCCATGCGCATGGCGTACTTCAATTCATCCTGGACATGGGTGGTGGCGAAGTCCGGCACGGTGGCGCGGTCCACGCCGCGCTCCAGCGCCAGCACCTGCAAGCCTTCTTCGGTCAGTTCCTGCGCGATGATGGAAGCGGTCCATCCAAAACCAACGAGCACCACGTCGACCGGTTCGAGTCGGATTGCCATGGAAGTCCTCCTGAATAGCGCCGCTCAAGCCGGCAGACGGCGGCCGTCGCGGCCCAGCAGGCCCACCGGCGGCAAATCGTAGGGTTGGCCGTATTGACTTATTTCGCGGACATAGTTGTAGCGCGGCCCCGGAAAACCGATCAGCTTCCATCCGGCGAAATCGCGGTTGCCGCCATACATGGGATCGGAGAGAAAGCCTTCCTGTGTGTTCTGCCACAGAATGGCGAAGAAGGCCTTGGCGGGAACGTCGGGGAGTTCGATCTTGCCGTCCTCCAGGCCATGCAGGACCGCTTCCTGCTCTTCAATCGGCATGTCGGCGAATGGCGCGCCGTAGGCGCGGCGGCAATGAGCGTCGATATTACCGATGGCGCTGCGATAAAGCTGCGCCGGCGTCTTGCTGATCTGATAGCCTTGCTGCTCGGCGCCGGCCGCCCAAGGGCCCTGCATATACCATCGGTCGGCCCGTCCGTAAGGCCCGGCCAGTTGCAAATCGATGAAGAAGGGCACGCCGGCTTCCACCGCCCCGGGGTCTTTGGCGTCACCGGGAATGAGCCGCGCTGTCGCCGCCATGATGAAGCGCTGTTCGACAGCCGTGAAAAAGACGCGGGATACTTTCGCGGGTTCGGCTCGGGTCCGGGTACAGGCGGGCAGCGCAAGGACCGCGGGCAGCGCCATCGTCGATGCAATGAACCGTCGTCGACTCCATCCGCATGCATCCGTTTGCGTGGCGGTTTGCCGACAGGCTGTAAAAGCGCCGCAGACAGAAAAATAGTTTCTGTTCCTCTCTTTTGTATCCATCGGGCTGCTCCAGGAAAATGGCATGTTCGCCGTGCGGCCAGCAAACACTATTCCTGTCTCGAAGCTGACAATGGGCTACGCGCTTGCAGTTCTTACAGAATTTCGCAAATAGAAATTGCGGGCTTACTTTCCCCGCATTGAATCCATCCGGCGCCGATCGCGTTTGGTGGGGCGGCCGGACGCAATGGCCTGGGCGGGTTCGGGCGCCAGCCTGCGCATTTCAGAGGCATGTTCGCGCGCCGCAATGCTCTCGGCGGTTTCTTCATAAAGCTGCCGCGCCACAGGGGCCGGGCCGCGCACCGCACTGAGCCCAAGCACCCGAACCCGCACGGGCGGATTTTCTTTGCGTATGCTGATCAGGTCGCCGGGCGTCACGTCGCGCGCCGGCTTGGCGGGCGCATCATTGACCAGCACCCTGCCTTTGACGATTTCCTGCGACGCCAGGCTGCGGGTTTTGTAAAAGCGCGCCGCCCAAAGCCATTTGTCCAATCGCATCTTGTCCATTGCGTAAGAAATCATCGTGGAGGTTGGATATAAATAATAGCCGACCGAGCGAGCAAGCATGTATGCGCCGCAGGAAGCATGCTGCGGCGATCATGTGCGAAGGGCGCTGGACGGCCCGCTTCCCTCGGCAGGAAAAAAGGGGCGGTCCTCGGCGTGCGATTCCTCCGGAGGCATGTCATTTGCTGGATGGGGGCTGCGGCATGATGCCGTGTAAATCTTTCATCGGCAGCGCCGAACTCATTTTTAAGGTGACGACATGACTACATTTCGCAAGCTTCTTCTTGTTTCAGCCATTTGCGCCATGCCTTTGGCCGCCGCACAGGCCGAAAACAAGGCAGCCAGTTCCAAGGACGGCGAGGTGGTAGAAAGCCCCATGCCCGCCAAGAATCCTCCCCCGGCCAAGATGCCTTCGACCACGACGCCTCCGCCTTCCAGCACATCCTCGGGCGAGGCGACGGAAAGCAGCGTGCCAGGCACGGACAAGCCGGCATCGAACAACACGCCGTACGCCAAGGTGCACCGCAGTGATATGCCGACCAACAATGCTCCTCCCCCTCCCAACCCCGGCCGCGCACAGCAGACCGCGCCTTCGGGTGAAAGTCCGCCGGCCGGGGCTCCCATGCGCACAGGGTCGAATTCGAACTCCAATGAGGGGGCGGGAACCAGTCTTGGCACCAATAAGTAGCAAAGGGATATAGCCGGGCGGCGAGCCCGCCGGCTTTCCGATTCCGCAGCAATCTCCGTGGCAATCCAGCAGCCGCAAGCCTGCTCGCTGCGCCCGCGTGCTGCGCTGACGCGCTGACTCATCCCAGTGTTGACAGACATACCCGCCCGCCTGGACCGGCTGCCATGGTCGCGCTGGCACTGGCGCGTGACCGTGGCGCTGGGCGTGGCCTGGGTGCTGGATGGCCTGGAAGTGACGCTGGTCGGCTCTTTCGGCAGTATTCTGGAACGGCCCGGGACGCTGGGATTGACGGCGTCTCAAGTGGGGTGGGCGGGATCGTTGTATGTGACGGGCGCGGTGATCGGCGCGCTGCTTTTTGGCAGGATGGCCGACACCATAGGCCGCAAGCGGCTTTTCCTCGCCACCTTGGCTATCTATATGACGGCTACTCTGCTGACTGGCCTGGCCGCCGAGGCCTGGTTCTTCATCCTCTGCAGATTCGCCACGGGCCTAGGCATAGGCGGCGAATACGCAGCCATCAATTCCGCCATCGACGAACTGGTGCCGGCGCGCGTCAGGGGGCGGGTCAGCCTGGCCATCAATGGCAGCTTCTGGGTGGGCGCGGCGGCGGGCGCCGCGCTGAGCCTGGTATTGCTGGACGAGGCCTTGATACCCGTGCAGTGGGGTTGGCGTTTCGGTTTCATCATGGGGGCCGTTCTGGCCTTCGCGATCGTGCTGGTACGGCGCCATGTGCCCGAAAGCCCCAGGTGGCTGCTGGCGCATGGCAGAGCGGCGGAAGCCGAACGCATTGTGGCGGACATAGAGACGGCATGCTGGGCCGGACAGGCTGCAACGCTGCCGGCCGTGCCGGACGGCATGCGCACGCGGATAGGCGCGCGCCGGGCTCCGCGGCTCGCCGAAATCCTGCATGCGCTGTTTCATCGCTACCGGCGGCGCGGCGCCGTCGCTTTGGCCCTGATGGTGTCGCAGGCTTTCTTCTACAACGCCATTTTCTTTACCTACGCTCTGGTGCTGACGCGCTTCTATGGCGTTGCGGACACTCGGGTGGGTTTGTATATCTTTCCCTTCGCCCTGGGCAATGTGCTCGGGCCGCTATTGCTGGGGCCGCTTTTCGATCTGATAGGCCGCCGCCGGATGATCGCCGTGACCTATGTGCTGGCCGGCGCCGGCCTGGCCGTGACGGCCTGGGCTTTTCAACAGGCCTGGCTGGATGCGGCGGGACAGGCTTTGTGCTGGTCGGGCGTGTTTTTCCTGGCGTCCGCGGCGGCCAGTTCGGCGTATCTGACAGTCAGCGAGGTCTTCCCGCTGGAGATGCGCGCCCTCGCCATATCGATGTTTTATGCGGTCGGCACCGGCGTGGGCGGAGCCGCGGGACCGGCGCTGTTCGGCATATTGATCGAAAGCGGCCAGCGTGGCGCACTGGCCGGCGGCTATGCATTCAGCGCCGCCTTGATGGCCGCCGCCGGCCTGGCCGCGTTACGGCTGGGGGTGGATGCGGAGCGCCGCGGCCTCGAGGACGTTGCGCGGCCGCTGACAGCCGACGCTGAACCGCTCCAAGCTGCGCGATGTCCGAAAAGGGAACGCTAACCGCGCTCCACCCGTATGCGGTTTTCCACGTCGCGCACGCCCAGGCAGTGGTCGGCGCGATTTTCGATGGCATATTTGTCGCGACGGTCTTTTACCGTGCCCGACAAGGTGACTTCGCCATTGGATACTTCCACGGAGACCTCCGAGACATCCAGCCCGCTGTAGCTCAGGGACTCGCAAATATCCTCGCGTATGCGTTCATCCGAACGCTGGTAGCCCTTGGGCAGGGTGACCGGCTTGCTATATTGCCGCTGCGCATAGGCCTCCCGCCCATGCCCGCCCGCAAAGCCGCTTTCCCCATAAGCGCGCCCGTATTCGTCATCGAAGTCGCTGCCGCGTTCATAGGCATCGCGCCCGGGGCTGCCGCGTTCGAATCCGCCGGCCTGCCCGGCTTGCCCCGCGCCCGTCCCATAGCCATGCCCGCGGCCGCCGCCGTAGCCGCCAAAGCGTTCGTAATCGTCCGGTTCTTCCAAGTAGCCGTAGTTGCTGCGTTCGAACTGGTTCCGGCGTTCCTGCCGCCCTTCGAACAATGGAACGCCCGGCTCATAAGGCGCGTCGCTGTCCAGCCGCGCCTGCTGCGAGCGGTCGCCGCCGCGCCCCAAGTCTGAATACCGGCCGTCATCCCGCCGGCGTCCTCGATCGTCATTCCGCATGATGCTCTCCAAATATATGCTGGACTGGCCCCTGTTCCTCGCGATGAGGCGGGTGGAGAAGTTCAGCAAACCCTATGCCGGAGAGCGCTGTAAGGCGGGTCAGGCCCGGGCCCACCAAAGTCCGGTCGTCGCCGTGAAAGAGCCGTCGCTTTCAATGGCCAGCGCTTTGCGGATTTCTTCGGGCGCCTCCCGTTGCAAGGTGCGCAGCATCGCCACGCGCTCGCCGCTGGTGCGCATGCGTTCCACCCACGAATTGAATTCGAGCCGGGTAGGCCAGCTGCGGTGCTCGATATCCGTGAACCCGGCCTGCAGGAGCAGGCGTTCCCATTCCGATGGCGAGCGGTCGCGCACGTGGGAGCGGTCGCGCAGCACTTCCATGGTTTGCAGATGCGTATCCACCAAGGCGTCCTCACAGCCTTCTATGTCTATCATGAGCATGCGGCCGCCCGGTTTGAGCACACGGCGCATCTCTTTGAGCGCGGCCGGCAGGTCGCGCCAATGGTGGGCGCTGTAGCGCGAAGCCACGATGTCGAAATGGCCGTCGTTGAACGGCATCGACTCCGACTGCGCCTGGACGGTGCGCAAATGAGCGTAGCCGCGCTGGACGGCCGCCTCGGCTACGGTGGCAAGCATATTGGGGGAGGGGTCCAGCGCCGTCACGCGGGCCGCCAGCGGCGCCAGCGTGAAACTCAGATGGCCGGCGCCGCAGCCCGCATCCAGCAATTCCCCCTTCATGGCGCATGCGGCGACCAGTTCGCGCGCATGCCGCAGGTCGGGGCCCGCGGCATGCACGGCGCTTTGCAGATAAGCCTGCGCCTGGGCGTCGAACTGGGCTTGGATGGTCTCGCTATGTCCTGGCTTCACGGTGGCTCCTTGTCGAAAGAAGCCAACGATATACTCCCTGCGATCGGCCTACAAGATACCTGCTTATCCTGGTATATGCGGTGCCAGGAAGCATGCCCGAAAACATAGGGGTATGGCGGCTCCCCCGCCATACCCCTATGCCGCGCTTCTCATAAATGCCGGCCTTTCAGAACCTGCTAGCGGCGATAATACCGGCGGTCGCCGCGCCTGTTCCAGTCGCGCGAATTGCGCCCGCCTCGGTCCCAGCCGCGCGAGCCCCTGCGGTCGTCGTCGGACGTCAGGATATTTCCCAGCAGGCCGCCTGCCGCCGCGCCGCCCACGGTGTATAGCGGATCGCCTTGGGAAACCACGGCGCCCGCGGCTGCACCCAAGCCTGCGCCGATGAGGGTATTGTTGCCCTTGCGGTCATATGTGGCGCAGCCGATCAGCGCTGCGCTAGCCAGGCCGATCAGCGCGACGCGTACGATGTTGTGCCGGAATGTCATGGCGATGCTCCTTGTGTAATGCACGTGAGCCCAGCGTAAATACGGCCGGCGGCGCATGCAAGGAATTGGGCCCGGTGTGTAGCCGACTGCAATAAGGATCGATATTCGACCCCGCCTTGTTACGATTGGGCAGCATTTCTGAAACGGCGCGAAGTATGTGTAGCAATATGCGAACGGCAAGCCGCTGACTGCATGGCGGCGCCGCAAGCGTTCGCTCGATGCTGCCGGAATCACTACAATGGCAGCGCCCGGCCGCGATCGAGGTTTACCGAGCGGTCATAGACCAACCACTTCAGCATAGCGATAGCCCCTTCATGAAACCAGTCGGAGCGTCCACTCCCCATCCCGCCACAGCCTCCACGCGGCCTTCCAGCTCGATGGGCCAGCTTCTGCTGGGACTCAGCCTGATGTTGATCGCCTTCAATCTGCGTCCCTTGTTCGCCAGCCTGTCGGTCATGCTGCCCGATCTACTGCAGGGCACCGCTTTGACCTCCGTGAGCGCCGGTTATCTCACCACGCTGCCGGTGCTGTGCCTGGGCGTATTCGCCCCGCTCGCCCCTTTGCTCGGGCAGCGTATCGGCCCGGAACGCACGCTGCTCCTGGCGCTGTTGATGCTGACTTTGGGGACGGGGCTGCGCGGCCTGGGCGATATCTATTCGCTGTTCTTGGGAACGGCCATCGCCGGCGCGGCGATCGCCGTGGGCAATGTCTTGTTGCCCAGTGTCGTGAAAAGAGACTTCCCGACGATCCCCGGCCTGATGACCGGGCTGTACACCATGGCGCTGTGCGGCGGCGCCGCCTCCGCCGCCGCGCTTACCCTGCCCATGGCGCGTTACCTGGGCGGCTCGTGGACCGCCGGACTGGCGGTCTGGGCGCTGCCGGCGGGGCTGGTGCTGTTGATCTGGGCGCCGCGCGCCCTGCGCGGGGGCGTGCTGCGGCGGCAGTCGCGGCGCCGCGTGCAAGGGCTATGGCGCGATCCGCTTGCGTGGCAGGTCACCTTCTTCATGGGCTTGCAGTCGGCGCTGGCGTATTGCGTATTCGGATGGGTCGCGCCCATTCTGATGGAAAGAGGCCTGGACGGCGTACAAGCGGGGCTGGTCTTGTCCGTATCCATCATGGTGCAAGTGCTTACCTGCCTGCTCGTGCCGTCCTTCGCCGCCCGCCGCAAAGACCAGCGCCTGGTGAATGCCGCGCTGGCCCTGACCGCGGCGGCGGGTTTGCTGGGGCTGCTGCTGGCGCCCCTGTCGACGATATGGGGCTGGGCCGTGCTGCAAGGCATAGGGCAGGGCGGCTTGTTCGCCATGGCGATGACCGTCATCGTCCTGCGCTCGCCGGATTTCCATGTGGCGGCGCACTTGTCTGGCATGTCGCAGGGGGTGGGCTATATCCTTGCCGCCTTCGGACCTTTGCTGGTCGGCGTGCTGCATAGCGCCACAGGCAGCTATGCAGCCAGCGGCTGGCTGTTCGCGGCGATCGGCGTGTGCGGCGCCCTGAACGGCTGGGGCGCGGGCCGGCCCATTCTGGTCAAGGCGCGCGCAATGGAACGCGCCGCGCCACATGAATAATCGATAGCCTATGCATGCATGTTTCCTGACCTGGCGGTACTGACACCCTTCTTGCTGATCGTGATCGTCGCGGTGTATTTCCACACCGTGACGGGTTTCGGCCTTGCCATGATCGTCATGGGCTTGGCCAGCGGCATGGGCGTGGCCTCGGTGGCGGCGCTGGCTTCCATTATCAGCATCGTCACGCTGGTCAACAGCGCCGTGGCGCTGCGCGGCAACCTGCACCATATTGAATGGCGCACCGCCGGCAGCCTCTTGCTGGGGGTGATGCCCGCAAGCGTCCTGGGCGTGGTGCTGCTGGATTACCTGAGCAGCGAAGCGGCGGACCTGGTGCAGCTATTGCTGGGGGCGGTCATTGTGTACGGCGGCCTGAATTTCGCTTGGCGGCCCGAGCCCTTGAAGAAAATCTCCAGCCAGCCCAATTTCGTCTACTATGGATTTCTGGGAGGGCTGGTGGGCGGCATGTTCGCCATTCCAGGCCCGCCCCTGATTTTCCAGTTCTATCGACAGCCCATGACGCTGCCGCAGATACGCAGCTTCCTGATCTTCCTGAACGCCGTCATCGCCGGCGCGCGCACGCTCTTCGTCGGCTGGCAGGGCGGTCTGACCAAAGAGATATGGCTGCTCAGCGCCTTGTGCATACCGGTGGTCGCTGTGGCCACGCTGGCGGGCCGGCGCTATCCGCCGCCGTTTTCGGCGCAGGCCATGCGCCGGATCGCCTTCGTGGTCCTGGTCTTGATGGGCGTGGGCTTGATGCTGCCCGTTGCCTCGGGCTACCTGTTCGGGCGATAATCGGTTTTCGGGGGCGCAAGTCCCTATTCACATGTCTGGTCAATAGCCTATCTCTATTGATTTAATAAAATTAATCAATTTTACAAATCAATAGCCGCGGCCTATACTGGCCACACATTCACTTTTTCAACCCCTTAACGAGAGGAAACGCAATGTCCTTGATCAACACCAAAATCAAACCGTTCAAAGCNNGCCGACTTCACCTTCGTGTGCCCGACCGAGCTCGAAGACCTGGCAGAGCTGTATCCCGAATTCCAGAAGATCGGCGTTGAAATCTTCAGCGTTTCGACCGACACGCACTTTTCGCACAAGGCCTGGCACGACACCTCGGCCGCCATCGGCAAGGTGCAATATCCCATGCTGGCCGACCCCACGCACGCGTTGTCCCGCAACTTCGAAGTGCTGATCGAAGAAGAAGGCATCGCTTTGCGCGGCACTTTCGTAGTGAACCCGGAAGGCGAAATCAAGGTCATGGAAGTGCACGACAACGGCATCGGCCGCGTCGCCTCCGAACTGCTGCGCAAGGTGAAGGCGGCTCAATACATCGCCACGCACCCCGGCGAAGTGTGCCCGGCCAAGTGGGAAGAAGGCGGTGAAACGCTGAAGCCCTCTCTGGACCTGGTCGGCAAGATCTAAGCACGTGCTACCGGCGATAGGCAGGTAGCTCACACGCCACTGCGCCCGGGCCATCCGCCCGGCGCGCAGCCATCACTGAATTCCTCTTATCAAGAAGGTAGGTACGCCATGTTGGACGCAAATCTCAAGAATCAGTTGAAATCCTATATGGGAATGCTTTCCCAGCCGATCGAGCTCGTGGCTCACCTGGATGATGGCGCCAAGTCGCGCGAGCTGCGCGAGCTGCTGTCGGAAATTCAATTGATGTCCGACAAGATCACGCTGTCCGAACGCACGGACGGCGGCGAGCGCAAGCCTTCTTTCAGCATCAATCGCGTAGGCACGGATATCGGCGTCACTTTCGCCGGGATTCCGATGGGCCATGAATTCACCTCGCTGGTGCTCGCCCTGCTGCATGTCGGCGGCCATCCCATCAAACTGGATGAAGCCGTCATCGAGCAGATTCGCAATCTTGAAGGCGACTACCGGTTCGAGACTTATTTTTCGCTGTCCTGCCAGAATTGCCCCGACGTGGTGCAGGCCTTGAACATGATGTCGGTCATCAACCCGCGCATTCGCCACGTGGCCATAGACGGCGCGCTGTATCAGGGCGAAGTCGAGGCGCGCCAGATCATGTCCGTGCCGACGATGTTCCTGAATGGCGAGGTCTTTGGCCAGGGCAGGTCCAGCGTCGAGGAAATCCTCGCCAGGCTGGATACCGGGGCGGGCGAGCGCAAGGCGCAAGAACTCAGCGCCAAGGAAAGCTTCGATGTGCTGATCGTCGGCGGCGGCCCNNCGCACCGGCGTGGTCGCCGAGCGTTTCGGGGGCCAGGTGCTGGACACCATGGACATCGAAAACTTCATTTCGGTCCAGAAAACCGAAGGCCCCCGCTTTGCCGCGGCGCTGGAACAGCACGTCAAGGCTTACGACGTGGACATCATGAATCTGCAGCGCGCCGAAAGCCTGTCGGGCGGCAAGACCATAGAGGTCAAGCTGGCCAATGGCGCGGTGCTGCGGTCCCGTTCCGTCATTCTGGCCACGGGCGCGCGCTGGCGCGAAATCAACGTGCCGGGCGAACGCGAATACCGCAATAACGGCGTCGCCTATTGCCCGCACT
>DJWC01000114.1:29772-43612 GCA_002441445.1 Pusillimonas sp. UBA6240
GTGCTGCAGCGCAAGCTCAAGAGCCTGCCCAACGTCGCCATCATTACCTCGGCGCAAACCACCGAGATTCACGGCGATGGGAAAAAGGTCAACGGCCTGTCCTACAAGGACAGGGTGTCGGGCGAGATGCACCAGGTCGAACTGGAAGGCGTATTCGTGCAGATCGGGCTGGTGCCCAATACGGAATGGCTGAAGGGCGCGGTGGCCTTGTCCAAGCATGGCGAAATCGAAATCGACGAGCGCGGCGGCACGTCCCTGCCCGGCGTGTTCGCCGCCGGGGATTGCACCACCGTTCCCTACAAGCAGATCATCATCTCCGCGGGCGATGGCGCCAAAGCCGCCCTCTCGGCATTCGACTACCTGATCCGCAGCTCGGTGGACGAAGAGCCGGCCCAAGCGGCCGTGGCGGTGGAAGCCGCGCAAGCCGTAACGGCCTGAGCCGTCTGCAAGGCCGCAACACCCGTCCGATCCTTCAAGGCCAAGCGCCGCTACGCACTACGCGCAGCGGCGCTTTTTTCATGCGTCCATCCCCCTACGCCGATCCGTTATCCGGCGAATCCGACTGCGCAGAGGCAGGGCTTCTTGCATGACTTTATTTTACGAACTTGCATGCACCCGGCTGCATAGGGCCGAAGGCATCGCTGCTCTGGACTTGGGAAATTACCTTGTAATAGTCCCAAGGAGCCTTGGACTCCTCCGGTTCCTTGACTTGGAGCAGCTACATATCATGCACGTGCAGGCCGTCTTCCCTGATCTTGCCGTTCTTGGCAAAGAAGTCATTGACCGGGGTGGATTTCATCCGGGCCATGACGGCTTTGGCGTCATCGGTGCCTTCGGCCTTGATGGCGTTCAGATAATGCAGCGCGCCGGAATACATCCCGGCGTGGACCATGGTAGGCATGAACCCGGTTTTATCAAAGAAACGTTTAGACCATGCCCGGGTTTCATCGTCCAAGTCCCAATAAAAGGGTGAGGTCAATACGATGCCTTGTGCTTGTTTCAAGCCCATGCTGTGTACGTCGCTGATGAATGTCAGCAAGGTGGCAATCGTTTGCTTGGGCGACACGCCAAATTCATTGGCGGTCTTGATGGCATTGACCGTGTCTGTGCCGGCGGTGGCCAGTCCTATCACTTGCGCTCTGGAAGACTGAGCCTGCAATATGTATGAGGAAAAATCCGTGGTGTTCAGTGGATGGAGAACCGAGCCCAGCACCTTGCCGCCAGAGGCCTCTACTACCTCGCGTGTCATTTTCTCAAGGCCGTGTCCAAAGGCAAAATCTGTGGTGATGAAATACCAGGTCTTATATCCCTCTTTGATCAGCGCTTTGCCGGTTACGTTAGGGAAGGCTTCGACATCGTATACATACTGAATGCTATTTGGTGTGCAGTCTACCGTAGTGGCTTTCTTCGTGCTGACACCGCCCAGCACGACCACGCGATTCTTTTCTTCGGTGACGTCCATGACCGCCAGCGCAACGGCCGAATTGGAAATATCAAACACCGCATCCACACCATCACGGTCGTACCATTGGCGCGTAATGCTGGCGCCAATATCCGTCTTATTCAAGTGGTCGGCTGAAATTACCTTGATGGGCGTATTGTTGACGGTTCCGCCGAAATCCTGAACCGCCATTTGGACTGCCGCCACCGATCCCGGCCCGCTGAAGCCCGAATACGGTCCCGATAAGTCGGTCAGGACGCCAATTTTTACCTCGTTGCCTGAAAACCCGGCGGCCGCTGCAGCCATGGAGCTGAGCGCCAGCGTGGTTGCGGCTGCCAGTGCGGTTATATTGCGCAAGTTCATGATAGTCTCCTTGTGGGCTGATGCCGCCTAACGCAAGTGGTTTCCAAGATCACATGCCAGGCTGGTTCTTGTAGGAAGTTGTTTTACGATTTGTCGAAGGGGCTGACCCGGTGCCAATCACTTTGCCTTTGGTAGGCATCGGCGATCCTCAAGAGCGTGGCTTCCGAGAAAGGGCGGCCTATCAGTTGGAAGGCCATCGGCAGACCGGTTTTCGACAGGCCGGCCGGCACGCTGATTGCGGGTAGGCCCAGGTAATTCAGGCCTCGGGCCATTTGCCCCACACGCCCGATCATTTGCTGCACATCGCCCGGGTCTCCTTCCAGTGTCTGGGCGATGGTTGGCGTCAGCAGTGGCATCACGGGGGCATATAGCACATCACAATGGGCGAAGGCCGTGTCCATATATTCGGCGAGTATCTTGCCCCGCATGCTGAGCGCTTCCGCGTATCGGACGGCCGAATAGGCGAATCCTTGCTCGATACGGCCCCGCACTTGATCGGAATAATCGTGAGGCCGCTGTTGAATCCACTTGCGATGCAATGTGGCGGCTTCGACTGAGAGCACTGTTTGTGACAAGGCATTGATGTCGGCCATGATGCTGGGCGGGTGCGCTGCCACCACCGACACGCCGCAGCGTTTGAGCATGTCGATGCCGGCATCCAGGCAAGTCGCCACCTCGGTGTCCAATGCTTCGCGGTAATAGCCATCCAGTACACCGATGCGTAAGCCCCGTATGTTTCCGTCCAGGTGCGCTTCAAAATCCGTAGCGAGCAATGGTTCGCTCAAAGCATCGTCGGGATTGGCTTTGCCGATACACGTCAAGAGCCGCGCGCAATCACGTGCGCTCTGCGCCAGCGGCCCCAGGCAATCCAGGGATGGTGATAGGGGTATTGCGCCTTGCGAGCTGATGCGCCTGAACGTGGGCTTGATACCTGTAATACCGCACATGGCGGCGGGTAGGCGAATGGACCCGCCTGTATCGCCGCCTATGGATCCGAATACCATCCGGCCGGCGACCGCGATGCCTGAGCCGCTGGAAGAACCGCCGCTAATATGGTCTGGATTCCATGGGTTTTTGCCCGATCCGTAATGATCATTAAAGCCAGTCGGACTCAGTGCAAACTCCGACATGTGCAGGGTGCCCAGATTGACCTGCCCCGCCTGATCCAGTTGCCTGATCAGGAATGCACTATTGTCAGGTACCCTGCCTTTAAGCAGTACGGATCCCGCATGACATTCAAGCCCGGCCACATCGAACAGCGCTTTGTGAGCCAGCGGCACGCCGTGCAACGCGCCGCTGGATTTTCCCTGCACACGCTGCTGATCCATCGAGTCGGCACGTTTCAGCGCGCGTTCGTGATCAATCTGGAATACAGCGTTGTATTGACGTCCCAAAGTATCGAGCCGTCCCAGGCACCATTCTGTCACTTCGCGGCTGCTGAACCGACCGTCGCGTATTCCGTCCGCGATGCCGACCAGATCATATGAAGCAAAATCGCTCATGTGATGTTTTCTCCGTAAAGTCTCAACACCCGGGAGAAGTCATAGACATGATCGCTGAACTCAATCCGTTGTACGGCCAGACCGGCAATAATCTGATTGTTTCGTTCCGTGATTGCATGGTTGGCTTCGGCGCCGTACATGTCCCAAGCTGCGGATTGAAGGTCGATGGTGGGGGGGAAAGGGGGAAGCTCGGTATCCATGGCGCTCATTTTTCGCCACCATCGGTCTTGAGATAATGTTCCCGATACCATGCATTGATTTCGTCGCCCGTAGTGAACCAAATCTTGTCATGGCCGGCAATGTAGTCGAACGCCCTTTTCAGGTGTTTGGCGCGAAATGGCTGGCCCGCCAGGAAGGAGTGCACCACGATGGGCATAAAGCGTGGGTTTGTCGCACCCTCTGCGTAAAGCACGTCGAACTGGTCGATAATCATGTCGCCGAATGTGCTGGCGGACTGCCCAAGATCAAGAAACGCCGGTACATCGTTCAGCTCTAGCGAGTACGGCATACCGATCAAGCTGCCTGTGCGGGTATGGAATTTAAATGGTTGATCGTCGCAGGTAAAATCGCATAAATATTCGACGCCCATATCCGCCAAAATATTCGGTGTGTTGAAGGTTTCGCTCAAAAACGGGCCGATCCAGCCTTTGGTCTTTCTGCCCAACGCCTTCTCCATCGTAGATAGCACCTGGCCGACGATTTCGCGTTCCCGCTGCTCGTCAATGTTGTTCAGAAAGCTGGCAGGCGAGTTATTCATGCCGTGCCCCATCCAGGCCCACTTTCTTTTTTCGCCTTCTTCGATAATGCGCGGATATTCCAGAATGGCGTCTGCGTTCAGGCAGACGGTGCCTCGCATCCCGTGCTCATCCATCATTTCCATGATGCGCCACAAGCCAACCCGGTTGCCGTAATCGCGCCAGCCGTAATTCAGGACGTCGGGCACCAAATTGGCCGTGCCGGGCACCAGTGCCGTGCCGCGCAGGTTTTCTGGAAAATGCTCGACATTGACATACGGAATGACAGCAATCCGGGCTCCGCCTGGCAGCTCGATCGGTTCGCGATCAATCATCGGAGAGTAGTCGTAATAGGCGGTTTGCGTCAGTGTAGTCATGGGGGTTTCCTTTATACTTTGTCGAGACTGCAAGACCATTCTATGTAGCGACCACCTCGTCCACAAACGATTTGTTTGGCGTGTGCGATAACTTAAACTTATCCATATCATGAAAAGATCGTTGCCGCCCTTGCTGGCATTGCGCGCTTTTGAATCGGCCGCCAGACACTTGAGCTTTACCAAGGCTGGGGAGGAATTGCATGTGACGCAAGCGGCCATCAGCAGACAGGTGAAGCTGCTCGAGGAATACCTGAACACATCTTTGTTCAACCGCCTGACTCGGCATGTTGAATTGACCCCATTCGGCCGAACCTATTTGGACACCATTACGGCCGCGCTCGATTTGATCGAGCAGGTCAGCAACGAACACCTGCATAAAGCCCCGAAGCTGGCCATCAGCATTCTGCCGTCCACCGGAGCTTTATGGCTCCAGCAAAAAATGATGGAGTTCTCCTGTATCTATCCGGAAATCAGGCTCGATGTTTCCTCGTCGCTGGACCCCGTCATCTGGAATGATGGCAACCATAATTTCGATCTGGCGATCCGCCTGGGGAAATTGCCCGGCGCCACGTACGACCGCAATGCTCCCCAGCTCACATTCACTATGACCGATGACTGGACGGGCATTGCCGCCGTCCACCTCTGGGATGATTATGTGACGCCTTTTTGCACCAAAAAATTCCTGGCCAAGCATGGTCCTTTTGATTCGGCCAAAGATCTGAAGCGCGTCACCCTGCTGTACAACAACTTCCGGCCCGATATTTGGCCGGCCTGGCTGCGGGCCAACGGCGCCGAAGAGGTGTGTGCCGCGGCCAGGCTGGATTTCAGCCATTCCTTCCTGGTCGCCAATGCCATGCGCAGCGGGCTGGGTATGGCTTGTCTGTCCAAAGTCGAAATCGATCCCACAGATTGGCGTGATGAGCTGGTCCAACCCTTTGACAGCTGCATCCAAAGTGCGGGAGTCTATTATTTGCTGACGCCGCAAGAAAAGCTCCAGTCGCACGATGTGCAGTTATTCTTGCATTGGCTGAAGGGGCTTTACTCGGGCTGAAGTGAAGCGATAGGGCAGTGGGGTTGCCGACTCGGATCCCGCCCCTGGCCATGTGCTTGAAGCTGCCGAATTTCGCCTTCTTCGCGGACTCGTTCCCGCTACAATATATGCATTGGACAACATACGAAAGGCAGGGATGATGGCTGAAAAAATCAGGATAGGCATCGTAGGGTATGGGAATCTGGGCCGGGGTGTGGAAGCCGCCATCGCGCAGAATACGGATATGGAGCTGGTAGGTGTGTTCACCCGGCGCGACCCGGCCGGTGTCTCTCCCATGAATGCCGCAACGCCGGTGCATGCCCTGGACGGCATCGCCCGCCACCAGGGCGAAATCGATGTGCTCATACTGTGCGGCGGCTCCAAGAACGATTTGCCCGAACAGGGCCCCGCCCTTGCGGCCCTGTTCAACACCGTGGACAGCTACGACACGCACGCCCGGATCCCCGACTACTTCGCCGCCGTCGACAAGGCGGCGGCGTCGGGCGGCAATATAGCCATCATTTCGGTTGGCTGGGACCCTGGCCTGTTTTCCTTGAACCGCCTGTTCGGCGAAGCCATTCTGCCCGATGGCGCGACCTACACCTTCTGGGGCAAGGGCTTGAGCCAGGGCCATTCCGATGCGGTGCGCCGGGTGCCGGGCGTCAAGGCGGCCGTGCAATATACGATACCCGCGCAACAGGCCATGGAGCGCGTCCGGCGGGGCGAGCAGCCCGCGCTGTCGACGCGCGAAAAACATACACGCGAATGCTTCGTCGTGCTGCAAGAAGGCGCGGACGCCGCAACGGTGGAGCATGCCATCAAAAGCATGCCGGATTACTTTGCCGACTACGACACCGCCGTCCATTTCATTTCCGAAGAAACCCTGCAGCGCGACCACTACGCCATGCCGCATGGCGGCTTCGTCATACGCAGCGGCAAGACGGGGAAGGCCAGCAAGCAGGTCATGGAATATTCACTGAAGCTGGACAGCAATCCGGAATTCACCTCCAGCGTACTGGTGGCTTATGCACGCGCGGCATTCCGCCTGCGCGCACAGGGGCAAGCGGGCGCCAGGACGGTGTTCGACATCGCTCCGGGGCTGCTGTCGTCCAAAGATCCGGCGCAATTGCGGCGCGAGCTGTTGTAGCCGGATGACGCCCGGGCGGCGTCCGGGCAAAGCATTTCGTTGCTTTTGGTAGAGATGGGTTGCAGGCCCCCGTTGGGGCTGCATCTACAATGACTATACCTTGCCGTCTCGTATCAATCCGCAAACTCCGGAGAAGCAACGATGCCGCGTTCCGTCAAAGTCCTTTTATGGTCATGCCTGAGCCTGGTATCGGTGGTGGTGCTGGCCGTGGTGTTCGTGGCGGTGTTCGACTGGAACTATGCCAGGCCCTGGGTCAGCCGGCAGGCCAGCGAACTGGCGGGCAGGCCGGTCGCGATCAACGGCGATCTGGACGTAGAATGGTCCCGGCACGGCGAACAGCCGGGCTGGGGCCGCTGGGTGCCCTGGCCCCAGGTGACGGCCCGTGACATTGTCGTGGGCAGCCCCTGGGAAGGGGACGACAAGGAGATGGCCAAGGTATCCCGCCTGTCCGTGGTGCTCAATCCCTTGCCCTTGTTGAACCATACGGTAGAGCTGAACAGCCTGGACATCGAAGAAGCCGACGTGTTGCTGGAGCGCAGGGACGACGGCCAGGCCAACTGGACTCTGGCCAAAAAGGAACAGGACAGCGAGCCGTCGAAGTGGCGCTTCGACCTGCAGAAGATTTCATTGAAGCGCGTGAGGGCGCAGGCCATCGACGCGGCCAGCAAGCTGGACGTCAAGGCAGAGCTGGATACCCTGCAGGATGGCGGCTCCCAAGGCTACGGCCTGGGCTGGAAAGCCAGCGGCACTTATAACGACGCGGAAATCGGCGGCGAAGGGAAGACCGGCGGCATATTGTCGCTGCGCCAGGGCAGCGATCCCTTCCCGCTGAGCGGCAAGGTCAACATCGGCGGTACCACGATAGAA
Organism: Pusillimonas sp. UBA6240; assembly: GCA_002441445.1. Taxonomy (GTDB): domain Bacteria; phylum Pseudomonadota; class Gammaproteobacteria; order Burkholderiales; family Burkholderiaceae_B; genus UBA6240. The sequence goes on from DJWC01000114.1 coordinate 37,234, forward strand.
CTGGAGGGCTCCGTCACCCGGCCCCAGAATCTGGCGTCGCTGGATGTGCGCCTGAAGCTGGCCGGCCCCACGATGTCGGACCTGCTTCCCTTGATAGGCGTGGCGTTGCCGCATACCCCGCCCTACAGCACCGAAGGCAGGCTGGTCGCCATGCTGGAAGGCGATGACGACCGCTGGCGCTATGAGGACTTCAAAGGCAAGATGGGCGAAAGCGACCTGGAAGGCACCCTGATTTATCAAGTGCGCGAGCCGCGGTCCCTGCTCACCGGCGAGGTCGAATCCAAGCTGCTGCGCTTCCAGGATCTGGGCCCGCTGGTCGGCGCTGATACCAGCGATGTCAAATCGGACGATTCAAAAAAGCAGAAGCGGCAGCAGCCCGCGGACAAGGCGCTGCCGGTGGCATCCATCAATACCGACGCGTGGGGCGTGATGGACGCGGATGTCAAATTCCATGGGCGCAAGATCCTGCGCGACAAGGATTTGCCTTTGGACAATATAGAAGCGCATGTAAAGCTGGAAGACAAGGTGCTGAGCCTGGCGCCTTTGAATTTCGGGGTGGCCGGCGGCACGCTCGGCAATACCATCAAGCTGGATGGCAAATCGGAAAAGATCAAGGCCGAGCTCAAGACCGAAGCCCGTCATCTGAAGTTGAAAAGGCTGTTCCCCGGGGCTGAGTCGATGAACGCCAGCTTCGGCGAACTGCACGGCGATGCGGAACTGTCCGCCACCGGCAGCTCGATCGCCGAGCTGCTGGGCCATTCCAACGGCGAGCTCAAGGCTCTGGTCAGCCGCGGCACCATCAGCCATTTTCTGCTGGAAGCCGCCGGCCTGAACGTGGCCAACATGATCATCGTGAAGCTGTTCGGTGATGAGCAGATCGTGCTCGATTGCCTGGCGAGCGATTTCAGCGTCAAGAACGGGGTCATGGACGCGCGCGCCTTCCGGCTTGAAACAGACGATGTGGTGGTGGACATCACCGGCCAGATCAATCTGGCCACCGAGCAGCTCGACCTGGATATACGGCCGGCGAACAAGACGGTGCGCATATTCACCTTGCGCTCGCCTTTGTATGCCAAGGGCACGTTCAAGAATCCGGATGTCGGCGTGCAGACCGGCCCGCTATTGGCCCGCGCCGGCGCCGCCGTGGCGCTGGGGGTGCTGGCGACGCCGTTTGCAGCCTTGCTGCCCTTGTTGAACGTGGGCACCGACGATGCCGGCGGCTGCGGATCATTGCTGGCGCAGGCCAAGAAAGACCCCAAGGCGCCGCCCCCCGGCGAGACGGCCGCGCAGAAGAACGGCGCAACCGCCGCCGATGCGAAGCAAAATGGCAAGAGCGAAAACGGCAAGGCGCAAAACGGCAAGGCGCAGAGCGGGCGGAGCGAAGATCAATCCAAACGCGAAAACTGGCCTTCCAACCAGCCCAGCCCTTGAGCAATCCGAGGCCGGGCCCCGAATGGATCTGGCGCTTATTCCTTGGTCTGGCTGGTTTCCCGGCGATCCGGGCTTTCGGGCAGCCCAAGCCTGCGTGGCGGCGGATCGATATGCTTTTCCAGGCGTTTCACCACGGCCAGGATGAACAAGGCCGCCAGCGTGCTGACGATGGCCGTGGCTTCCCTGCCCATGCCGGCGGCAATGCCGATGCCGGCCGCCACCCAAACGCTGGCGGCGGTGGTCAGCCCCTTCACTTCTTCGTGGCCGCTGAGCTTGATGATGGCGCCCGCGCCCAGGAAGCCTATGCCGGCGACGATGCCTTGCAGCACCCGGCTGACGTCCGCTTCCGGCATCCCGCTTTGCAGAGGCACCAGCACGAATATCGCGGCGCCCAGCGATACCAGCATGTGGGTGCGCAGGCCGGCCGCCTTGCCTTGGGTTTCCCGTTCGTAGCCTATGGCCGCGCCCAGCAGTATGGCCATCAGTAGCCGCAGCACGATGCGCGTGGCTTCGGCGGCATCCGCGATGTCGGAGAACTCCTCCACGATGGCGAGCCATATACTGGCAAGGGTTTCGGTCATGTTGGCGGGCTCCCGTAAGCAGAGGTTAGAATAGCAGGCCCTGCAAATAAACATCAAATGGTTTGAACCAATGAGACTGCTCATCGCGTTATTGCTGCCCTGGCTGACTTTTTTCACGATCGGCCGCCCATTTGCGGGTATTTTCTGCCTCGTGCTGCAGCTCACCCTGATAGGCTGGCTGCCCGCCGCCATCTGGGCCGTGTATGCGCTCGGCCAATACAAGACCGACAAGAAGATCGAAAAGGCTTTACAGCGTTGATGTGCGCCGCAGGCAGCAAGCCGCAAGACCATGAGCACACGCCTCGTCCTCAAGGGCATCACCAAGCGCTATCCGGCGATAGTCGCCAATGACGGCATAGACCTGACCGTGCTGCCCGGCCAGATACACGCCGTGCTGGGCGAGAACGGCGCCGGCAAGTCCACCCTCATGAAAATCATCTACGGGGTGGTCAAGCCGGATGCGGGCGCGCTGTACTGGAACGGTGAGGAAACCCCAATCGCCAATCCCGCCGCCGCCCGGCGCTTGGGCATAGGCATGGTGTTCCAGCACTTCTCGCTGTTCGACACCCTGACAGTGGCGGAAAATATCGCGTTAGGCCTGCCCGCGGGCATCCGCATGGCCGAGCTGGAGCAGCGCATAGCCGCCACTGCGCGCGAATACGGCCTGGATCTGGAAGCCAGGCGGCATGTGCACACCTTGTCGGTGGGAGAGCGCCAAAGGGTCGAAATCGTGCGCGCCCTGCTGGGCAAGCCGCAGCTGCTCATCCTGGACGAACCCACTTCGGTGCTGACCCCGCAGGCCGTTCTCGGCCTGTTCGACACCTTGCGCAAACTGGCGGCCGAAGGCTGCAGCATTCTGTATATCAGCCACAAGCTGGACGAGATCCGGGCCTTGTGCCATGCCTGCACGGTCTTGCGCGCGGGCCGCGTCGCCGGCGTGTGCGATCCGCGCGAGGAAACCGAGGCGTCGCTGTCGCGCATGATGATAGGCGCCGAGCCGCCCGCTGTGGAACATCGCCAGCCATCCGCGGGGCGGGTCATGCTGTCGGTGCGCGGTCTTTCCCTGCCGAAGGCGCATCCCTTCGCCACCGAGCTCGCGCGCATCGATTTCGACGTCCATGCCGGCGAAATCCTTGGCGTGGCGGGGGTGTCCGGCAATGGGCAGCAGGAACTGCTCGCGGCCCTGTCCGGCGAAGATATGCGGGCCGATCCGCAGGCGATTCATCTGGGCGGCGTGCCGGTGGGCCGGCGCTCCGCGGCTTGGCGCCGCGCGCGCGGCCTGGCTTTCGTTCCCGAAGAAAGGCTGGGCCGCGGGGCGGTGCCCGAGCTTTCACTGGCGCGCAATATCCTGCTGTCCCATCAAGGGTCGGGCACCATCCGGCGCGGGCTGGTAAGGCGCAGCGCCATCCACGTGCTGGCGGGCAACATCATCCAGCGCTTCAGGGTCAAGGCGGCGGGGCCCAGGGCGGCCGCGGCCAGCCTGTCCGGCGGCAACCTGCAGAAGTTCATCATCGGCCGGGAAGTGGCGCGCAGGCCCAAGGTTCTGCTGGTGGCCCAGCCCACCTGGGGCGTGGATGTGGGCGCCGCCGCGCAGATACGCGCCGAACTGCTGACCCTGCGCGACGCGGGCTGCGCCGTGCTGGTCATTTCCGAAGAGCTGGATGAACTCTTCGAGATCTCCGACCGCCTGGTGGTGCTGGCCCGCGGCCGCGTGTCGCCCGCCATCGAGACCTCGAGGGCGGATCTGGACCTGATAGGCCGATGGATGAGCGGGCTTTGGGACAGCCCCTCGGAGACGCGGCGGGCGGAGCAGACGCATGCTTAAACTCGAACCGCGCCCGCAGCCGTCGGTCTGGATGGCCTGGCTGTCGCCCGTGCTGGCGGTATTGCTGACCATGGCCTGCGGCTTCGCCCTATTCATTGCCGTCGGCAAAGATCCTCTGGCCAGCCTGGCAGTCTTCTTCCTCGAGCCCATCAAGGATATGCGCGGCTGGTCCGAGCTCGGCGTCAAGATCGCGCCCCTGCTGCTCATATCCGTGGGGCTCGCCATTGCATTCAGGGCCAACGTCTTCAATATCGGCGCGGAAGGCCAGTTGGTGGTGGGCGCCATCGCCGCCGGCGCTTTCGTCCTGGCCTTCGATGAAAGCGCCGAAGGCGGGCCCTGGCTGATAGCGTTCGCCCTGGCCGCGGGCGTATGCGGCGGCATGTTGTGGGCCGCCATCGTGGCGTGGCTGCGCGATCGCTACAACGCCAACGAGATCCTGGTTTCGCTCATGCTGGTCTATGTGGCGCAGCTGCTGCTCAGCTACCTGGTCCATGGCGCATTGATGGACCCGGACGGCTTCGGCTTCCCGCAATCGCGCCTGTTCGCCGACGGCTTGCTGCTGCCGGCGGTGCTGCCGGGCACGCGCCTGCATCTGGGCGCCGTGCTGGCGCTGCTGGCGGCGGTGGCGGGCTGGCTGTACCTGGCCCGCAGCTTCTCGGGTTTCAAGCTGCAGGTGGGCGGCATCGCGCCCTTGGCGGCCCGCTACGCCGGTTTTTCATCGCGCCGTTCCTTGTGGATAGCGATGCTGGTGTCGGGCGGCCTGGCGGGCCTGGCCGGCGCCTGCGAGGTCATGGGGCCCATAGGGCAGCTGACCCCTTCGATCTCGCCGGGCTATGGCTTCGCCGCCATTATCGTCGCCTTCGTCGGCCGCCTGCACCCGATAGGGGTGATTTTTTCCAGTTTCATCATGGCGCTGCTGTACATAGGCGGAGAGCTCTCGCAGAGCCGCCTGGGGATGCCCAGCGCCATTACCGGCATCTTCCAGGGCATTCTGCTGTTTTCATTGCTGGCTTGCGACGTGCTGGTGAACAACCGGCTGCGCTGGAGAAAATAATGGACGCCATCGCGCCTTTGCTCGCTTCCGCACTCAATGCGGGCACGCCCCTGATGCTGGCCGCGCTGGGCTTGCTGGTCAACGAAAAAGCCGGCGTCATCAACCTGGGCTCGGAAGGGATGATGCTGGTGGCGGCCGTAAGCGGATTCGCGGTCACGCTGCATACCGGCAGCTCGGTGCCGGGATTTCTGGCCGGAGCGGCGGCCGGCATGGCGATGGCCGCCTTTTTCGCCTGGCTGACGGTATGGCTGGGATCCAACCAGGTGGCCACAGGCCTGGCGCTATCCTTGTTCGGGGTGGGGGCGTCGGCCTACCTGGGCATCGCCTATGTGGGCGAAAGCCTGCAGGCGGGCCAATTCGGCATACCGCTGCTGGAAGACATCCCCTTCTTGGGAACGGCGCTATTCCGCCAGCATCCGATGGTGTATTTCTCGCTGCTGCTCTGCGGTGCGATCGCCTGGTTCTTGAGCCGCAGCCGCGCCGGCCTGATTCTGCGTGCGGTGGGCGAATCGCCCGCATCGGCGCACGCATTGGGCTATGACGTCCGGCGCATACGGCTGTACGCCCTATTGTTCGGCGGAGCATGCTGCGGCCTGGCGGGCGCTTTCATGTCGCTGGTCTATACCCCCATGTGGGTGGAAGGCATGGTCGCCGGCCGCGGCTGGATCGCCCTGGCGCTGACGACTTTCGCCACATGGCGCCCGGCGCGTGTGCTGATGGGCGCCTATTTGTTCGGCGGAATCACCATACTGACCTATCATATGCAGGCCATGGGCGTGCCCATCGCATCCCAGTTGCTGTCCATGGCGCCGTATCTGGCCACCATACTGGTGCTCGTACTGATTTCCCGCAACGCCGACTGGATAAGACTCAACATGCCCGGCTCGCTGGGCAGGAATTTCAACCCCAACGCCTGATCCTGATCCCGAAGCGCGCGGGCGCACTTGGTAAATATCTGCACCCAATAACATCCGCACGCAAATAGCGTGTACACCCGTCATCTTTCTTTTCGAGGATAAGCATGTCTGCAAACTTTCTACGCAACGCCTTGCGCGCCGCCGCCATCGTGCCAGCGCTGGCCCTGTCCGCCGGCGCGGCGGCGCAAACCGAACCCTTGAAGGTCGGCTTCGTGTATGTCAGCCCGATAGGCGAGGCGGGCTGGACCTGGCAGCAGGATACCGGCCGCCGTGAAATGGAGCAGGCGCTGGGCGACAAGGTCAAGACGCAGTATGTGGAAGACGTGCCCGAGGGGGCCGATGCCGAACGCGTCATCCGCGACCTGGNNCTCGTTCGGCTACATGAACCCGACGCTGAAAGTGGCCAAGCAATTTCCCGACGTGAAGTTCGTGCATTCGACCGGCTACAAAACCGCCCCCAACGTGGCGACCACCAATGCCCGGTTCTACGAAGCGCGCTACCTGGCCGGCATCCTTGCCGGGAAAATGACCAAAACCAATGTGGCGGGCTACGTCGGCGCCTTCCCCATCC
>DJWC01000114.1:43632-44520 GCA_002441445.1 Pusillimonas sp. UBA6240
TCAACAGCTGGTTCGATCCGGGCAAAGAACGCGATGCCGCCCTGGCCTTGATAGGGCAGGGCGCCGATGTCGTCACGCACCATACCGATTCCACCGCCACAGTCCAGGCGGCCGAAGAAAAAGGCAAATACGCCGTCGCCTACCACTCCGACATGAGCAAATTCGGCCCCAAGGCGCAACTGGCGGCCGTCACCCACCATTGGGGCGACTACTTCACCAAAGAAGCCCGCGACATGCTGAACGGCACCTGGAAATCCGACAGCACTTGGGGCGGCATCAAGCAAGGCATGGCCGCCATAGAAGCCTTCGGTCCGGCGGTTCCCGACGACGTCAAAAGGCTGGTCGAAGACAAACGGGCCGAAATCATCGCCGGCACCCTCGCCCCCTTCGCAGGCCCCATCACCGACAACGAAGGCAAACTCCGCCTCGAATCCGGCGTGCTCGACGACGACGGTCTGAACAAGATGAACTACTACGTCCAAGGCGTAGCCGGCAAACTGCCCGGCAAGAAATAAGAATAGGGGACTCCCAGATAGGGGACTCTCAGGGATTAAAGAAACCTCGGGGAATGAGGAAGCCCCAAGAACTAAGNNAGGGAGTCCCAAGAACTAAGGGAGTTCCAAGGAAGTCCCAAGAACTAAGGAAGTCCCAAGGGCAAATGCCGGAAATCTCGGAGGCGGGAAGCAGGAGTCCCCCCTGCGTCGCCACGAAGGCAATCGGTGCAGCGGGATCGGTGGCGGGACCGCCGCGGCTTTCGGGATCGGCTGAGCCGCTTGTGAAGGCGGGCCGCACAGTCCGGCGCGGTTGGCGTACGACCATCGTTGGCAACAGTTATTGGCAACAGCCTTCCAATCAATCCGCTTCAATGTCCCGGCCCGCGCGGCAGGC
>DJWC01000164.1:0-19904 GCA_002441445.1 Pusillimonas sp. UBA6240
GCCAGCGAATAGCCCGACATCACCAGCAATTCCAGGCAGTTGTCGAAGGTGGCCGTGTCCGACTGGCCTTCATAGACTATGGGGTAGAGCTTGGGCAGGTCGGCGCCGAGCACGGCGGACTGCATCGTTCCTTCGCGGGCGCGCAGCCAGTTGAAGTTGCCCTTGACGGTATTGATTTCGCCGTTGTGGGCGATCATGCGGTAAGGGTGGGCGAGCGGCCAGGCGGGGAATGTATTGGTCGAAAAACGCTGGTGCACCATGGCCAGCGCCGAAACGGCGCGGCTGTCGGCCAGGTCGCGGTAGTATCGGCCCACCTGGTTGGCCAGCAGCAGGCCTTTGTAGACGACGGTGCGCACCGAAATCGACGGCACGAAATATTCCCGCCCGTGCGCCAGCCGCATGTGCTGAATGGCGTGGCTGGCCGTCTTGCGGATGACATACAGCTTGCGTTCGAGCGCGTCGGGCACCATGATGTCGGCGCCGCGTCCGATGAAGAGCTGGCGGATGACGGGTTCGCAGGCACGCACCGTGGGCGACATGGGCATGTCCGTGTCGATGGGCACGTCGCGCCAGCCGNNACCTGGCCCTCGTCGCGCACCGCGCGTTCCAGTTCCTGCTGGCAGGCCAGCCGCGACGCGGTTTCCTTGGGCAGGAAGACCATGGCGACGCCGTATTCGTCGGGCGGCGGCAGCGCAACGCCCTGGGCCGCCATGTCTTCCCGGTACAGGGCGTCGGGTATCTGTATCAGGATGCCCGCGCCGTCGCCCATCAGTTCGTCGGCGCCCACCGCGCCGCGGTGGTCCAGGTTTTCCAGGATCTTCAGCCCCTGCTGGATGATGGCATGGCTTCTTCGGCCCTTGATATGGGCCACGAAGCCCACGCCACAGGCGTCGTGCTCATAAGCCGGGTTGTACAGACCCTGGGGCGCGGGTGCGCCGGCGCCTGCCGGCTGGCGGACGGGCGCGGCCAGGGAAGCATCGGCTGCCGCCGCGGCGGGGGAGTAGGACAAGAAAGGAGACTGTGACATGGCGTGACTCGATGGTTGCTGCGGTGCAAGAGTTCGACATTACCGCCGTGGTTCGCGCCGTGCAATAAAAATATATAGGGTCCGTCCCTAATTTATTTAGGCTTAATTTGGCATAGCTGAAAATAGGGACATATCCATGTATATGAAAAATAGGTTTAATAAGTTGGAGATCACGGCAGCCCATCCGCGCTGCGCGGCTTTTAAGATGGAATCTTTTACAAAAGAAAGTCTTGCATCTGTGGCGGTTTGGCTATCCGCGATGGGTTGACGGCCGGACGCCCCTGGCGACAATGCACCGGGAAGCTCCGGCGGGCGGAATCGGGCGGGCCTGAAGGGCGACGGGACTAAGCGGGGCCGCTCAAGCCTTCCAGCCCCTTTTCCGCAGGCTGTTTTCTTGGTCGTCCGCGCGCCGCGGGCGCGAGCCGGCGGGTGGCCAAGCCCTGCAGCCGGGTCAGGAAGTCGCTTTCGCCCAGGACCCATTGCCCGAACAAGGCGCCCTGTATGCGCCGACTGTCTTGGGCGGACAAGCCGTGATGCAGCAGATCCCGGTAGCGGGCCTGGCGCGCAAACGGGGTGTTGCCGCAAGCCCAGTAGTCGCCATGATCCGTCACCATGGCATCCAGGCGCGCATCATGGGCGCCGATATGGACGCCGGCGGACGACCACGGCCAGTTTGGCGCTTTATCCACATACTGCAGTTGTACCGGCAAGGATTCCAGCCAGACCAGCGCAGGCAGCACCCAATGGCCCGGCTGCACCAGGGCGCTGCGGTAACGCCCCGAGAACACCCTTCCGTGGCGCATGCCCGCCGCCATGCGCCGGCCCAGCGACTGGACCAGGCGCGGCAGGCTTTGCGCATCCGGCGGGGTGGCCAGCAAGGTGATGCGGTCGTTCAGCAGCAGCCAGCCGTGCAGCGCCACCTTGTGCTCGCTCACGCCTTGCTGCAGCCAGCCCAGTATGCGATCCAGCCGATCAGCCGGGGTGGCGTCCGACGGCAAAGCCAGCGGCTGCGCAAATTCCGCTTGCACAAGCTGCGGTATTTGCGGTGCGTACAGGCGTGGCAGGCGGGCCATTGGGGTGGATGAAAGCATTGCGGAAGGGAATATTCTAACGCGTGCATGCGCGGGCATAATCAACTAAGCTTGGATCTTTCAGCGTCAACAGGCCCAGGCCTGACCACATAGAGTTACGCGGGAGGGCATTGTCATGCCAACTGGCCAACACCATCAGCCGGCGTCGGGCGTTCGCCCGGCAGGCCGCCGTTTCATACGCAAGGTCGCCGTGTGCGGAGCCGGCGTCATGGGTGCGCAGATCGCCGCCCATTGCATCAACGCCGGGGTGCCGGTAGTGCTGTTCGACCTGGCCGCCCCGGAAGGCGATAAAAGCGGCATTGCCAAAAAAGCCATCGCGCAATTGAAGAAGCTCAACCCGGCGCCGCTCGGCCGGCCGGACCTGGCCGATCTGATCGTGCCCGCCAATTACGAGCAGGACCTCGCCAAGCTGGCCGAATGCGATCTGGTCATCGAGGCGATAGCCGAGCGCCTGGACTGGAAGCGCGATCTTTACCACTTGCTGGCCCCAGCCCTGAGGCCGGATGCCATCGTAGCCAGCAATACATCGGGCTTGTCCATTACCGAGCTGGCCAGCGCGCTGCCGGATAGCCTGCGCCATAGCTACTGCGGCGTGCATTTCTTCAACCCGNNCCGCCGCGCTACATGGCGCTGGTGGAATTGATCCCGACGGCGGATACCGACCCCGGCCTGCTGGATGTGCTGGAAACCTTTCTTGTGTCGCAATTGGGCAAAGAGGTGGTGCGCGCCAAGGATACGCCCAACTTCATCGGCAATCGCATCGGCGTATTCGGCATGTTGTCGGTCTTCGCTCAGGCGCAGAAGTTCGGCTTGAGCTACGACCTGGTGGACGACTTGACCGGCGCCCGATTGGGACGGGCCAAGTCGGGCACCTTCCGCACCGCCGACGTGGTGGGCCTGGACACCATGGCCCACGTCATCAAGACNNCGCACCGCCGACGTGGTGGGCCTGGATACCTTGGCGCATGTCATACGCACCATGCAGGACCAGTTGCCGCAGGATTCTTTCCATGCCCATTTCGGCGTGCCGCCCGTGCTCGACGCCCTCATCCAGCAAGGTGCGCTGGGCCAGAAGGCGGGCGCGGGTTTCTACAGAAAACAGGGCCGCGACATTCTGCGGCTGGATCCCGCCACCAAAAGCTATGTGCCGGCCGGCGCTCGCGCCGACGATGCCGTGGCGGCCATCCTGGCCGAGCGCGATCCGGCCAAAAAGCTCAGGGCGCTGCGCGAGTCCAGCCATCCGCAGGCCCAATTCCTCTGGGCGGTGCTGCGCGACAGCTTCCATTACAGCGCCGTGCACCTGGCCGATGTCGCCGACACCGCAAGACAGCTGGACCTGGCCATGAAATCGGGATTCGGGCATGCGCAAGGGCCGTTCGAGATCTGGCAGGCCGCCGGCTGGCGCGAGGTCGCCGACTGGATCAGCCAGGACATCGCGGCGGGCAAAGCCCTGTCGTCCGCGCCGCTACCGGAGTGGGCGACGCGCGGGCCGGTTTGGGAGGCGCAGCGGGTGCACACCCCGGCGGGCTCGTGGAACCCCCGGGACAAGCGCTACGAGGCGCGCAGCACGTTGCCGGTATACGACAGGCAGATCGGTGCGCCGCGGCTGGTGGGCGAAGCGCCCAGCCTCGAGCCCGCCGTGGTTTACGAAGACGACGCGGTGCTTTGCTGGACTTTGCCGGCCCCCCATCCCGCCGAGGTGCTGATGCTGTCTTTCAAGACCAAGATGCATACGCTCAGCCCGGCGGCCGTGCGCGGCGTCGTCCGCGCGGTGGATCTGGCCGAGGCTTCGTACCGGGCATTGGTCATCGGGCAGCTCGCAGACCCCTTCTCGGCCGGCGCCGACCTGAAAACCATGCTGCCCGCTTTCGAACAGGGCGGCGTTGCGGCAATCGAGCCCCTCGAACGTGAAATGCAGCAAATGGCGCTGCGCCTGCGTTACGCGCAAGTGCCGGTGGTGGCGGCGCTGGCCGGCCTGGCGCTGGGGGGCGGCTGCGAGCTGGCGATCCACTGCGCCAAGCGCGTGGCGCATTTCGAGACCTATATCGGTCTGGTGGAGGCGGGCATCGGCCTGGTCCCCGGCGCCGGCGGCCTGGCCTATTGCGCGCGCCGCGCCGCCGAGCTTCAGGCCCATGTCGCGCCCGATGCGCCCCTGCTGGCATTCCTGAAGTCCTTCGCTTTGGCGGTGGCGAGCGCCGAAGTTTCCAAGTCCGCCCTGGATGCCCAGCGCATGGGCTATCTGCTGCCTTCGGACGTCATCGTCATGAACCGCTACGAGCTGCTTTATGTCGCCGCGCGCGATGCGATGGCTTTGGCCGATGCCGGCTGGCGTCCGCCCTTGCCCCGCCGCTTTCCCGTTGCGGGGCGCGACGGCTACGCCACGCTGAAGGCGCAATTGGTCAATATGCATGTGGGCGGCTATATCTCGGACCATGACTACACAGTGGCGGAAAGAATCGCCTACGTCCTGTGCGGCGGGGATGTCGACCCGGGGTCGCTGGTGGACGAGGCCTGGATGCTCGGCCGCGAACGGGAAGCTTTCCTGGCCTTGCTGGGTCAGCCGAAAACACAAGAGCGCATCGCGGGGCTGCTGAAAACCGGCAAGCCGGTGCGCAACTAGCAATACAGTAATACAGCAATACAGCACGAGCAATACAGCAAGGAGTACGGCATGGCCGCTCTACAACACGCTTATATCGCCGCCGCGATCCGCAGCCCCATCGGCAAGGCGCCCCGCGGCATGTTTTCCCATACCCGTCCGGACGATTTGCTGGCGACCGTCATCAGAGGGCTGCTCGCGCAAACGCCGGAGCTGGATCCGGCGGCCATTGAAGACGCCATCATCGGCTGCGCCATTCCGGAGGGGCCGCAGGGGCTGAACGTGGCCCGCATCGGCGCCCTGCTGTCCGGCCTGCCGGCCTCGGTGGCGGGCGTCACCGTGAACCGTTTCTGCGCGTCGGGCCTGACGGCCATCGCCATGGCGGCCGACCGCATACGGGTGGGCGAAGCGGACGTCATCATCGCCGGCGGCACCGAATCCATGAGCCTGGTGCCCACCCTGGGTGTCAGCACCTCGTTCAGCCCGGACATCTTCGCCCGCGATGAAAACCTGGGCATCGCCTATGGCATGGGCCTGACCGCCGAACAAGTCGCGGCGCGCTGGAAGGTCTCGCGCGAAGACCAGGACGCCTTCGCCCTGCGCTCGCACCAGCGGGCGCTGGCCGCCCAGCAGGCAGGCGAATTTTCCGACGAGATCCTGCCGATCGAAGTGGTCAGCCGGCAGCCCGATCTGGAAAGCGGGCAAGAATCGCTTGGAGAAGGGCGGGCTGGCGCAGGCGCTTCGGACTCCGGGGCGGCCGGGGATGCATCCGGCGGCATACGGGTCCGGCGTAGAACCGTAAGCCTGGATGAAGGGCCGCGCGCCGACACCAGCCTGGAGGCCCTGGCCAGGTTGCGGCCGGCGTTCGCCGCCAAAGGCAGCGTCACGGCGGGCAACAGTTCGCAGACTTCCGACGGCGCGGGCGCGCTGCTGGTCGTGTCCGAGCGCGCTCTGAAAACACATGGCCTGACGCCGCTGGCCCGTTTCGTATCCTTCGCCGTCAAGGGCGTGCCGCCGGAGATCATGGGCATAGGCCCCAAGGAAGCGGTTCCCCACGCATTGAAGCTGGCCGGCCTGACGCTGGATCAGATGGGCTGGATAGAGCTGAACGAAGCCTTCGCCGCGCAATCGCTGGCCGTGATACGCGACCTGAATCTGAACGAGGACATCGTCAATCCGCTGGGCGGGGCGATTGCGCTCGGCCACCCGTTGGGCGCGACCGGCGCCATCCGGGCCGCCACCGTGGTGCACGGCCTGCGCCGGCGCAAGCTGGATTACGGCATGCTGACCATGTGCGTCGGCACCGGCATGGGCGCCGCGGGCATCTTCCAGCGGGTATAGCGGCAAGCCGCTGCAAGGCGCCTGCGGTGGGCGGCGCGCAGCCTAATAGCAGAGCGCCAGGCGTTCGGCATACTGGCGCAGCAGGGGCAGGTGGGCCGGCAGTTCGTCGACGCTGATGCGTGCACTAGGAGCGGCCATGGCCAGCCCCAGCACAGGGAAACCCTGAGGGTTAGGTATGGGCACGGCCAGCCCCAACACACCGGGAAGATGTTCTTCATTGTCTATCGAAAAGCCCTGCTTGGCGATTTTGTCCAGGCCGGCCGCCAGCTTGTCGACATCCGTTATGGTGTTGTCGGTATAGTGCGCCAGGTGCATGGCCTTCAAGTATTTTTCCCGCTGGGGCGCCGGCAGGTTGCTGAGCAGCAACTTGCCGATGGCCGTGCAGTGCAGGGGCACTTCGCTGCCCGGCTCCAGGCGCAGCGATAAAGGCCAGTGGGCCTCGACCCTGTCGATATAGCGGATGCGCCCCGAGGCAATGGCCCCCACGTTGCAGGTTTCCTGGGTGCGCCCCGACAGTTCGCGCAGGATTTCGTGCGAAGGCCCGCGCTGGGTGGCGCGAGCGATCACGTTCAGGGCGAGCTTCAGCAGGCGGTCGCCTTCGATCAACTGGCGCTGCTTCAGATCCCGCTTCAGGAAGTTCAAACGCACCAGATTGCTCAGAATGCGATTGGTGGTGGGCCGCGGCAGCTTCAATTCGTCGGTAATGTGCGCCGCCGACGGCGGATAGGGGGAGCTCACCACCATTTCCAGCACATCCAGGGCCTTGGACAGCGCGCCGGCGTGATTGGAGTCGGCGCTTTCCACAGGCTTGCGTTTCACGGGGACGGTGGGCATGGTGTCAGGCATATGTTTCAAAAGGTTATTGGACGGAGCCAAACCAGTTTGGCGCTGAATCCCCTTGTGGTCAAGTGGGCTCTCCATTGCGGGGCTGTCGTCGGCGGGGCTGGTCGCCGTGAGTCGCCGCAAGGGTTCGAAAGCTGTTCAGGCGATGGTCCAAGCAGCTTCCAGCGGGGCCTCATGAAAGTCTGTGCCGCAAAAATCGCCGTACAACACTTGTTCAAGAATCGTTATATGATATTATAAAGATCATCTAACGATACAAAGCAATAATTTCAAGTAGTCGCGAGACAATCCATTCTGACGGTACCGGCAGCTTGGGCTAAGGGCGCAGCGCCCTGAACGAAGGCAAGGAGGGCAGCTCCATGGCATTTCGGATAGCAGGCTTCGAATCGGCGGCCCCCGTGCGGCGCATGGAGGCCATGTGGAAAAAATCATAGCTTTCATAGGCTTGGGCACCATGGGCGGTCCCATGGCGGCGCATCTTGCGCGCGCCGGCTTCCGGGTGCAGGGATACGACCTGGATCCGGGCCGCCTGGCCGCCTTGGCCAAGGCTGGGGGGCGGGCTTGCTCGAGCGTGGCCCAGGCTTGCGATGGGGCGCAGGTATTGATCACCATGCTGCCCCGGGACGAACACGTGCGGGGCGTGCTGCTCGGCGAGCAAGGGGTCGCCGAGCATGCCGGGCGCGGAGCGCTGGTGCTGGAAATGAGCACGATACTGCCGCGCACCAGCCTGGACATCGCCGCCGCCCTGCGAGACAGAGGCTTGCGCATGATGGACGCCCCGGTCGGCCGCACGCCCGCCGACGCCCGCGCTGGCAAGCTGCTGGTCATGGCTGGCGGCGATGCCGCGGATTTCGACGAGGCGCACCCGGTATTCGACGCCTTCGCGGACAAAATATTGCACATGGGTCCGCTGGGCAGCGGCATACGCATGAAGGTCGCCAACAACTATATGTCCATGGTGGGCATGGTGCTGACCGCGGAGACGCTCGCCATGGCGGAAAAAGCGGGCATAGACACCGCGGCCGCGGTGGAGGTGCTGCAGAACACCGCCGCGGGGCGCGGGCAGATCAATGTGAATTTTCCAAGAAAAGTCCTGGCAGGCGATGTGACGCCGGACTTTCCGCTTTCGCTGGGGCATAAGGATTTGTCGCTGGGCTTGAGCCTGGGCCATGAACTGGGCACCCCTCTGTTCCTGGGGGCATGCGCGCTGGAGCTGTTCGGCATGGCGCCCGCTCTGGGCCGCGCGGACCAGGACTGCACCGCCATGTTATTGATACTGCGTCAGCTGGCGGGCATGGACCCGGCCGCGGGCGGCGCATGCGCCAGCCGGGCGCCGGAACGCGGCGCCGCGTCCGCGCCTCCGGAACACCGCCATTCATCATAGTCAGGAGATATCGCCATGAGCGAACTTGCTGTCGAATACTTGAAGAAAGCCGAAAAGACGCCCGAAACCGAGACGGGGCGGGCCAGGCAAGTGGTCGAAGAAATGCTGGGCCGCATCGAGGCGGGCGGCGAGCAGGCGGTGCGCGACTACGCGCTGAGCCTGGACAAATGGAGCGGGGACATCATCCTTGGTCCAGAAGACATCGAGCGCCGCATTCGCGATGTACCCGAGGCGGATAAACGCGACATCGATTTCGCCGCCGGGCAAGTGCGCGAGTTCGCCCTGTTGCAGAAGGCGTCCCTGAAAGAATTCTCGGCCGAACTCGGATCGGGGGTCGTGGCCGGCCAGCGGGTCATCCCGGTGAACGTGGCGGGCTGCTATGTGCCCACCGGCCGCTACGCCCATATCGCCTCGGCCTACATGAGCGTCGCCACCGCCAAGGCGGCGGGGGTCGGCACGATAGTGGCCTGCTCGCCGCCCTATATGGGCCAGGGCATACACCCCCATGTGCTGTATGCGCTGAAGGTGGCGGGCGCAGATATCATCATGACGCTGGGCGGCGTCCAGGCCATCGCCGCCATGGCCTACGGTTTGTTCACGGGCAAGCCGGCCGACATCATCGTGGGGCCGGGCAATAAATTCGTGGCCGAGGCCAAGCGCACGCTTTTCGGCAAAGTCGGCATCGATGTATTCGCCGGCCCGTCCGAGGTCGCCATCATTGCCGACGAAAGCGCGGATCCCCATATCGTGGCCTCCGACCTGGTCGGCCAGGCCGAGCATGGGCACGAGTCGCCCGCCTGGCTGTTCACGACATCGGAGGCCCTGGGCCGCAAGGTCATGGACTTGGTGCCCGGCCTGATCGACCGGCTTCCGCCCACGGCGCGCGATGCCGCGGGCGCGGCCTGGAGGGACTACGGCGAGGTCATTCTCTGCAAGACGCGCGAAGATGCGGCGGCGATATCCGACCAGTACGCCTCCGAGCATCTGGAAGTGCACGCGCAGGATCTGGATTGGTGGCTGGGCAGGCTGACCTGCTACGGGTCCCTGTTCCTGGGCGAAGAAACCACGGTGGCCTTCGGCGACAAGGCCAGCGGGCCGAACCATATCCTGCCCACCAAGGGGGCGGCCAGATACTCGGGCGGGCTGTCGGTGCACAAATTCATGAAGACGCTCACCTGGCAGCGCATGACGCGCGATTCGGCCCGCCAGGTGGCGGCGGTGACGGCACGCCTGTCGCGGCTGGAAGGCATGGAGGCGCACGCCCGGACGGCCGACGACCGGCTGCATAAATACTTTCCTTCGGAAGAGTTCGACAAGGGCAAGGTCGTGACGGCGTGACCTCCGTCGGGACGACGCCGAAGATTGCCGCACCGGCTCATTTTTTCCGTAAGCAAGGTGGAACCTGAGGAGCCAACCGGGATGAATATCCAGAAACTCTTTGACCTGGCGGGGCGCACGGCACTGGTGACCGGCGGCAATTCGGGGCTGGGCGAAGCCATCGCCCGCGCCCTGGGCCTGGCGGGGGCGCGCGTCGTGCTGGCGGCGCGGCGCGAGGCCGAACTACGCTCGGCCGCCGAGCGCATGCGGGCGGACGGCATAGATGCGGCCTGGCATGTATGCGACCTGGGCGACACCAGCCGCATCCCGGACGAGGCCTCGGCCATCGCCGGCCAGCGCGGCGGCATCGATATCCTGGTCAACGCCGCGGGCGTCAATCTGCGCCAGGCTTTCGGCGACGTCACGCCCGAGACCTGGAATCGCCAGTTGGCTCTGCATCTGGGCGCGCCGTTCTTCCTGACGCAGGCGCTGGCGCCGGCCATGAAGGAGCGCGGCTGGGGACGCATCATCAACATCGCTTCGCTGCAGTCCTATCGGGCATTCGCCAACAGCGCGCCCTATGGCGCGGGCAAGGGCGGCGTGCTGCAGCTTACGCGCGCCATCGCCCAGGAATGGTCGCCGCATGGCATTACATGCAACGCCATAGGGCCCGGCTTTTTCCGCACCCCTTTGACCGAGGCGGTTTTCGCCAACCCCGAACTTGCGGCCCGCAACGCGGCCCAGACCTGCGCGGGCCGCAACGGGGAACTGACGGATATGTATGGGCTGGCTGTGTTCCTGGCCAGCGACGCTTCGTCTTACATCACGGGGCAGACCATTATGATAGACGGCGGCTATACGGCCAGATAAGGAGTCTCTTATGCGAGCGCTGGTTTATACGGAACCCGACCGCGTGGAAATCCAGGATCGGCCTTATCCGGAGCTGAAGCCGGACGAGGTCGTGCTGAAGATCGACGCCGTGGGGATTTGCGGGTCCGACCTGCATGCCTATCACGGACACGATCCCCGCCGCCGGCCCGGCCTGGTGCTGGGCCACGAGCTGTCCGGCACGGTGGTCGATACCTCGGCCAGGATCAAGGCCGGCACACGCGTCACGGCCAATCCCCTGATTACCTGCGGCCGCTGCGAATACTGCGTGCAGGGACGCGATAATCTGTGCGCCAACCGGACGATGGTGGGCATGACGCGTCCCGGCGCTTTTGCGGAATTCATGTCCATACCCGCGGCTTCGCTGGTGGATATGCCGCAGGATATGGACGCCGTGCACGCCGCGCTGACCGAGCCGGCCGCTACCGCGCTGCATGCCCTGAATTTGTCGATGCGGGCATTGCATCGGCCTTTGCCGGAATGCCGCAGCCTGGTGGTGGGCGGCGGCGCCATAGGTTTGTTGTCGGCTTTGCTTTTGAGGGCTTATGGCTGCAGGGAGGTGGTGCTGGCGGAGGTGAATGCTTTGCGCAGGCAGTCGGCCGAGCGGCATGCGGGCTGTGCGGCCGTGGATCCGTTGGCCGACATGCCGGCCGAGAATAGCTTTGATTTTGTGATCGATGCGGTGGGCAGCGCGAAGACGCGCGGCATGGCGTTGGCGGCGGTCAAGCCGGGCGGGGTGGTCATGCATATCGGCTTGCAGGATTGGGCCAGCGAAATCGATATGCGCAAGTTGACGCTGGCGGAGATTACTTTGCTGGGCACCTATACCTATACCATGGCCGACCTGCGCGCGACGGTGCGGGCCTTGCACAATGGCACGTTCGGCGGCCTGGAGTGGGTCGAAACCCGGAGCCTGAACGATGGCGCAGCGGCCTTCAAGGACCTGGCCGAAGGGCGCGCGGCTTCGGCGAAGATCGTTTTAGTGCCGTAGGTATGTGTGCAGGCGGGGTGCTGCTTCGCTCTTTGACGCGCGCCGGGTACTGTTCGCTAGCCGGGAACGGCTGCTTGGCTGGCGTATGCGGCGGTCGCCGCGTTTGCGGCGCTGATGTCGATGTCCGACTCTGTCAACCCCGCGGGGAGGATGATGACGCCGTCTTCATCGGCGATCAGGCGCGCGCCGGGGGTGAATGTGACGCCTCCGAATTGAACCGGGACATCGAGTTCGCCGGCCTTTTGAAGAGTCGCCCGCCGCGGGGTGGTTCCCAGCGCCTTGACGCCGATATCCATGTCGTCGATTTCTTTACGGTCGCGGATAAACCCGTTGACGACCACGCCGGCCCAGCCGTTGCGCACGGCGAGCGCGGCCATGATGTCTCCGAACAAGGCCCGCCATTTCAAGCCTGATCCGTCGATGACCAGCACTTGGCCGTCACCGTGTTGATTGACCAGCTCGCGTAGCGCGCTCAATCCGTCGACGCACCGTACCGTCCGAATGTTGCCCGCGAAGCGGGGTTTCTTGCCAAATCCGATAAAGGGAAGCTCGCATACTTGCGCATCTTCGCAGGCATCGCACAGATCGGTCGTCTTGATATTCATGGATTCATTCGTTTCAGCCTTAATCGGGGAGACAGTGTAGCGCCGATCGCGCCGGCGGCGGTTGGCAGCGGCGCTATGTAGCGTTGAGGATGCAATTGATGCCGGCGAACTTGAGGTCTGCCTGGCGCCAAGCGGCCTGGCGCAGGCAGACTGCGGGGCGGCGCTTTCCTGCGCGCGCTCAGCGCTTCTTGCTCACGAATTCGCGCAGCTTGGGATCGTCCTGCACCATCTTCATGTACTTGTCGGTAATGAAGTCTTTGGGGTCGGGAACCGTCCGCAAGGTGCCGGAATCGTGCATGAATGTCGCCAGCTTGCTGAACCAGCCATCCATTTCGGAGCTGCCTTTGCTGCGGTCCATGGCCTTGAGCTGACCTTGCAGGTCGTACGTGGGCCGGCTGTCGAATTCCATGTTCATGGCTGCTTCAGAAATCGATACGCCGCCCTGGTCGTAGAACTTCTTCATGTAGCTTATGGCCTGGCTCCGGTTTTCGTTCAGCCACTTCCATGTGGCCAGGTAGACGGCCAGGAACTTCGCCACGTTTTCGGGATGCTCCTTGGCGTAGTCGGCGCGGGTGATGATGGCTCCCGGCACCATCACGCCGCCGTCCTTGCCGCTGCAGAACACCTTGGCCCCCGCCTTTTCCTCCATGGTGTAGGTGTTCGGCGCCCACAGGCCGGCCAGTTCGATGTTCTTGGAAGACATGGCCGACATCACCTCGGCCTGGCCCATGTTCCTCATGGTGACATCGGCCTTGGAAAGGCCGTATTTCTTCAGGCAGGACTGGACCGCATAATCGCCCGTCGATGTCGCCGTCAGCGCGATGGTCTGGCCCTTGATCAGGCCGGGGTTGGCCTTGTAGTCGGCCGCCTTGTCGCCGCGCACCACCAGCGAGTTGCCGGCGGATTCGTCGTTGCTGATCCCTATGGTCTCGATGCCGAAGCGCACATAGCCCAGTATGGCGGGCACCGAGCCGGTGGCGCCCACATCCCATGATTTGGACGCGGCGGCCGCCATTTGCGGCACGCCGGCGGGGAAGGTGGAAAACTCGGGCTTCAGGCCGATTTCCTCCCACCAGCCCTTTTCCGTCGCGACATAAAAGGGCAGGGCCCAATAGACCGCCGGCTGGTAGCTGATCTTGATGGGGGTGAGTGATTGCGCATGGGCGCCGGCGCCGGCGAGCAGTGCCGCGGACACCGCGGTGGCGTAAAGCAATTTGTTCAACATGATGTCTCCTTGGTCCTGTGTGGCTCTGGGGGTGTTGCGTTGTACTGGTCTTTCAATGCAGCGTGCGCTCGTCCTCTTCGCGCAGCGACTTCCAGATGTGGGTCCGTATATGGACGAATGACGCCAGGTCCATGACGTCTTCGATCTTCTTATAGCTATCCCATTTCTCGTCCGTGCGTATGGTCTTCACGTCGATGATTTCCTTGATGCGGCCGGGGCGCGGCGTCATGACGACCACCCGATCGGCCAGGTAGACGGCTTCGTCCACCGCATGGGTGATGAACAGCACCGTACGCGGGTTCACCCGCGCGAGCTGCACCAACTCTTCCTGCATCACGACGCGGGTTTGCGCATCGAGCGCGCCGAAGGGTTCGTCCATGAGCAGCACGCTGGGGTCCAGCGAATACGCGCGCGCAATGGCGACGCGTTGCTGCATGCCGCCGGAAAGCTGGTTGGGGTAGGCGCTTTCATAGCCCACCAGATTCATCAATTCGATGTAGTGGGTGATGATCTTGCGCCGCTCGGCCTCGGCCAGGCCTTTGGCGCGCAGCCCGAACTCGATGTTTTCATAAACGGTTTTCCAGGGGAACAGGGCGAATTGCTGAAAGACGACGGCGCGGTCGGGACCGGGCGCCTTGACGGCCGAACCCGCCACGTTGACCGATCCGCCGCTGGGGAATTCCAGGCCGGCGGCCATCCTCATGCAGGTCGTCTTGCCGCAACCCGAAGGGCCGACGATGGCCACGAACTCTTTGTCATTGACCGTGAGATTGATGTCTTCCAGCGCCAGAAAATCATGGTTGTTTCGCTGGAATGTCCGGCTGACATGATCGAAAACGATGGTGCTCATGCAGTCTCCTTGTTCAGGGATTGTTGCGGCGTCTATGCGTTTCAGCGTGCTTCCTGTACACCCATGGCTGTGTCATTCATATTTGTGTGATTCATTTATGGCGCGCCAGCATCTTTTCCGCGAGGCGCAGGATGATGTCTATCGCCAGGCCCACCACGCCGATAGAGAACATGCCCGCCATGACGATGGAAGCATCGATGGCGCTCTGCCCTTTGACCAGCAGATAGCCTATGCCGCTGGAGGCGACGATGAGTTCGGCGCCTATCAGCGACATCCACCCCAGGCCGGCGGAAATGCGCAGCCCCGCGATGATGGACGGCAATGCGGCGGGAAAGAGCACTTGCGCGATGATGCGGAAATTGCCTATGCCCAGGGTGCGCGCGGCCTCGATCAGATAGGTGTCCACATACCGGGCGCCGCGGTAGGCATTGATGAGGCAGGGGGGAAAGGCGCCCGTGAAGATGATCAATACCGGCCCGCCTATTCCCGTGCCGAACCACAGCGCCGCGAAAGGCACCCATGCGATCGGCGGCACGAAGCGCAGCCCGTTGAACAGGGGCGAAACAATCTGGTCCAACAGGCGGAACCAGCCCATCATCAGGCCCAGCGGTATGCCGATCAAGGCGGCCAGGCCGAACCCCATGCCGAAGCGCTGCAGGCTGGCCAGCATGTGTTCCTGCAGGGTGTAGCCCGAAAACGGGCTTTCCATGAGTCGCAGTAGGGTGGCCAATACCTGGTGCGGCATGGGCAGGAACTGCGGCGGCGCAAGCCGCGCCCAGGCGGCGAAATACCAGATGGCGAAGAAAGCGATCAGCCCGCTGGCGGTGAGCACCGCATAGCGTGGTCCGGACAGCGCGCGGCGGCTTGCATTCATGTCGGCACCTTATTCCTTGCGCCACGGCATCAGGCGGGTTTCGATCAGGCTCAATAGATACGTCATCAGCCCCCCCAATACCGCCACCGTGATCATGGCGACGACGATCATCGATATATAAATGTCGAGCGTGGCCTGGCTGAGGATATGCCCCAGGCCGTAAGCCGCGCCGATCAATTCCCCCGCGACCAGCGTCGTCCAGGCCGCTTGCAGCGACAGGCGCAGGCCGGTGAAGATCATGGGCAGGGACTCGGGAATCAATACTTCGGTGATGAAGGCCCAGCGCCCTATGCCCAGCATGGCCGAAGCCTCCACCAGCTGGATGGAAATATTCCGCGCGCCGGTGTAGCTGTTGATGACCGAGGGGACGAAAGCGCCGACGAAGATCACCAGCACTTTCGATGCATCGCCCAGCCCTAGCCAGACGATGGCCAGCGGTATCCATGCCAGCGGGGGAATGGGGCGCAGCAGCAGGAAGGCGGGATTGACGAAGGCTTCCACGGAAGGCGAATAGCCCATCGCCAGCCCCAGGGGGATGCCCAGACCGACCGCGATGAAAAACCCGATGAGCACCAGTTTGACGCTATGCAGTACGTGCACGTACAGCGTGGCGTTGCCGTAGCCTTCGAAAGTGATCTGGTTGAAGGAGTCCAGGGTTTCGGCGGGCGTCGGAAAGCGCATGGGCGACACCAGCCCCGTCGTGGTCGCCGCCCACCATAGCAGGCATACGCTCAAGAGCGTCAGCGCCCCGACGATGGTCCTCTGATTCAGCCGACGTATCTTCATGGTCATGAGTGGACATGCTCCGAAGCTAGAAATCAGGCAGCGGGGCCTGAAGACCCCGGAACGGCAAGGCGGCGCGGCGGCCGGCGGCCCGGCATCCCGGTGGCCCGGCATCCCGGCGACCGGTGACCCGACAGCCAGGCGGACCCGGCCGGCGGCGCTAGTTTGTCTCTATGTTCTGGTGTGTAAGCATCGGCTTGATCGCAAGGGTTTTCCATCCTGCATCCGGCCTATGCTGCCACGAATCGTATTGTCTAATGATCTGAATGCTATCACTTAATGATTCGTTGTCAATAGGAGTATTCAATGTGATGCGTTCCGGAGCGCCCGCGCCGGACGGGAAAAGGCGGCGCAGGCGCTCGGCTCAGAGCCGCTGGCACAGATCGATGAAGGCTTCGCGCAGCCAGCGGTGGGCGATGTCGTCGTCGGCGGACTGGTGCCAGATCAGGTAAACAGGAAAATCCGGCGTGCGCACGGGCGGCTGGCAGGGCTGCAGGCCGAAGTGGTCCGCATACAGCACCGCCATGCGCTTGGGCATGGTGCCCAGCAGATTGGTGTTGCGCACGATGACGGGCATGGACTGGAAGTGCGGCACTTGCACGGCGATATCGCGCTGCAAGCCGCGCTTGGCCAAAGCCAGATCTATCATGGGCATGCTTTTCGTGCGCGGTATCAGGGCCACGTGCCTGACCTTCAAAAAAGTTTCCAGGGGCAGCCGTTCCGAGATATCGGGGTGGTCCTGACGGGCCAGCGTCAGCAAGGAATCCGTCATCACGCAATGGTGGCGGAAGTCATCCGTGCCCGGCACGAAATACCCCAGCGCCAAATCCACGGTTCCGCGCCGCAGCGCCTCCTTGGCCTGGATGCCGGGTTCGGGGCGTATCACAATGCGTATGCCGGGCGCGACCTCGTTCAGCCATTTCAGGAAGCGCGGCAGGATCACGTTCTCGCCGTAATCCTCCACGGCGAATTCAAAGCTGCGCCGCGATCGGCTGAAATCGAAGCCGCTGCGCACGCTCAGTCCTTCCCGCAGCAGGTCCAGCGCGCGCTGTATGGGTTCGGCGATCGTCTTGGCGCGCGGCGTGGGCGCCATGCCCTCGGCGGTGCGTTCGAACAGCGGGTCGCCCATTCTTTCCCGCAGCCTGGCCAGCGCATTGCTGACCGCGGGCTGGCTGAGATTTAGCCGGCTGGCCGCGCGGGAAATACTGCGCTCTATGTAGATGGCATCGAAGACGCGCAACAGGTTCAGGTCGAAAGATTGCAGATTCATGCGTCCCCCTCCGGAATACTGCATTCATATCATAAATATCCTTCATCACGAAAATAAACTTCAAAAATACATGGCGCTTATCTACCATGGTTGCATTCATCTCTCTTCAACGCCGACGCGGCATCGCCGCAAACGAACGCCGCGCTCGGCTTGCAGACCAGCCTCTGGGGGCGTGGACACCATCGCCTTCAGTTTGTTTCTTGAGAGAAAGAGGGGGCATCCATGCCAGGGAACGGAGACATCCTGCTTTGCGAGGTGGCGGACACGGGAGTGGCGGTCGTGCACCTGAACCGCCCCGAGGCGCGCAACGCATTGAACATGCCTTTGCGCACCGCATTGGCGGACACCTTCCGCAAGCTTCAGGACGACCCGGCGGTGCGCTGCGTAGTGATCGCGGGCAAGGGGCCCTGCTTCGCCGCGGGGGCCGACCTGCGCGAAGCGGCGGATCTGGGCCCGCGCGACATCTGGGCCATGGAAGTCTTGCGCCACTGGCGCGCCCTGGCTGAATTCACCAAGCCGCTGATCGCCGCGGTGCATGGCGCGGCCCTGGGCGGCGGCTGCGAATTGGCCATGCATGCGGACATCATCATCGTCGAGGAAAGCGCCAGGCTGGGGCAGCCCGAAGTGGCGGTGGGCATCATGCCGGGCGGGGGCGCCACCCAAAGGCTGATGCGGGCGATAGGCAAATTCCGCGCCATGCCCATGATGCTGACCGGCGAAGCGATCACCGGCAGGCGGGCCTACGAGATGGGGCTGGCCAGCGAACTGGCGCCCGATGGGCAGGCCTTGCAGCGCGCCATAGAGATGGCCGGGCAAATCGCCCGCCGCCCGCCCATCGCGGTGCGCCTGACCAAAGAGGTCGCGCTGGCGGGCGCCGATGCGCCCCTGGCCACCGGGCTGATGCTGGAGCGCCGCGCTTTCGAACTGCTGTTCGACACCCAGGACCAGAAGGAAGGCATGCACGCCTTTTTGGAACGCCGCACACCCACTTTCAAAGGACTATGAACATGCAGGGCGACATCCATCGTATCGGCGTGGTCGGATCGGGCGCCATGGGGCGCGGCATCGCCCAGGCGGCCGCTTTGTCGGGCGCGCAAGTGCTGCTCGTGGATGCGGACGAGGGCATCGCCCGGAGCGCACGCGACGCCATAGCCCAAGCGCTGGAAACCGAAGTGGCCAAAGGGCGCCTGCCCAAGGCAGACGCCGAAGGCGCATTGGCGCGGCTGGGCGTCGCCGGCAGTCTTGCGGAGCTCAAGGATGCCGGCCTGGTCATCGAAGCCATTACCGAAGACCTGGACGCCAAGCGGCGCCTGTTCGCCGAGCTGGAAAACGTGGTCGGCGCGGACTGCATCCTGGCATCGAACACATCGTCGCTGTCCATCACCACCCTGGCGGCCGCCTGCAAGCACCCCGGCCGCATGGCCGGCATGCATTTCTTCAACCCCGTGTCGCGTATGCGGCTGGTCGAAGTCATACAGGCGCAGCGCACGGACCCCGCCGTCATGGACGCGCTGGAGGCGGTCGGCAAGAAAATGGGCAAGGAGGTCGTCCGCGTGCAGGATACGCCGGGCTTCCTGGTGAACCAGGTGGGGCGCGGCTATACCCTGGAAGCCGTCAACATCGTCGGCGAAGGCGTCGCCACCTTCGAGCAGGTCGACCGGGTGATGCGCGAAGCGGCAGGCTTTCGCATGGGGCCTTTTGAACTGCTGGACCTGGTGGGCCTGGACATCAACCATCACGCCACGGAAATGATTTACGCCCAGTTCTATCACGAGCCGCGCTACCGGCCGTCGCCGCTCATGGACATGCGCGTGGCCGCCGGCGTCCTGGGCCGCAAGACCAAGGAAGGCTATTACCGTTATCCGATCGAAGCCGTGGCGGACGATGCCGGCGCGCAGGCCGCGGCGCCGGCGGTTCCGGACTGCCCGGTGTGGGTCAGCGCCGCGCTGCCCGATGCGAGGGCGAGCGTGCGCGAACTATTGAGCGATATGGGCGCCAGGCTGGAATCCGGCGAGCGTCCGGGGCCGGACGCCCTGTGCGTGGTAACGCCCATAGGGCGGGACGCCTCGCATGCCGCGGCCGCCGAAAACCTGGACCCGACGCGCACGGTCGCGGTCGACGCCCTGTTCGGGCTGAAAACACACCGCACCATCATGGCCACGTGCGTAACCAGCCAGCCATGGCGCCAGGCCGCCGCTGCGCTTTTCGGCGCCGACGGCGTGCCGGTCACGCTGGTGCGCGACAGCGCGGGCTTCATTGCGCAGCGCATCGTCGCCATGATCATCAATATAGGCGGCGGGCTGGCGCAGTCGCGCACGGCGACGGCGGCTGGCATAGACCGCGCCGTCACGCTGGGGCTGGCCTACCCGCATGGCCCGCTGTCCTTCGCCAATGCCCTGGGCCCGGACCATGTGCTGCGGCTGCTGAACGGCTTGTACGAAAGCTTCGGCGACCCGCGCTACCGGCCCGCGCTGTGGCTGCAGCGCCGCGCGGTCCTGAATCTCGATTTCCGCGAGGGCGATTAGCGCCTGTCGCTTTTGACTTTCAGCGTTGGCAGGCCCTGGACGGCCTCGCAGCGATACAACCATGCCGGCGTCCATCATTGGCGCGCGGCGCAAGCAGGAGACGGCACACATGCTGGACGCATATATCTACGGCGGGCTGCGCTCGCCATTCGGCAAGCAGGCGGGGGCCTTGTCGGCCATACGCCCGGACGACTTGCTGGCGCAGGTGATCAAGAAACTGCTGGACAAGACCGGGGTGGATCCAGCGCTGCTGGATGATCATATCGTCGGCTGCGCCAACCAGGCGGGCGA
>DJWC01000164.1:19970-63037 GCA_002441445.1 Pusillimonas sp. UBA6240
GGCGGCGTGGAAAGCATGAGCCGCGCGCCCTTCGTGGTCGCCAGGGCCGAATCGGCCTTCAGCCCCACCATGAAGGTCTACAACTCCGCCGTGGGCGTGCGCTTTCCCAACCCTGCCATCGAGGCTCAATACGGCGCCGACACCATGCCCCAGACGGCGGACAACCTGGCCCGCGAGTACGGCATATCCCGCGAACAGGCGGACCAGTTCGCGCTGGCCTCCCAGGAAAAATACCAGGCGGCCCAGGCGGCCGGTTTCTTCGACGATGAGCTCGCCGCCATAGATTTGCCCGCCAAAGGCCGCGCGCCCGCGGCCAGCGTGGCGGTGGATGAACACCCGCGCGCCACCAGCCTGGAGGCCCTGGCCAAGCTGCGCGCCTTGCACGAGGGCGGCGTCACCACGGCCGGCAATGCCTCGGGCATCAACGATGGCGCGGGCGCCTTGCTGGTGGGCAATGCCGCCATGGGCCGGCGCCTTGGGCTCGAGCCGCTGGCCAGGGTGATGTCGACGGCGGTGTGCGGCGTGCCGCCGCGCATCATGGGCATAGGCCCGGTGCCGGCCTCGCAGAAAGCGCTGGCGCGCGCAGGCGTAACGCTGGATCAACTGGACGTCATCGAAATCAACGAAGCCTTTGCCGCCCAGGCGCTGGCCTGCGTGAAAGGCCTGGGCCTGGAATTGGACGATGGCCGCGTCAACCCGAACGGCGGCGCCATCGCCCTGGGCCATCCCTTGGGCGCATCGGGCACCCGCCTGGCGCTGACGGCGCTGCGCGAGCTGCATCGCCGGCAAGGCCGGTACGCCCTCGCGACCATGTGCATAGGCATGGGGCAGGGCATCAGCGTGGTCCTGGAACGCTGCTAGATACTGTCAATGTCGAAGCGCATCCGCGGCCGCCGGCCACGACACGGCATCCGCGAAAGATCGAGGCAAGGGAGTCAACCATGATCAGCAGCCCCATCAGTCCAGAAGCAGACGCCGCCCGGGACGGCGGCGAGCGCGCGGCCGGCTCTCGGGACCATGGACCCAATGAGGAAGAGCGCCGCATCGCCAGCATGCGCAACGGCCAGTTCGATTGGCGCGATCCCTTCCTGATCGACGCCCAGCTGACCGAAGAAGAACGCATGATGCGCGACAGCGTCGCCGCCTACGCCAGCGAGAAGCTGATGCCGCGCATCGTGCAGGCGCACCGCCACGAGACTTTCGACGTGGAGGTCATGAAGGAAATGGCCGAGCTCGGCCTGCTGGGCGCGACCATCAAAGGCTATGGCTGCGCCGGCATAGGCTATGTGGCTTATGGATTGATCTCCCGCGAGCTCGAGCGCGTGGATTCCAGCTTCCGTTCCGCCTTGGGGGTGCAGAGCACGCTGGCCATGCTGCCCATTTACCTGTTCGGCAGCGAGGATCACCGGCAGCATTGGCTGCCGCGCCTGGCCAGCGCCGAAGCGCTGGGCTGCTTCGGCCTGACCGAGCCCCACTCCGGCTCCGACCCGTCCGCCATGAGCACGCGCGCCCGCAAGGTCGACGGCGGCTACCGCCTGACGGGGCAAAAAACCTGGATCAGCCACGCACATCTGGCCGATGTCATGGTAGTCTGGGCCAAAGACGACGGCGGCGACATACGCGGCTTCCTGCTGGAACGCGGCATGCCCGGGCTGGCTACTGCCAAGATAGAAGGGAAGTTCGCCGTGCGCGCATCGCCTACGGGGCAAATCTTCATGGATGATGTTTTCGTTCCCGCCGAAAACATGCTGCCGGGCGCCAAAGGCCTGTCGGGGCCCTTCGCCTGCCTGGCGAATGCGCGCTTCGGCATCTGCTGGGGCGCGGTGGGCGCCGCCGAATTCTGCTGGCACACGGCCCGCCAGTACGTCATGGACAGGCAGCAGTTCGGCCGCCCTTTGGCCGCCAGCCAATTGGTGCAAAAGAAACTGGCCGACATGCAGACCGACATCACCTTGAACCTGCTCGCCTGCCTGCATGTCAGCCGCCTGCGCGACGCCCGCAAGGCCACGCCCGAAATGATCTCGCTGCTCAAGCGCAACTGCGCCGGCAAGGCGCTGGAGATCGCCCGCAGCGCGCGCGACATGCTGGGTGGCAACGGCATCAGCGACGAATATCATGTCATCCGCCACCTGCTGAACATGGAGGCGGTCAACACCCTGGAAGGCACGCACGACATTCATGCCCTGGTGCTGGGTCGCGCCCAGACAGGCATACAGGCCTTCGCCTGAGGACCTCCCGATGCAGAACGCAACCATGACCGCGAGTCCAAGCGCAAACTCCGCTCATCCCGGCGAGACCGGGCGGCACAGCCCCGCCGTTACGCAGCCGGCGACTCCGCCGGCGCCAGGCCCCGCGTCCGGCCGGCAAACCGGCCGCCATGACATCCTTGCGCGCATGTTGCGGCCGCGGTCCGTGGCCGTCATCGGCGCATCGGCGCAATTCTCCAAAGTCAACGGCAGGCCTTTGAAGCACCTGCTGGAAAAAGGCTATGGCGGCAAGATATACCCCGTCAATCCCAAATATGCCGAATTGGGCGGCCTGCCCTGTTATCCCGACGCCGCCAGCCTGCCGGAGCCTCCCGACCTGGCGGTGATCGCCGTGCCTGCCAAGGACGTACCGGCCAGCCTGCGCGAATTGGGCGCCGCCGGCGGGCGCGCCGCCGTCGTCTTCAGTTCCGGTTTCGGCGAGCTGGGCGAAGTCGGCCTGGCGCAAGAGCACCGCTTGCGCGATATCGCGCGCGAATACGGCATGGTGCTGTGCGGTCCGAACTGCCTGGGTTTCATCAACGCCCACGAGAACGTCTACGCCACGTTCAGCCAATATGCCGACGGCCCGACCCATTCCGGCCCCATCGGCTTCGTCACTCAGTCGGGCGCTTTCGGCACGGCCATCGCGGCCCTGGTGCGCGAGCGCGGCCTGGGCCTGGGGTATTTCGTCAATACGGGCAACGAGGCGGACGCCAGTTTCAGCGAATTGATGTCGGTGGTGATTGAGGATCCACGCGTGCGCGTGGCCGCCGGCTACCTGGAAGGCATACGCGACGGCGAGGCGCTGGTCGCCCTGGCGCGCCGCTGCCGCGAACTGGGCAAGCCCCTGGTGCTGGCCAAAGTCGGCCGCACCGCCAGCGGGGCGCGCGCGGCGGCCTCGCATACGGGCTCGCTGGCGGTGGAAGACGCGCTGTTCGACGCGGTGGCGCGCCAGTACGGCGTGCTGCGCGCGCGCAATGAAGAGCAGATGCTGGACATGCTGCAAGCCTTGGCCGGCTGCGGCACTCCCGCCGGCAACGGCCTGGGCATCATCACCCAATCCGGCGGCGCGGGCGTGATGATGGCCGATCGCGCCGAGGAAATCGGCCTGGCCGTTCCGGTGCTGCAGCCGTCCACCAGCGCGGCGCTGCAGAAGGTCATGCCCGCCTATGGTTCCAGCGGCAATCCCGTCGACATTACCGGGCAATTCGTGGCCGAGCCGGAATTGCTGCGCGAGTCGGTCCTGATCCTGCTGGACGACCCCAATGTGCACATCGCCGTCGTATGGCTGCAATTGATGACGGCGCACGTGGACACGCTGGTCGAGATTTTCAGCCGGATACGCAAGCAGGCGAGCAAGCCCTTCATCGTATGCTGGGTGGCGGCCCCGCCGGGCGCGGCCGAGCGCCTGCGCCAGCACGGCATCGTCATGTTCGGCGCGGGCGAGCGCGCGGTCGAGGCGGCCGCAGCGCTGACGCGCTACGGCGCCATCCAGCGCGCGCACCAAGCGGGCGATGGCGCCGAGCCGGCGTTCCAGCCCATGCGCCTGCCCTACGGCGACGGCCCGCTGCCCACGCTGGATGCCGTCGCCCTGCTGGAGCAGGCGGGCGTGCCCATGGCCCCGGTGGAACTGGCCGCCTCGGCGGATCAGGCGGTGCAGGCCTGGCGGCGCTTTGGTCGCCCCGTGGCGCTGAAGATCGAATCGCCCGACATCCTGCACAAGACGGATGTGGGCGGCGTCATGCTCAACCTGGACGGCGAAGATGCGATACGCGAGGCATATGGCGAGCTGTTGGCCGCCTGCGCGCGCGCCCGCCCCGATGCCGCCGTGGCGGGCGTCATCGTCCAGCCCATGAGCGCGGGCCATGTGGAACTGGTCATCGGCGTCAAACGCGACCCCGTATTCGGTGCCATGGTCATGGTGGGCTGCGGCGGCATTCTGCTGGAAGTCCTGCGCGACGTGGCGTTCCGGCGCGCGCCGTTCTCCGCCAAAGAAGCGCGCGCCATGCTGGAAGAACTGCGCATGCGTCCGGTGCTGGACGGCGTGCGCGGCCGTCCGCCCGTCGATGTGGACCAGCTTTGCGGCATGCTGTCCCGCCTGTCGCAGTGGGCGGCGTCGGTCGCGGGCCAGTTGTACGAGCTCGACCTGAATCCCGTTTTAGCAGGCCCCGATGGTCCGGTCGGGGTCGATTGCGTCGTGGTGCTCCGGACAATCACTCAGCAGCTTCAAGAGCCCCGTTGAAGGGTCATTAACCCATTCCGCTCCGGCGGAACAGGAGACAAAGCGATGTTGCATGCGAAATTCAAAGGCATTTCGGGTACCCTGGCATTATCCGCGGTCGCCGCGGCCTGCATGGCGGCTGGCCCCGCGTGGGCCAAGTCCGACTATCCCTCGCGCCCCATTACATTGATCACGCCCTACAGCACGGGCGGCGATTCGGACCTGGCGGCGCGCAATTTCAGCGCCGTGGCCCAGAAGTATTTCGGCCAGCCGGTGGTGGTGGTCAACAAGCCCGGCGCCAGCGGCGTCATCGGCTCGGAACAGGGCCGTACCGCTGCCCCCGACGGCTATACCCTGCTGCTGTCGCGGCCGGGCTCGCAGGCGATACTGCCCGCCATCGCGCCGTCCAAGACCAAATACAAATGGGACGACTTCACCTCCATAGGGTTGCTGGAACTCAACCCCTACGGCTGCTACGTCAAAGGCGATTCGCCTTACAAAACCTACAAGGACCTGGAAAAGGCCTTGCGCAGCAAGGGCGGCAGCATGAACTACGGCACGGCCGGCGCCCTGACGACCAACGACATGGGGCCGCAGGTGCTGTTCTCCGAACTGAAGCTCAGCGGCAAGCGCCCCACGCAAATCCCCTACAAGGGTACGGGCGAAGCCACCAGCGCGCTGCTCGCGGGGCAGGTGGATTTTTCATGCAGCAGCATCGGACCGGCTTACGGCCTGATCAAGGCGGGCAATTTGCGCGCCCTGTTCGTGACCACGCCGGAACGCCTGAAAACCTTGCCGGACGTGCCCACCGCCAAAGAACTCGGGCTTGAGAAAATGAATCAGATCACCGGCTGGAGCGGCATATCCGGCCCTCCGGGCATGCCGGACGAAATCGTCCAGAAAATCTGGAAGGTGATGGAACAGACCGGCAAAGACGCCACCTGGATCAGAGCCACGGAAAACGCCGGCTCGGTGCCTTACATGAAAGGGCCTGCGGAAGCCAAGAAATTCAACAAGGAGCAGTTCGAGGTCTACCACGAACTGGGCAAATCGCTGGGTATCATCGATAAGCTTTGATCCCGGGGAAGCATGTGGCCGGGGCCTGTCGATACTAAAGGGCATGCACCCGAAGGGTGAGCGCGCAAGAGCCGCCCTTTGCGCCGCGCCATGCCTGTGTCCTGGCCGCAGCTCTGCTCTTTGCAGCCTTACTCTGCGCCGCCCTGCTCCCGGCCGGAGCGCGGGGACGCCTGCTTGTGGCGTTCGAACAGCTCGCACAGCGCCCGTGTAACGGGCTTCTTGCCGTGCTCCAGCCGTTCCAGCATGCCCACCCGGCGCACGATGGGCTTGCCGGGCAATTGCTTGATGGCCAGTTGCTGGCTGGACCATTCCGCATTGGCCAGTTGCGGCACGATGGCGACGCCATAATGCTGCCGCACCAGCTGGGCAATGGCTTCGATAGAGTTCAGCTCCAGCGCGATGGCGGGCGTCACGCCCAGTTGCTCCAGCGCGTAGCCGACCAGCCGGCCCGTCCACAAGGAGCGGTCGAATTGCAGAAAGGGTTCTTGCCGCAGCAAATCCATCACGGACCGGCGCGCCATGCCTTGCGGCGCGATCAGCACCAGCCTTTCCTGGTAGAAAGGCGTCCACATCAGGCCTTGCGGGACGGCGCTGGGCGGTTCGGTGACCACCGCCGCGTCCAGCTCGCCCTGCGCCACCATGCTGGCGAACTGGCCCGACTGCCCGGCCAGCAGGCGCAGATCCAGGTTGGGATATTCGCGCTTGATATCCGCGAGCGCGCTGCCGAAAGAACCCATCAGCGCCGACACCAGGGCGCCCATGTGCAATGTGCCGCGCAGCACACCATCGGATTGCGCCAGTAGGCTGTCGTAGTCGGCCACCAGCTTTTCCAGGCGGTCCAGCACGCGCCGCCCGTCGGGCGTAACGGTGAAGGCATGCGCGCCGCGTTCGAACAGCCGCAGGCCGAGTTCGGCTTCCAGGTTTTTGATCTGCAGGCTGACTGCCGCCTGGGTCAGCCCGATTTGCCGCCCGACCTCGGCGAAGCTGCCGAGCCTGGCCGCCGCCAGCGCCGTGCGGAATTGCCTGATGGAAGACATACCCCTATCCATAAAAAATATTTGGTCTAACCAAAATAATTAATAGTTTTACTTTTGTCAAGATTGAGGAGATGATGAACGAGTCGGCCTGCAGGCCTTTTTCTTCATGCATCGGGGTTTTCTCACATGTCGGACTCTTCAACTTTGTACGTCGAGGTCTGGCGCGGCGGCGATCAGGGCGGCTATCAGTCGTTCGAGGTGCCGCGCCGCGCAAGCCAGACGGTGCTGGACGTGGTCACCCATATCCAGCGCCACCAGGACGCCACGCTGTCCTACCGCTACGCCTGCCGCGTCGGCATGTGCGGCTCCTGCGCCATGCGCGTCAACGGCGTGGCCCGCTGGACTTGCCGCACCCACGTATCCAATGTCTGTACGGACGGGCGGTTGCAGCTCGCGCCGCTGGCCAACCTGCCGGTCGTGAAGGACCTGGTCGTGAACATGGATTCCTTCTTCGAAAAAATGCAGGCGGCGCACGGCCGCTTCGTGGGCGAGCACACCCGCTACGAACCCGTGGCCGCGGTCAAGCCCGACAGCCCCGAACGCCAGGAAGCCGATGCGGGCATCGAGTGCATAGGCTGCGGCGTGTGCTATTCATCCTGTGACGTGGTCAGCTGGCGGCCCGATTACCTGGGCCCCGCGGCCCTGAACCGCGCCTGGACGCTGGTGAACGACGTGCGCGACATCGACGGCCTGCGCCTGGCGGCGGTGGCGGGCGACGCGGGCTGCCATTCCTGTCACACCCAAGGGTCCTGTACGGTGCGCTGCCCCAAGCATCTGTCCCCCACCGCCGGTATCTCGGGGCTGAAGCGCATGGCCGCGCGCGCCGCCATGCGCGGCGAACTGGATGCGGAGCCCTCCGCAGGGAGGCGCTGATGTCCCGCAGCATTACTGTCCAGGCGGCCCGCCGCTGGTATTGGCAGCGCATCACCGCCATGGCCATGGCGCTCTTCGTCGCCATCCATCTCTTTGTCATGGTCTACGCCATCCAGGGCGGCCTCAGCGCGGCCGAAGTCCTGGCGCGCACGCGCGGCAACATGCTGTGGGCCGTGTTCTATGCGGCCTTCGTCGTGCTGGTGGCCGTGCATGCCTCCATCGGCATCCGCAATGTGCTGATCGAATGGGCCGGGCTCAAGGACGGCGCCGCGGGCTGGGCGTCCAGGCTGCTGGGGCTCTTGCTGCTCGTCATGGGCCTGCGGGCGGTATGGGCCGTTACCCTGGGGGGCGCGGCATGAAAAAGAACGACATGCGCAACCGCAAGCATGCCAGCTGGCTGGCTTTCGGCGTGCATCGCCTGTCCGGCGTCCTGCTCACGGTCTTCCTGCCTTTCCATTTCTGGACGCTGGGGCTGGCCCTGGAAAGCGAGGCCGCCCTGGATACCGCATTGAAATGGTACGAAGCGCCCGTCTTCAAGCTGGGCGAATGGCTGCTGGTCTTCCTGCTGGCCGTGCACGCGCTGGGGGGCATACGCCTGCTGCTGATCGAATTCCGGCCATGGCGCAGCCTGCGGCTGGGCTGGATATCGGCAAGCGTGGGCGCCGCCGCCGTTGTTTCCTTTGCATTTCTTATTGCTTCATTGAACTAAGCCATGAACACTATCGATTACACACAAGTGGAAGAGGCCGCCCGCGAGCTTTATATCCGGGCTCTCAAATTGTTGCCGGACGACATCAAAGAAGGTTTCCAGCAACTGCAGGGCATGGAAACCTCCGAACGCGCCCGCGGCATATTGGGCACCATGGTCACCAATATCCGTGTGGCCGAAGAAAACCAGAACCTGCTCTGCCAGGATACCGGCATCCCCATCTATAACGTCTTCATCGGCAGGGATGTCGCCGTCGACGGGTGGCGGCTGAAGCAGGCCATCGCCAAAGGCTGCGAGCGCGCCACGCGCGAGCATCCGCTGCGCTCCAGCGTGGTGCACCCCATCAGCCGCAAGAACAACCATACGTCCTGTGGGCCCGGGGTGCCGGTCATCCATGTGGACTTTGTCGAGGATCCCGACACGCTGGAAATCGAAATGATCCCCAAGGGCAGCGGCTCGGAAAACAATTCTTTCCTGCGCATGGCGATCCCCGCCGAAGGGCTGGCGGCCGTCAAACGCTTCGTCATCGATTGCGTCATCAATGCGGGCGGCCGGACCTGTCCGCCCACCATCGTCGGCGTGGGCGTGGGCGGCACGTCGGACCTGTGCGTCCATCTGGCCAAGAAGGCGGCCACCCGCCCCTTGGGTTCCGCGTGCGAGGACCCGCTGGGCGCCGAGCTGGAACGCGAACTGTCGCAAGCGGTGAACAAGCTGGGCGTGGGGCCCCAGGGGCTGGGCGGCGACGCCACTTCCTTCGCCGTCCATGTGGAATTGGCGGCGACCCACATCACCATGAACCCGGTCGCCGTCAACATGCAGTGCCATTCGGCGCGGCGCGCCCGCGCCAGCCTGGGCAATGGCGGCATCGAATACGGATTCTGAAAGGGAAGGCAATCATGGCACATTACGACTTGACGATGCCGATCACTGAAGAGCAGGTGCGCGCCTTGCGCGTCGGCGATACGGTTACCCTGCAACAAACCCTGTACGGCATACGCGATGCGACCTATATCGCGATGTTCGACCATCAGCGCAAGACGCGTTTCGACCTGAACGGCCACGCCGTCATCCATACCGCGCCCAATGTGCGCAAAGTACCGGTGTCGGAAGAATATCCCGCCGGCTATCAATCCGTCTGCATAGGCACCACCACCTCGTCGCGCATGGAGCGCTTCACGCGGCAGTTGATCGAACAATACGGCGTGCGCATCATCATCGGCAAGGGCGGCATGCATGAAGGCTCCAAACAAGCCTTCAAGGACCTGGGCGGCGTCTACCTGGGTATAGTGGGCGGCACGGCGGCCCTGGAAACCACCTGGATAGAACAGATCGAAGACGTCGACCTGGACGACCTGAACCCGGAATCGCTGTGGAAATTCCGCATCCGCGATTTCGGGCCTTTGCTGGTGGCGATGGACAGCCACGACAACTCGCTGTACGACGAGGTGAACAGCGAAGTGCAAAGCCGCCGCGATGCCGTGCTGGCTTCATTGGGGGCGAACTGATGCAGCCCTTCGACATCGTCTCCACCGACATTCTCATACTCGGGTCCGGCGGGGCGGGGCTCTTCGCCGCGCTGCATGCCCACGATGCCGACCCGTCGCTGGATATCACCGTGGCGGTGAAAGGCCTGCTGGGCAAATGCGGCTGCACGCGCATGGTGCAGGGCGGCTATAACGTGGCCCTGGCCGAAGGCGATTCGCCCGAGCGGCATTTCATGGACACCATCACCGGCGGCAAATGGCTGCCCGACCAGGAACTGGCCTGGAAGCTGGTGAACACCGCCGTCGAGCGCATTCACGAACTGGAAAACGAACTGGGCTGCTTCTTCGACCGCAATGCCGACGGCACCCTGCACCAGAAGGCGTTTGCGGGCCAGACCTTCGACCGTACCGTACACAAGGGGGACCTGACCGGCATCGAGATCATCAACCGCCTGTCCGAACAGGTCTGGGCGCGCAAGATCAAGCGCCTGGAAGAGCACCGCGCCATCGAACTCATTCCCGCAGCCGACGGCCGATCGATCGCCGGCATCATGATGATAGACCTGCGTTCGGGCAAGTACCGCCTGGTGCGCGCCAAAGCCGTGTTGCTGGCCACGGGCGGCGGTCCCACCATGTACAAGTTCCATACCCCGTCCGGCGATAAAAGCTGCGACGGCCTGGCCATGGCGCTGCGCGCCGGGCTCAGCCTGCGCGACATGGAAATGGTGCAGTTCCACCCCACCGGCCTGCTGGCCGGGCCGGATACGCGCATGACCGGCACGGTGCTGGAAGAGGGCCTGCGCGGGGCGGGCGGCTACCTGCTCAACGGCAATCACGAACGCTTCATGCACAACGTGGATCCGCGCGGCGAGCGGGCCACGCGCGACGTGGTCTCGCGCGGCATTTTTGCGGAAATGCGCGCCGGCCGCACCACGCCCAATGGCGGCGTCTACATACAAATGAGCCATCTGGGGCCGGACAAGGTGCGCAAGCAGTTCAAGGGCATGGTGGAGCGCTGCGCCGACTGCGGCTTCGACCTGGCGGGCGGCCTGGTCGAGGTCGTCCCGACCGCCCACTATATGATGGGCGGCGTCGTGTTCAAGCCCGATTGCAGCACCGAATGGTCCGGCCTGTTTGCGGCGGGCGAGGATACCGGCGGCGTGCACGGCGCGAACCGCCTGGGCGGCAACGGCGTGGCCAATTCCACCGTGTTCGGCGGCATCGCCGGCGACACCATGGCGCAATGGGTGCAAGGCCGCGGCTTGCTGGACTACGACGCCGAGCGCGCGCGCCAGGCCATAGAGGCGGCGGACCGCCCCTTCAGCCTGCCCGCCGGCGACTTGCATGCCTTGCGCGAACGCCTGGCCGACTGCATGTGGGACGACGCCGGCATCGTGCGCGACAAGGCCGGACTGGAGCGCGCGGCCGCGCGGCTCGAAACGCTGCAGGATGAATTGCTGGAGGTGGGTGTGGCCGACGGCAATCGCGCCTACAATCTGACCTGGCAGGACTGGCTGAACCTGGACAGCCTGCTGCATGTCAGCAAGGCCATCGTCCATGCCGCGCTGGCGCGCGAAGACTCGCGAGGGGCGCATTTCCGCGAAGACTACCCGGAGGTGCGCGATCTCGAGAATTCCTGGTTCTCGGTCATACGCATGCAGGGCGGCGCGCTGCAGCTCGAACGCCGCCCCGTGGCCTTCACCCGGGTGTCTCCGGGCCAAACCATACTTACGGAAGAGGAAGCCAGTACATGATGGATGCGAGCCCGCGCGGCGCTGACATGCTGGTCCGGTCCATCAGGCAGGCCGGCATCAAGACCATTTTTTCGCTATCCGGCAATCACATCATGCCGGTCTACGACGCCATCTACGACGAAAAACTGGACATCATCCATACGCGCCATGAGGGCGCGGCCGTCCATATGGCGGATGCCTGGGCGCGCCTGAGCGGCAGGGTGGGCGTGGCCCTGGTCACCGGCGGCCCCGGCCATGCCAACGCCGTATCCGCCCTGTACACCGCCTATATGTCGGAATCGCCGCTGGTCCTGCTGTCCGGCCATGCGCCCTTGTCGCAGCTCGGCTCCGGCGCTTTCCAGGAAATGGACCAGGTCGCCATGGCGCGGCCCGTGGTCAAGGCGGCCTGGGCGGCGGAGCATGCCGACACCCTGGCCGCGGATTTCGCCGAGGCCTGCCGCATCGCGCTGGGCGGGCGGCCCGGGCCGGTGCACCTGAGCCTGCCCACCGACGTGCTGGAAGGCCTGGCCGGTCGTGTCGACCTGCCCGTTCCGCAAGACTACGACCCCGCGCCGATGATGCTGGACGACGCCGCCGCCGGGGCGCTCATCGAACGCCTGGGCCAGGCCGACAGACCTCTGATACTCGTGGGACCGCAAGGGCTGACCGACGCGGGCCGCGCGGCGGTCGCCAGGCTGCAGGAAATCTGCGGCGTGCCGGTGGTCGCCACGGAAAGCCCGCGCGGCGCCAACGACCCCAGCCTGGGCGCCTTCGCGCCCATGCTGTCCCGCGCCGACTGCGTGCTGCTCGTCGGCAAGCGCCTGGATTTCACCCTGGGCTTCGGGCGCGCGCCGGTCTTTGCCGATGGCTGCGTCTTCCTGCAAGTGGACGCGGATACCGCCGAATTCGAGCGCAGCGAGCGCGCCGTGGGCGATCGCCTTCAAGCCCGCCATCAGGCCGACGCCATGTCCGCCCTGGCGGCCTTGACGCGGGCGTGCGCAACCCCGGGGGCTGCACATGCGGCCTGGCTGCGTGAAGTGACGCAGGCCCTGGCCTACCGACCGCCCTCCTGGCGGCAGGCCAAGTCCGCGCGCGCCCAGGCGCTGCATCCGGTGCAGGTCTTCGAGCCCGTGCAGCAAATCCTGAACAGCCATCCCGACGCGGTGCTGGTGGTGGACGGCGGCGAGATAGGCCAATGGGCGCAGGCCTGCCTCACCGCGCCGCATCGCGTCATCAACGGCGCGGCGGGGGCCATCGGTGCGGCCTTGCCCATGGCCATCGGCGCACAGGTCGCTTATCCGCAGGCGCCGGTGGTCGCTGTCATGGGGGACGGCACCTTCGGCTTCCATTGCGCCGAGCTCGACACGGCCTTGCGCTGCGGCGCGCCCATTCTTTGCATCGTGGGCAACGACGCGCGCTGGAATGCCGAATATCAGATACAGCTGCGCAGCTACGGCAAAGATCGCACCATAGGATGCGAGCTGCTGCCTTCGCGCTACGAGCGCGTATGCGAGGCCTTCGGCGGCCATGGGGAATACGTGCAGGAAGCCGGCGAGCTCTCGTCCGCGCTGCAGCGCGCCCGCGCTTCGGGCCTGCCGGCTTGCGTCAACGTCAGCCTGGACGGGCTGCCCGCTCCGGTCATACGGCCGGAATAGCGGGACCTATGGATGTCTGGGTATTCATCGTCATAGGCAGCGTGCTGGCGGCCTTCGTGCAGGGCCTGGCCGGTTTCGGCTTCGGCATGGTGTCGCTGGCCATCTGGTCCTGGGTCATAGAGCCCGGGCTGGCGGTTCCCATGGTGGTCTTCGGCTCTCTGGTGGGGCAGTTATTGGCTGTCGGCGCTTTGCGCCAGGGCTTCAGCTGGCGGCGCATCCAGCCTTTTCTGATCGGCGGCATCCTGGGCGTGCCCACCGGGCTATGGATGCTCAACATCCTGAACCCCCTGCTGTTCAAGTTCGGGGTGGGCCTGCTGCTGGCCGTGTATTGCACCGCCATGCTGGGCCTGTCGCGCCTGCCGCGCATCCGCAAGGGCGGGCGCGCGGCCGACGGGGTAATAGGCTGGGTGGGCGGCACCATGAGCGGCTTCGGCGGGCTGCCCGGCGCCGTGCCCACCCTGTGGTGCACCTTGCGCGGCTGGCCCAAAGACCAGCAGCGCACGGCATTTCAGGCTTTCAATCTGTTCATGCACATGCTGACCCTGACCGCCTTCACCCTGAACGGCATGATCACCACCGAGCTGCTGGGCCTGTTTGCGCTGGTGGCGCCGGTCATGCTGATCCCCTCGCTGGTGGGGATACGGCTATACCGCCATTTTTCCGACAGCTCCTTCAAGGCCCTGGTGCTCGGCCTGCTGGCGATTTCCGGCATCTTGCTGCTGATATCCACCGCCCCGCAGGTGTGGCGGCTGGTGTTCTGAACAGGCGCCTCGCCAATGTAAAAGGTAAAAGCGGGGCGCTCTGCGGGGTGCCGGCCATGCGCGGCCTATCAATACGGCTGCCCGTCTTTTTATTCTTTTGGCAGGCTCTTCCATTTTGATATTTCAGACCGGATAAAAGATCTGAACTCTTCTGGAGTCGTAGCAGCGGGTGTAATTCCACGGTCCGAAAATTGTTTCGACAATGCAGGATCGTCCAACACTTCGGCCACGGCTTTGGATAGCTTTCCGGTAATCTCCTTTGGGGTTCCGGATGGCGCCAACAGTCCGAACCACGTGCCGGCGGTGAAACCCTTGATGCCGCTCTCATCAAGGGTCGGCACATTGGGAGCCATAGCGGAACGCTCTACCATCGTCACACCAAGTGCTTTCAATTTGCCGCTTTGAACTAAAGGAAGTACAGCAGTCACCGTATCGAAGCTGACTTGCACTTGGCCGCCCATCAGATCCGTAATGGACGGGCCGCTACCTTTATAGGGCACATGCGTCATCTTGACTCCGGCCAGGCTGTTGAACAATTCGCCAGTTAAATGATTGGAAGTATTGTTGCCGAAAGAAGAGTAGTTGACCTCGTTGGGGTGTTCCTTTGCATACTTGATCAATTCGGATACGTTGTTCGGCGGAAAACCCGGATAGGCGACCAGCAAGAATGGAACTTTGCCGACAAGCGATATCGGTTCAAAGTCTTTTTCTATGTCAAATGGGATATTTTCCATTGTCGCTGGTGCAATTGAAGTTTCAGCGGAAGCGCCAAACAACAAGGTATATCCGTCGGGGTTGGATCGTGCAACCAGCGAGGCGCCGATGGTTCCCCCAGCACCCGGCCGATTTTCAACGACAAAGGTCCGACCAAGTTTTTTACTCAAGCTCTCAGCGACTAATCGAGCTGCTGTGTCGGTGCTTCCTCCAGGTGGGTAGGCGACAACCATTGTTACTGAACGGGAGGGGTAGTCGGCAGCGGCCAACGCTGGGGAAGCTACCGTGGGAGCGGCCAAGATAGCCGCACATAATGAAATTAATCTAAGCATACCGTTCACTCCATTTGCCATTATCGAAGAATATTGAACATCACCAGCGCGGAACGACTTCAGATAATCCAGACCCTTAACTCCTCATTTGATCCCGATGGCGAGCTTACTTACTGCTTTCGTTTGTCGGAAACGACTACGCCGTCTTTTATGACCAGGTGCAATTGCCGAAGATGGTCGATGTTGTCCAGGGGGTTTGCTCCGACTACGATGAGGTCGGCCACTTTGCCGATCTCTACGGTGCCAAGATCATCTCCCACACCGCAAATAGCGGCGCCGTGTTTTGTTGCCGCGATTAGCGTCTGCCAAGGCGTGGCGCCACATCGAGTCCATAAGCCCATCTCCAGGAGCGCAGCGTCCTTTAGCGGCCTGATATCCGAACCCAGGGCCATCTTTACGCCGGCCTTGACCGCCTTGGCGAACCACTCGGTGTGATCCTCGGCGGCTGCTTCTGCGCGGCAACAGAGAGCGTGCGACAAACCTCGTTGCTTGGTCCATAAACTTTCCCATTTGTTGGACGCTTGCTTTGGCGTTAAATGGCTAATGGCTAAAGTCGGGACAAGCCATGTGTCATGCTTGAGAAGCAGTTCAATGCATTCATCATCCATGATGTAGCCATGCTCGATGCTGTGGGCCCCCATCGTAATGGCGGCCTTTACGGCGTCGGGATGGGTGGCGTGCGCCATAATCTTGAACCCGCGCAAGCGGCAGATATCGAAAGCGGCCTTCAATTCTTCGTCAAGAAGGAAGGACTGCGTATGCAGATCCCAAGCCGGGCCCATGATGCCGCCGGAAAGATTGAGCTTGATATGGTCAACGCCGTTCTTGATTTCTTCACGGATCGCTTTAACGAATCCATAGGGCCCATCACATTCGAGCGCATGCCCCGAATGCAAGAAATGCCCCCCCGTGGTTGTGAGGAAGTGACCGCTGGCAAACAGCCGAGGGCCCACGTATTGGCCGGCCTCGAAGGCGCGTCGCCACGCGACATCCATGTAGTGATGAGAACCTGCGCATCGGAAACCGACCATGCCGGAGTCTTTGAGCGCACTACGCAGGCGATGCCCGAAGAGCGCGACCTGCTCGGGCAGCGGCATCTCCGACAGCGAATGGTAATCAGGATGAATGTGTACGTCCCACAAGCCAGGAAGCAAGTACGCCCCGTTCGCATCGATAACCGGCCCTTCGGCGCCTACTGCTTCGTCGCCGCCCTCCCTTATCTCTGTTATGCGCTTGTCTTCGATAACGATGGTCGTGTCAGGTTTCGGGATGGGGCTCACACAATCAATCAGTGTGGCGTTCTTGATGATAGTTCGCATAAGAGCCTAAAAATAAAATGAGGTTAACGGTGTGGACAACATCATTGCATTCACTTAACAGGCGCAAACGGTCGATTGCATAAGGTAGGGGGGAAGCCCGTCAATATAGATATAGTTCATATCAGAAGCGGTCGATTCGAAATGGGGAAAGATCTATTGACGGACGGTCGCCGGATAGCAGATCAGCGATTACCTTGCCGGTCATCGGGGCGGCGGTTAAGCCTACATGCTGATGTCCAAAGGCATAAAACACCGAAGCATGTCTGGATGATCGCCCGATCACCGGCAAGCTGTCGGGAAGCGAAGGGCGGTGGCCCATCCATTGCATGATATTGCCGCCTTGAATGCCTGGAAACAAGCCGGTTAAATGGCTTCTCAGGATTGTGCTGCGCCGGTAGTCA
Organism: Pusillimonas sp. UBA6240; assembly: GCA_002441445.1. Taxonomy (GTDB): domain Bacteria; phylum Pseudomonadota; class Gammaproteobacteria; order Burkholderiales; family Burkholderiaceae_B; genus UBA6240. Next base: position 36,533 of record DJWC01000164.1, read on the forward strand.
GGAGGCAGGAAGCCCCCGAATTCGACCATGCCGGCAATTCTCAAGCCCATTTCCATTGGGGTCGCAATGACTTTCTGCGAAGGCGACATAATGGGGTAGCGGGGGCCGCGCCCTTCGAAGTCGCATAGGGTGACATGATAGCCACGCTCCTGCTGCAAGGGCACAGGCTCTTGGAGGCGCTGGGCAAGCTGTCCCGACCATGCGCCGCAAGCAATGACAAGCTTCTGGATCGAATGCCGACAGGCCGATGTGTGCAGGTAGGCCGGCTTGCCATTTTCCATGGCAATATCCCGTACATCCGAACGCAAGAACTGGCCGCCGTCGCGTATGAATTCTTTGAAAAGAACCTGGGCCAAGCGTTGGGGATTCAGTGTAAATCCGCAATTCTCCAATGCGGCGGCAAATTGATACCGTTCAGCAAGCGCAGGCTCCATGTCGCGAAGCTCGCTGTTCTTAAGCAAGTTCCATCGAACGCCATGTCGCTCGCGTACGCGCCACACCAGTTGATCTTTCTCATAAGCGTACTGATTTTCGTAGACGCATAGCACCGGCGAGTCTTTGATCAGTGACTCTGCAGCGGTGTTACGCGTTAAAGCCTTATAGCCTGATACGGTGCTCTCCAATAATGTCTCCAGGGCGGCCGCTATCCGTTCAACAGATCCGGCTTCGCTGGCTCGCCAGAAGCGCCATAGCCATGGGACCATATTGAAAAGATGCTGCCGCCGTATCGACAATGGACCCATTGGATCAAGCAACATGCCCGGCACTTTTTTCAGTATTCCTGGCAAGGACAGGGGGGCTACACCGTAGGCGGCCAATATGCCGGCATTGCCGCGCGAGCAGCCTTCAGCGGGTTCATTCCTGTCTATAAGGGTGACGCAATGGCCTCTTTTCTGTAGCTGCCGCGCAATGACAACGCCTATTATGCCGGCGCCGATGATCGTTGTTCTGGAACCCGGCGATACGGTCGCGGCATTCATAGCGAGCGGCCTGCCTGAAGAGCCAACACCCGTGATGGTGGCACGAGGAGCGGTTCCACTGAACTAAAGCGGCTGACCGGAAAATTTTTCTTTCTTAAAGCCATTATTGGCTCTCTCCTGAGAGGCATTTAAGTACTTCTGGATCGCAGTATGCGGTTGCTATGGCTAAAAAACAAATAAGATAAGCGCACAACTCTATAAAAGGACTTTATAGTGAGCGCTAGTCGCCTGTGTGCAGCGAAATACGGACGGGGAAAAACCTCATTTCCTAGGGTAATTCCTTACGAAAGACGAATATCAAGGACGGGGAAACGATGAATATTCGGCAACTCCAAGCGTTACGAGCGGTCATGGAAACTCAAACGACTACACAAGCGGCGGAAATACTTGGTGTAACGCAACCGGCGGTCAGCACCCTGATCGCAGGATTGGAAAAGAGCCTGCACATAAAACTTTTCGAACGCTCTAGAGGACGTTTATGGCCGACACCGGAGGCGTATCGGCTTGCTGATGAAGCGGACACGGTGATCGCCAGTTTCGGCCGGATGGAGCAAAGGGCGCGCAAACTAAGCGAGCTCAAAAGCGGAGAGTTACGTTTGGCCTCCCTGCCTGGGCCAGGCTTGCAATTCATTCCTCGCTTATTGGCTCGGTTCCTGGCCGATAAGCCGGAAGTCACCGTACATTTGCAGGTACGATCTTCATCCGAAATTAAGGAATGGGTTGCTGCCCAGTACCTGGATTTAGGCCTGGCAGACCTGCCCATTGACAACCCTGCGATTCATTACGAGGTTGTGACGATGCGCTGTGTTTGCGTTGTTCCGACTGGCCATTCGCTTGCCGACAAGAAGCTCCTTACCCCGAAGGATCTGGATAATGTGCCGTTTATCGTTCTAGAGCCGGGGCACATGACCCACACGCGCCTTGCAGCAGCATTTCTTGATTATGACGCGAGGCTCAACGTGCGCGTTAGCGTGCAGCTTTTCGCTCCGGCATGTGAGCTTGTGGCGAATGGCGCTGGTGTTTCCCTTGTGGATCCGATTACTGCACAGGCTCACAAGTCGGACAGGCTAATATCCATCCCTTTTGAACCTGTTATACCATTTTCCATTGCCCTTATGACTCCCGTCGGCAGGCCCTTATCGCTTCTGACTCAAAGCTTTTTGGAATCTCTTAAAAAGGGTTTTTCCCCTTATATAATTTGATTCATCGCTCAGGCCTTTAAGAGTCGGCGGGAAGCCTCGATGCCAGACACCGTGGCTTCCCGTTTATGTATCAATCGTCCGGTCAAAAAGCCACCATCAATTACCCGAAATGGTTATGTTGCGGTCCTTGATGATCTTGGCCCATTTTCCGGATTCTTCCTTGATGTCCTTCTGGAATTGTTCCGGGGTGTTGCCCACGGCCTGCATGCCCAGGGACGCCAGTTTTTCCTTGACGTCTTTCATGGCCAGCACCTTGGCCGTATCTTGCTGGATCTTTTTCACGACGGCGTCCGGCGTGCCCTTGGGCACGATGAAGCCGAACCAGCCGTAGTTCTCGAAGCCCGGCACGCCGCTTTCCGCCACGGTGGGCACGTTCGGCAGCATGGGAGCCCTTTCCTTGCTGGTCACGGCCAACGCGTTGATCCGGCCGCTTTCCACCAGCGGCGTGGCTGCGCCGATATTGCCCACCACCAGGTCGATCTGACCGGCCATCAAGTCCGTAAAGGCCGCCGCTTCGCCGCGGTAGGGAACGTGGGTGAACTGTACATTGGCGGCATGGGAAAAGTTTTCACCCGCCATATGCACTTGGCTGCCCAGGCCGGCCGAGCCCATGTTCAGCGATTTGGGCTGCTTCTTGGCCAGATCCAGCAGTTCCTTCAGATTCTTGGCCGGCACTTTCTTGGATGTCGCCACCACCATCGGGCCTTGGGCCACATTGGTTACCGGCACGAAGTCCTTGTCGACATCGAAAGGCAGGGTTTTGTACAGGTGGGGGTTGACGGTCAGGATGCTGCCCGAGGCCATCAAGATGGTGTAGCCGTCCGGTTTGGCCTGGGCGACGATGCCGCTGCCTATGTTGCCGCCCGCGCCCAGCTTGTTGTCGATGACGACGCTTTGCTTCCACATTTCGCCCAGTTTCTGGCCGACCAGGCGCGCCACCACGTCTGTGGTGCCGCCGGCGGAGAACGGGACGACGATGGTTATCGGCTTGTCGGGCCAGTTGGCTGCGAAAGCCGCGGGGGCGCTCAGGCCGGCGGCGAAAACGGATGCGGCGAGCAACAGGGTGGTGCGCCGTAGTGGGCGAAAATGTGAGTCCATGAATGCCTCCAGGTATATTTATGCATATTGGGTACTGCCAGTGTTGCGTTGTTGCGAAAACGGTTAGAGGCGAGGCCCTTCAAGAAGCCTCGCCATTGAGAGAGACCAGCCTGTTCCGGCCCGGCGGTCGCGGGTAGCTGCCTGGACAAGGCCGGGGCCTTATCAAGTCGCCGAGATGCCGGCGCTCTTGATGATGTCGCGCCAGCGCTTGACTTCGCTTTCCAGGTGCTGCTTGAACTCGGCCGGCCCGCGGGGTTGCGGGATGAAGCCGAGCTGAACCATGGACTGGCGCATGGCGGGGGTATCCACCTGCTCCACAATGGCCTTGCCTATCTTCCGCACGATGTCGTCCGGCGTGCCGGCCGGCGCCAGCACGCCGGTCATGTTCTCGACGATCAAATCCGGCATGCCCGCCTCCGCCACTGTGGGCACGTCGGGCAGATCGGGGCTGCGCTGCGTGGTGGTGACCGCCAGCGCGCGCAAGGCGCCGCTCTTGACGTGAGGCAGGGATTCCGGATAGTTGGAAAAAATCACATCCAGATGCCCGCCCATCAGGTCGGTAAGCGATGGCGCGCCGCCTTTATACGGGATGTGCGTCAGCTTGTTGCCGGTCAGGCGCTGGTATAGGGCCAGGGTCAGATGCGGCGGTGTGCCGTTGCCGCTGGAGCCCGCATTCAGGCTGCGCGATTTGGCGGCCTTGTCCAGGTCCGCCATGCTGCGGATGTCGCTCTTGGCATTGACGACGACCATCATCGATGAAGCGGCCAGACCCGCAAGGGGTGTCAGATCCTTGAGCAGATCGTAGCCGGCCCGCCCTTCGAACAGGGTGGCGTTGGATGCGTGGGTAAGCGTGATGGCCAGCCATGTATAGCCGTCCGGCGTGGAACGGGCGACATGGGCGGCGCCGATATTGGCGCTGCCGCCGGCCCGGTTTTCAACGACGACATTCCAGCCTTGCGCGCTGGTCAGGGCTTTCGCCACCGCCCGGGCGGCGACGTCCGTCAGGCCGCCGGGCGCAAAAGGCACGACATAATTGATGGGCCGGTTGGGCCAGCCCTCGGCCGCCGCGGCCAGGGCCGAGGCGGGCAGCAGCCCGGCGAGCCCCGCCGCGCCGGCGGCTTGCAATAGCCGGCGGCGAGCGGGGTCGGTACAGGGGTGGAAGGAAATGCGTTTCATGTCTCTGTCTCCTTCTTGATGTTTTTGTCCGGATGGAATCCGCCGCCCCCGGCGGCGCCGGGGCCGGTTGCCTGGCGGCGTGCGTCAGGCGCTTTCGAACAGGCGTGTCAGGACGAACTCGCGGTGGCCCAGCGCTTCGGCGGCGGTCCAGCGGCCGTTGATCGTGGCCATCATGCATTCCAACAGCTTGTCGCCGGCCTGGTCCAGGTCGATCTCGCGTTGCAGCAGGGCGGACGTATCCACGTCGATATGCTCGGACATGGTGCGCACCGTGCGGGGATTGGCGCAAATCTTGATGACCGGCAGTATGGGGTTGCCGATCACGTTGCCCTGCCCGGTGGGGAAGAAGTGCACGGCAAAGCCCGAAGCGGCGCACAGCGTGACCATTTCCGCGGCCGCGGACGAAGAATCCATGAACCACAGGCCCTTGCCCGTAGGTGTTTCGGCCTTGTCCAGCACGCCGTCCACCTTGCACTTCTTGCCTATTTTCTGGATGTTGCCCATCGCTTTTTCTTCGATGGTCGTCAGGCCGCCCGCGATATTGCCCTTGGTCGGCTGCGATTCCGACAAATCGCTAGTCTTCCAGCGGTTGATCATGTCCTGGTAGCGGTCGAACATGAACATGAAGCGCTCGCGCACCTGATCGTTGGCGCAGCGCTGCGCGACGATGTGTTCACCGCCCGTGATTTCCGATGTTTCGCCGAATACCAGCGTGCTGCCCAGCTCGTACAGCTTGTCGAAGGCATTGCCCACGGTGGGATTGCCACCGCAGCCGGATGTGGTGTCCGATTCGCCGCACTTGGTGGATACCCACAGGTCGCTGATGGGGCATTCCTGGCGGCTGAGGCCGGTGGCGTAGTGCACGAATTCCTTGGCCTTGCGCGATGCGCGCATGATGGTGTCGTGGTCGCCGTGCAGTTCGATGCTGAAGCCGGCCACAGGCTTGCCGGTGGCGGCGATGCCGTCCACCACGCGCTTGGTCCAGCCTTCTTCGATGCCGATCACAATGACGGCGGCCACATTGGGGTTGCTGCCGGTGCCGATCAGGGTGCGGAAGTGCAGTTCCAGGTCTTCGCCGAACTGCAGGCGGCCGTAGGGGTGGGGCAGGGCCATGGTGCCCTTGATGTTGTTGGCGACCGCTTCACAGGCCGCGTTGGAAATATCGTCCACGGGCAGGACGATGACATGGTTGCGCACGCCTACGCGGCCGTTGTCGCGCCGGTATCCCATGAAGGTGGTGTTGGCTGAAATGACTGCCATTTGGAAGCTCCTGTTTATAGTCTTTGGGTGGGGCGGGCGGGATTACCAGCGCTTGGTTTTGATGTTCTGGACGTGGGCATGGTCGCCCGCCTTGATGGGCGCGACCACCTTGCCGATATCGACGCCGTACTTGTATACGGTGTCGCCTACGTTCATGTCCTTCAAGGCCACTTTGTGGCCGATGGGGATGTCCTGCTGGGCCTTGACGTGGATCATCTTGTCCTCGTCCATAATCCAGGCGGTAAGCTCGGTACCAGCCTTGATCCCTTCCACCACGGCGACCGCCACCGTGTCCTTCGCGTCGTGCAATACGGCATGAATCATTGTCGTCCTCTTTCATAGAAAAAACGCCGGCAGGCACGGCCTGGCGCGGCACCATGAGCAAAATCTTATGCCCTTAATACATACATGTCAAGCATATCATCTATATGAATTTGCCAAGTATGTGTAATATGGCGACTGGGGCAGGTATGGCGGCTGGGTCAGGCGCGACAAGGCCCATGGGCGAACGGCGGAGCGTCGCTTGCTGGTTGGGGCGCGTGCCAGGCCCGAAGCAGATGGAAGCGGGGCAGGCGTAGGGGCGGGCTCAGGGCGGAGTCGGGGCGGACCTGTGGCCTCGGCCTATACAATGGCGGCTTCCGCATCCATGGCTGATTCATTTTCATCGTGCACGCATCGTTATGATTACAAGACTGTCGCAACTCAGCCCTTCCGGCACACCGCTGTATCAGCAGGCCAAGCGCGCCGTCCTCGCCGCCATGGCCGCCGGCGAATGGAAGCAGGGCGAAGCCATTCCGCCCGAGAAGTTGCTTGCGGAGCGTTTCGGCGTGTCCATAGGCACGCTGCGCAAGGCCATCGACGAACTGGCCGCTGAAAACATCCTGGTGCGCCATCAGGGCCGCGGCACTTTCGTCGCCATCCATGCGCACAATCAGCACTTCTTCAGATTTTTCCGCGTCGTGCGCCAAGACGGCACCAAGACCTATCCCACCACAGAGCTGCTGCGTTTCCGCCGTCTGCGCGCGTCCGAAGAGGCCAGGGAAAAACTGGTGCTGGGGGCAGGGGCTTATGTCTACGAATTCGTGAATCTGCTCAGCCTGAACGGCGACAAGGTCATCGTGGACACCATATGCGTGCCCGAGACGCTGTTTCGCGGCCTGACGCGCGAACAATTGCGCACCCGGCCCAGCACCCTGTACAGCTTCTACCAAGAGGTCTTCGGCATCAATGTCATCGCAACCTCGGAGCGGGTGCGCGTGGCGCTGGCCGATGCCGACCACGCGGCCTGGCTGGGCGTAGCGCCTGGCAGCGCCCTGCTGGATCTGCGGCGCGTCGCCTATTCCTACAACAAGCTGCCGGTGGAATGGCGAGTCTCCCGTATCAATACGCAATCCTATGAATACATAGGGCTGGATAATACCGGCGCATCCTGAGCGGCCGCCGGCCCTCGGCCGGCTTTCGTCGTCCTGAGGGGCGGCAGTGCGCCGGCGTTCGTCCGAGGAAACTCCCCGCGCCAGTGGTTGATCAGGCGGCCGGCTCGCTTCAGTGTCAAGCGATTCATCTATATCATTCAGTTGACATAGAACGGAACCCGAGAGTACCATCAGTGCCCATTCAGGGGAGGCGCGATGAAGATCATTATTTCCGAATTCATGGATACAGCCGCCGTCGAGCAATTGCGCGGCCGTTTTGACGTCAACTACGATGCCGGCCTGGTGGACCGGCCGGACGATCTGCGCCGGGCGGTGGCCGATGCCGACGCGCTGATCGTGCGCAACCGCACTCAAGTCGACGCGCAGCTGCTGGCGGCGGCGCCGGCCTTGAAGGCGGTGGGCCGCCTAGGGGTCGGGCTGGACAACATCGATGTCCAGACCTGTAACAAGCGCGGCATCCAGGTCCTGCCCGCGACGGGCGCCAACGCGCAGGCGGTGGCCGAATACGTCATCGCGGTGTCCATGCTGCTGCTGCGAGGCGGCTACATGGCCTCGCAGGAAGTCGCGGCCGGCGACTGGCCGCGCGCGCGCTTGTCCGACGGCCGTGAAACCGGCGGCAAGCTGCTGGGCCTGGTGGGCTTCGGCGGCATAGGGCAATTGACGGCCAGGCTGGCCCGCGGCCTGGGCATGTCCGTATGCGCCCACGACCCGGCCCTGGCCGACGGCGCCGCGATATGGCAGGAAACCGGCGTGCGTCCCATGCCTCTGCAAGAGCTGGTGGCCACGGCCGACGTGATCAGCCTGCATGTGCCCTTGGTGGATGCGACCCGCGGCCTGTTCAATGCGGCCATGATCGGGCGCATGAAGCAGGGCGCCATACTCGTGAACACCGCGCGCGGCGGCGTCGTCGACGAAGCCGCCCTGGTCTCCGCTCTGCGGCAGGGCCGGATCGGCGGCGCGGCGCTGGATGTCTTCGAGCGCGAACCCCTGGCCGCCGGCAACCCCTTCCCTTCTCTGCCGAATCTGGTCCTGACGCCTCACATCGCCGGCGTGACGGCCGAATCGAATCAACGCGTCAGCCAGCTTATTGCCGACAGGATCGAAGCCTGCCTGTCCGCGGTGAACCAGCAGACTCCCGCGGCAAGCTGACGCCGGCGGCGACAAGGGCCTATCATCACAACACCACGCCCCTGGGGCATGGGTACTGCAAGGGAAATATCATGGCTGTACATACCGTGGATGAATTGATCGGACAGGCGAGCGCCGCACTGGAAAAGGCGGGCGCCAATCCCGACATGGCGCGCAGCACCGCAAGGGCGCTCGTCATGGCCGAAGCCCAGGGCCTGGGTTCGCATGGGCTGTCGCGTGTGGGACAGTACGCCTCGCATCTGCGCAGCGGGCGCGTGAACGGCCAGGCCCGGCCTTCCATCCTGCGCTCGCATGGCGCGGGGCTGCTGGTGGATGCCGACGAAGGCTTGGCGTTTCCGGCCTGCGAACTCGCCGTAAGGGAAGCCATCGACCGTGCGCGGCAGTTCGCCATCGCATTCGCGGGCGTCACGCGCAGCCACCATTTCGGCATGGCCGGCATGCATCTGGAACCCGTCGCCGCCAGCGGCATGGTCGGCTTCGCCTTCAGCAACTCGCCCGCCGCCATGCCGGCATGGGGCGGCAGCCGCGCCTTGTTCGGCACCAATCCCATCGCCGCCGTCTTCCCGCGCCGACAGGGCGATCCGATCAGCATCGATCTGTCGTTGTCCGAGGTCGCGCGCGGCAAGCTCATGGTCGCCGCACGCGAAGGCCGTGCCATACCTGAAGGCTGGGCCCTGGATAAAAACGGCCGCCCGACCACCGACCCGAAAGCCGGCCTGGAAGGTATGATGTGTCCGGCGGGCGGCGTCAAGGGCGCCATGCTGGCCCTGATGGTCGAACTGCTTTGCGTGGCGCTGACGGGGGCGTCCTTCGGCTACGAAGCGGACTCCTTCTTCAGCGCCGAAGGCAACCGGCCCCACATAGGCCACGTCTTCCTGGCGATAGATCCCGCGGCGCTGGCCGGCAGCGACGTCTACTACGATCGCGTCGAAACCCTGGTGCAGGCCATGCTGGCCGACGAAACCGTCCGCCTGCCCGGCGGCCGCCGCAACGCACTGCTGCAGCGCAGCCTGTCCGAAGGCGTGGAAGTGCCGGACGCGGTGTGGGCGCAGTTGCGGGGGTAATAAATGGAAGCCCGGTAAAATAAGACCCTCGCATATCGAGCCGCCGCACGCAGCCGCTACAGCGGCCGGCGGCGGCCGCCGCCATCAAGAGGGAAGCTAATGAAAGTGCAAGATGCCGGCTTGCATGGGCTCAAGCGCATCGAACTGGATGTCTTCACCGACGAACGCGGCTACTTTTTAGAAAGTCACCAGGCCGAGCGCTATGCACAGGCGTTGGGCTATGACGGCCTGCGCTTTGTGCAGGACAACTGCAGCCACTCGCACCGCGGCGTGCTGCGCGGCTTGCATTATCAAATCGCCCATCCGCAAGGCAAGCTGCTGCGCGTAGTCCAGGGCGCCATCTTCGACGTGGCGGTGGATTTGCGCATGGACTCGGCTACATTCGGGAAATGGGACGCTACGGTACTGGCCGCGCCCGGCTTCCAGGCCGGCGATTCGCCTGATACGGGTGCCTGGATGGAAGCCGTGGCCGGAGCGCGCCTGGACATCGGCAGGCACGTCCAGCTATGGGTGCCGCCCGGTTTCGCCCACGGTTTCTGGGTATTGTCGGACAGCGCAACGGTGGAATACAAATGCACCGACTACTACTACCCTGAAGATGAAGCCTGCCTGCGCTGGGACGATCCGGATCTGGCCATAGCCTGGCCGTCGGGCTCGCCGATTCTGTCGGCCAAAGACCGCCAAGGCAGCAGCCTGGCGGACTTGCTGCGTAGCGGCAAGATACCGGCGGCAACGGCGCGCCAAAAGGCCGGTTCCGCGCTCGAAGCCGCAGCACTCGGGGCGGGCGCAGCACCCCGGCGGCGTCCCGCATGAAGGTTCTATTGACCGGCGCCGACGGCCAGCTAGGGCGCAGCCTGCAGGCGCGCCGCCCCCCGCACTGGAGCTTGCATGCGATGACGCATGCCCAACTGGACATCACCGACCAGGCCGCCCTGGCGGCCGCCATCGGCGTCCTGCAACCCGCGCTCGTCATCAACGCCGCTGCCTATACCGCCGTGGACGAGGCCGAGCGCCACCCCGAACTCGCCTACGCGGTCAACCATCGGGGCGCGGCGCACCTGGCGCAAGCCGCCTGCGCAGCCGGGGCTCGCCTGGTGCATCTATCCACCGACTACGTATTCGACGGATCGGCCGACAGGCCCTATGAAGAAGGGGACGAGGCTCGGCCCATCAATGTGTATGGCGCCAGCAAGCGCAGCGGCGAGCTGGCGGTGCTGCAGGCTCACCCGGGGACCTGCGTGCTGCGTACTTCCGGGGTATACAGCGAATATGGCCGCAACTTCGTCAAGACGATGTTGCTCCTGGCGTCCCGCGGCAATGCCGAACCCTTGCGGGTCGTGAACGATCAGCGCTGCTGCCCGACCTATGCCGGCGACTTGGCGCTGGCGGTCATCGCCTTGGCGGAAGGCCATGGCTGCCAAGGTATCTATCATTACTGCGGCGCCACGGCCTTGTCCTGGCACGCTTTCGCTCAACTGATTTTCCTGACTGCGCATCAATTGGTCCCCGGCATGCCCATCCCGCCGCTGCAAGCCATCGCTTCCCGGGATTATCCCGGGGCGGCTGCCCGGCCGGCGAATTCCGTCCTGGCTTGCGGCAGGATCGAAGCCCTGGGCGTGCGTCGCCCAGAATTGCCGGCTTCTTTGACCGCGGCGCTGCGCGTCATTATTCCTTCAGGGTGTTGCTGAACGAGCTCACCCAATGCGCCGTGGATGCATCGTGCCGCGTGTCGGCCGGCGCGCCGGAAAGCTCGCCCGAAATGCCCTTGGCCAGCACCTTGCCGTACTCCACGCCCCACTGATCGAAAGGGTTGATGCCCCACACCACCGCCTGCACGAAAACCTTGTGCTCATACAGCGCCAGTAGGGCTCCCAAGGTATAAGGCAGCAGCCGGGGCAGCACGATGAGGTTGGACGGCCGGCCGCCGGCATGCACCCTGTGCCGCGCCAGCTTGCCGGCTTGGTCCTCCGGCATGCCGCCATCCAGGCATTCCTGCAAGGCATCCTGGTAGCTTTTACCCCTGAGCAGGGCTTCGCGCTGCGCCAGGCAATTGGCCAGCAGGCTTTTATGGTGCTCGGGCCAACCGTGGTCGGCATGCTGGCACACAATGAAATCCACCGGCGCGCCGTCGCTGCCCTGATGCAGCCATTGGAAGAAAGTATGCTGCGCATCCGTGCCCGGCATGCCCCAGACCGCCGGCCCCGTGGGCACCACCACGTCGGTGCCCGATAGCGTCACCGACTTGCCCAGCGATTCCATCTCGAGCTGCTGGATATAAGGCACCAGATTCGCCAGCCGGAAATCATAGGGGGCGATATTCAAGGACCCATAACCCAGCACGCTGCGATTGACGATGCCGGCCAGAGCCATGCGCACCGGCGCGTTCTGGTCCAGCGGAGCTTGCGCGAAATGCAGATCCATGGCGGCCGCACCCGCCTGCATGCCGGCCACCACATCGGTGCTCACGGCCAGGGCCGCCGTCAGGCTGACCGCCGACCATAGGGAAAAACGGCCCCCTACCCAATCCCAGAGCCGGAAGATATGGGCGTCGGGCACGCCCCAATCGCGCGCGATGTCGGGGCGCGCCGTAATCGCCACCACTTGTTTATAGGGTTCGGCGACGCCCGCGGCCTTCAGCCATTCCAGAGCGCGCTGGCCGTTCTGCAGGGTTTCCGCAGTCGTGAACGATTTGGATGCCAGCACAATCAGCGTGTCGTGCGGATCCAGCCCGGCCAGGCCGCCCTGTATCGCATGGCCGTCGATATTGGCCACGAAATGCACCTTGCGCCAGGTGCCGGCATAACCAAAGGCGCTGACTGCCAGCCGCACGCCCCAGTCGCTGCCGCCGATGCCGATATGAACGATACTGCGCCAGCGGCGTTCGGAATCCGCCAGCCGCACGAATTCATTCAGCCGCTGGCGTTCGGCTGCGACTTCTTCGACAGGTGCGGGAGCGCGCAGCGCCGTATGCCATGCCGCGCGTCCTTCAGTGGGATTGGCAATGCCCCCTGACAGCAGGCGTTCCCGCATCCCATCGAAATCGCGCGCCGCCAGCAGCGCCTCGCCCGCCTGCGTCAGCGCCGGGGAACCGGCCTGGCCGCTGATGTCCAGCGCAATGCCCGCAGCCTCGATGACATGCAGCTCATCCACATGTATGGATGCTTCGGTAGCGGCCTGTTTGAAAGCATCCCACTGCGGCAGACTGCTCAAAGGGGGTATTTCGGGGAATTCCGGCGCGGGAAGGGAAGAGGACGATTTTCTGGCCACGAGCTATCCTTTTTGGCGTGATGATCGTCTACTGATTGTATGCCGGACTTTATTGATGCGGCAGGCCCGCCGGTGCGCTTTGTCCATTCGGATTTATCCATCCGGACTCATGGCTCCAGGCCCATTCATCCCGGGCTTATCCATCCGGACCCACTTATCCGAGGGCGCGAAGCCGGCCGGCGGCTGGGCGATCAGACGCCGGCATAGGCACCAGTGCTGCTAGCGCCGGCGCTGCGTGCTGGCGCCCATGGGCGGGCGGCCGGCGATGTGGCGGAACGTGATGCGCGCCTTGCTCAGGTCGTAGGGGGAGATTTCCAGCGAAACCTTGTCGCCGGCCAGGATGCGGATATGGTGCTTGCGCATCTTGCCGCCGGTGTAGGCGACGACGGGGTGTCCATTGTCCAGCGTGACACGGAAACGGGAATCCGGCAGGACCTCGGTAACAAGTCCGCCCATTTCAATCAATTCTTCTTTCGCCATCAATTATTTCCTAAGCCAGGTTAAAAAAATGCACGACTCCAGCCTTGCCAAGGCGACCTTCCGCCGAAACGACGCATACGCGCATCGATCGGCCCCGCAATTGCGGCCTAAGGCGAGTAAGTGCTACGCAACGCACTAAGGCGTTTTGGTGCTGCGCTCCGGATGCCGGAGCGTGTAAAGGGACATGCTGCCTTGCAAGCAAGACGAACGGCGCATGTAGCTGGCCAGCGTTTATTCGGAACTTCGTGCGCGCGGTGTGTGTGCGCTACTGTGGAGTGCGGTAGGCCCTGGACATCAAAGCCCGGCCCGCGCATGAAAAGGGGCGATCTGCTGGCGGTTTTGCGTTCAAATACAACGATTTAGCTAACTGATGATACCACAGATGGCTAAATATGGGAATGTTTTTGGAGCGCATCGATCATTAGGCCGCCCGCCTGCTGAGCAAGCTTAACGGGGGGATTCACCGAATCGCGGCCCCGGTGCTCCAATGACAACGCTCTGCAAACCCCGATCGTCTGCAACGATATCGGGCTGCGCGGTGGTGGCTCTTAACGGCCGACTATTGCGGTTTTCACGCATGGATCAATGCGTTCAAGCATATCCCTGCTTTTCTCTGCGGCACCTATAGTGGCATTGAAAGGATCATCGGTATTCAGAGCCGCAAAATCCTTGGCCTCCAGCCTGACCCCCCGGTCGCCAATCCTTATAGATGCGACATGACCGCCGACGCTAGCTATCGACTGTTGTTCAGCAGCCCGCACATGGTGCGCAGCCTCTTTGACGGCATCATCAAGGAATCTTGGCTGGATATACTGGATTGGAACAAGATGCAGCCCCTACCCACCGACTACATCAGCCATCAGCTACGCAGCCGCCAGGGCGATCGCGTCTGGCGCGTGCCGCGACGCGACGGCGCCGACCTGTGTCTGTTGCTGATGTTGGAGCATCAATCGCGCCCTGAACGCTACATGGCTTTGCGTGTCCCCGGCTATTGCTGCCTGCTCTACGAAAGCCTGCTGCAACACAAGGCCTTGTCGCGCCGCCAGCGCTTGCCCGCCATCCTGCCCATCGTCCTCTATAGCGGCACCCGGCCCTGGAAGGCCAGCCTCGACACCGCTGGGCTGGTGGACCCAGTGCCTCCAGGCTTAGCACCCTATATGCTGCAAATGCGCTACCTGTTGATCGACGAAGGCGCCTTGGTGCGCTCGGGCAAATTACCGGCCAATAACCTCGCCGCGCTGCTCTTTCAACTGGAACACAACCGCGGCATTGAACATGTACAGGATTTGATGCAGACTATCTGGAACGCGACCCAAGGCCCGCAATTTGCCGAACTGCGGCGTGCATTCGCTGCCTGGGCGCGCTATGTGTTGCTGCCGCGGGCGCTACCCGATGTCGAACTGGGCGACAACCTGGGCAATCTACTGGAGATCAAGGACATGCTGGCCGATCATTCACGCTCCTGGATCCATCAATGGAAGAGGGAAGGAAAAAAAGAAGGCAAGATGGAGGGCCGGGTAGAAGGCGCGGCGGCCATACTGACGCGGCAGCTAAGCCAAAAGTTCGGTCCCTTGCCGCACCTGGCCACGCGGAAACTGGCAGCCGCTTCCGTGGCGCAGCTGGAGGCCTGGTCATTGAACCTACTGGACGCCGACACGCTGGACGAGGTATTCAAGGACTAAATTCGCTGCCCCCCAGTATCACCCGCCTTGCAACACCCCCAGAATTTCCGCATGCAAGCGCCGGTCGCCGCAGGCGACTATGTTGCCGCCGTGTTGCGCGTCGCCGCCGTTCCAGGTCGTGATCATTCCGCCGGCGCCTTCGATGATGGGGATCAGGGCTTGTATGTCGTAGGGCTGCAGGCCGGCTTCCACTACGGCGTCGACATGGCCGGCGGCCAGCATGCAATAGGCATAGCAGGCTGCGCCGTAGCGCAGTATCTGGGCCTGGCCGGCGACGGCCGAAAACGCCTGCTGTTCAGCCGGTGTTGCGAACATACCGGGGGAAGAGCTCATCAGCCGCGCTTCTGATAGGGCTGGGCAGGGCCGTGTGCGCAATTCGGCGCCATTCAGCCAGGCGCCACGGCCGTCGCCTTCGAAGCGTTCCCGCGTGAACGGCTGATCCATCAGGCCCAGCACCGGCCGGCTGCCGTCGTTCAGGGCGATGAGCGTTCCCCATAACGGCGTGCCGAGGATATAAGAGCGGGTTCCGTCTATGGGATCCAGCACCCAGGTGAAGTTGGACGAGCCGACGGCCCGCTCCTCTTCCTCGCCAAGAATGCCATGCCGCGGATAGCGCTGCTGGATGAGCCGGCGCATTGCGCGCTCTGCGGCCTTGTCCGCCGCGGTGACCGGGTCGAACCCAGTGGTCCATTTATTATCGATCTGCACAGGGCGACGAAAGCCCGCCAGCGTGGCGAGTCCGGCGGCGTCGGCCAGGCTGCGGGCGAATTGCAAATACTCGAAATACGGTGAATCGGGCGCCATGGCATGCTCCGCGGGTTGCATCTTCGGGATGGATAGCAGCCAATCCCTGCGTTGAGGATTCAGGATACCCTTAAATTTAAGAATACGAATTCAGATAAAAAACTAGGGGTATTCCCTGTTCTAGCGCACAAATCATGATTTCATCATTAGAATTCCGAAAAAATCCCTCGAAACAGTGCTCGATCGAAGATTTTATCGCTATTTTCTGAATACGAATTCATAAGGACGGCAGCTGATGTCCAGCTTATTGAAGGCGAATTTCCAAACTACGCTACCCATGGCGGCGCATGCCCGGGGCGTGTTCATTTACGACAGCAGCGGCAAGGATTATCTGGACGGCTCGGGCGGAGCCATGACGGTATCCATCGGCCATGGCGTAAAGGAAGTGCTGGATGTCATGCGCGTCCAGGCCGAAAAGGTGTGCTTCACCTATCGGGCGCAATTCAGCAACCAGCCTGCCGAAGACTTGGCCGACGCACTGACGGCGCTGGCGCCCGGCGACCTGAATCACGCCTTTTTCGTCAATAGCGGTTCCGAGGGCACCGAGCTGGCGATGCGCATCGCCATCGCCTACTGGAGAGACCGCGGCCGGCCGACCAAGACCCATATTCTGGGCCGGCATATCAGCTACCACGGCATGACGATGGGCGCCTTGTCGATGTCGGGCCATGAGGCGCGCCGGCAAGACTACAGCGACTTGCTGCATCCCTTCGCGCTGGCGCCGGCGCCCTACGCTTATCGCTCCGAACTTCCGCCCGATGCCTATGCGCGCAGCATCGTCGAGCGCTGGGACGCCGTCATTCAGGAATGCGGCCCCGGCAAGGTGGCCGCAGTCATTGTCGAACCCGTGGTGGGCGCGGCTGGCGGCGCCCTGACCCCGCCGCCGGGCTACCTGAAAGCGCTGCAGGACATCTGCCGCAAGCATGATGTGCTGCTCATCGCCGACGAAGTCATCACCGGCATGGGACGTTGCGGCGCCTGGTTCGCCTGCGAGCACGATGATGTGACGCCCGACATGATCGTCACCGCCAAAGGCATGAGCTCGGGCTACACGCCCATGGGCGCGGTGCTGCTGCGTGAACCCATCGTGCAAGCCATGGCGCAGGGCAGCGGCATCGGCCCCTTTGGGCATACCTTCAGCGGCAACCCGCTGAGCGCGGCCGTGTGCCTGGCGGTCGTGAACTACATGCGGCAACACAAGATTCTGGACAATGTGCGCGAACGCGGCACGCAGTTGGAGCAAGGCCTGCGCGCCCTGTCGCAACGCTACGCCTGGCTGGTGGACGTGCGCGGCAAGGGCCTGCTCTGGGGCTTTGAATTCGTCACCGACGCGCAGCGGCGCACACCGCCGCCAGCGGCATTGAAGGCCAACGAACGGTTCGCGGCCCATTGCCGGGACGCCGGTCTGATCGTCTACCCGGCCGGCATCGCGCCCTACAACAACGCGGCCATTGTTGCGCCGCCCTTGGTTATTTCCGAATCGGAAGTGCGGACGCTGCTGCAGCGTCTCGAAGCAGGCATGCGCGCTTTTGCGCAAGAGTTTGGATTGGACATCCCCACCTGAAGGAGTAGCCATGAACAAAGTTGTGAATCCATTGCGCCGTTCCCTGTTGAAAGCCGGTACCGCCACCATGGGCATGTCCATGGCCGGCATCGCATGGGGCCAGGGGCGCGACGCCCTGACCATGGGCGTGCTGTCGCAGCAGACGGGCACCTATGCCTACGCGGGCCAGCTCGTGCTGAACGGGGCGAAGCTGGCCATCGAAGAACGCAATGGCGAGATACTCGGCCAGAAAATCAACCTGATCGTGCGCGACGACGAAGGCAAGCCGGCGGTGGGCGTGCGGCGCCTGTCGGAAGCCATAGGCAGCGACAAGCTGCGCTACTTCGGCGGTAATTTCTCCAGCGCCGTGGGCCTGGCCGAAGCCGAAGTGGCGCAACGCGAGAAAGTCATACAGTACGCGGCGGGCGGTTCCGAAGACTTCACGGGCAGCCGCTGCAACGACTATATGTTCCAATGGTCGGCCCACGGCTACACGGCGCTGCGCACCACGCTGGAATACGTCAAGCAGGCCATGCCGGACAAGAAGCGCATCTACACCATCACGGCGGACTACGCGTTCGGGCATTCGCTGTTGCGCTATGCAAAGGTCGCCGCGCAAGAGCTGGGCATGGAACTGGTGGGCAACGACAACCACCCCCTAGGCGAGCGGCAGTTCACCCAGTACCTCACCAAAGCGCTGTCGACCCGGCCGGACATCATCTGCCTGCTGACGGCGGGCGCCGACGCCGTGGCCGCCACCCGCCAGCTGTTCAGCTTCGGCGCCAAGAACATCCAGGTGGTCGGGCCTTGGTCGCTGGAGGTCGACCAGCTGCGCGAGCTGTCGCCGCAAATGCGGGACGGCCTGATCCTGGGCCTCAATTACTATCAGGACATCGACACCCCGGTCAACAAGGCGTTTGTCGAACGCTATATGAAAGCCCATAAATCGGTGCCTTCCTATGCGGCCGCCTATGGCTACGATTCCTTCCGCACCATGCTGCTGGCCATGGAGCAGGCCAAGAGCACGGACGTCGAAGCGGTGCGCAAGGCCATGGAAGGCATGAAATACGACAGCATCTTCGGGCCGATCAGCATAGATCCCAGAACCCATCAGACCTTGCGGCCCTACTATGTCGTCAAGTGCAAGGCGCAAGCCGACATGAAGAACGAAAACGATTACGCCACCATCGTGGCCGAGGGCAGCAAGCCTCAGCCGGCCGAGCTGAACGAATGCAAGCGCAGCGTCTAGCATGGCATTGACCGATCATCGCGAAGCAATGGGCTGCCTATGTTTTCTTTGTTTATAGCGTTGCTGATCAACGGAATAGCGATAGGGCTGCTGTATGCCTTGATGGCGTTCGGGCTTTCGATCATCAAAGGCCTGCTGAATATTCCCAACTTCGCGCATGGGGCCTTCTTCGCGATCGGCGCCTATATATGCTATGGGGCCCTGAACGCGGGCCTGCCTTTCTTCGTCGCGCTGCTGCTTTCCTTCGCCGTGCCGGCGCTGGTCGGCGTGGCGGTGGAAAGGCTGGGCCTGTCCAGGCTGATGCGGGAATCCTACCTGTACCAGCTCTTGTTCCTGTTCGCCGTGGCGCTGGTCCTGGAGCAACTGTTGCTGATCATCTTCGGCACGGTGGGCCTGAGCGTCAACCCGCCCGAGTCGCTGGCCGGGGCCTTCAATTTGGGCTTCACCTATGTGCCCAAGTATCTGGTGCTCAATGGAGTGGTCGCGGCGCTGACCATCGTGGCGGTCTGGCTGCTTATCGAACGCACGCGCCTTGGCGCCCGCATCCGAGCGGGCATAGACAAGCCCGACATGGCGCGCTGCCTTGGGGTGAACGTGAACCGCCTGCTGGTCCTGGGCTTCGCGCTGGGCACGGGCCTGGCGGGATTCGCGGGCGGCCTGGCGCTGCCGCTGCTGGGGGCGTCGCCCACGATAGGCAGCGACATGCTGGCCATCGCCTTCGTCGTGCTGGTGATAGGCGGGCTGGGATCCATATACGGCGCGATCCTGGCGGGGCTGCTGGTGGGCATCATCCAGAGCGTGGCGACTTTATGGGTGCCGGCGGCCAGCACGGTCCTGATCTATGTCGCCATGGTGCTTACCCTCATCGTCCGTCCCCAGGGCCTGCTCGGAGAACGCTGATGCATCCAGACAAGAAGTCGCCATTGTGGACCATGGGCGGAGCCGTGCTCATCGCGCTGCTGGCGCCCTTCATCATGCCCATGAACATCGCCACGGAGATACTGATCTTCGGGATATTCGCGGCATCCACCAACTTGCTGCTGGGGGTGTCCGGCCTGTATTCCTTCGGCCAGGCGGCCTTCTTCGGCATCGGCGGCTACGTGGCGGGATATTGCTTCGCCCAGGGCGGCATCCCGCTGGGCGCGGGCCTGCTGTTGGCCGTGCTGGCGGGCGCGAGCGTTGCCGGCTTGGTCGGCGCCATCAGCATACGCCGCACGGGCATCTACTTCATGATGCTGACCTTCGCCTTCAATCAGATGATCTACTACATCGCCTATAGCTGGAGTTCGGTGACCGGCGGGGAAGACGGCTTGACGGGCATCGAAAGGCCAGGCATCGCTATTCCCGGGCTGGGCGTATTCGATATTTCCCAGGACGCGAATTTCTACGTGCTGGCGGCGGTGCTTTTCCTGGCCAGCCTGTTGTTCCTGTATCGGCTGACCCATAGCCCGCTGGGCCTGGTGCTGGAAGCGGCCAAGCACAACCCGCGGCGCACGGCGTCCATCGGCTATTCCGTATACAAGGTCCAGGTCTATGCATTCGTAGTGTCCGGCGCATTGGCGGGCCTGGCCGGCGGCCTGTACAGCATGCTCTATCGCATCATGCCCATAGACGCCATCTCGTGGCATAACTCCGCCTCGGTCGTCTTCATGGTGGTCATAGGCGGAATGGGCAATATCCTGGGGCCGGTGTTCGGGGCGGCCATCTTCATCTGGCTGCAAGGCCTGCTCAGCCTGACCTGGGCGCGCTGGCCATTGCTGTTCGGCCTGTTCATCATCGTGGCGGTGCTGTTCTTCCGGGGCGGGGTGGTGGAATTGCTGACCCGGATCAGAATGTACGTGAGCAAACAGAAGGGGAGCGCCTGATGCCCAGCGCCGACTACATCCTTGAAGCGCGCAACCTGACCCGCAAGTTCGGGGAAATCGCCGCCGTGCAGGACTTGTCCATCGGCTTTCCCCGAGGCCAGTTGCATAGCATCCTGGGTCCCAATGGCGCGGGCAAGACCACGCTGTTCAATCTGCTGACGCGCGACTACCCCGTCACCTCCGGCGAAATCTATCTGAAGGGCGAGCGCATCACCCGCCTGCAGCCGCATCAAATCGCCCAGCGGGGCGTGGGCCGCTCGTACCAGATATCCAGCGTCTATCTGGGCCTGACCTTTCTGGAAAACGTCTGGCTGGCGGCGCATGGCGCGGAAAGGCGGGGGCGCACGGGCTTTTGGCGGCCCATCTCTCATTACCGCGAAGCCCAGCGCAAGTCCGAGCAATTGCTGGCCGAACTCGGCCTGGACCGCTATACGCATACGCCGGCCAAGGCGGTGTCCTATGGGGACCAGAGACTGCTGGAAATAGCGGTTACCCTGGCGACAGGGCCGGAAGTCCTGCTGCTGGACGAACCCACCGCCGGCCTGTCCTCGCGGGAAACCGTCAGGGTCAAGGACTTCATCGAATCGATCAAGTCGCGCTACACCATCGTCATGATCGAACACAAGATGAACGTGGTGATGGAGATTTCCGATTTCATCCACGTCATGAATTTCGGCCGCCTGATCGCCAGCGGAACGCCGGAGGAAATCGCGCGCAACGCGGACGTGCACCAGGCTTATTTCGGGATGGACGAATGATGCTGTCGGTTGAATCGATTGATACCTTCTATGGCCGCAGCCAGGCCATCCACGGCGTTTCCTTCGAAGTCGGCGAAAACCAGGTGCTGGCCTTGCTGGGGCGCAACGGCGCGGGCAAGTCGACGACCCTGCGCTCCATCATGGCGGTCAATCCCATTTCCCGCGGGCGCATCCGCTACAAGGGCCGCGACATCGCCGCGATGGCCCCCAATGCGATTGCGGCCCTGGGCATCACCCTCGTGCCGGAAACCCGCGATCCCTTCTATCTGCTGACGGTGCGCGAGAACATCATGCTGGGCCATCGGCAAGGCTCGCCTTACTCGCTGGAGCGCTTGATGGATCTTTTCCCCTTGCTCCGGCCTTTGCTGGCGAAGAAGGGCGGGGAACTGTCCGGCGGGCAACAGCAGATGATGGTGATCGCCCGCGCGCTGGCCATGGGGCCGCAGCTGATTTTGCTCGATGAGCCTTCGCAGGGGCTGGCGCCCATCATGGTCAAGGCGGTCAGCCAGGTGCTCGGCGAGCTGAAAAAAGACGGTTTGTCCATAGTGCTGGTCGAACAGAACTTGCAAATGGCGCTGAAACTGGCCGACCATATCGTGATGCTGGAAGATGGAAGCGTGGCGGACGAGTTCCCGGTCGAAGTCGGCCGGGCCGACCCCAAGCGGCTTGAAAAGTATCTGGCGGTTCACTAAGGCGCGCGCCATGCCGCGCATGCGGCCGGCGCGACCGCAGTGCGATGTCGCTTATAACACCCTCGCAGGATGGAGCTCATGTCTACCGAAACAGTCGCTGTCCCCGCCATCATCGGCTATGTCGACCCTTTGCGCGCCTGCCCGGGCGGTACGCTGGATTTCAAGATCAGCTCTGCGGGCGGGCGGCCTTTCAAGGCCCGCGTGGTAAGAATCGATTGCGCCGACCCCAATCCGGCCGGGCCGGGCATGAAGCTGCAGCCTGTGGATGCAGGCCTGCCTTCCACCCCCCATCCCGGCACCGAGCAGCCGGTCCATGCCGGTTCCTGCGCCCTCGCGCCGCTGCCCGCCCTGGCCGAAGGCGAATGGCCTGTGCTGGAACTGGTCTTCCAAAGCACGCTGGCCAAGCCTGCCCTGCAAGCCCTGGCCTGCCTGCAAGAACGCGGCGGCGGCACGGCCGCGGCTTTTTGCCTGCGCGACAACCGGCTGGTGCTGGCCGAATGGCGGAGCGGCGCGCCGGCCGGGGAAACGCAAGTCGGCGATCTGGCGATCCGGCCGCGGCGCTGGTACCGGCTGAAGGCGCAATTCAGCGCCCAGGCGGTGGATGTATCGCTGGCCGCCATCGTGGACGGGGTGGAGCGGCCGTCGGGCTCGGCGCAATGCCGGCTGTCCTGGCAAGCCTGGCCCGCGGCGGTGGACACGCTGGCGCTGGCCGCCAGATGGGCCGGCTTTCCCGTCGATTGCTTCAACGGCCGCCTGGAACATCCCCGCATCTTCCGCGCAGGGGCGGGGCGCAAGGCGGAACAAGAACTGTTGGCCGCCTGGGATTTTTCCGCCGAGATGACGACGCAGCGCGTACCTTGCAGCGTTCGCCCCAACGCCTTTGCCGAGCTCGTCAATGCGCCCACCCGCGCCGTGTGTTCATCCGGTTGGACCGGGAAGCACATGGACTGGAAAACGGCTCCGCAAGACTACGCGGCCATTCATTTCCACGAAGATGACCTGTCCGATTGCGCCTGGCAGACCAGCCTTGCTTTGCGCATCCCCGCCGGCATGGCCTCGGCGGTCTACGGCCTGGTGGTCGAGAACGAACTGGGCAGCGACACCATCCCCTTTTTCGTGACCCCGGCTCCCGACGGGCCGCGCGCCCGCATCGCCTACCTGGCGTCCACAATGACCTACCTGGCCTACGCCAATCACGCCCGCGGCAATTACCAGGGAGAGCTGGAAGAACGCATACGCGCCTGGGGCGCCTACCCGTACAACCCCGATGTGGTGCAGCAATTCGGCGCCTCCACGTATAACTATCACGCCGACGGCTCGGGCATCAGCCTGTCGTCGCGGCTGCGCCCCATACTCGGCATGCGGCCCGGCTACCTGACTTTCGCGGACCAGAAGGGCTCCGGCCTCAGGCACTTTCCCGCCGATTCCCACCTGACCGACTGGCTGCGCGTCAAAGGCTATGAATTCGACGTCATCACCGACGAGGATCTGGACGATGACGGCGTGGCCGCGCTGCAGCCTTATGAGCTCGTCCTGACGGGGTCGCATCCGGAATACCACACGCCGCGCATGATGCAGGCCCTTCTCCAGTACCGCCGCCAGGGCGGGCATTTGTGCTATCTGGGCGGCAATGGCTTCTACTGGAAAATCGCCCGGCCCGCGCATGCGCCGCACATGCTGGAAATCCGCCGCGCGGAAGGCGGCATCCGGGCCTGGGCAGCCGAACCGGGCGAATACTATCACCAGCTCGATGGCGGCTACGGCGGCTTGTGGCGCCGCAACGGCTGCCCGCCGCAAAAAGTGGGCGGCGTGGGCTTTACCGTGCAGGGCTTGTTCGAAGGCAGCTATTATCGGCGCACGCCCGAGTCCTATGCGCCCGAGGCGAGCTGGATTTTCGAGGGCGTGGATGCGGAACGCATCGGCGATTTCGGCTTGTCGGGAGGCGGGGCGGCCGGTTTCGAGCTGGACCAGGTGGACGAGCGCTTGGGCACGCCGGACGGTACCATCGTCGTGGCGGCATCGGAAGGCCACGGCCCCAGCTTCATGACCACCCCGGAGGAAATCCTGACCTGGACGCTGCCCGCCGCAACGACGCGTCCTCATGGCGGGATATGCGGCCATATGATTTATACTGCGCCGGCCGGCGGCGAAGGCGGCCTGTTTGCCGTCGGGTCCATTACCTTCCTGGGCAGCCTGTCGCATAATGGCTACGACAATCCGATCTCGACGATACTGGAGAACTGCATAAAGCATTTTGCCGCCAGTGAAAAATAACGCTACGCAAAAAGATGTCGCCCGACTGGCGGGCGTTTCCCAGGCCACCGTGTCCCGCTATATTTCGGGCAGTGCGCGCCTCAGCCCCGATGTACGCGGCCGCATTCTGCGCGCCATCGATACGCTGGGCTATACGCCCGACCCCATGGCGCGCGGGCTGAGCAGCGGGCAATCGGACATCGTGGCCATCGTCATGGCCAACATCACCAACCCCTGGTACCCGGCGGCGCTGGAACTGATGACGCGCGCGCTGCAAGAGCGGGGGCTGCAAACCCTGCTGTTCAACGCCACGCCGCCGCAAACAGTCGATGACCTCATCCCCTCGGTGCTGCAGTACCGGGTGAATGGCGTCATCATCACCACCGCGGTGCTGTCCTCGTTCGGCGCCGAGCTCTGCCGCCGCCACAAGGTGCCGGTAGTGCTGTTCAACCGGGCCACGCGCACCGGCGGCGTGCATTCCGTCTCTTGCGACAACGTGGAAGGCGGGCGCAAGGCCGCCGATATCCTGCTCAAAGGCGGGGCCCGCCGCCTCGTGTTCATCGGCGGGATGGAAGAAGCCTCCACCAGCCGGGACCGTAAAAAGGGCTTCACCGACCGCCTGGGGGAATGGGACGTCGCGCTGCTGGACAGCATGGATAAGGAATTCACCTACGAGTGGGGCTATGCGGCCACGCTCGATCTTTTTTCCAGGCACCGCGGCATCGATGCGGTGTGCTGCGCCGACGACGAAATCGCGACAGGCGCCGTGGACGCCTTGCGCTATGAGCTGCAATTGCGCGTTCCCGAAGACGTGCAGGTGCTGGGCTTCGACGATCATCCCGCTTCGTCGCACGCGGCTTATCAATTGACGACGATCAGGCAGCCGGTCGAGGAAATGATCGCCCACACGCTGGACTTGCTGCTGGCGCACCCGCAGGCGCCGGCCCAGGTCCGGCTATGCCGCGGCGAGATCGTGTACCGGCAATCCGCGGGCGAGCGGGCCCGTGCCGGCGCGGCCGCATCAGGCTAGGGCCTGTTAAAAGGCACTACCGCGTTAACAGGCCCTGGGCGCCGGGCGCCGCCGCCAACGGCAGCGCCGTCTTGTACGACACCTGCTTCAAGGCGAAGCTGGATCGGATCTTGTCGATGCCGGGTATGGGCGTCAACTGCTCCAGTATGAAATGCTCCAGCGCATGGATGTCCTTGACTGCCACGCGTATCAGATAGTCGGAGTCGCCTGTCATCAAATAGCATTCCATGACTTCGTCGTGCTCGGCGATGCGGCGCTCAAAATTGGCCAGCGCTTCCTTGTCCTGGGATTTCAGGCTGATGGAAATGAAGACATTCAGGCCCAGGCCCAGCGCGGCGGCGTTGGCCAGCGCCACATAGCGCACGATGATGCCCGAGGCTTCCAGCGCCTTGACCCGCGCCAAGCAAGGCGAAGGCGATAGATGCACTCGCTTGGCGAGCTCCACATTGCTCAGCGAACCGTCGCGCTGCAGTTCGTCCAATATGCGTAAGTCCGTCGTATCCAGCTTCATATGCTTAGTACCCTGTCCTAAAAAGCATATTATGCCGTAAACAGGCTGCGGCACGCGTGAAATCGAAACCACATGCCAGCCGGGGCGGCCGACAATATAGCAGGCAAAGCATCCTACCATTCTCCGAGGCGACAACCATGAACTCCCCCATCCCCATGCATCTTTTCACGGGCGCGGCGGCCGGCGGCGCGGGCGCGATGCCGCAAGACATCGACCCCGAAGAAACGGCGGAATGGCATGAAGCGTTCGAATCCCTGATCGCCGCGCATGGGCGCGAGCGCGCCGCGTTCATGCTGGACGAACTCTGCCGGCTGGCGGATAAATGGCATCTGGCCTGGCATCCCGCCATCGGCACGCCGTATGTGAACACGATTTCCGCCGCCGAACAGCCCGTCTTTCCGGGCGACCTGGCCATGGAGCAAAGGCTGGGCGCCTTGATACGTTGGAATGCCCTGGCCATGGTGGTGCGCGCCAACGCCGCCTATGGCGAGCTGGGGGGGCACATCGCCAGCTACGCCAGCGCGGCCGACCTGTTCGAAGTCGGCTTCAACCATTTCTTCCGCGCCAGCGGGCCCGGCCCCGGCCGGCGCGGCGGCGACCTGGTATTCCTGCAGCCGCACAGCGCGCCCGGCGTATACGCCCGCGCCTACCTGGAAGGCCGGCTCAGCGAACACGACCTGGCCCATTACCGCCAGGAAATCAGCGGCCCGGCCCGGGGCGCGCGCGGCCTGTCCAGCTATCCCCATCCCTATCTGATGCCGGATTTCTGGCAGTTTCCCACCGGCTCCATGGGTATAGGCCCCATCAGCTCGATTTATCAGGCGCGCTTCATGCACTACTTGACCCACCGCGGCCTGCTGGACTGTACGGGGCGCAAAGTATGGGGCATATTCGGCGACGGCGAAATGGATGAACCCGAATCCATGAGCGCCCTGACACTGGCCGCGCGCGAAAAGCTGGACAACCTGATCTGGGTGGTCAATTGCAATCTGCAGCGCCTGGACGGCCC
>DJWC01000174.1:0-3235 GCA_002441445.1 Pusillimonas sp. UBA6240
GCCAGTGCACGCCGTGCCGCGAGGGTACCGGCTGGCTATACCGCGTCGTACATCGCATCGAGCACGGCCTCGGCCGCGCGGACGACCTCGATCTGCTCAATTCGGTCACCGGCAACATCATGGGCCGCACCATCTGCGCGCTGGGCGATGCCGCCGCCATGCCGGTACGCAGCTTTATCAAGCATTTCCGCGACGAGTTCGCACACCACATCGAGCATAAAAGCTGTGTGGTACCCAAATATTTGTAGGGTCAGGATACGCTAATGGTTGAACTCACCATCGACGGCATCAAAGTAGAAGCCCCCGAAGGCAGCATGGTCATACAGGCTGCCCACAAGCTCGGGGTGTATGTGCCGCATTTCTGCTATCACAAGAAGCTGTCCGTCGCGGCGAACTGCCGCATGTGCCTGGTGGACGTCGAAAAGGCGCCCAAGGCCCTGCCGGCCTGCGCCACGCCCGTCACCAATGGCATGGTGGTGCACACCCGCTCGGACAAGGCCATCGCCGCGCAAAAAAGCGTGATGGAATTCCTGCTGATCAATCACCCGCTGGATTGTCCCGTGTGCGATCAGGGCGGCGAATGCCAGCTGCAGGATCTGGCCGTGGGATACGGCGCTTCGGCCTCGCGCTACCGCGAGGCCAAGCGCGTCGTCGTCGCCAAGGAAATGGGCCCGCTCATTTCCACCGACGGCATGCAGCGCTGCATACACTGTACGCGCTGCATACGCTTCGGCCAGGAGATCGGCGGCATCATGGAAATCGGCATGGTGAACCGGGGCGAGCATGCCGAGATCACGACTTTCGTCGGCAAGGCCGTCGAGTCGGAGCTCTCGGGCAACATGATAGACATCTGTCCGGTGGGCGCGCTGCTGTCCAAGCCCTTCAAGTTCACCGCCCGCACCTGGGAAATGGCGCGGCGCCGCTCCGTCAGCCCGCATGACAGCCTGGGCGCCAACCTGGTGGTGCAAACCAAGCTGGACCGCGTATTGCGCGTGGTGCCTTTCGAAAACGAAGACGTCAACGAATGCTGGATCAGCGACCGCGACCGCTTTTCCTACGAAGGCCTGTACACTGAAGATCGCCTGGCCCATCCCATGATCAAGGGCGAGGACGGCCAGTGGCGCGAGGCTTCCTGGACGGATGCGCTGCAGGTCGTGGTGCATGGCTTCAACGCGGTGCGCGAGCAATTCGGCGCCGATCAGATCGGCGGCATAGGCAGCCACACGGCGACGACCGAAGAACTCGCATTGCTGGCGCGGCTGATGCGCTCGCTGGGCAGCGAGAACGTGGACTTCCGGCTGCGCGTCATCGATCCGCAGTTCGACCAGGCGCTCAAGGGCGTGCCCTGGCTGGGCAT
Organism: Pusillimonas sp. UBA6240; assembly: GCA_002441445.1. Taxonomy (GTDB): domain Bacteria; phylum Pseudomonadota; class Gammaproteobacteria; order Burkholderiales; family Burkholderiaceae_B; genus UBA6240. The sequence continues at coordinate 1,358 of DJWC01000174.1, forward strand.
GTCCATCGCTGAATTCGGCCAGCTGGATCGCGTCCTGGTGGTCGGGTCCTTCCTGCGCAAGGATCACCCGCTGCTGGCCCAGCGCCTGCGGCAGGCCGCCAAGCACGGCACGCAGATTTCCTTCATCGATTCGGCGTTCGACGATCCGCTGTTCCCCGTCACCGCGCGCATGGCCGTGTCGCCCGCCGCGCTGCCCAACGCGCTGGCCGAGGTGCTGGCGGCCGTGGGCAAAGAGAAGGGCGCGGCCATTCCTGAAAGCTTGGCGAACGTCCAACCCGGCGACACGGCCGGCCTGATCGCCGCCAGCCTGATGTCGGGCGAGCGCGTCGGCATCATGCTGGGCAATACGGCGGTGTCCTCCGGCCAGGCCGCGCTGATCGCGGCCAACGCCTCCGCGCTGGCGGGGCTGCTGAACGCCAAATTCGGCTTCCTCACCGCCGGCGCCAACACGGTCGGCGGCTATCTGGCCGGCGCGACGCCGGGCCGCGGCGGGCTGAGCGCCGAGCAGATGCTGCAGCAGCCCTTGAAGGCCTATCTGGTGCTGCATGCCGAGCCTTCCATGGACAGCGACAACGGCGCGAAAGCGGTCGACACCCTGAAAGCCGCGGGCTTCGCCGTCGCGCTCACGTCTTACCGTTCCGCGGCGGAAGACTGGGCCGACGTCATGCTGCCCATAGCGCCTTTCACTGAAACCTCCGGCACTTTCGTCAACGCCGAGGGCCGGGTGCAAAGCTTCAAGGGCGTGGCGGCTCCCTACGGCGACACGCGTCCGGCCTGGAAAGTGTTGCGCGTCCTGGGCAATTTGTTCGAACTCCAGGGCTTCGATTACGAAACCTCGGAATCGGTGCGCGACACCGTCATGGTGGGCGGGCTGGACGGCCGCCTGTCGAACGAAATCTCGGCCCTGCCCGGCCTTGCCGCGCATCGCGACGGCTTGCAGCGCGTGGCCGACGTGCCCATTTACCGCAGCGACGCCCTGGTGCGACGCTCCGCGCCCTTGCAGGCGACCTCCGCATCGCAGCCGCCCAAGGCCAGGATGTCGGCGGATACGCTGGCCGGCCTGGGCCTGCAGGCGGGGGATCCGCTGCGCATCGGCGGCGAACAGGGCCAGATCTTGCTGATGGCCCAGGAAGACGAAGCCGTGGCTTCGGGCTGCGTGCGCATCGCCGCCGCGTTTCCCGAAACGCTGGCGCTGGGCAGCGGCTTTAGCCAACTAACGGTGGAGCGAGCGTAAATGCAGTGGCTTACGGTTCTTGAAAATTTCGGCACGGACCTGATCGGTCCGACCGCCTGGATGGTGGTATGGACGCTGGTGAAGATAGTCGTCATCGCCGTGCCCATCATCCTGTGCGTGGCCTACCTGACCTACTGGGAACGCAAGATGATAGGCGCCATGCACGTGCGCCTGGGACCCACGCGCGTGGGCTATCGCGGCTTGCTGCAGCCTTTTGCGGACGTGTTCAAGCTGCTGACCAAAGAGGTCATCGTTCCCTCCAAGGCCAACAAGGTGCTGTATGTGCTGGCGCCGGTCGTCACCCTGATGCCCGCCCTGGCGGCCTGGGCGGTGATACCCTTCGGCCCCGAAGTGGTGCTGTCCGACGTCAACGCCGGCCTGCTGTACGTCCTGGCCATCACTTCACTGGGGGTGTATGGCGTCATCGTCGCGGGCTGGGCGTCGAACTCCAAGTACGCCTTTCTGGGCGCCTTGCGGGCGGCGGCGCAGATGGTGTCCTACGAGCTGGCCATCGGCTTCGTCCTGGTCACGGTGCTGCTGGTTTCCGGCACGCTCAACCTCAGCGGCATCGTGCTGGGCCAGACATCGGGCTGGTTCGCCGACCGCGGCATCAATTTCATGTCCTGGAACTGGCTGCCGCTGCT
>DJWC01000174.1:3287-3542 GCA_002441445.1 Pusillimonas sp. UBA6240
ATGGTGGAATATTCCGGCATGGGCTTCGCGCTCTTTTTCCTGGGCGAGTACGCCAACATGATACTGTTGTCGGCGCTCGCCTCCATCATGTTCCTGGGCGGCTGGACGCCGCCGCTGGAAATCGCGCCGCTGACCTGGATACCGGGCTGGCTGTGGCTGGGTGTCAAGACGTTTGTTGTGGTTTCAATGTTCATATGGTTCCGTGCGACGTTCCCGCGTTATCGCTACGACCAGATCATGCGGCTGGGCTGGAAG
>DJWC01000069.1 GCA_002441445.1 Pusillimonas sp. UBA6240
CGCCAGCGCCAGCAGCGCGGCGCCGCCGGCCAGCGCCATGATCAGGGTCGGATCAAGGGAATCGAACATCATACCTACTGTATATCGTGGCGCGGGATAGGGCGTCCACCAATGCTGTTATCCGTTACCGGCGTGTGCTGGTATTCCCTCATTTTTCTCCACCCGTCACCCCCGCACTTGTTGCGGGGGGCCAGGGTTCAGCTTGCTGGATCAAAGCCAAAGTGAGCTGAAGCCTGGATTCGCGGCACAAGGCCGGGAATGACGTTTTGAGGTGTTGACTGGAAGGTCTTGTAGGGCCGCAGGCCGCCTAACCCCGTTCCAGCGCTTTCGGTTTGGGTCCGCCGGTGGCCCAGTCCAGCAGCTCGACGGTGTGGACGATGGGGGTGTCGGTGCCGCTGCCGATCTGCGTCATGCAGCCGAGATTGCCGGCGGCGATCAGGTCGGGCTGCGTCTTCCCGATATTCGCCAGCTTGCGGTCGCGCAACCGCGTCGCGATCTCCGGCTGCAGCATGTTGTAGGTGCCCGCCGACCCGCAGCACAGATGCGATTCGGAAAAAGGCTGCAAGTCGAACCCCAGGTCGGCCAGCAAGCGTTCGCTCGCGCCGCGCAGGCCCTGCCAGTGCTGCAGGGTGCAGGGCGGATGGAATGCCGCCCGCTGCGGGAGATCCGCAAGCATGGCCTTGAGCTGGGCGGCGTGGGGCGCGAGAATCTCGGCTACGTCGCAGGTTTTGTCCGCGACGCGCAGCGCCTTGACCACATAATCGGGATCATGCCGCAAATGGTGGGCGTATTCCTTGACCATGGCGCCGCAGCCGGACGCATTCATGACGATGTGCTCGGCCTCGCCGCTGTCCAGCAGCGGCAGCCAGGCGTCGATATTGGCGCGCATTTGATCCAGCGCCGCATCCTGCGCATCCAGATGGAAATTGATGGCGCCGCAGCACCCCGCGCCGGCGACCATGCGAGCGCCGATGCCCACGGCGTCGAGCACCCGCACGGTCGCCGCGTCTATAGACGGCATCATGGCGGGCTGCACGCAGCCCAACGGCATCAGCACCTGGCGCGCATGGCTCTTGCCGGAAGGAAGGGCGCCCGCCGGCCGGGCCTGCGGAACTTTGTTGCGCAGGACTTCGGGCAGCATGGGCCGCAGCACGCGGCCCAGCTTCAGGGCCGGGCCGAACAAGGGCGAGTTGAGCAAGCCGCGCAAGGCGGCGCGGCTCAATCTCTGGGTCAGCGGCCGCTCGACCTTTTCGTCGACGATCTTGCGGCCGATATCCACCAGGGCGCCATACTGCACCCCCGAAGGACAGGTGGTTTCGCAATTGCGGCAGGTCAGGCAACGATCCAGATGGGTCTGGGTGGCCGTCGTCGGCTCGATGCCTTCCAGCACCTGCTTCATCAAATATATGCGCCCGCGCGGGCTGTCGCGCTCATCTCCCAGCAGCTGATAAGTGGGACAGGTGGCCAGGCAAAAACCGCAATGCACGCAGCGGCGCAGAATTTCGTCGGCGTCCTGGCCCAGATCGGTTTCGCGGGCCCACGAAGCGAGATTTGTTTGCAAGATTAGGCCTTAAAAGTCGGGGAACAAGCGTTTGGGGTTGAAAATGCCAACGGGATCGAGCTCTTGCTTCAGGCGCCGGTTGATGTTTTTCAGGCCGTCATCCAATGGATGGAATACCGGGACATCGGCCGGCTTGCTGTCATAGCGGAACAAGGTGGCGTGCCCGCCGCGCGCCGCCACGGCCGCCCGCAGATCGGCGGGAGAATCGACCCCGGACAGCCAGCGCTGGCCGCCGTTCCATTCGACCAAGGTCGGCCCCTGCCGCAGCGGGGCCGTTTGCGGCGGCACCGCGACCCGCCACAAAGGGCGCGCCTGGAAGAACGGATGGGTCTGGTCGCGCAGGCTGTTCCAGAATGCGGCCGCCTGCCCGTCGGGCAGCTGTTCGCCGCCCACCTTGCGAACGCCGCTCTGCACGGCGGGCTCGCTGCCGGACAGGCGGATATACAGGCGCCCCGCGCCTTCGTCTTTGCCTTGCGACCAGGCGGTGGCCGAGATGGCGATGGGCAGGCCGCGCCACTGGTTGAAGAGCTCCAGTGCGCGGCTTTCGTCCGCGTCCAGCACCTGGGTTCGTTCCAGGGGCGGCTTGGGCGCGACCTTGATGGACACTTCCAGCAAAGCTCCCAGTATGCCCATGGAACCGGCCAGCAGGCGCGAGACATCGTAGCCGGCCACATTCTTCATGACTTCGCCGCCGAAGCCCAGCACCATGCCGGTGGAATCCAGCAGCTTGGCGCCCAGGACGAAATCGCGCACGCTGCCGGCCGCCATGCGGCGCGGACCCGCCAGGCCGCTGGCGACGCAGCCGCCTATGGTCGATGCGGAGCCAAAGCGCGGCGGTTCGAAGGCCAGCATCTGGTTTTGCTCGTCCAGAGCGCTTTCCAGTTCGCTAAGCAAAGTGCCCGCCCTCGCGGTGATCACCAATTCGGAAGGATGGTAATTGATGATGCCGTGGTAGGCGGACATGTCCAGCACCGCAATATCGGGAAAGCTGCCGCCCTGGAAGGGCTCGCCGTAGAAATCCTTGCTGCGCCCGCCGCATATGTAGACGGGACGCTCCGCGCCGCGGGCGGCCATGATCTGCTGACAAATTTCGGACAGTACGAATTCCATGCCTGGCCTTTAGAACCGGGGTAGATCGGGAAAACGGAGTTCGCCGCCGTGCACATGCATCTTGCCGTATTCGGCGCAACGGACCAGGGTCGGAATGACTTTTTCCGGATTGAGCAGGCCATAAGGGTCGAACCCCCGTTTGACGGCGCTGAAAAAGTCGAGCTCCTCGCGCGAGAACTGCACGCACATCTGGTTGATCTTTTCTACGCCGACGCCGTGCTCCCCCGTAATGGTGCCGCCCACCTGTACGCAGAGTTCCAGGATGGCGGCGCCGAATTTCTCGGCGCGTTCGATCTCGCCCGGCTGGTTGGCATCGAACAGGATCAGCGGATGCAGATTGCCGTCGCCCGCATGGAAGACGTTGGCGCAGCGCAAGCCGTATTCATCTTCCATCTGTTCTATGGCGTTCAGCACCCGGCTCAAGTGGCGGCGCGGAATGGTGCCGTCCATGCAATAGTAGTCCGGCGATATGCGGCCCGCCGCGGGAAAGGCGTTCTTGCGGCCCGCCCAGAACACCAGCCGTTCTTCCTCGGACCTGGACACCTGCAGGCGCGTGGCGCCGGCCTGCTGGAACACGGCTTCCATGCGGCTTATTTCGTGCTCCACCTCTTCTTGCGTGCCGTCCGATTCGCAAAGCAGGATGGCGGCCGCATCCAGGTCGTAGCCGGCTTTGACGAAAGGCTCGACCATGTGCACGGCGCGCTTGTCCATCATTTCCAGCCCCGCCGGAATGATGCCGGCCGCAATCACATTGGTGACGGCCTGGCCGGCCGCTTCGACGCTGCCGAAACTGGCCATGACGACGCGGGCGCAAGCGGGTTTGGGAATGAGCCTGACCGTGGCCTCGGTAACGACGCCCAGCATGCCTTCGGAGCCGATGAAGGCCGCCAGCAAATCGAGGCCGGGCGCGTCGGGCGCCTCCGAGCCGAGTTCGATCACGTCGCCATCGATGGTGACTACGCGCGCCCGGACGACGTTGTGCACGGTGAGCCCGTATTTGAGGCAATGCACGCCGCCGGAATTCTCGGCGATATTGCCGCCTATGGAACAGGCGATCTGGCTGGACGGGTCGGGCGCGTAATACAGGCCGTAAGGCGCCGCGGCCTCGGAGATGGCCAGGTTGCGCACCCCCGGCTGGACCACGGCGGTACAGGCTTGCGGATCGATTTTCTTGATCCGGTTGAGCTTGGCCAGGCCGATCAGCACCCCCTGGGGATGAGGCAGCGCGCTGCCCGACAGGCCGGTGCCGGCGCCGCGCGCGACTATGGGAATGTTCAGCGCCTTGCAGCCCTGCATGATCGCGACGAGCTGCGCTTCGTTTTCCGGCAGCATGACCACCGGCGGCAGGCTGCGGTACAGGGTCAGTCCGTCGCATTCATAAGGGCGCGTGTCCTCGACCCTGGACAATATGCAATGGGCTGGCAGCACGCCGGCGAGCCTGCTGATCAGGCCGGCAAAATCCGGCGCCGTTTCGGCCGCCCGACTGATCGATGTGTCGTTCATTTTTTCTCGTCACGCGCGCGGGATGATCTTGCCCGGATTGAGGATATCGTGGGGGTCGAAAGCGTGTTTCAGGGCTGCCATGAGATCCAGTGCATCCCGGCCGTGTTCGGCCTGCATGAATTCCATTTTGTGCAGGCCCACGCCGTGTTCCCCCGTGCATGTGCCCTGCATGGCGATGGCGCGCTGCACCAGCTTCCGGTTCAGGCGCTCGGATTCCTGCCATTCCCGGGGGTTGTCCGGATCCAGCAGCATCAGGACATGGAAATTGCCATCGCCGACATGGCCGACGATGGTGTAGGGAAAGCTGGCCTGGTCGAGTTCCGCGGCGGTTTCGGTCACGCATTCGGCGAGCCGCGAGATCGGCACGCAGACATCCGTGGTGCTGGACCGGCATCCGGGCCGCAACTGCAAGCCGGCGAAATAAGCATGGTGCCGCGCCGTCCAGAGCCGGCTGCGGTCTTCGGGCTGGTCCGCCCATTCGAAATCGGTGCCGCCATTGTCGCGCGCGATGGCCTGCACGGCCTCGGCCTGTTCCTTCACGCCCGAAGGGCTGCCATGGAATTCGAACAGCAGCAGCGGCGATTCTGTCAGGCTGAGCTTGCTGTATGCGTTGGTCGCCTTGACGGCGTTCTGGTCCATGAATTCCACCCGCGCAACGGGCACGCCCATTTGTATGACTTCGATGACGCTCTGCACCGCCGATTGCAGGGTGGGAAAATTGCATATCGCCGCGGAAATCGCCTCAGGCTGCGGGTAAAGCCTGACGGTGACTTCGGTGATGATGCCCAGCGTGCCT
>DJWC01000036.1:0-160 GCA_002441445.1 Pusillimonas sp. UBA6240
GTCGGCATGGGCGAATCGCGCCGCGACCGGGCCGGTCTGATCGCGCAACTGGCCAATATGTCTCCGCCGCCCGAATCCGTTCCCGTAAACAACCTGGTCAAGGTCGCCGGCACGCCGCTGGACCACGTCGCCGATATCGACCCCTTCGAGTTCGTGCGCA
>DJWC01000036.1:171-5690 GCA_002441445.1 Pusillimonas sp. UBA6240
TGTGCTTCATGGCCGGCGCGAACTCCATATTCTATGGCGACCAGTTGTTGACCACCGCCAATCCGCAGGCTGCGCGCGACCGGCGGCTGCTGGGCCGCCTGGGCATGTCGCCGGTGGAGGCACCGCGGCAAGAGTCCGAACAGACGCAGCTCCATGCAGACTCCAGGGCCTGCAGACGCTAGCAACGCCTCGCAACACAACACCCTTCCCGGACCCTCCTGAAACATCATGTACACACTGATCATCAGTATCGCCTGCAGCGTGGCCGTATCCGTGCTGCTCAAAATAGCCCGGCGCCAGAATATCGCTGTGGACCAGGCCATCGCCGTGAATTATGTGGTGGCGGCCACGCTGTGCGCGGTGCTGCTGCAGCCGCACCCTTCCAGCCTCATGAGTCCGTCCACGCCCTGGTGGGTGTTGATCGCCCTGGGCGTCCTGTTGCCCACCATCTTCCTCGCCATGGCGGCAGCGGTCCGGCACGCCGGCATTGTACTCAGCGATGCGGCGCAAAGGCTGTCCTTGTTCATTCCGCTCATCGCCTCTTTCGTGCTGTTCGGCGAAGCGCTATCGGGCAGCAAGCTGGCGGGCATCGCCATCGCGCTGACGGCGCTGGTCTGCCTGCTGCTGCGCCCGCGCACCCAGGGCGGCTCGGGCGACACCGTCAAAGCCGTGCTGATGCTGCTGTCCGTCTGGGTGGGCTACGGCACCATAGACATTCTGTTCAAGCAAATGGCCAAGAGCGGCGCCGCCTTTTCCAGCAGCCTGCTGGTTTCCTTCGTGCTGGCGGGCATACTTATTTTCGCTTACCTGATCGCCCGCCGCAGCGTATGGACGCGGCGCAACGTGCTGGCCGGCGTCGTGCTGGGCCTGCTGAACTTCAGCAATATCTATTTCTACATTCGAGCCCATCAGGTCTTTCCGCAGAACCCGACGCTGGTGTTCTCGGCCATGAACATCGGCGTGATATCGCTGGGAACGCTGGTGGGCGCCGGCTTCTTCAAAGAAAAGCTATCGTGGGTCAACGCCCTTGGGATAGTGCTGGCCGTTACCGCCATCATTGTTCTCATTCCCCGGTGACGCCTCGGGGGCCGGCGGCGCCGCAGCCTGTTCGGGCGCCGCAGCGTCCGGCTGGCCTCCTGTCGTAGCAGCGGCTTGCGCAGGCTCGCCGCCCAAACCGCCACCGGGGCGCGCCGCCGGCCCGTCTTCTGAATTTTCCGCCTGCACAGGCGGAACGTCGTCTTCGACCGGCTCATGCGAGACATCGCGTTCTATGTCGACGCGGGGATCCAGCGCGATGACGACGTTGGAGCTTTGCAGGCTGTCCGACATCGGCACGAAGTGCGTGGGCGCATCCTGGCTCAGGTGGGCGCCGGTGACGCGCTGCGGCCGGATCACAGCCACCAGCACCGCCGCGCAAATGGAAATGAAGACGAAATACATGCTCGCCTCCAGTTGCCGCATCATCAATCCCGCAACCAATGGGCCCACACAGGCGCCCACGCCATACACCATGTACAGGATGGCGCTCAAGCCCACGCGGCGTTCCTGGTCGACATTGTCGTTGGCGAAGGCCGCGCCCAGAGGATAAAGCGTGAACTGCAGGGCGCCGAAGGCGCAGGAAAACGCCAGCAGCGCCCAGAAGGGGAATATCCACCAGCCCCATAGCGGCACCGCCAGCACGAAGAGAATGGAGGCGTTGACCCGTATCAGGCCGACCCGGTTGATGCGGTCGGCCAGCCAGCCCAGCGGCCATTGGGCGAGCAGCCCCGTGGCGACGGATGCCGCCAGGAACACGGCGACCTGGCTGTTGGACAAACCCTGCTTGAGCGCATACACCGGCGCCAGGCCATAGAAGGCGCCGGTCAGCAGGCCGGCGATGAACAGCACCGTCAGGGACAGCGGCACCCGGGACATGTAGTACTTGACCTGTATGGGCGCAGGCACCTGCAGCGCGGGGTGCAGGCGCCCGGTCAAGGCGATGGGCACCAGGCACAAGGCGGAACACATGCCCGCGAAAATCAGGGGCTGATGGTTCAAGGTGGGAAATAGCGTCAGCGAGAGCTGGCCCAGCACCGTGCCGGTGCTCGAGCACACCATGTAGAAGGCGAAAACGCGGCCGCGCTGGCGGTTTTCGGTTTGCTCGTTCAGCCAGCTTTCCAGGACCATGAACTGCGTCACCATCGCGATGCCGGCGATGAAGCGGAAACCCAGCCAGGCCCAGAGGTTATCCACCAATGCCAGCACCAGCACCGTAATGGTGACGATGGCGGCCGTGGCGGAATAGGCCCGTATATGGCCCACCTGAATGATGATTTTGTGGCCGATGCGGGCGCCGAAGACCAGGCCCAGATAATACACGGCGATCAGGCCGCCGATCCATAGCTCCGATACGGACTGCGCTGTAAGACGCAAGCCCATATAGGTATTGAACAGGCCCGACCCCACCAGCAGCAGCAAGGTCGCCAGGTAAAGCGAGAAAAACGCGCCGATTGTTTGCGCCATTGCCGGCATCGGGGACTACTTCCTTTTCGTGGCGTCAGCCCAATTGCGACAGCAGGGTCTGGGCGTCGCTGACTTCGAATTGCCCGCTTTTTTCGATATTCAACTGCTTGACCACCCCGTCATCGATAAGGGCGGAATAGCGTTGCGAACGCGTCCCCATGCCGCGCGCCGACAGATCGACCGTCAGGCCGAGCTTGCTCGTCCATGCCGCGCTGCCGTCGGCCAGCATGCGCACGCGGCCGTCCACGCCCTGGTCACGGCCCCAGGCGCCCATGACGAAGGCATCGTTCACCGCCACGCACCAGATTTCGTCCACGCCCTTGGCCTTGAGCTGATCGTGCAGCTGGAGGTAGCCGGGCAGATGCTTGGACGAGCAGGTGGGCGTGAATGCGCCCGGCAGCGCGAACAGCGCGATTTTCTTGCCGCGCACCATATCGGCGACCTCGAAACTATTGGGCCCGACGGCGCAGGTTTCCGTGGCTGTTTCGATGAACTCGCTCAAAGTGCCGTCAGGCACCCGATCACCGATTTGAATAGACATAGCGCTCTCCGTTTGCAAGTGGATGGAAAAAAGAAAAAGGCGCGGCAGCGGCGCCCGCAGCAAAGTTTGTATCATACGACGGGCCGGCCGCGGCCGCTGCCTTGGGCAATTGCGTATATGATAGGGTCATTGTCTACCACAGCCTTATGATGATGAGCAGTTCCAATAACGACGTGTCGCTCAGCCACCTGGACGCAAGCGGCCAGGCCAATATGGTCGATGTCAGCGGCAAGGCCAGTACCCAGCGCTGCGCCATTGCCGAAGGGCGCGTGCGCATGAGCCCGGGCGCCTACCGCCTGCTGTCCGCCAGCGCCAACGCCAAGGGCGAGGTCCTGAACACCGCCCGGATAGCCGGCGTCATGGCGGCCAAGCGCTGCGCCGACCTGATTCCGCTCTGCCACAGCCTGCCGCTCAGCTTCGCCGGCATAGAATTCACGCCCGACGACGCGAGCCACAGCATAACGATCCGGGCCACCTGCCGCAGCGACTATAAAACCGGGGTGGAAATGGAAGCCATGACGGCCTGCAGCGTGGCGGCGCTGACCATTTACGACATGTGCAAGGCGGCCGACAAAGGCATTGTTCTCGAGGAAATAAGGCTGCGCTACAAATCAGGAGGCAAAAGTGGCGAATGGCGCAACGATTAAAGTCCTGTATTTCGCGCAAGTCGCCGAGCTGACGCAGCGGCGCGAAGAGGACTGGCCCCTGGACCAGCCGGTGCGCGGCGCCGACTGGCTGGCCGCGCTCGTCCGGCGCTACCCGCAACTGGCCCCCGCTGGCCGCTTGAAGCTGGCCGTCAACCAATATCACGTCGCGCCCGACACGCTGATCAGCCCCGGCGATGAAGTCGCCGTATTCGAGCCCGTCACCGGGGGTTAGCATGGTCATTGTCCAGCACGAAGACTTCGACGTCGCGGCGCTGCTGGCCGGCCTGCGCGAGCGCACGGCCGGCAGCGCCGGGGCTATCGTCACCTTTACCGGCTATGTGCGCGACTACGCCGAAAACGCCGCCACCGCGAGCTTGTTCCTGGAACATTATCCGGGCATGTGCGAACGCGAGATCGAATCGCTGTGCGCCACGGCGCAGTCCCGCTGGCGGGTCCAGGAATGCCTGGTCGTGCACCGGGTGGGCGAATTGCGCAATGCGGAGCAGATCGTTTTCGTGGCGGCCGCCAGCGCCCATCGCGGCGATGCATTCCAGGCCTGCGAATACATCATCGACGCCCTGAAAACACGCGCGCCCTTCTGGAAGCGCGAAACCCTGGCTTCCGGCGAGCGCTTCTGGGTGCAGCAGCGCGACGCCGACGCCGACAAGACCCGATCATGGGAACAATCTTCCAGCACACGAGACCATAAATGAGCAAAGCCGATCCCAACGCCGCTCCCATTTCCCTGCGCTGCGCGGTACTGACCATTTCCGATACCCGCAATGCCGACAACGACACCTCGGGCGATTACCTGGCGCAAAGCCTGCAGGCCGCCGGGCATCGCTGCGAAAAGCGCGCCATCTGCAGCGGCAACCTGTACCAGATACGCAAGCTGATCAGCGACTGGGTCGCCGATGACTCCATACAAATCATCCTGACCAACGGCGGCACCGGCTTTTCACACCAGAAATCCACCGTCGCGGCAATATCCCCCTTGCTCGACCAGGTCATTACGGGCTTCGGCGAACTGTTCCGCCAGCTGTCCTTCCAGGACATCGGCAGCTCCGGCCTGCAGTCCGACGCTTTCGCGGGCGTCGCCAACAATACGCTTGTCTTTTGCATGCCCGGCTCCACGGGGGCCTGCAAAACCGCCTGGGAAGAGATCATCCGCGAACAACTGGACAGCACCCACTCGCCCTGCAATTTTGCCAGCCACTACAAGAATGCTTGATTTCGATACCGCCCAATCACGTCTCGCCTCTGCCGCAACGCCCCCCAGTATCGCCGAAGCCTGTGCCTTGCATGAAGCCCACGGCCGGGTGCTGGCGCAGACTTTGTTCGCCACGCTGGACTTGCCTCCGGCCGATAACAGCGCCATGGACGGCTATGCGATCCGCCTTGCCGATTATGCGCCCGGCAAGCGCCTGCCCGTGCAGCAGCGCTGCTACGCAGGCCAGCGGCCCGACGCCTTGCTGCCCGGGCACGCCATACGCCTCTTCACCGGCAGCATTCTTCCCGATGGCGCCGATGCCGTGGTCATGCAGGAGCTGTGCGCGCTGGAAGGCGGTAGCGTGACCGTGAATCACCTGCCGCATCCGGGAGAGTGGATCCGCCGTCGCGGCGAGGACATCGCGGCCGGAGCCGAGGTATTGGCGGCCGGCACGCGGCTGTCGGCCGCGCACGTCGGCGTCGCCGCATCGGTCGGCGCGGCGCAGCTCACGGTGTTTCGCCGCTTGCGCGTCGCGCTGTTTTCGACCGGCGACGAGCTGGCGATGCCGGGCGAGCCCCTCAAGCCCGGCGGTATCTACAACTCCAACCGCTACACGCTG
>DJWC01000009.1 GCA_002441445.1 Pusillimonas sp. UBA6240
GCCCTGGAGCACGTGGTGCCGGACACCATCATCGGTATCGGTACCGGCTCCACCGCCAACCACTTCATCGACTTCCTGGCAGAGATCAAGCACCAGGTAGCCGGCACCGTCGCCAGCTCGGTGGCCAGCGCCGAGCGCCTGAAGAAGCACGGCATCCCGGTTCTGGACCTGAACGACGTGGCTGAAATCTCCGTCTACGTGGACGGCGCCGACGAGACCAACCGCCGCATGCATCTGGTCAAGGGCGGTGGCGGCGCGCTGACGCGCGAGAAAATCGTGGCGTCCGCAGCCGACCGCTTCATCTGCATCGTCGACGAATCCAAGCTGGTGCGGACCCTGGGGCATTTCCCCTTGCCGGTGGAAGTCATCCCGATGGCCCGCGAAGTCGTGGCAAGACGCCTGGCGGCCCTGGGAGGCAAGCCGGCCCTGCGCGAGGGTTTCATTACGGACAACGGCTGCCAGATTCTGGATGTCTCGGGGCTGCGCATCGAAGCGCCGGCCGAGCTGGAAGCGTGCATCAACAACTTCGCGGGCGTGGTCAGCTGCGGGCTGTTCGCGCTGGACGGCGCGGACGTCGTGCTGCTGTCCACCCAGCAGGGCGTGCGGCGCCTGGATCGCTGACGGCGCTTGCCGGCGGCTTTACCGCCGGTCCTTGGTCGCCTGTCATGATTGCGTCATAATGAGCGTATAAACTAGGCTGCTTATCGGGGTATTCGAATCAACCAGATAGCACGCCGTCATTCATTTTTGCGCAGACCGAAGGCCGACATGTCCGAGCATACCAACAAACAGTTTCACGCCGATCTGGAAACCACGCGTTCCCTTTTTTTGCAAATGGGCGGCCTGGTCGAGGCCATGGTCAAGGAAGGCATGGAAGCGCTGGCCACGGGCGACCTGGCCTTGGTCGACAAAGTGCGCGAGCGCGAAAGGGAAGTCAACCGCCTCGAAGTCGACATCGACGAGCGCATCAGCATGATCATCGCCCGCAACCAGCCCACCGCGGTGGACCTGCGTCTGCTGCTGTCGGTATCCAAGATGCTGACCGATATGGAACGCTGCGGCGACGAGGCCGAGAAAATCGCCAAGATGGCGCGCCGCCTGCATGAATCCAACGGGCAGTACGAACCCGTGGTGGAATTGCGCCACATGGCCAATTTTGTTGCGGCCATGATCCATGATTCCCTGGACGCCTTCGCCCGCATGGACCCCATCCAGGCCGCGCGGGTGGTGCGCAACGACAAAGAAGTGGACAAGGAGTGGAAGGGCTCGCTGCGCCATATCATTACCTACATGATCGAAGATCCGCGCACCATTTCCCGCTCCATCGACCTGATCTTCATTGCGCGCGCCCTGGAACGCATCGGCGACCACGCCAAGAATATATCCGAGCGCGTCATTTACATGGTGCACGGCGACGACGTGCGCCATACCGGCGTCAAGAACACCGAACGCATGGCGCGCGGCGCCGCAGCCCCCGACGACGCGCCCGCCAACCAGAAAGACGAAGACCAGGCTTAGGCGCTGGCGCCGCTGAAAGGGCGGTTTCGCCGGCCGGCTATGGGCGTGTCAGGCTATGGGCGGGCGGCGAGGTGCGAGCGGGGCGACGTGGCGCGGGCGAAGTCAGCCTTTGTTTTTGCATCGAAGGCGCTTTCTTGGCCCTTCACATGGCTTTTACGATAATACGCGCCCGATGCCTGCGTGCCATCACGGCGCAGGCGGGACGTAGCCTTGCGCCTCGACATTGGCGTCTTCGAACAGGAAGCTTTCCATTTGCTGGGCCAGGTATTTGCGCGCGCGCGCGTCGGCCAGATTCAAGCGGTTTTCGTTCACCAGGCGCGTTTGCGTATCCATCCATAGCGCCCAGGCTTCCTTGGAGACATGCTGCCAGATGCGTACGCCGAGTTCGCCGGGGTAGGGCGGGAAATCGAGCCCCTCGGCTTCGCGCTTCAGTTTTACACATTGGACCATACGTGCCATGGCTGTCTCACTTCAAAATAATCAAAACGGGATAGGCTAGCCTGTCATTGTACCCAGCCCGCAGGGGATCAGATGCGCGGAGGACTTGCGGTCACAGCTTCTTGATGAAGACCAGGCTGTTGCGCGAGCGGTTGTAATGAGCCCGCTTTTCCTTGGGCAGATCGGAAACCCCGCCCTGAACGAAGCCGCGCTTGATGAACCAGTGCGAGGTGCGCGTGGTCAGGACGAACAGGCGCCTTGCACCCAGGGCGCGGGCGCGCGATTCGGCGTGGCGCAGCAGCATTTCGCCTTCGCCTTCGCCCTGCCATTCCTGGTGGACGATCAGGCAGGCCATTTCCGCCATCTGCTCGTTGGGGTAGGGGATGACGGCCACGCAGCCATAGATGACGCCGTCGTGCTCCAGCACCGTGAATTGTTCCACATCGCGCTCGATGACGGCGCGGCCGCGCGGCACCAGGGTGCCGTCCGCTTCCAGCGGTTCTATCAGTTGCACGATGGCGCCGACATCGTCCACCGAGGCCGGGCGCAGATCGTCCAGCGTGTCTTCGACCACCATGGTGCCCACGCCGTCGTGGGTGAAGATTTCCAGCAGCACGCTGCCGTCCAGGGTGTAGGGCACGAGGTGGGCGCGCGCCACGCCACGCTTGACGGCGCGCGATGCATGGGCGAGGAATGCCGACGTGTCCGCGTCCAGCACGCCGGAAGCCAGCAGTTTGTCGGCGTCTTCGCGCGCCAGTTCGGTGTCGACCGAGCCGTTCTCGTCCAGCACGGTACGGTTCTGCGTCAGGAAGATGAGCTTTTCGGCGCGCAGGGCGATCGCCGCGCTGGTGGCGAGGTCTTCCATGGCCAGATTGAACGCCTCGCCGGTAGGCGAAAAGCCCAGTGGCGACAGCAGCACGATGGCGCCTTGATTGATGATGTTCTTCATCGCGTCGATGTCCAGCTTGCGGACGGCGCCGGCGTGCTTGTAGTCCACGCCGTCGATGACGCCCACCGGCCGGGCGGTGACGAAATTGCCTGAAATGACGCGGATCTGGGCATGCGACATGGGGGTATTGGGCAGCCCTTGGCTGAAGGCGGCTTCGATATCCAGGCGGATCTCGCCGGCGGCCTCTTTGGCGCATTCCAGCGCTTCCGCGCTGGTCGGCTCGGTGCCGCGCCCGAATTGCATCTGATAGCCTTTCAGTTTAAGCTGCTCGTTTACCTGGGGGCGCGAACCGTGCGCCAGCACCAGCTTTACGCCCAGCGCCGACAGCAGCGACAGATCCTGTATCAAGGTATTCAAGGCCCCGTCGCTCACCAGCTCGCCGCCGAAGGCGACGACGAACGTCTTGCCACGAAAATCATGGACATAAGGCGCCACTTCCCTGAACCATCGGACGAATTGCGCCGGCGCGAATTCGGGGGCTTCCTGGGCGGAAAGGGTGGCGTCGGTGTCTAGGGTGGTCATGTCGTCGTTCGGCTTCTCAGCAAAAATCGTATCCATTCAAAATTATAATGACGGACGGCCCACTCAAAAAAAGTTTCATGCAGCAACCTGTCGATGTGTCGGAAAACAAACACAGAAGTTCCGCCGCCAAAGCGCGCACCGCCGCGGGTGAGCGCCCGCGGGCTGCGCGCCGGGAGCTGCGTCCGCCGCCTCCCGTATCCTATCCCGAAGACCTGCCCGTCAGCGCGCGCCGCGACGTCATTGCAGAGGCCATACGGCGGAACCAGGTCGTCATAGTCTGCGGCGAAACAGGCTCGGGCAAGACGACGCAATTGCCCAAGATATGCCTGGAGCTGGGTCGCGGCCTTACGAAAATGATAGGCCATACGCAGCCGCGCCGCCTGGCCGCGACCTCGGTGGCCAAACGCATCGCCCAGGAGCTGCAGACCGAACTGGGCGACTGGGTGGGATACCAGATACGTTTCAATGACCGCAGCGGGCCCAACACCGCCATCAAGCTGATGACCGACGGCATACTGCTGGCCGAAACGCAGCACGATCCGCTGTTGCGCCGCTATGACACCATCATCATCGATGAGGCGCATGAACGCAGCCTGAACATCGATTTCCTGCTGGGCTTTCTTCTGCAGCTATTGCCCCGGCGCAAGGACCTGAAACTCATCATCACCTCGGCCACCATAGATGCCGATCGCTTCGCCCGGCATTTCGCCCAGGCCGGCCGGCCCGCGCCCGTCGTCGAAGTGTCGGGCCGCCTGTTTCCGGTCGATATTTTGTACCGGCCCGTGGGCGGCGAAGACGTGGCCGGCGGCCGCGATGGCGCCGGCCCGGGCAGCGCCGATATGGCCGCGCCAGGCGAACGGCGCTCGGGCGATGAAGAGCGCGATCTGGTGGATGCCGTGGTCGAAGGCGTGGACGAATGCGCGCGCCACGGCCCAGGCGACATCCTGGTCTTTCTGCCGGGCGAGCGGGAAATCCGCGAAACCGTCGAAGCCTTGCGCAAGCATCATCCGCCCGGCACGGAAGTCCTGCCGCTTTATGCGCGCCTGTCCCAGAACGAGCAGGAGCGCATCTTCCGGCCGCAGGGCAGCGCGCGGCGCATCGTGCTCGCCACCAACGTGGCGGAAACCTCGCTCACCGTGCCGGGCATACGCTATGTGGTCGACAGCGGCCTGGCGCGCGTCAAGCGGTATTCCTGGCGCAACAAGGTCGAGCAGCTGCGCATCGAACCCATCAGCCAGGCATCGGCCAACCAGAGGGCGGGGCGTTGCGGGCGCATCGGCCCGGGCGTGTGCATACGGCTGTACGACGCAGCCGACTTCCAGCGGCGCGCGCCGTTCACCGATCCTGAAATCCTGCGGTCGTCGCTGGCCTCGGTGATTCTGCGCATGAAAGCGCTCAAGCTGGACGATATCGAGACCTTCCCCTTCGTCGACCGGCCGTCGGGCCGCGCCATCGCCGACGGCTACCACCTGCTGCAGGAGCTGGGCGCGATCGATGAAGACAACCGCCTGACCGAGACCGGGCGCGCGCTGGCGCGGCTGCCCATCGATCCGCGCCTGGCGCGCATGATACTCGCGGCGCGCGAGCAGCAATGCCTGGCGGAAATGCTCATCATCACCTCCGCGCTCTCGGTCCAGGATCCGCGCGACCGGCCCATGAACGAGCGCGATGCCTCGGAGGCGGCGCATGCCAAGTTCGGCGACGACCGGTCCGAATTCCTGTCCTTCATCAAGCTTTGGCGCTGGTATGCCGAGCAGGTCGAACACAAGGCGTCGCAGCGCAAGCTGGTCGCGCTGCTGCGGCAGAATTTTCTGTCGCCGCTCAGGCTGCGCGAATGGCGCGACGTCCACAGCCAGCTGGCCTCGCTCGTGGGCGAGCAGGGCTGGCGCGTCAATACGCTGGAGGCCGGCTACGAGCAGACGCACATGGCGCTGCTGTCCGGCCTGCTGGGCAACATCGGGTCCAAGAGCGAAGAGGCCGGCGGCTATCAGGGCGCGCGCGACATCCGCTTCCAGATCCACCCGGGTTCGCGCCTGGTGAAAAAGGCGGGCCGCTGGATCGTGGCCGCCGAACTGGTCGAGACGACGCGCCTGTACGCGCGCTGCGTCGCGCGCATCGACCCCCGATGGCTGGAGAAGGCGGGCGCGCATCTCATCCGGCGCGCCTGGTCGGACCCGCGCTGGGACAAGAAGGCCGGCCAGGTCGTGGCCAACGAACGCGCAACGCTCTACGGCCTGCAGATCTACTCGGGCCGCCGCGTGCACTACGGCAAGATCGACCCGGTCCACGCGCGCGAGATCTTCATCCGCCAGGCGCTGGTCGCCGGCGACATCGATACGGGCCTGCCTTTCCTGCGGCACAATCGCCAGCTGGCCGCCTCGATCGAGAAGCTCGAGCACCAGACACGGCGCCCCGACATCCTGGTCGACGACGAGCTGATCTACGCCTTCTACGACCAGCACATCCCCGAGGGGGTCTACAGCGGCGCGACCTTCGACAAGTGGCTGCGCGCCGCCGGCAAGGAGCAGCCGGGCCT
>DJWC01000077.1 GCA_002441445.1 Pusillimonas sp. UBA6240
CCGTAGCGGAAGCCCACGTTGCGCAATTCGATGCGCCCCTGCACATGCTCCAGGCGTACCGGCTTGCTGGGCTCCGGCACGCTCGATACGTGGTCCAGTATGTCGAAGATGCGCTTGGCGCCGGCCGCCGCTTTTTGCGTGAACGACACGATGCGGCTCATGGAGTCCAGGCGGATGTAGAAGCGGCCGATATAGGTCAGGAAGGCGGTCAGGACGCCGACGGTGATCTGCTTGTGGGAGACCAGCCAGATGCCGAAGGCCCAGACCACCAGCAGGCCTATCTCGGTCAGCAGGGTGACGGTGGGGGCGAACAGGGACCACAGCGTATTGACGCGGTCGTTGACCGCCAGGTTGCGGTTGTTGGCCTCGCGAAAGCGCGCGACCTCGCGCTTTTCCTGGGCGAAGGCCTTGACCACGCGTATGCCGGGTATGGTGTCCGCCAGCACGTTGGTGATTTCCGCCCAGATGCGGTCGACCTTTTCGAAACCGTGGCGCAGCCGGTCGCGCACGATATGGATCATCCAGACGATGAAGGGCAGCGGCAGCAAGGTCACCACCGCCAGCCAGGGATTGATGGTGAAAAGAATGGCCGCCGTCATGGTGATCATGAGCACGTCGGTGGCGAAATCCAGCAGATGCAGGGACAGGAACAGGCAGATGCGGTCGGATTCCGAACCAATGCGGGCGATGAGGTCGCCTGTGCGTTTGCCGCCGAAATATTGCAGCGGCAGGGTTTGCAGGTGCTGGTAAGTGGTCGTGCGCAGGTCCGCGCCTATGCGTTCGCTGACCCAGGCCAATATATAGGTGCGGCCCCAGCCCAGCAGCCAGGCCAGCAAAGAGGACAGCAGCAGGCCGCCCAGATAGAGCCGCACCAGGGCATAGTCGATGGGCACGCCATTCTGGAAGGGGATCAGGATCTTGTCCATCAGCGGCATGGTCAGGTAGGGCGCGACCAGCGCCGCGGCGGTGGAGGCCAGCGTCAGCAAAAATCCGAGAATCAAGAGGTTGCGATAAGGCCGGGCGAAGCGCCAGAGGCGCAGCAATGCCCAGGACGAGGGTGTGTCGGCGGACGGCGCCGCGCCCGGCATGAGGGCGTCGTCGGTATTGCCGGGCGCGGGCCCCGGCTTTTGGCCGCGCAGGCGATCGAAGCGTTCGACCAGCTGCAATGCCGCCGCGCTGTGCTTGAGCGTATAACGCCAGACGGCGAGGCGGCGCTGGCTGTCGTGCAGTTCCAGGGTGCCCACGCCCGCGTGGTCGCGGTGATCCAGCTTCATGCCCGGATGCAAGGCCCAGGCCTGCCAGTCTTCGTCTTCGGGACCGTTGGCAAGCAGCCGCTTAGTGGTCAGCACGACCGTCCCGGGCACAAAACGCAGCTGTGTGCTCAAATCGGTGCGCAGCCAGGCTTGAATGGATTCGTCCGGCTCCAGCAAGTGCTCCGGCAGCGCGCCGCCGTCGTCGGGCGCCAGGGCGGGCGCCGGCTGGGACGGATTGATTTTATTGCTCATTGATTTCGCGTGACTCGCCCCGTGTTCGGGATTCCGTAAAGGTAAAGGTGCGCTATTTTCACGTCGAAAGCCCATGCTGGGTAAGTATAGGGAAGCATCCTGTGGTTTTTTTGCCTCTTGATGATGATTTTCTTCTCTTTAGGTGAACTTGGCAAACATTTAGGTCTCCAATTGCCGTTAAATACTGAGCAACTGCTGTACAGCTTGTTTTCCTCTATTTGTTTTCTTTAAATGAAAGACAAAAGTATTGAATTCACCAATATGGTGGTATTGCGCGGACCGAACATCTGGGCATACCGCCCGGTGATCGAAGCATGGGTGGATATCGGCGAGCTGGAAGATTACCCCTCCAATGTCATTCCCGGGTTCTACGAGCGGCTGGTGGCCTGGCTGCCGTCGCTGGTCGAACACCGTTGCAGCGTGGGCGAACGCGGCGGTTTTTTGCAGCGGCTGCGCCAGGGCACCTGGCCCGCCCACATTCTTGAACATGTCACCCTGGAATTGCAGAGCCTGGCGGGCATGCCCGGCGGTCTGGGACGCGCGCGCGAGACCTCGGTGCGGGGCGTGTACAAGGTGGTCGTGCGCGCCTGGCATGAAACCATCACGCGGGCGGCGCTGATTTCGGCCCGCGACCTCGTCATGGCCGCCATACAGGACCGCCCCTTCGACCTGGCGGCCGCCATCGCCGAGCTGCGCGAACTGGCGGACGACCTGCATCTGGGTCCCAGCACGGCCTGCATCGTCGAGGCCGCCGACGATCGCGACATCCCCACCGTGCGCCTGAGCGAAGCCAATCTGGTGCAACTGGGCTATGGCGCCAGGCAGCGCCGCATCTGGACGGCCGAAACCGACCGCACCAGCGCCATCGCCGAAAGCCTTTCACGCAACAAGGATTTGACCAAGAGCCTGCTGCAGGCCTGCGGCGTGCCGGTGCCGGAAGGGCGGCTGGTGGACAGCATGGATGACGCCTGGGAAGCGGCGCAGTCCATAGGCTTGCCGGTGGTGGTCAAGCCTTCCGATGGCAATCACGGGCGCGGGGTGTTCACCAACCTCATGACGCGCGAAGAAATCGAAACAGCCTATGAGGTCGCGGTCGATGAAGGCAGCGGCGTCGTCGTCGAGCGCTTCATACGCGGCGACGAGCATCGCGTGCTGGTCGTCGGCGGGCGCATGGTCGCCGCCGCGCGCGGCGATGCGGCGACAGTGGTGGGCGATGGGCGCAGCACCATCGAAGAACTCATCGAGTCGCAATTGAATTCCGACCCGCGGCGCGGGCGCGACGAGGATCACCCTTTGAATCCGATCAGGCTGGATTCGGCCAACCGGCTGGAGCTCCAGCGCCAGGGTTTGGCTCCTGGGGCCGTACCCGAAGCCGGCAAAGTCGTATTGATCCAGCGTAACGGCAATGTGTCCATAGACGTGACGGACACTGTGCACCCCAGCGTGGCCGCGGCGGTCGAGCTCGCCGCGCGCGTCGTCGGGCTGGACATCGCGGGGGTCGACCTGGTCGCCGAGGACATTTCCGCGCCGCTGGAAGCGCAAGGCGCCGCCATCGTCGAGGTGAATGCCGGGCCGGGGCTGCTGATGCATCTGAAGCCGGCGGCGGGCCGCCCGCGGCCGGTGGGCAAAGCCATCGTCGACCATTTGTTCCCGCAAGGCGACAAAGGCTATATCCCCATCGTGGGTGTCAGCGGCAGCAAAGGCAAAACCACGGTATCGCGGCTGATCGCGCGGTTTTTGCAGCTCAGCGGCCAATACACGGGGCTGGCTTGCGGCACTGGCCTGTTCTTCGGCCGCCGCCACGTGCAGCGCAGCGACGGCGCCAATTGGCAGGCCGCGCGGCGGGTGCTGCTGAACCGGGCGGTCCAGGCCGGGGTCATTGAAAACGGCGCACGCAGCATTCTTACCGAAGGCCTGGCCTACGAAAGATGCCTGGTCGGCGTGGTGACCAATATCGATCCCGCCGAGCGCTATCCCGAACTCTATATCGACGACCTGGAATACCTGCTCAAGGTCTTCCGCACCCAGGTCGATGTCATTCTTCCGGAAGGCGCCGCGGTATTGAACGCCGACGATCCTCTGGTGGCGGATATGGCGCCCCTGTGCGATGGGGAAGTCATCTTTTTCGGCATGTCCGAACAGGCTCCAGTCATCGCCGCGCACCGGGCCGGCGGCGGGCGCGCGGTATTCCTGCGCGGTGGACGCATCTGGCTGGCCGATGGGCCGACGGAAACCGCAGTGACGGACCTGGCCGCCATCCCTTTTCTCGAAGCCGGGTCTCCGGACCACCAGCGCTGCAATGTGCTGGCGGCCATTGCCGCGGCGTGGGCCCTGAATGTGCGCCTGGACTTGATGCGCGCTTGCATAGAAACGTTCGGCGTCGAAGCCGGCGAAAGCTTCGAGGGGGTGCTCGAGGCTCCCGCCATGCAGGACTGACAGCCGCAGTCGGCCAGCCTCTCAATACACCCGTAAATTTGCTTATCGAGACGACGAGGACCATTCATGGAAGTCTCCCAAGTACGCGCGCTGCGCGGCCCCAATCTTTGGTGCCGGCAAACCGTGATTGAAGCCATCGTATCGTGCTCGGAAGTCGAGTGCGACATCGATGATATCGAAGCCTTCGAGACACGGCTGCGCGCCCGCTTTCCGGATATCGACATGCTGCGGACATTCAGTCCGGAAACCGCCAATTCCATCGCCCACGCCCTCGCTTACGCCGCTTTGCGCCTGCAGACACAGGCAGGCTGCCCGGTGACTTTCTGCCGCGCCAAGCCCACGCCCTCGCAAGGGGTGTACCAGGTCATCGTGGAATACAGCGAAGAGGAGGTGGGGCGCCAGGCTTTCGACCTGGCGCAAAAGCTTTGCATGTCCGCCATGCAGGATACGCCTTTCGATGCCCGAGACGAGCTCAAGCGCCTTCAGGAATTGAACGAAGACATCAGGCTGGGGCCCAGCACCGGCGCCATTGTCGCCTCCGCGCTGAAGCGGGGCATTCCGTATCGGCGGCTGACGCAAGGCAGCCTGGTCCAGTTCGGCTGGGGCAGCAAGCAGCGCCGCATTCAGGCGGCGGAAACGGATTGCAGCAGCGCCATCGCCGAATCCATTGCGCAAGACAAGGAACTGACCAAGCGGCTGCTCGATGCCGCCGGCGTGCCCGTCCCGCAAGGGCGCCTGGCGAGCAGCGCCGAGGATGCCTGCGCAGCGGCCAGGGAGATCGGCGGGGCGGTGGTGCTGAAGCCGCGCGACGGCAGCCAGGGGAGGGGCGTCGCCGTCAATATCCAGGGCGATGAAGAAATCAAGGCCGCCTACGAAATAGCGAGCGAATATGGCGCCGAGGTAATCGTCGAACGCTATTTTCCCGGCCATGATTTCCGTTTGCTCGTGGTGGGAGATAAATTGATCGCCGCTGCGCGGCGCGATCCGCCCCAGGTCATAGGCGACGGCGAACGCAGCATTGCGCAATTGATCGAACAGATCAACGCCGACCCTTTGCGCGGCGAGGGGCATGGCAGTTCGCTGACCAAGATCCGGCTGGATGATATCGCCCTGGCGACCATGGCCACCCAGAACTACACGGCTGATTCCATCCCGGAAAAAGGCGTGCTGGTGACCTTGCGCAACAACGCCAACCTGAGCACAGGAGGCACCGCCACGGACATGACCGACCATGTGCATCCCGAACTTGCGGCGGCGGCGGTGGCGGCGGCGCAGATGGTGGGGCTGGATGTCTGCGGCATAGACCTGGTCAGCGAAAACGTCTACGAGCCGCTCGACAAGCAGGGCGGTTTCATCGTCGAGGTGAATGCCGCGCCGGGTCTGCGCATGCACCTCAACCCCTCGTTCGGGAAAGGGCGGCCCGTCGGCGATGCCATCATCGATTTCATGTTTCCCGAAGGCGAGAACGGGCGCATACCGCTGGTGGCGGTGGCCGGAACCAACGGCAAGACCACGACCACGAGGCTGATCGCCCATCTCGTGGCATGCGCCGGCCTGCGTGTGGGCATGACCAACTCCGACGGCATTTATATCGGCCAGCAGCGTATCGATACGGGCGATTGCAGCGGTCCGCGCAGCGCCCGGAACGTATTGCTGCATCCCGACGTCGACGCCGCGGTCTTCGAGACCGCCCGGGGGGGAGTGTTGCGGGAAGGCCTGGGTTTCGACCGCTGCGACGTCGCCGTGGTCACCAATGTCGGCACGGGCGACCATCTGGGCCTTAATTTCATCACCACCATAGAGGACCTGGCCGCCGTCAAGCGGGTAATAGTGGAAAACGTGGCGCCGCACGGCACGGCGGTGCTGAATGCCGCCGATCCCATGGTCGCGCCCATGGCCGATAGCTGCCCGGGCTCGGTCATCTATTTCGCCTGCGACAAGAATAATCCCACCCTGATGACGCATCGGGCCCAAGGGCGGCGCGCGGTGTATGTCGACGAAGGCGCCATTGTGCTGGCGGAAGGCGATGTGGAATACCGCTACGCGCTTTCCGGCATACCCCTGGTGCGCGGCGGCGTCATAGGCTTTCAGGTCGAGAACACAATGGCTGCGCTGGCCGCCGCGTGGGCGCTGGGCCTGGGCGCGGGCGCCATGCGGGCCGGCCTGGCATCTTTCGTCAACGATGCCGATACGGCTCCGGGGCGGTTCAATGTCTTTTCCTATCGCGGCGCGACGCTCATCGCCGACTACGGCCACAATCCGGATGCGATTCAGGCTCTGGTCCGGGCGGTGGACACCATGCCCGCCACGCGGCGCAGCGTGGTGATCAGCGGCGCGGGGGATCGCCGCGATATCGATATACGGCGCCAGACGGAAATCCTGGGGGACGCCTTCGACGAGGTGATTCTTTATCAGGATATGTGCCAGCGGGGCCGCGCCGATGGCGAGGTGCTGGCCCTGCTGCGCCAGGGGCTGGTCCACGCCAAACGCGCCAAGCGCATCGAGGAGATACACGGCGAATACCTGGCGATCGACACGGCGCTGGAAAGCTTGAAAGCAGGGGAACTGTGCCTGGTCCTGATCGACCAGGTCGAGGAAGCGCTGGCCCATATACAGCAGCGCATCGCTGCTGACGGCCAGGAAGAGGCGTTACATTTCGCAGGAAATCAGGCTTGAAATGCGGGGAGCCGGGGCGAATAATAAAGTCGTGGCTATCCCATCAGCATGACTCGAAGGAGGCATCATGCCAGCGAAATCTCAAGCCCAGCAAAAGGCGGCCGGCGCGGCGCTGGCCGCCAAGCGCGGCGAAATGAAGGTATCGGATCTCAAGGGCGCTTCGAAATCGATGTACGAGTCCATGAGTAAAAAAGAACTCGACGACATGGCGTCCACCAAGCGCAAGGGCAAGCCGGAACACAAAAGAGATTCATGACCGCGGGGCGCCTTGGTCGTCCCTTTGCGCACCCTGCCCGCGCCCGAGGCGTCTTCCGGTCCAGCGGCAGGCCGGTATCAAGCCGCGTGTGCGTGGCCGCAGGCCGCGTCGCTGCGGAACCATCCCGTCAGGCTCCAGCGCGTCCGGGCGCAGGGCAGCACTTCATGCGGAATCAGGTCGCTGCGAAACAAGACCAGGCGGCCGGCCAAAGGCAGGACGCGGTGCACTTCGCGGCTTTCGTCTTCCGGCGCATACAGGCAAAGTTCGCCCCCGTCGGCGGCCCTCCATTCCGGATTCAGGTAAAGAACCAGAGTGATCCTGCGGCTATGCTGGCCGCGGTGCTGGTCCATATGTTTCTTGTATCCGCGGCCCTCGGGGTAGCGGGCGAAATGGAATTCACTGCTATGCAGGCCGGCATAAAGCTCCCGGTTCAATTCCCGCCTGAGATCCTCCGCCCACATCAGGAAGTCCAGAGCGGCGAATTGGGCGGTTTCAGCTTCCAGCCAACAGATGGAATCGCCCCTTATCCCGGTGTGCACCGCCCGGGCGCCGCCATGCCCGACCCCCGCGGGCCTGAAGCCTTGATGCTCCCACACTTGCCGGCATTGCTCGTACAGCCTGCCTGGAAGCCGGCTGTCCAGCAAGCCGTCGCAAACCGCCCAGCCCTGTTCGGCGAGGCTGGCGAGCAGGGTTTCGCTAAGCGGCATCAGGCGCTGCTCCAAAATGGAAGGGCGTAGGCGCGGTCGGCATGTTCATGTTGGACAATAAAAAGAAAAGCGGGACGGAGCGCCAAAATCGGGGGGATAATTATAGGGTTCCGGGCGAGGCCGAGGCCAGCTCTGTTTCACTTTTCCCGCGCGGGGCGGCGCTCTTTTCCATGGCGCCCGAGCCGCGGGAAGGCTGCGCGGCGCCGGCTTGCGCCGCATCCCAAGGGCGGACCGCCGGCGTTGCGCCTGCGATGTGAACTATGATTTGCGTATTCGAGGGCGCTCATCGAGGCGGAGCAATCATGACAACGGGTGAATGGATAGTAGTGGGTATTTTCGCGGTGGGCCTGGTCTGCTCGATTTCGCTGTTCTGGTGGCTGATCCGCACGGTAAGGCGCGATGCGCGCCGCAAAAAGTAAGCCCGCCGACAGGCCCCGCATTCTTTCAGCATTTGCCGCTCCACGGCCGGCCCCGGCGCGGCAACCGGCAATCGGCGGGCCATGATCGCGGCGCTTGCGGAAACTGTCGCGAAAACAGCAGCATCCGGCCATTCTTGGCGCGAATTCCCTGAATATCGATGGCAGTTGCGGTAACCTAACGAATTGCCGCTCTTTACCGGAAAACTTTCAGAACCATGGATTCGTTTACGCTCCCCTATACTTTTTCGCAACGCGCGCAGCAACTTACCAGCTCGACCATCCGGGAGATCCTGAAAGTTACTGAACGGCCTGAAGTCATCTCTTTTGCGGGCGGCCTGCCTTCGCCCAAGGGCTTTCCCGTCGATGTCATCAACCGCGCCTTTGATCGGGTGCTGCAGGATAAAGGCACGTCGGCCCTGCAATACGGCCCCACGGAGGGCTATGCGCCGCTGCGCGCCTGGGTGGCGGAAGATTTGCGGCGCGTGGGCGCCAATGTATCGCCCGACGAGGTGCTGATCGTTTCCGGCTCCCAGCAGGCGCTCGACATGCTGGGCAAGCTGTTCATAGACCCGGGCAGCAAAGTGCTGGTCGAGGCGCCCAGCTATTTGGGCGCCTTGCAGTCTTTTTCCCTGTTCGAGCCCAATTATGTAGCCGTGCCCACCGATGAAGGCGGCTTGATGCCGGACGCGCTGACGCCGGAGCGCTGCGCGGGGGCGCGCTTCATCTATGCACTGCCCAATTTCCAGAATCCCACCGGGCTGACGCTGAGCCTGGAGCGCCGCCAGGCGCTGGTGGAGCGCTGCGCCGCCCTGCAGATCCCCATCATCGAAGACGACCCGTACGGGGACTTGCGCTACGCCGGCAAGGCCGAGCCGGGGCTGCTGGGGCTGGGGCGCGCGGTGGGCGCCACGGTCGTACGGCTGGGCAGCTTTTCCAAAGTGCTGGCCCCGGGCTTGCGACTAGGCTATATCGTCGCGCCCAAGCCTATTATTTCCAAGCTGGTCCAGATCAAGCAGGCCACCGACCTGCATACCGCGACGCTTACCCAGATGGCCGTCTACGAAACCGTCAAGGACGGCTTCCTGGCCACGCATCTGCCCAAAGTCCGCGACCTGTACAAAGAGCAATGCGGCTACATGCTGGATGCGATGGACCGCGACTTCCCATCTACCGCGCGCTGGACGCGGCCCGAAGGCGGGATGTTCATATGGGTGACGCTGCCGGGCCATCTGGATGGCGCGCAACTGCTGTCGCAGGCCATCGAACGCAATGTCGCTTTTGTTCCCGGCGCTCCTTTTTATGCCGGCGTGGCGCCTCAGAACAATACCTTGCGCCTGAGTTTCGTCACGGTGGCGGAAGAAAAGATCCGCGAGGGCATCGCCATTCTGGGCGGCTTGATCAAGGAAAGCTGATCGCCATGCGTTGCCGCACCGGGATGCCATGACAGCCGCTTCATCCGATCATGCCGACAAGACCGCCACGGCCATAGGCGAACGCGCTTCGGATACGCCCGACCTGGCCGACATGCGTCCCGACGACTGGGTGGAACGCTGGCTGCCCAGGTCGTGGGGGCCATACGCGCGCCTTTGCCGCCTGGACAGGCCCGTGGGCACCTGGCTGACGCTGCTGCCTTGCCTGGCCGCGCTGGTGCAGGCGGCCGACGGCTGGCCGACGCTGTTCCGGCTGTTCATTTTCTCTCTCGGCGCACTGCTGATGCGCGGCGTGGGCTGCTGCTTCAACGACATTTTCGATCGCGATATCGACAAGCAGGTGGAACGCACGCGTTTCCGCCCTCTGACCAGCGGGCAATTGAGCCTGCGCAACGCATTGTGGTTCGTGCTGGGGCAACTGATTGTGTGCGGGCTGCTGCTGTTCGCCCTGAATGAGTACAGCCGCTGGCTGGCCGTGGCGCTGCTGCCCATCGTCATTGTTTATCCGCTCTGCAAGCGCTTCACCTATTGGCCGCAGATCGTCTTGGGCATAGGATTCAACTGGGGCATGCTGATGGCCTGGTCCGACACGCAGAACAGCGTGCCGCCGGCCGCGCTGGCCATGTGGCTGGGGGCGGTGCTGTGGCAGGTCGGGTACGACTCCATTTACGCCTATGTGGACGTGCGGGACGACCTGAAGCTGGGCCTGCATTCCACGGCCATGCGCTTCGCGGACAAGGGCAAGATATGGATCAGCGGCTTCTATATCGCCACCATCCTGCTGTGGGTTTATGCCGGCGCCGCCATGGGCATGGCATGGCCGTATTTCGCCGTGATTGCCATCATCGCCGGCCATTTCCTGTGGCAAATGCTGGTGTTCAACCTGGCAAGGCCCGATCGCAATTTCATGCTGTTCCGCTCGAATATGGCGGTGGGCGTGCTGCTGCTGCTTGCGGCGCTGGCCGGTACGGTGCTGCCGGTATAGGGATGCCGTACGCGCAAAGCCATCGCGCGATGCAATTAGAATAGAATGGTGACGCGCGCATACCGGGCCGTGCATGTCCGCTGGCCACAGGCGAGTGCGGCATGCGAGTCGACATGCGGATGCGGCACGCGGGTCATTGGACGGCAATAAAAGAAGGCCCTCGCAGCGGCCGGCGGGCCCTGGGTTCGGCAGGAGACCAATATGGCGGAGCAAGCCTCGCAGCAGACTCCTTTGGAGTACGACTACATCATCGTGGGCGCGGGTTCCGCCGGCTGCCTTCTGGCCAACCGCCTTTCGGCGAATCCCGATCATCGGGTGTTGCTGCTGGAAGCCGGCGGGCGCGACAACTGGCACTGGATACATATTCCAGTGGGCTATCTTTATTGCATAGGCAACGCCAGGACGGACTGGTGCTACACCACTCAGCCCGATCCGGGCATCAACCACCGCAGCCTGGGCTATCCGCGCGGCCGGGTATTGGGCGGGAGCTCCGCCATCAACGGCATGATCTACATGCGCGGCCAGGCGGCCGATTACGATGGCTGGAAAGCGGCGGGCAATGCCGGCTGGGGCTGGGACGACGTGCTGCCGATCTTCAAGCACATGGAAGACCATCATGCCGGCGCCAGCCCTTACCATGGCGCATCGGGCAGCTGGCGGGTGGAGCCGCAGCGTCTGTCCTGGAAGATTCTGGATGCTTTCCGCGATGCCGCCCGGCAGGCCGGCATTCCCCCCATCGATGATTTCAACAAAGGCGACAACGAAGGCTGCGCTTATTTCGAGGTGAACCAGAAGCGCGGCGTGCGCTGGACCGCCGCCAAGGCCTTTCTCCATCCCATCATGAGCCGGCCCAACCTGACGGTCCTGACCGGGGCGCAGGCCGAGCGCATATTGCTGGACGGGCGCCGCGCGGCCGGCGTCAGTTTCCTGCACGAAGGCGGCCGGCGCCAGGCGCGGGTCCGCTCAGAGCTCATCCTGGCAGCCGGCGCCATCGGTTCGCCGCAGCTGCTGCAATTGTCGGGGATAGGTCCGGGGCCGCTACTGCAATCGCTGGGCATTGCCGTGGCGCACGAACTGCCCGGAGTCGGGCAGAATCTGCAGGACCACCTGCAGCTGCGGATGATCTATAAAGTGGAAGGCGCCAAGACCTTGAATACCCTGGCCGCGTCCATTTGGGGCAAGGCCTTGATAGGCTTGCAGTACGCCGCGCAGAGGCGCGGCCCGCTGAGCATGGCGCCGTCGCAATTGGGGGCGTTCGCCCGTTCGGGGCCCGAGCAGGAACGCGCCAATGTCGAATACCATGTCCAGCCCTTGTCATTGGAAAAATTCGGCGAGGCCCTGCATACTTTCCCCGCCATCACCGCCTCGGTCTGCAATTTGCGGCCCACCAGCCGCGGCCATGTGAACATCGTGTCGCCCGACGCCGGCGATGCGCCGGCCATTTTGTGCAATTACCTGCAGACGGAGGAAGACCGGCGGGTGGCGGCGGACAGCATGCGCCTGACCAGGCGCATCATGGCGCAGCCCGCCATGGCGCCCTACCGGCCGCAAGAATACCGCCCGGGCGCGCATGTAACGTCGCAGGCCGACCTGGAAAAGGCGGCGGGCGATATCGGCACCACTATTTTCCATCCCGTGGGCACTTGCAAGATGGGGCTGGACGACCTGGCCGTGGTGGATTCCCAGCTAAGGGTGCACGGCATCGGCGGGCTGCGCGTCATCGATGCCTCCATCATGCCCACCATCACTTCCGGCAATACCAATTCCCCCACCATCATGATCGCAGAAAAGGGGGCCCGGATGATCCTGGCGTCCGTCGGCACGGGATGAGAGGCTCGTGCTTGAGGTCCCAAGGAATGTCTGATTCGTTCACCAGTTTCGTTCACGAGGTTTTTTGATGCCCAGTCATATCGAGGTCGTGGCGACCGCATTGTTCGCGCTTGCCGTCATCCACACGTTTTCCGTGCCGGTGTTTGCGCGGATGGCCAATCGCGGCGGCACGCATGCGGGCCTGTGGCACATGCTGTCCGAGGTGGAGGCGGTATTCGGGGTCTGGGCCTGCGCGCTGTTCGTCTGGATGTCCATGACCGTGAGCGTCCAGGACGCGGTCGAGTACCTCGATACCCGCAATTTCACCGAGCCGGCCTTCGTGTTCGTCATCATGGTGGTGGCCGCCAGCCGGCCCATCCTGGAGCTGGTGAACATGGCGATACGCGCGCTGGCGCGCATGCTGCCGCTGCGCAACGAGTTGGCCATGTTCTTCGTGATCATGTCCTTCGTGCCGCTGGCGGGCTCGTTCATCACCGAACCCGCCGCCATGACGCTGGCGGCCCTGCTGTTGCGCGATGCCTATTTCCAGCGTCCCGGGCAAGACGGCTTCAAGTATCTGACGCTGGGCGTGCTGTTCGTCAATGTGTCCATAGGCGGGGTGCTGACCGCTTTCGCCGCCCCCCCGGTGCTGATGGTCGCCCACACCTTCAACTGGGATTCGCTCTACATGGCCACCCACTTCGGCTGGCGCGCGGTCTCCGCCGTCATTATCAATGCCGGCGTGCTGACCTTCATCTGCCGCAATTATCTGCTGGACGGAACCATAGGCGCCCATCCCGACCGTGCGTCGCAGCGTCCGCCAGTGCCGCTGGCCGTTATAGCGATACATACCGTGTTCCTGGTCGGCATCGTGCTGTCGGCCCACCACCCCATCATCTTCCTGGGCTTTCTGATGCTCTTCATAGGCTATGCCCACGCCTATTATCGCTACCAGAACCCTTTGCTGATCCGCGAAGGCCTGATGGTCGGTTTCTTCCTGGCGGGCCTGGTGATATTGGGCGGCCTGCAGAAGTGGTGGCTGCAGGATTTGCTGGCGGGCTTGTCGCCCATCGTGCTGTACTGGGGCGCGACGGCCTTGACGGCGGTGACCGACAATGCCGCGCTGACCTATCTGGGCTCCCTGGTCGATGGAACCAGCGAGGTCTGGCGCTATATGCTGGTTGCCGGCGCCGTGACGGGCGGCGGCCTGACGGTGATCGCCAATGCGCCCAACCCCGCGGGGTTCGCCATCCTTAAGGGCTGCTTTCCCGATGGCTCCATATCGCCGCTCAAGTTACTGGGCGCCGCCGCCGTCCCGACCCTGGTCGCGGCGGGCATGTTCATGCTGCCCAAGTCGTTCTGACCGTTACCCGCTGGCGCCGGTACGGGCGCAGGCCGGCCAAGGCGTGTCCGCTCGGAGTGTCCGCCTGGGTGGCCTGCCTGGGTGGTCGTCCAGGGGCGCCCGTCTCAGAGAAGCCGCCCGACGGCGCACATTCAGGGGTCCGCATGCAAGGAGAGCCCGTCCAAGCTGCGCCCGCATACGGATTCCGTCCCCGGCAGTCCGCCCGAAAGGGGCGAAATTCCTAAAAAAGGCTAAAATTAATCGTTTTTGCGCGGGGCCTTTATTTACCGTTGCTGCGTGGCAGGGGCCCTTGGCGCGTTCCTTGCTTTTCTTGGGATTTTGTCGTGCCTATTTACGCTTATAAATGCAACGCCTGCGGCCATGCCCAGGATGTTCTGCAAAAAATGTCCGATCCCGTTCTCACCACCTGCCCCGAATGCGGCCAGGAAACCTATTCCAAGCAGGTGACGGCGGCTGGCTTCCAATTGAAGGGATCGGGCTGGTACGTAACGGATTTCCGCAATAACGGCAGCTCGGGCGGCGCCGGCAAACCCGCCGCCGGAACGGACAGCGGCGCTGCCGCCGCACCCGCCGCCGCGCCCGCGGCCCCTGCGGCGCCGGCCTCGCCGCCGGCTTCCGGCGCCGCTACTTCCTAGCCCACTAAACCCTCGGCATGCGTTTTTTCAAGCGATACTTCATCACCGGCCTGCTGATCTGGATACCCTTGATCATCACGGTGTGGGTGATCGCGCTGCTGTTCAGCACCCTGGAAAGCGTCGTGCCGTCGTTCTTGTCGTCGCAGTCCCTGTTCGGCTACCGCATTCCCGGGTTCCAGGTATTGTTGGTGCTGGCCGTGGTGCTGCTGACCGGGCTGCTGGGCGCCAACTTCATAGGCCGGACGCTGGTCGAACGCTGGGAGCAGTTGCTGGGCCGCATTCCGCTGGTGCGGTCCATTTATAATTCCGTCAAGCAGGTCAGCGATACGGTGCTGGCGCCCGATGGGCAAGCCTTTCGCGAAGCGGTGCTGGTGCAGTATCCGCGGCAGGGGGCATGGACCATCGCCTTCCTGACCGGNNAGCGTCTATGTTCCCACCACGCCCAATCCGACTTCCGGCTTCTTCCTGATGATGCCGCGCCAGGATGTGCAGGTGCTGGACATGAGCGTGGACGCCGCGCTCAAGTACATCGTATCCATGGGGGTGGTCGCGCCGGTCACGGTCAAGGCGCTGGAGGCCGGCCACGAGGCCGCTTCGGTCGTCGACGCGGCCCACGACATCGATCAGCTCGACGACGCCGGCGGCAAGCATTGACAGGCCCTGGGTCCAGCCTTTATTTGAATGAATATCGAGTTTTCTATACGGAGTCATCTTTGATGCGTACCTGCTACACCGGCGAGGTCAGTAAAGCCCACCTTGGCCAGACAGTCACCTTGTTTGGCTGGGTCCACCGCCGCCGCGACCANNTCTTCATCGACCTGCGCGACCGCGCCGGCCTGGCCCAGGTCGTGGTGGACCCGGACAATGAACAGGCTTTCGCCACCGCCGAACACGTGCGCAACGAGTACTGCCTGCGCATTACCGGCCTGGTGCGCCTGCGGCCCGAAGGCACCGCCAATCCCGAGCTGCTGTCGGGCGAGGTGGAAGTGCTCTGCCGCGAAATCGAGGTGCTGAACGCTTCGGTTACGCCGCCTTTCCAGCTCGACGACG
>DJWC01000092.1:0-777 GCA_002441445.1 Pusillimonas sp. UBA6240
TTCGTCGGCCTGGAGAACTACCAGTACATGCTGGAGGACGAGGTCTTCTGGCAGGCGCTGTGGAACAACCTGGCCTATGCCCTGATCACCATACCGGTGTCGGTGGCCATCGCGCTGGTCATGGCGCTGTGGGTGAACCGGCAGATCGCCGGCCGCGGCTTCCTGCGGCTGGCCTATTTCACGCCCACCGTCCTGCCCATGGTGGCGGTGGCGAACATCTGGCTGTTCTTCTATACGCCGCAATACGGCCTGGTGGACCAGATCGCGGGCCTGTTCAACCTGCCGGGCATGAACTGGCTGGGCAGCCGCTCGACGGCCCTGCCGGCCCTGATGATCGTGACCATCTGGAAGGAATCCGGCTTCTTCATGATCTTCTATCTGGCCGCACTGCAGCAGATCTCGCCCTCGCTGCGCGAGGCCGCCATGCTGGAAGGCGCTTCCCGCTGGCAGTATTTCTGGCGCGTGCTCCTGCCGCTGCTCATGCCGACCACCCTGTTCGTGCTCATCAACGCGCTGATCAACGCCTTCCGGCTGGTGGACCACGTCCTGGTGATGACCAAAGGCGGGCCGGACAACGCCAGCACCCTGCTGCTGTTCTATATCTATGAAGTGGGATTCAGTTATTGGGACACGGCGTATGCCGCCACCCTGTCGGTGGTGCTGCTGCTGATCCTGTCGCTCACCGCCCTGATCAAGTTCCGCTGGCTGGACCGGCGGACGCACTACCAATGACTCATAAACTCGACACCCTGGGCGCCTGGCTGCTGGGCCTGCTGT
>DJWC01000092.1:865-18201 GCA_002441445.1 Pusillimonas sp. UBA6240
CAGCTGATGATCATGCCCGACGTGCTGATCGTCGAGAACTACCGGCTGATGTCCTGGCTGGGGGTGCGCGACACCATCTTCGCGGTGGGGCTGCCGTATTTCGCGTCGGCCTTCGGCATTTTCCTGCTGCGGCAGACGTTCAAGACCGTGCCGCGCGAGCTGGAAGAGGCGGCGCGGGTGGAAGGCGCCAACCGCTGGCAGATCCTGCTGAAGATCTACGTGCCGCTGGCCAAGCCGGTGTACGTCGCCTATGGGCTGGTTTCGGTCAGCCACCACTGGAACAACTTCCTGTGGCCGTTGATCATCACCAACTCGGTCGAGACGCGCCCGCTGACGGTGGGCCTGCAGGTGTTCGCGTCGACGGACCAAGGGATAGACTGGTCGATCATCACCGCCGCCACGCTGCTGAGCGCCGCGCCGCTGCTGGTCGGCTTTTTGCTGTTCCAGCGGCAGTTCGTGCAGTCCTTCATGCGGGCGGGGATCCGGTAGCGGGGCCGGCGCGCCTGCCTTCCAACGGCAGCGGGCCCCGGCCTAATACCCCACCACCAGCCCGGGCACGTCGACGGTGACGTGCTGGCGTTCGAGCGCCAGCACCGCGTTACGGGCGAAGGCGCCTACGGCCTGCTGGTCCTGCGCGAACCCGGTGTAGCCCTGGGCGTCGGCCACTCCCAGGATCTTGTCCAGCAGCAAGACCTTGCCGCTGGGCCGCAGGGGTTCGCAGCCCAGCCGCTCCCATTCGTGGTCGAACCAATCGCGCGCCGCGCGCGTTGCCTCGGGGGCGTGCTGGACATCCACGTCGAGTTCGATTTCCTGGCGGCCGTTGAAGATGATTTTTACCGTGCCTCGCATCGACGCCCCCGCTACCATTTGGGCGCCGGTTCCCAGATGATGTCGGCATCGTGCTCGCGCGACAGGCGCAGCATGGCCAGCAATGGGAAAGCGCGGCGGCGGAAGCTGACGGACTGGGAAATGGGGTGGGTCTTGGAGTCGTTATCGTCGTCGTTGTCGGTGTATTCGGTTTCGGTATCGAGCGCCATGGCGTGTTCGATGCCTTTGATGGCGTCGTCCAGCTGGTCGCGCGTGATGACGCCGCGTTCGGGCAGGGTATCGGTATAAGGCTTGCCCGCGGCTTTGAGGATGGGCAGGGCGTGCTTGGAGAACATCAGCACTTCGGCGGCTGCTTTAGAGTGAAAGACGACTAGCATTTCGGTTTCCCTCAATAGACACAACCATACACTACCCTATCTTCAAAAGCCTGCCAAGCGGGAAGATACGGCATGCCCACACGCCGGAGCCGCCATGCCGAAAATGCCGTCCATCGCCGGATTATCCCGCCACGCCTTGCTGGTCTCATGCCTGCTGTGCCCGCCGGCATACGGCCAAGGCGTCTGCGGCCCGCCCGCCCTGGGCGACCCGTGCATGCTCGGCGGGGTTGCGGCGGCGGGCGCGGCCGAGCCCGTGCTGGGGGTGGGCGCCGGCAATCCCGTCCATCTCGCCACGGGCAACAAATACCAGCATGAAATCGACCTGCCCGCGGGCCCGCAGGCGCCCGACCTGGAACTCGTGCGCCACTACAACGCCCTGGCGCCGCGGCACGGCGTCCTCGGCCGCGGCTGGGCGCTGTCCTACGACACCCGGCTGCGCCGCGCCGGCGCGCGCTGGCGGGTCGTCCAGGCCGATGGCAGCCACATCGAATTCCAGGGCGCCGCCGGCGCACCGCTTCCCAACGCGCACGGCTCGCTGCGGCGCGAAGGGCGGCACTGGGTCTGGCGCTGGCCCAACGGCCGTGCCCTGTGGTTCGACGCCCAGGGCGATCTCAGCCGCATCGTGCAACCCCGGGCCGCGGGGCCGCAAGGGGCCGGGCCTCTCGCGGGCGCCGCCATAGAGCGCAACACCGGCTCCGGCCCGCTGGCCGGGACGATAGCGCGCATTACGGCGCCCGACGGAACGGCGCTGGTTTTTCATTATCGCGTCGCTGCCGGCGCCGCGTACCTGGACCACGTCGACACCCGCCATGGCCGCTTCCAGTACCGGTATGACGACAGCGGCGCCGAACCGCGCCTGTCGGCCGTCATCCGCCCCGACGGCATGCGGCGCCTGTATCGGTACGAGGCCGCGCTGCAGTCGGGCAATAGCCATGCCCTGACCGGCGTGGAAATCGCCGATGCCAGCGGCACCCAGGTGGAGCGCCTGAACACCTGGTCCTACGACCGCCAGGGCCGCGTCACCCTGGCCATCGCCGGGGATCCCGCCCGCCCCCGCGCGCGCCTCGCCATCGAATACCCGCAACCCGCGTCCGCGACGCAGGACGGCCTGACGGTGGTGCATGGCGGCACCGCGCAAAGCACGCGCTTCCGCATCGGCCTGCGCGGGGGCCGCCATGTGCTGCTGGAATCGGGCGGCCCCGCCTGCCCCGGCTGCCCGCCTTCCGGGCAGCGCGCCGCATACGACAGCCACGGCCGCCTGATCCGCCTGAACGATACCGTGCTGGAGCGCGATGCCCACGGTCGGCTGCGGTCGGTCGCGCCCCATGCCCCGGGCTGGCCGGGCCTCGTGCTGCATTACCATGCCGGCGAACGCCGGCATGCGTGGTCGTCCGAACTGACCGGCCAGGAAATCCTGCACTACACGCCCGCCGGCCTGCCGCGGCAGCGCATCTTCGCCAACGGCGACGGCACGCGCTATGACTACGACGGCCAGGGGCGGCCGCTGCGCATCACCCACACCTCCGGCGCGCTCAGCGACGCCACGACGCTCGCCTGGAAAGGCGCCGTGCCGCTGCGCATACAGCACCCGCATGAAACCGAGACGCGCACTTACGACGACCGCCGGCGCCTGCGCCGCAGAACCGTGAACCGCATGTCCGCACGGCCGGGCGCAACGCTGAACTACAGCGAATCCTTCGACTACGACGATCAAGACCGCCTGGTGGCGCACCATCTGCCCGAAGGCGGGTCGGTCCGCTACCGGTGGGGGGCGGGCACGCGGCTGCTGGCGATCGTCTGGCACCCCGAGCACGGCGAGCCGCAAACCGTCATCGACAGCGTGCCGGGGCTGGCCGGATACCGCTACGGCAACGGCCTGCACCTGCACGTGGCCGCCGGCAAAGATCGGCAAGCCAGGCAGCTGGCGCTGTCCAGCGAAGCGGCGCTGCTGTGGGTGGCCGATCTGGCCTACGACCGCCGCGGGCTGCTCAGCCATGAAACCCATCACCTGCCCGGCCATGCCGCAAGCGCCACGCAGCGCTATGCCCATGACGCCGACGGCCGGCTCGCCGCCCATGAAGGCCCATCGGGGCAGTCCACCTGGTTTGCCTGGAACGGCGACGGCTCCCTGGCGCTCGGCCGCCGCGCGGGCGCCACCGTCCGCCCCGGCATTCCGCGCGATGCCTCGGGCCTGCCGCGGTCGGTGGGCGACTACACGCTGAGCTACGGCGCGAACCGGCGCCTGGCGCGGGTGAGCCGGGACGGCCGCCCCGTGGCCGACTACCTGCACAATGCCTTCGGCTACCGGATCATCAAGCGCAGCGCCATGGGCAATGTCGACTACTTCCACCTGGACAACCGCCTGGTCGCAGAAACCCGGCACGCGGCCGGCCAGGCGCCCCAGTCCGCCGAGCCGGGGCGCCTGCGGGTCGGCAGGCGCTATCTGTACGCGCAGCATGTGCCGGTCGGCTTCATCGACTATCCCGCACACGGCAAGGGCCCGGCCGTCTTGTATGCCGTGCATGCCGACACCATCGGCGCGCCGGTGCTGGTCACCGATGCCCGGCGGAACATCCGCTGGTCGGCCCGCTACGGGCCGGGCGGCGAAGCGCAGGACGTCCGCGGCGATCTGACGCTGGACTTGCGGCTGCCCGGGCAGGTGCACGATGCCGAGACCGGCTGGCACGACAACCTGCTGCGCACCTACCTGCCCGGGCAAGGGCATTATCTCGAACCGGACCCGCTGGGTCCCTTGCCAGGGCAGCAGGCGCTGGGCTATGCCCGGCAGCAGGCGCGCCGGCACATCGACCCCATGGGCCTGCTGCTCTTCGCCTTCGACGGCACGCGCCAGAGCGCCGACACGCACAGCAACGTCTGGAAGCTGAGCCAGGCTTACGGCGACGGCCCCGCCCACTATCACGCCGGGCCGGGCAATTCGCTCTACCTGGACTGGGACGCGGTCACGGGCTGGCAGGCGTCGCGCATCATCCAGACGCAGTGGCAATCGCTGCTGAGCGGCCTGCACGGCGCATCGGGCAGCCGCGAGCACGTGCCCATAGACATCATCGGCTTTTCCCGGGGGGCCGCCCTGGCGCGCCACTTCGGCAATCTGATCCAGCAGCATATGCAAGGCAGCCTGTTCAGGTATACGGATGCGGCCCGCGGCCCCGTCACCGCCTGCCTGGACCTGCGTTTCATGGGCCTGTTCGATACCGTCGCCCAGTTCGGCCCGGCGGGCCGGCGCAATGCCAATTATGACCTCACCATCTCCCCCGCCTGGGAATGGGTCGCCCACGCTGTGGCCCTGCACGAGCGCCGCTGGCTATTCCCCCTGGCCGGCATCGCCGACACCCAAGGCGACAATATCGTCGAAGCGCCCTTCGTCGGCGCCCATGCCGATATCGGCGGCGGTTCGCTGCGCGACGCCAGCGGCCAGCCGGCCAACCGCGGCGACCTGGCGGACGTGGCCCTGAACTGGATGCTCTGGCAAGCCCGGGCCGCCGCGGCGCATTTCGACCCGGCCAATGCGGACGATCGCGAAGTCTCCCTGCCCATCCTGCATGACGAGAGGCCGGCCCTGCTGCGCTCCGTACAGGATGGCGACCGCCGCGTCGATACGGCGGGGGGCGCCGTCCTGCATGCCTACCAGGATGATCATCCAGATTTGGGCCGCAAGCAGCGCGCCGCCACCGAGGCCTTCATCGCCCGCCCTGAAAACTGGCGCAGCGACGCCGGCTCCGAAGCCGGCACGGTCGACATGTCCGGCTACGCAAAATGGCTGCAGGATGAATTGGGCTGGCGCGACGCGCCGGCGTGACGGTCGCCACCGAGCCGGCGGCCGAGCCGATGATGGAATCGCCGCCAAGTCGCCGGACCGCCGGATCGCCGGACCGCCGGGCCGCCGGGCCGCAAATAATGGAAATCACGTTATCATTTAGCCCTTCCCGCCGCGCGTGCGTACGGGCGTCGGCTGCGCCGGCTCGGCCCGCGCGCCCGCCTGTTTCCTACCGATAACTGATTCATTTATGCTTCCAGGGCAACAACAACAGCTCATCTCGCTCCTCCAGTCGGCCGTCAAGCAGGTCTTGCCCCTTGCAGAGCCCAAAATCCTGCTGGAGCGTCCCAAGGTGGCTGCGCATGGCGACATCGCCTGCAACGCCGCCATGCAACTCGCCAAGCCGGCCAAGCGCAATCCGCGCGAGCTCGCGCAGCAGATCGTCGATGCTTTGCTGGCCATGCCCGAAGCCGCGCAACTGGTGTCCTCGGCGGAAATCGCGGGGCCGGGGTTCATCAATTTTCGCCTGGCGAATAGCGCGCGGCTGGCGGTCCTGGATGCCATCGAACAAGACGGCGCCCAGTATGGGCGCCAACGCGGCGTCCAGGAAAAACTGATGGTGGAATTCGTGTCCGCCAATCCCACCGGCCCCCTGCATGTGGGACACGCCCGCCAGGCGGCCCTGGGCGATGCGCTGTGCCGCCTGTTCACGGCGCAGGGCTACGAGGTCACACGCGAGTTCTACTACAACGACGCCGGCAACCAGATCGATAACCTGGCCATCAGCGTGCAGGCCCGCGCCCGCGGCATCGAACCGGACTCGCCCGATTTCCCCGCCGACGGCTACAAAGGCGACTACATCGTGGACATCGCCCGCGACTTCCAGGCGTGCGCCACGGTGCAGGCGGCCGACGGCGCCTCGGTGACCGCCACGGGCGATATAGACGATCTCGACGATATCCGCAGCTTCGCCGTGGCCTATCTGCGCCGCGAACAAGATCTGGATTTACAGGCCTTCGGCCTGAAGTTCGACAACTTCTATCTGGAAAGCTCTCTGTATACCAGCGGCAGGGTGGAACGGACGGTGCAGGCGCTGGTCGCCGCCGGCCACACCTATGAAAGCGACGGGGCGCTCTGGCTGCGAACCACCGAACTGGGTACCGGCGACGACAAAGACCGGGTCATGCGCAAATCGGATGGCGGCTATACCTACTTCGTTCCCGATGTCGCCTACCATGTGGCGAAATGGGAACGCGGCTTCCACCGCGCCATCAACATCCAGGGCAGCGACCACCACGGCACCGTCGCCCGGGTCCGTGCCGGCCTGCAAGGGCTGGAGCTGGGCATCCCCAAGGACTTCCCTTCCTATATCCTCCACAAGATGGTCAAGGTGGTGCGCAACGGGGCCGAAGTCAAGATATCCAAGCGCGCAGGCAGCTATGTCACCATGCGCGACCTGATCGACTGGGTGGGGCGCGACGCCGTGCGCTTTTTCCTGATACAGCGCCGCGCCGACTCCGAATTCGTCTTCGACATTGATCTGGCCTTGTCCAAAAGCGAAGAAAATCCGGTGTACTATATTCAGTATGCGCATGCCCGCATCTGCTCCATATTGGCGCAGTCGGCCGAACTGGCCGGCCAGATTCCGGCGGCGCCCGTATCCAAGCTGCTGGCTCCCACGGAACTCGCCCTGATGCAGCGCCTGGCGGAATATCCTTCCACGCTGGCGCTGGCGGCGCAAGAACTGGCGCCGCACCACCTGGCTTTCTGGCTGCGCGATTGCGCGGCCGATTTCCACGCCTGGTACAACGCTGAAAGGGTGCTGGTGGACGACGCGGAACTCAAGCTGGCGCGCTTGCGCCTGGCGCGCGCCACAGGCCAGGTCATTGCCAACGGCCTCGAACTACTAGGCGTATCCGCCCCCGAAAGGATGTAAAGCGTTCTCATGGCCCGCAACAGTCGCAAATCATCCGGTTCCAAATCAGGCAGCACGCTGTTTGGCATACTCATAGGCCTGATCTTCGGCCTGGTTGCCGCCGTTGCCGTGGCCCTGTTCGTGACGCAGGTCCCCATGCCTTTCGTGGACAAGGCCAGCCGCGACCCGGCCGCCACCCTGTTGCCCGACGTGCGCGACGCGCCGGATCCCAATATCGGCCTGTACGGCAAAGATAGCGCCGGCGGCGTGCCGCCCACCGGCCCGATCGATACCGCGCCCGCGCCTTTGCCCGGCATTCCGCCGGCTGCGGCGCCGGACAAGGGGGCAGGCAACAACAGCCGGGACAACATCGGCGACCTGATCGCGAGCCTGGGCGGAAATGCCGACCAGCCGGCGCCAGCCAAGCCATCCGCCCCGGCCAAGCTGCCGCCGGGCACGGAACCGCCGCCTCCCGCCGCCAAGCCCAAGCCGCCGGCCCCGGCCAATACGCAAACGACGTATTATCTGCAAGCCGGCGCCTATCGCTCCGAGAAGGACGCCGAAGCCGTCAAAGCGCGCATATTGCTGCTGGGCTTGCCCGTGCAGGTGCAAAAAGCGCAAGTCAACGGCAGCACGATCAATCGGGTGCGCGTCGGACCCTTCAAGGGAATAGACGAAATGAACCGGTCGCGCGCCAGGCTGGGGGAAGAGAAAATCGAGTCCTCCGTCGTGCGGCCTTGATCGACTTTGCATCCCGCCAGGCTAGGTCCCGCTGGGATAGGCCCGGCCGGGACGGGTCCAACCAGGGCGGATCAGGCCCGGCCAGGCCATGCCAAGCTGGGCTGGACCGAGCCGAGTCAGGCCGGGGCCACGCCAGCGAGGCCAGCCAGGCCCCGCGAAAGGCATCCGCGCTGGCGCCGGCCTCTGGAGGACTGAACTTGTCGCCGCCGCCGCAGTCTTATGGTGTTTGATTGTCCAGGAAACTACGATGTCATTGAAAAACCTGTTTTTACGCGCGCTTGCCATGCTGGCCATCGGATCCGGCGCCTTGCTCCTTCCCGCCACCGCCGCCCAGGCCGCCGACAAATACGTCACCGTCGAGCCCGCCCAACCGTCCGACACCACAGGCAAGATAGAAGTCCTGGAATTTTTCTCTTATTCCTGCCCGCATTGCAATGCCATCGAGCCCCTGGTGCGGGAATGGGCCAAGACCCTGCCCGACAATGTCGTGCTGCGCTCCGTGCCGGTCGCATTCAACGCCAGCATGGGCGATCTGCAAAAGCTCTACTACACCCTGGAAGCGCTGGACCGCCTGGACCTGCATGAAAAGGTATTCAAAGCCATCCACCAGGAACGCAAGCGCATTTACGACGCGGCGGCCATCACCGACTGGGTTGTCGCCCAGGGCGTGGACCGCAAAGCCTTCCAGGACGCCTTCAATTCCTTCGGCGTACAGTCCAAGGCCTCGCGCGCCAATGAACTGGTCAAAGCCTATGGCATAGAAGGCACTCCCAGCATCGCGGTGGGCGGCAAGTACGTCACATCGCCCACCATGACCAACAGCTACGAAGGCACCATCGCCGAGGCCCAGAGGCTGGTGGAGATGGTGAATAAGTAGGGCGCGCCAGGCCTGATTTGGCCTGGTCGAGCCTGGCTGGGGACTTGGGGCTCCGTAACGCACGGCCTTGCGGCTCGCACTTTGGTGCGAACTGGAATTGCGACGCAAGCACGCTGGCGCCGGCCCCCGCTAAATCAGGGCGACATCCATATCGATGAGCACGGGTGAATTTCGCGGCAGCTCCTTGACGCCAATGACGCTGCGGGCATGGCGGCCGCGCTTCCCCAGCGCGATGGCCAGGAGCTGCGAGCCCGCATCCGCTATCGTCGACATTTCTCCGTAGGGCTTGGACGCCACCTGGAAGTAATAATTGACGCGCAGCACCTGCGCCACCGTGGCATCCAGGCCGCCGCTCAGGCAATGAACCCACGATAGCGCATGAAGCACGCACAACCGTGTCGCTTTCTTGGCCAGCTCGCCGTCGACATCAACACCCAGCACGCCATAGGCTAAGAGCGTATCGACCGACAGTTTGGGAATCTGGCCGGCCACCGCCACCGCCTTGCCGGACAAGACCGCAGGAAGATAGTCGTAGTGTGTTTCCGTGGGCGTAGGCAAGGCATATCCCTCCCGCCACAGGCGCGCAACCGCTTCGTCTGCGGCCGGGCTCACATGGCCCCCGGCTTGAATCCTACTTGCTTGGCAATGCCGCCCCAGCGCT
This sequence comes from Pusillimonas sp. UBA6240, assembly GCA_002441445.1. Lineage (GTDB taxonomy): Bacteria > Pseudomonadota > Gammaproteobacteria > Burkholderiales > Burkholderiaceae_B > UBA6240. The sequence goes on from DJWC01000092.1 coordinate 10,040, forward strand.
CTCTTTCGGCTTGTACGAATTTTGAAAAATCCTCGGCGCTGCCGCCTGCGGGGGTCACGCCCTGCCTCAGCAGCGTATCCCTCACCGCGGGCTCCTTCAATGCGGCATTGAACTCTTTATTGAGGCGCTCAACGATGTCTTTCGGTGTTCCCGCCCGCACGGCAATGCCTTGCCAAGACGTAATATCCATGTCGGTCAAGCCGGTTTCCCGATAGCTGGGAATGCCGGGCGCTGCCGCGCTGCGCTTCGAGGAAGTCACAGCCAGACCGTAAAGTTTGCCGGATTCCACATGCGGCGCCAATGAGCTCACCGTATCCAGCAGCAAGCTGATGTGCCCGCCAAGCAGGTCATTGATCGCAGGATTGCTGCCCTTGTATGGGATATGGGCCATTTCGATGCCGGCCCTGGCTTTGAACAGCTCGCCCGCCAGAAAGGTGGAGCTCGATGCGGAACCGAAGGTAAGCTTTTTGGGATCCTTTTTTGCCTGGCCGACCAATGCGTCCATGGTTTGAAGACCGGTATCATGGGCCACGGCGATGATATAAGGCTGCTCCGCCAGCAGCACCACGGGCTGCAGATCCTGCGCCGCCTTATAGGGCAGGCTTGCGAATTGCAGTTCGTTGATGGCCATGACCGGCAAATTGGCGAGCAACAGGGTATAGCCGTCGGCCGGCGCCTTGGCGACGTAGTCCGTACCGATGATGGCGCTGGCGCCGGGCTTGTTTTCGACGACAACGGGTTGGCCCAGGTTCTTGCCGACCTCCTGGCTTACCGAGCGAGCCACCATGTCCGCCACGCCGCCCGCGGGAAACGGCACGATCAAGCGCACGGGCTTTTCAGGGTAGGCAGCCTGGGCGGCGCCAGACAAGAGCAGCGCCATCGCTGTCCAAATCGCTTGCTTTCTCCATATGAACATCATCGACTCCCAATTCAAGTTTTTTAATTCAGTAAATACTGTGATCCGACACGTGCTCCGCCTCGGAGAATATGCGGTACCAATTGAGGCCCATTACCTTGCGGATCGAATCGTCGTCGAGACCATGCTTGCGCATCCCCGCAACGAGATTCGGAAAGTCCGCGCTGCTGGCGAACCACGCCGGCTGCTTCGGCCACGCCGGCGCATCGGCTTTTCCCTCGCCGTAATCGGTGGCTTTGGTCCATCGGCCGTTGCGCATCCATTCCAGGACGCTATAAGGCTGGTTCTGGCATAAATCGCTACCTATTCCGACATGGTCGATGCCCATGAGATCAATGGTCCTGAGCATCATTTCGATGAATTCGTCGAGCGTGCAATCCGGACCGTTCTTCAAATGAAAGGGGTAAAGGCTCAGCCCGAGCAGCCCGCCGCGCGCAGCGAGCGCCTTCAAGACCGCATCGGGCTTGTTGCGCTTGGCGGGATGGAAGAATGAAGGATTTGCATGGCTGATGACGATGGGTTTGGCGGAAAGATCGATTGCTTCGAGCGTGGATCGTTCGGCGCTGTGGGACATATCCACAAGCATCCCGACACGGTTCATTTCGCTGATGACGACCTTGCCATAACGGGTAATACCTGCATCGTCGGACTCATAGCAACCGGCTGCAAGCAAGGACTGATTGTTGTAGGTCAATTGCATCGAACGCACACCTAGCGCGGCGAATACTTCGACTAGCGATATATCGTCTTCGATCGTCGCGCAATTCTGCAGACCGAACATGATTCCCACCCGCCCGGATTGCTTGGCAACATCGATATCGGCAATACGGCGTATCGGCATGATGAGCTGCCGGTATTGCTCGAATTGCCTGTTCCAGCGCCCCAGATTGCTCAATGTTTCGCGTGCATTTTCCCAATACGCCAGTGTGACGTGGACCGCGGTGACCCCGCCGGCGCGCATTTCCTCATAAATGTCGGGCCCCCAGTTCGAATACTGCGTCCCGTCGACGATGATCAGATCTTCCATGTTTACCTTTCTTGTTGACCGCGACATCAGAAAACAAGATGGCGGCACGCTTGGCAGGTACTGTAGCGACGCGCGGGAAATTAAACAATATAATAATTTTTATAAAAAAATTCATTTTTTCTATTCCCCTTTTTCCATGCCGCCCAACATCAAGATCTCTCAAATCCGCTGCTTCACCGCCGTCGTGGAAAGCGGGGGTTTTAAAGCGGCGGCCCAAAGCCTGTACAGGAGCCAGCCGGCTATCTCCGTGGCGGTAAAGGAATTGGAAAAACAGCTGGGCGCCCAGTTGTTCGAACCCGGATCGGGTTCGCGGCCGAGCCACTACGGGCTGGCTTTTTATGAAATCGCCCGTCACCTGCTGAACGAATACGACCGGTCCCTGGCTCAGGCGATCGATACCGCGAACGGGAAAAAAGGTGTCCTGCGTTTGATGGCCGTGCCCTCTTTCGCGCGGTCAGTGCTGCCCGTCGCCATCAAACGCTTCGTTGCCGACTTTCCCGAAGTGGAGATACATATCAGCGACGGCCACACGGAATTCATTAGAAATGCGGTCCTGGCCGGCCAGACCGATTTCGGCTTCTGCGGGCATATTGTTCCCGATCAACGTTTACGTTTTCAGGAGCTTCACCGGGACACGATGGGCGTCATATGCAATAAACACAGCCCCTTGGCGCGCCACGCCAGCCTCAACTGGAAAAGCCTGGAAGGCGAGCGCCTGATAGGCAACGGCACCATGAACCTGATTACCGGCCCTACTCGCCGGCATATCGAACATGCAAGCCACTTCTTCGTTCCCACCACGACCTCCTTGCTTGCCATGGTGGAAGCGGGCATAGGCATCACCATATTGCCGGAACTGATCTTTCCAGCCCGCAATTCAGGAATGATGAGCTTCGTACCCCTTACCGGTCCGACGATAACGCGCAAGCTGGGGCTGCTTACCCTATCAAACCGGCAGCTTGGCCCGACCAGCAAGGTGTTCCACCATTACGTGACGACCGTTTTGGAACAGCGATCCCGCGGCGCGCCGCAGCCGCCCGGCGCCCGGAGATGAGGCCTCGCGCACCAATGAGGCATCATCGCCGAAGCGCAGAGGCTGGTCGAGATGGCGATAAGCAAGCCGGTCAGCCGTGCAGCGCCTGCAGCAGGGCTTGATCGAACCGCTCGGGCGATTCGAACTGGACCCAGTGTCCCGCACGCGGGATCAGCGTCATGGACTGGAATCGCGGGGCGTGCGACAGGCCGTCCATGACCGTCTCGATACATCCCCGAAGCAGCGCGTCTTGCGCTCCCCATATTCCCCACACCGGGCAGCGTAGCTGGGGCATTTGCCGCAGCAGGATGTCCGTCTTGTAAAGCTGGCGGTTGGGGATGCGGTCCCGCTCGGCGTCCGCCCCGTAAAAGTCCACGACGAAATCCTCGATCGATTCATCGCGCGCAAACATGATGGCGCGCAGATTGTGCTTCAGCGCTTTGCGCACTTCCGGACCCGGCGGCAGCGCGCGCCACGCGGTAAGTTCGACACGCGGACCGGGTGTAGCGCTGAGAGCGGGCGCGCCGATGAGGACGAGCCGCCGGACCCTGGACGGGTTCTGGACGGCGACGAAGGTGGCCACCATGGAACCGAAAGAAAAGCCGACGAGATCATATTCGGCGGATGACCCGAGCAGCTGATCCAGGCCCAATAGAACCCATTCTGTATGCGCATCGGCATCGAAACCGACGGGAGGAAGGCTGGATTCGCCGCAGCCGGGCAAATCCGGCACGTATACCGTACGGCCGGCGCGCACGAGCGCGGCGATATTGCGCGACCAATGGAACCAGCTTCCGGAGCCGCCGTGCAATAGCACCACGGGTTCGCCGCCGGCTCCCCAGATGCGCCAGGCCAGGCTGCCCTCGCCGCAAGGGCTGCGCTCTTCGCGAGACGCGGCCTTCAACCGCTCGACATCTTCATGGCTGCTTATTGCGTCGGGAAGAATGATGGAAGCGGAGCCGTGCATCGCTTTATCCATGATTGGCCGCCAAATCCAACGCGTTCTTGATATCCGCGATCAGGTCATCGGGAGACTCCAGCCCGATATGCATACGCACGACCGCATGGTCGCTGGCCTGCCAGTAGCCATGGCAGGCGATGGCCTGGCGGTCCACGAGCTGCACCAGGCTTTCAAAACCGCCCCACGAAAAGCCGATGCCGAACAAGGTCAGGCCATCCACGAAGCGCCGTGCGGCGGCGGGGCCCAGCTTCAGTTCGACCGACAGCATGCCGTTAGACCCCGTGCAGTCCCGTTGCCATAATGCGTGGCCGGGGTCCGCCGGCCAGGCGGGATGGTAGATGCGCGCGGTTTCCTTGCAGCCAGCCAGGAATTCGCATACCCGCAAGGCATTTTCCGCCGTCTGGCGCATGCGCAGGGGCAGCGTGCGCGCGCCGCGCATCGCCAGCCAGGCATCGTCCGCGCTGACCGAATAGCCCATGGCATAGTGATTGTCGTTCAGGCGCCTGATGATGGCCGGATCCTTGGCCATGACGGCGCCCAGCATCAGGTCGGAATGCCCGCCCACGTACTTGGTGCCCGCCACCACCGAGATATCGGCGCCCAGATCCAGCGGGCGGTAGATATAGCCGGATCCCCAGGTATTGTCGGTGATCAGCAATAATTTGTGCCGGCGTGCAAATTCCGCCAGGGCGGGGATATCCAGCATCTCGAAGAGCAGCGAACCCGGCGACTCGACGTACAAGGCGCGCGTATTGGGCCGCAGCTGGGCCTCGAGCGCGTCCACCCTCGCCCGGACGTACGAGGCTTCTATGCCCATGCGGCCGAGCACCACCTTGTCCAGATAGCGCACCGGCCCATAGGCGCAGTCGGCGATCAGGACATGGTCCTTGCTGTCCAGCATGGCCAATAGCGCCAGCGTGATCGCGCCCAGCCCCGACGATGCCAGAAAAGCGCGCTGCGCGCTTTCGAGCTCGCAAAAGACCTGCTCCAGGGCGGCATGGGTGTCCATGCCCACGCGCCCATAGGTGACGCTACGCTCGCCCTTGGCCTTGCCCGCCTGGGCCTTTTCCAGCGCATCCAGGTTCTTGAAGCGCACGGTGCTGGTACGCAAGGAAGGCAGGGCCACCGGCGCGGCTCCGGTAAGGGGATGGAATTCGGCGACGCCGGTGTGCTGCAACACGGTGTCCAAGCGTAGGGGAGTAGATTCTGCCATGGCGAATTGTCGTGTGACGTAGGATAGAAGACGCGCTGACGCGTACGGGAACATGCATGGCGCCGTGCTTATTAAAGCAGCACGGAAGCCAGGCGTTAAAATTTTGCAGCCTTGATAATAGTTGATCGACCCCCGGCCTGCCCATGCTTACTTATGAAATCGCGCTGTCCTTTTTCGGCATTGCCGTTTTGCTGGCGCTTGCGCCGGGGCCGGACAACCTGTTTGTGATGGTGCAATCCGCCACCGCGGGACGGACGTCGGGCATGCTGGTGGTGCTGGGACTGTGCACCGGCCTGCTGGGCCATACCTTCGCCGTGGCGGCGGGCCTGGCCGCGGTGCTCACGGCCTCGGAAGCCGCATTCACCATGCTCAAGCTCGCCGGCGCGGCCTACCTGACATGGCTTGCATGGGGCGCGCTGCGCAGCAAGGGCGAGGCCCATGCCGGCGGCCTGCCGCTGCGCCTGGGCGCCGGCCAACTGTACCGGCGCGGCATCGTCATGAATTTGACCAACCCCAAGGTCACGCTCTTCTTCCTGGCCTTCCTGCCGCAATTCACGGCGCCGGCGCGCGGCTCCATCGTGCCGCAGATACTCAGCCTGGGCGGTCTGTTCATACTGGCCACGCTGCTGGTGTTCGGCGCCATCGCCTGGTTCGCCGGCATGCTGGGCGAACGCATGCGGCAATCGGCGCGCGCGCAGCGCCTGCTGAACCGTGCCGCCGGCGTGGTGTTCCTGGGGCTGGCCATCAAACTGGTGCTGAGCGAGCGTTAAGCGCGCTGGCACAGCCCGCCGCGGAAACGCGAACCCGGCTAGGCGCGCTGGAAACGCAGCACGCCGTTCCCGTCCATGCTGCGGGTCAGTTTGCCGTCGAAGTACAGGGCATGCAGGTGGGCCAGCGCCTCGCCCATGGCGAAAGTCAACTGGTGCACATCCAACTGGCGCTTGAACAGCACGGGCACGATATCAGCGGCGCTGTGCGGCTGGGCGCAGGCGTCCAGCACTTCCCGCAAGCGGTCGGCGTGGTGCGCGTGCTGTTGGGCGATGCGTTCGTGCAGCCCGCGGAACGGGCGGCCATGGGAAGGCAGCACCAGCGTGTCTTCGGGCAAGTCGTCGTACGCGCGCAGCGAATTCAAATACAAGGGCAAGGGATTGCCTTCCGGCTCGTAGTCGAACACGCTGACATTCGTGGAGATGCGCGGCAGCACCATATCGCCCGAGATCAGCACATGCAAGGTGTCGCAGTACAGCGATGCATGCTCCGGCGCGTGCCCATAGCCGACGATCACCCGCCATTCGCGCCCGCCTATGGCGATGCGCTCGCCGTTCATGATGCGACGGAAGCGGGCCGGCACATCCGGCACCAGGCTGGGATAGTAGCCGGCCCGCTGGCGGATTTTTTCTTTGGCGTCCGGATCGGTCAGCCCATGCCGGGTGAAATGCTCCACCGCCGACTGGCCATTGGGCCCGCCGGTCGTCACGCCCTCGACGGGCGGGCGCGACCACAGCCGCGCCACGGCGTAATCGGTCATGGTGATCCACAACGGCGCGCCCCAGCGTTCGCACAGCCAATGCGCCAGGCCGATGTGGTCCGGATGCATATGGGTGGCGATGACGCGCAGCACCGGCAGGCCGTCCAGCGCTTCGGCGAATACCTGCTCCCACAAAGCCTTGACTTCATCCCGCGTCACGCCGCAGTCGACGATCGTCCAGCCTTGCCGGCCATCGATTTCGTCCCGCAACAGCCACAGGTTGATGTGGTCCAGCGCGAAGGGCAGCGGCATGCGTATCCACCGCAAGCCGTCGGCCACTTGCAACGCGCGGCCAGGTTCGGGCAGCGCGTCGCCCCAAGGGTATTCCAGTTTCTGCTCGTTCAAATTCATCGTGTCTCCGTATGCGTTCGGGGTCGCCTGATTTCGGGTCGCCTAATTTTCCTGTAGGCCTGGACCATATATTATGGCATCATAATTTACGTTAACGTAAACTGCAGCATCGCCATGACCGAGCCCACGTGGACCATCTCCGAACTAGCCCAGGAGTTCTCCATCACTCCGCGCACCCTGCGCTTCTACGAAGACCAGGGCATCGTCAGCCCGCAACGCGAGGGCCGCAACCGTGTCTATCTGGCTCGCGACCGCACGCGCCTGAAGCTGGCCCTGCGCGGCAAGCGCCTGGGCCTGCAGCTCAGCGAAATTCTAAGCCTGATCAATATGTACGACGGCCCCGGCACCAGCACGGCGCAACTGCGCCATTACTTGCAGGTGCTGGAAAAGCATCGCAGCATGCTGGAACAGCAGCGCCGGGACATCGACGACACGCTGGCTGAAATCCGCCGCCAGCAGGAAGCCTGCGACGCGCTGTTGGCGCGCCGGATGGGCGAATGAGATCAACGATGCGGCAGTGCAACATAAGGGAAAACCCGGCTAGTTTACGTTTACGTAAACGTAATATAAATAGCATGCAAGCATAAGCGCTTCCGCTACTTGCCCATGCCGGCCTCGACCGACCACTCTCTGGAGATGATGATGACCCTTCCCGGCCTGAATTTCGACTTGGGTTCCGACTTGGACATGCTGCGCGATGCGGTCCGCGACTTTGCGCAGGCCGAGATCGCTCCGCGCGCCGCTGAAGCGGATCGCAGCGATCAGTTCCCGATGGATTTATGGCGCAAGTTCGGCGACTTGGGCGTACTGGGCATGACCGTGGACGAAGCCTATGGCGGTTCCAACATGGGCTATCTGGCGCACATGATCGCCATGGAGGAAATCTCGCGCGCCAGCGCTTCCATAGCCCTGTCCTATGGCGCGCATTCCAACCTGTGCGTCAACCAGATCCATCGCAACGGCTCCGAAGCACAGAAACAGGCCTATCTGCCCAAGCTGATATCGGGCGAGCATGTGGGCGCCCTGGCCATGAGCGAGCCTGGCGCGGGGTCCGACGTGGTCAGCATGAAGTTGCGCGCCGACAAGAAGGGCGACCGCTACGTCCTCAACGGCACCAAGATGTGGATCACCAA
>DJWC01000092.1:18227-18358 GCA_002441445.1 Pusillimonas sp. UBA6240
GGCATGCGCGGCAGCCACACCGGCGAATTGGTCTTCCAGGACTGTGAAGTCCCCGAAGAAAACATCCTGGGCCAGCTCAATGGCGGCGTCAAGGTATTGATGAGCGGCCTGGACTACGAGCGCGCGGTGCT
>DJWC01000003.1 GCA_002441445.1 Pusillimonas sp. UBA6240
AATTCGCCGAAGCGCTTGGTGAGGTTGCGGCAGGAGACGGCGATCTGAGAGCCCAGTTCGACCGGTGACAGGCGCTCGGCAAGCTGCGACGTACCGCCGGGGCCGCCGCCGAGCAGATCGATGAAGGCGTCCTCGAAGCGCGCCGGCACCGGCGCCAGACGCACTTGCAACTGATCGGCCAGCGCCTTGATCGGCGCCGGGTCGGCGCCCTTGCGCAGTACTGCGCGCACGCCGGCGCCCTGAATCACGCCATCGCTCACGCTGTCCAGGTCGAGCGCCCTGGTCAGGACCGACCGGCGATCGGCGCCCACATTTTCCAGCCGGAAGCTGCGCCCCTCGAGCTGCGCGGTCAGCTCCCGCGGCGGGCCATCGAACAAGAGCCGGCCCTGATTCAGCAATAGCACGCTTTCGCAGCGCTCGGCCTNNCGGCCTCGTCGAGATAGGCGGTCGACCACACCACGGCCATCCCCTTGTCGGTAAGGGCCTGGACCATGCGCCATAAATCCTGGCGGCTGACCGGATCGACGCCCACTCCGGGCTCATCCAGCAGCAGCACCCTGGGTCGCGCCATGAGCGCGCAGGCCAGGCCGAGCTTTTGCTTCATGCCGCCGGAAAGCTTGCCGGCCAGCCGCTGGGTGAACGGGCCGAGGCGCGTGAAGTCGAGCAGCTCGGCGAAGAGCTCGTCGTTGCGGCCGGCGGCGAGGCCGCGCAATTGCGCATACAGGCGCATGTTTTCCATCACCGACAGGTCTTCATACAGGCCGAAGCGCTGCGGCATGTAGCCGCTGGCGACATGTATGGCATCGTTGTCCCGCAGCACGTCGTAGCCGGCCAGGGTGACCCGGCCGGCATTGGGCGCCAGCAGGCCGGCTAGTATGCGCATCAGTGTGGTCTTGCCGGCTCCGTCGGGGCCGACGAGGCCGGTCAGGCGACCGTACTGAATGCGCGCGCTCAAAGCACGCAAGGCGTGCACGCGGCCAAAATATTTGTCCACGCCGTCGATGAGGACAGCGGCGCCGCCGTCATCAGCAGGCGGTGTAATGGAAGGAATAAGCCCGGCGGACATGTCATGAGCCCTCGACGCGCGGAACGGCGTCCGCCTGGGTGTCGACCTCGACGGTCACCGGCATGCCTTGCCGGAGGGCGGCATCCGGATCGTCGATCACCACCCGCAAGCGATAAACCAGCTCGGTGCGCAGGTCGGTGGTTTCCACCGTCTTGGGGGTAAATTCCGCCCTAGGGGAAATGAAGCCGATCCGGCCTGGATAAGCCTTGGCGGATGAATCGCTGTGCACGCGCACACGCGTTCCGGGCGCGATGCGGCCCAGATTAGGCTCGCCGACATAGGCGCGCACGTAGACCGGCGCATCCAGGCTCAAGCTGTAGACCGTGCTTTGGCTGGCGACCATGCTGCCCGGCTCGCGTACCCGGGCGATGACGGTGCCGGCGCTGGGCGCCAGCAGTTCCGTATCAGCCAGGGCGGTGGCGGCTTGATCGCGCGCTGCCTGGGCGGCGGCCAGCCGCGCTTCGCCCGCCGCGATGTCTTCGCTGCGGAAACCTTCCGTGGCCTGTGACAGGGCGGCCTGCGCGGATTTCACCGCCGCGGCGGCCCGATCGTGCGCGGTGCGCGCCGCATCGACCGTGCGCTGGCTACTGGCGCCCGATGCCAGCAGGCCGCTCTGGCGGCGGTAATTGCGCTCGGCATCGTTCGCCGCCGCCAATGCCTGATTGAGGGTTTCCCTGGCCTGGGTGATTTCCTGGGGACGCAGGCCGCCGCGCAGCTTGGCGAGTTCCGCCTGCGCCACTTGCACCACGGCTTCGGACGCGGCCAGGGCTTCGCGATAGGGCCGGGCGTCGAGCGCGGCCATGCGCGCACCGGCGTCGACGGCATCGCCTTCGTCGAACGCCATCTGCGCCACCCGCCCAGGTTGGCGGAAGGCCAGTTGCACTTCCCGGATCTCGATGTTGCCATACAGGCGCAGAGGGCCGTTTTCTTTGCCGCTGCGCTGCATCCAAAAGTAGACGGCGACGCCTGCGGTGATGACCGCAATGGCGATGAGCAGCAGGCGTTTCGCCGTGGCGTGGCGGACGCTCATGGACGCGCTCCTATGCCACGGCGGTAGATGGAGAATGCGCCTGCCGCGTCGCGGCGTATGTGCGCCAGATCGCCCGCCAGCAAAGACTGCATCGCCAGCCCCTGGATGGCGCCGATGAACAGGATGGCGGCGGCCTCCGCGTCGAGCTCCGGGTCGAGTTCGCCTTGCGACTTGCCTTCTTCGAGCAGGCGTTGCAGGCGTTCGCGATAATGATGGACCAAGGTCTGCACCGTCTGTTTGGGTCGGGTTTCCCCCGGCCGTTGCAATTCGCCGAAGAGCATTCTTGGCACGCCGGGGTGTTGAGACACGAAGTCGACATGCGCCATGAAGATCGCCTCGAGCGCCGCAAGCGGGGATGCGGCGCCTTCCGCGGCCTTGTCCACCCGGGCCAGCAGGCGTTGCGTGACCCAGGCCATCACCGCCTGCAGGATGGCGTCTTTGGTTGAGAAATGCCGGAAAAGCGCGCCCTGGGTAAGGCCCATGCGCTGCGCGATGGCGGCGGTTGTGATGTCGCTGGGGTTTTGTTCGGCGGCGAGATCGATCACGGCTTCCACCGTGGCCGCGCGCCGCTCGTCCGCCGGCAAGTATTTGGGGCGTCCGCTCATTGTTCGCGCTTCTCAAAGTAAGTGATTGATTACTATCTTACTGCCGCGCGAGCCGGCGGTAATTGCCGCAGATCAAAGTTTCTTGAAGTTGCGCGAGCTACATCCCGCTGGGCCATGTTTCCGGCGGCTGCTCTTGCATGCCGGCGGGAAAGTGCAGGGAAGCACGGGAATGGCGATTGCTGAGGCATGTGCGCCTTCGCCGCTGAAGCTCATGGCCAAGTATGGAACCCATGGCCGGAACAAAGCTCATGGCCACAGCTCATGGCCAAGAATGACGCCCATGAACAAGACCGCCGTCCAATCGAACCCATCCGCCGCGCTGCCGGTTTATGTCGGTTGCGCCGGCTGGGCGCTGTCTTCCAAAGTGGCCGCGCTATTCCCCGCTGAAGGCAGCCATCTCGAGCGATACGCTCAATTGTTTCCGTCGGTGGAAATCAATTCCTCGTTCTATCGGCCCCATCAGGCCAAAACCTATGCCCGGTGGGCCGCGAGCGTGCCTGCGGCATTCCGGTTTTGCGTCAAGATTCCTCGCGCTGTTACGCATGAGCTCCGGCTGCGCCAGGCGGATGCCGCCCTGGGCGCCTTCGTCGATCAGGCGGCCGGCCTGGGCGACAAGCTTGGGCGCCTGCTGCTGCAGCTTCCTCCCAGCCTGGCGCTGAACAGGCACGAGGCGCTGGGCTTTTTTGCCGTGCTGCGCGGCCTCACGAGCGTTCCGGTCGTATGCGAGCCCCGCCATGCAAGCTGGTTCACCACCGAGGCGGCCGATATGCTGCGGGACGCGGGCGTCGCCTGCGTCCATGCGGATCCTTTGCCAGTGCCCGGCGTAGAGCCGGCGGGCCATCCTCATACCTTGTATATCCGCTTGCACGGCGCGCCGGAGATCTACTATTCGGCGTATAGCGACGCGTTCATCGAAGCGCTGGCCCCGCGAATAGCCGCCGCGCGCCGGGCGGGCCGGCAGGTTTGGTGCATCTTCGACAATACTGCTCGCGGCGCGGCCATACCGAATGCATGGACGCTGATGCAGCGCTTGAGGCCGATGCAGCATTCTTCCGCTTGCCCGGATGCCAGTCAGCACACAAGCCAACACGCAAGCCGGCACATAAGTCAGTGCACGACTCGGTGCCCATCCTGAATAGCGCCTTGATGCGGGCCCGCATCAAGGCCTTGCATCCACGTCCGCCTTCAAGCCACGCGTTCAATGAGCGACATTGCCGCGAGAGGATTGACCACCTTGTTGCCGCCGATCACGTAAACATAGACATCGCGCTTGCCGCCGCGGGGCAGGCCGGGCGCAAGACGCGGCAGGTCATCCGGCGCCGCGCCTTGCGCCCAGGTTTTCGCGCGCCGGGCCCAGAGCTCCAGGGCGGCGGCGGGATAGCCCAGGTCTACTCCCTGTCGCGTGCCCATCAGCCGGGCATAGACGAAGGGCGCTGTGACGTCCGCGATCAGCGGATGTCCCGAATCAGCGCCCACCACCACGGCGACCTCATATTGCCGCGCCAGGGCGATGAATTCGGGCGTTTGGAAACTATCGTGGCGCACTTCCACCGCATGCCGCAGAGCCAGGCCGTCGACCTCACGCGGAAGCAGCCTGAGGAAAGCCTCGAAGTCGGCGGCATCGAACGCTTTGCCTGGCATGAATTGCCAGTTGATCGGACCGAGCTTGTGCTTCAGCTCCGTCAGGCCGCCGGCCAGGAAGCGCTCGATCGTCGCCCCGGCGTCGGCCAGGATCCTCCGATTGGTGACATAGCGCGGAGCTTTGACCGAGAAGACGAAATCATCGGGAGTTTCTTCGTGCCACCTGGCGAATGTTGCGGGCTTCTGCGGGCTATAGTAGGTGCTGTTGATCTCTATAGACGTGAGCTTGCGGCTGGCGTACTCGAGCTCGCGCTTTTGCGGGTGCTTCTCGGGGTAGAAGCTGCCGCGCCACGGCTCATAGGCCCATCCGCCTATGCCGACCCGTATCGTGCCGCCGCGCTTCTTGTCCATAGAAATTTCCCATGCCGGATGCATATGATCTTACTGCAGCTTGCCCGCATGCAACCCGTTTCATCCAGGCGGGTATTCGAAGGCAGGCGTTCGAAGACGCCCCGGGAAGCAATGAATAGCGTATCATTTCCGATCGCGGCCGGCGGCAAGAACAGAAAGCAAGGGCGAGCAGCGGCGCCAGGGCAATAAGCCCGCACAAGGAAAAAAAGCAACGCAAGGACAATATGCAATGGCATTGGAAACCTGGTTGATCTATCTGCTCGCCGCCGCGGGCCTGTCGCTGTCTCCCGGCCCCAACGGCTTGCTGGCGCTTACGCATGGCGCCCTGCATGGACGGCGGCGGACGCTGTATACCATTGCCGGCGGCTCGCTGGGCTTCGTGCTGGTAATCGCGCTTTCCATGTTCGGCATCGGCGCGCTGCTGCAGGCGTCGGCGCGGTGGCTGATCGTGCTGAAATGGCTGGGCGGGGCCTATCTGGTGTGGCTGGGCATACAGGTATGGCGCTCGGCGCCTATCGCGGCGGCCGAGCCGCGGGATATCCAGGCGCGCAGCGGCGCTTCTTTGTTCCGGCAAGGGTGCCTATCGGCCCTGAGCAATCCCAAGGCCTTGCTGTTCTTCAGTGCTTTTCTGCCGCAGTTTATCGATCCGGCGCGCAGTCTGTTCCTGCAGTTCCTGATCATGGCCGGCACTTTCGCGGCGGTGGAATTCATGACGGAATGGCTGATCGCCGCCTCGGCCCACCGGGTAAAGCCCTGGCTTGCCCGATGGGGCAAGCAGTTCAACCGGCTATGCGGGGGGATTTTCGTCGCCTTGGGGGCGTGGCTGCCGAACTGAGCCCGCCAGGCGGCTAGTGCTCCGCCAGGGCGGCGGGCGCTTCCAGGGCGGCTTGGGCGGCGTCATCCACGGTATCCAGCCAGATGAAGCGCAAGCGGTTGCGCGCCTCTTCAGGAATGTCCTCCAGATCGCGCTGGTTGCGCCTGGGTAGAAGGACCGTGGTGATGCCGGCCTGCAGGGCCGCCAGCACTTTTTCCTTGATCCCTCCCACGGGCAGCACCAGGCCGCGCAGGCTGATTTCGCCCGTCATGGCGTGGTCGCTGCGTACCGGCGTATTGCTCAACAGCGAAAGCAGGCAGCAGTACATGGCCACGCCGGCGCTGGGTCCGTCCTTGGGAATGGCGCCGGCCGGAACGTGCACGTGGATGTCGGTCTTTTCGAAAACACCGGGTGCGATATCGAGGCGCTCGGAACGGGCCTTGACCAGGGTGAGCGCGGCCTGCACGCTTTCCTTCATGACATCGCCCAGTTGCCCGGTAAGTATCAGTTTGCCGTTGCCCGGAGTGCGGCTGGCTTCGACGAACAGGATGTCGCCGCCCACCGGAGTCCAGGCCAGGCCGGTCGCCACGCCGGGCAGGCTGGTGCGCATGGCGATTTCGCTTTCGAATTTTTCGGGCCCGAGCGCCGCGTGCAGTTCGTCCACGCCTATCGTCACGCGTTCGGCCGTCCCTTCGGCGATCCGCATGGCGGCATGACGCAGGGCGCTGCCGATTTCGCGCTCGAGGTTGCGCACCCCGGCCTCGCGCGTGTATTTGCGGACTATGGTGCGCAGCGCTTCATCGGTCATGTCGCATTGTTCCGGCGTCAGGCCGTTGGCGGTCAGCTGCCGCGCGAGCAAGTAGCGTTTGGCGATCTGGATTTTTTCTTCCTCGGTGTAGCCCGGCAGCTGGATCACTTCCATGCGGTCGCGCAGCGGCACGGGAATGGTATCGAGCATATTGGCCGTGGTGATGAACATCACCTGCGACAGGTCGAAGGGCAAACCCAGGTAGTTATCGCGAAAGCTGCTGTTCTGCTCGGGATCGAGCACTTCGAGCAAGGCCGAAGCGGGATCCCCATGTATGCCGGTCCCCAGCTTGTCGACTTCATCGAGCATCAGGACGCAATTCCTGGAGCCTGCCTTGTGTATGGCCTGGATGATGTTGCCGGGCAGGGCGCCGATGTAGGNNTTGCCCGGCATCGCGCCGATGTAGGTGCGCCGGTGGCCGCGTATTTCGGCCTCGTCGTGAACGCCGCCCAGGCTGATGCGGGCGAATTTGCGTCCGGTCGCCTTGGCGATGCTTTGCCCCAGCGAGGTCTTGCCTACGCCCGGGGGGCCGGCAAAGCAGAGGATGGGGCTCTTGCCTGTCGGGTTGAGCTTTTGCACGGCCAGATATTCAAGAATGCGGCGTTTTATCTTGAGCAGGCCGTAATGATCCTGATCCAGGATGGCGCGCGCCTCGGCGATGTCGATGCGGCTGTCGGTGGTGACCGACCAGGGCAGTTCGGTGACCCAGTCGAGATACGTGCGCAGCATGGAATATTCGGCCGATGCCTCGGTCATGTGCTGCAGGCGCCTGAGATCCTTGCGCACCTGGGCTTCGATGTCTTCGGGCATCTTGGCCCGGGTGATTTTTTCTTCAATCTGGGCGATCTCCGCCTCGTTGCCCTCTGTTTCGCCGAGCTGCTTCTGTATGGTTTTCAGTTGCTCGCGCAGCAGGATTTCGCGTTGCCGGTCTTCGAAGCGTTCCTTGGTGCGCTGATCGATGTCCTGGCTGACGCGCAGGACCTCGATGTTGTGGACCAGGAGGCCGAGCACTTTGCTCATGCGCGCTTCCAGGTCCATGGTTTCCAGAATGTCCTGTTTTTCTTCCGGCTTCAGGTCCATGACGCCGGCGATGAAGTCGGTCAACATGGACGGCGACGAAATGTTCTGCACCGTGGCCATGACTTCCGCCGGCGCCTGGGGCAGCATCTGGAGTATCTCGGCGCTGCGGGTCTTCAACTGGACCATGAGCGCTTCGATGTGCACGCTGGAATCTTTCTGTTCTTCATAGCGCTCCACCGAGGCGACCGGGAAGGGGTATCCGGGCAGGAAGTCTTTCACGCGATAGCGCTGCTCGCCTTGGCAGATGATATGGTGCGAGCCGTCAGGCGCCGTGACGTAGCGCAGAATGCTGGCGACGGTGCCCACGCGAAACAGTTCGTCCGGCGTGGGGTCGTTCGCCTCCGCCTGTCTCTGCAGCAGCACGCCCACCTGGCGTCCGGAGCGCGCGGCTTCCTGCGCAGCCGCCACGGAACTGTCGCGCCCGATGGTGATGGGCACCACCAGGCCCGGGAACAGCACCAGGTTGCGCACAGGGATGATGATCAGCGCGCCTTCCGGAATAGCGATGGCCGGAGCCGCCGTCTTTTTTTCCGGCGCCGCGGATTCTGTCGCATGCGGCGCACCGCCGGGGGTTTGGTCGGGGCTGTCGTTTGCCATGGTTTGCCAGCCTTGTGGGTAAGTTTGCTAAGTACGTTTCAATAAACTCAAGCGCAGGCAGCCATCGGCCAGCGTGGACTCTTGAATCTCGAAGTGGCCCGGCGGCAGTTCGATGCGCCGTTCAAAGCGGCCATAGGGAATTTCGATGCGGCGGATCTGCGCCGAAGTGGGAGCGGCCAAGGGGCGCTGGCCCAGTATGACGAGCGCGTTGCCGTCGATGACGACTTTGACCTGGTCCGGGGCGACCCCGGGCAAGGCCGCAAGCACCAGGAGGCTGCGATTGGTCTCGAAAATATCGACCGGAGGTTCCCAGGTCGGGCCGGAATTGCGGCCGGGGCTCAAGCGGAAGAATTGCCTGTGCAGGCGGTCCGCCTGTTCCAGCAGATTGATGGCTTCAGCCCACGCTGAGTCAACGGGCTTGCGGAATGTCATGGATTGCATCCTAATCGTGCGGCAGTGCTTGCCGTTTGCAGCCGCGGCGAGGCACGGGTGGAACCCGGTGCGTGCCGGCGCCGCGGCGCAGCCAGTTGCCAATAGGATAGGAGCAAAAAACGCCGTTTGCAATCCGCCCGGCGAAATTCCCGGCGCCGCCGGCGGGAAATCCAAAGGCGGCTGATTTTCCTCATCCGGGGCGTCGATGAATGCATACGGGACGCGCCGGGGCGGATATACTATTCCGCTTGAATTCGCACACTGTTACCCATTGTTCTGGATCGTAGCCGGGACCAGGCGGGTTTCCCGGCGGGCGCCGAGCGTGAAAAAGGGCGGCACATGGCCATGACATTACAAGGCGTCTTCAACGTTCGCCGCTCAGAGGTCTTGCCGGTGGCTTTGGCCATGGCGTTTTTCTTTTGCGTCCTGACGGCGCTGATGATGCTGCGCCCGGCGCGCGAGGCTCTGGGCATGCGCGGCGGTCTGGATGCCGTGCGCTGGCTCTTCGTCGGCACGGCGGTGGTTACCCTGCTGGTCAATCCGGTTTTCGGCCTGCTGGTCAGCCGTTTTCGGCGCATCGTATTCATTGCCGCCACTTATCTGTTCTTTGCCGGCAGTCTGGGGGTCTTTTATTTGTTGATCGCGCTGACGCCAGACGTGATCGGGGTAGCCACCGGCCAAGTGTTCTACGTCTGGTTCAGCGTCTTCAATCTGTTCTCCTCCATGGTGTTCTGGGCGCTGATGTCCGACAGCTTCTCGCTGGAACAGAGCAAGCGCTTCTTCGCTTTGATCGCCGTGGGCGGCACCCTGGGCGCCGTCTTTGGGCCGTGGCTGTCTTCCATACTGGCCAAGGTGGTGGGTACGCCGGCGTTGCTGCTGATATCCGCCGGTTTCCTGATATTGGCGCTCTGCCTCGCCGGCGTGCTCATCCGGCTGCAACCGGCCCGATCGGCGCCCGCGGAAAGCGGCGGGCCGGCGGGCCGGCCGGACGCAGAGCTCATCGGCGGCGGCGCATGGGACGGCCTCAAGGCCGTGTTCCAATCCAGGTACTTGCTGGGGATAGCCGCCTATGTCGTGATCCTGGCGGTCATGGCGACCTTTCTTTACTTCACGCGCCTGCAGATGGTGGCCGCCCTGCATAATGAAATGGACAGCCGCACCACGCTGTTCGCCCAGATCGACGTGATCACGCAAGTCGCAACGCTGGTGATCCAGGTTTTGGTGTCGGGCCATTTGATGAAGCGTCTTGGCGTCCACATCACCTTGGCGCTGCTGCCCCTGACCACGCTCCTGGGCTTCGTGGGCCTGGCCCTGGCGGGCTCGCTGGCCGCCCTGATCATGTTCGAGTCGGCGTTCCGCGCGGTGCAGCGCGCCATCATGCGCCCGGCGCGGGAAACACTGTTCACCGTGGTCAGCGCCGAGGACAAATACAAGGCCAAGGCGGTGATCGATACTTTCGTCTATCGCGCGGGCGATGTGGCCGGCGCTCAGTTGGAGGGGGCATTGGGACGCCTGGGCATGGGGCTGGCCGCCGTAGCCAGCGTGGCCGTGCCCTTGGCCGTCGTCTGGGCGGCGCTCGGGCTTTGGCTGGGGCGCGCACAGCAGGGGATTGCCGTCGCGGGCGCGCCCCAGCCTCTTCCCGCCGCTACGCCTCCTTGTCATTCATCCAAATAAAGGAGTTCAGGCATGATTTCTCGGCGTGATTATCTGGCTTTGTGTCTCGCAGCGGGCGCGGGTTCTCTGTTTGCGCCGCGCCTGTCGCGGGCGAACCAACAATCGGGCTCTCTAATCACAAGGCCCATCCCATCGTCCGGCGAGCGGCTTCCCGTGGTGGGCCTGGGCAGCTCCGCTACCTTCTCCAGCGCCGCGGGCGCGGCGGAGGTGGAAGGGCTGAAAGAGGTGTTCCACGCTTTCGTCGAACATGGCGGCACGGTTTTCGACACGGCGCCCGGCTATGGCGCATCGGAAGCCGTGGCGGGGAAAATCGTCAATGAACTGCATATCGCCGACAAAGTGTTCTGGGCGACCAAGGTCAACGTTGCCGGGTTCGGAGGAGGGAAGGCGGATGTCGGGCAAGCCAAGGCGCAGCTCGAGGCCTCGTTCAAAGCGGTCGGCAAGCCCGTGATCGACCTGATCCAGGTCCACAACCTGGGCGATGTGCCCACGCAGTTGCCGCTGCTCAAGTCCCTGCGCGACGAAAAACGGATCCGTTATCTGGGCGTGACGACTACATTTCCCCGCCAGTACGAGCAGCTTGAAAAAGTAATGCGCGATGAACGCCTGGATTTCATCGGCGTGGATTACGCCATCGACAACCGGGTCATGGAAGAGCGCATATTCCCGCTGGCGCTGGACCGCGGCATTGCGGTCCTGGCGTACGCGCCTTTCGGCCGCACGCGTCTTTGGGATGTGGTGAAAGGCCACGAGGTGCCGGCATGGGCGGGGGAGCTGGGCATCCGTTCCTGGGGCCAGTTTTTCCTGAAATTCGTGGTGTCCCACCCGGCCGTGACCTGCGCCACGCCCGCCACCAGCCGCGCCAGGAATGCCGTGGACAACATGGGCGCCGCCTTTGGCGACTTGCCGGACACAGCCATGCGTGAACGCATGGCGCAGCACATACGCTCGCTGTGACTGTTCTTCAGAACTTATATTGCAGGCCGGCCACAAATAGATTGTAGTGCTGGCGCCCCAAGTCGACGCGCCAGCTCGTCGTGGGAAGATGCACCCCGGGGTAATTGGTCGACCCGAAGGTGTAGCGGGTGGAATCGATGGAAAGGTATCTGTATTCCGCGAACAGGCGCAGGTTTTTGTTCACTTCCGCCTTGATGCCCGCCTTCAGTTGCATGGCGAAAGCGGACTTCGAGGCGTCCGGATCGGAGTTGAAATGGTTGATGCCGGGTTCGGATGGGTTTGCGGAATCCGATCCCTTGATGGACATGAACGCCACGCCCGCGCCGGCGCCGATATAAGGAAAAAGCGTGTTCGAATACGGGGTTTGCAAGGTGAGCACCGCGTTGGCCAGCAGCACGCCGGCGGTCATGGGCAGGGTGACGTATTGGGTTCCCAAGGCACGCGGAATGACGGGCATCTCGCCGGTGGGTGAATACTTGCCGATGTAGATGCCTTCCAGTTCGGCGGCGGGCTTTAGGCCCCATCTGGACGATCCCAAGTCCCAGCGCTTCCATTCATAGCCTAGCTGCCCTCCGCCCACGGAAACATGCGTGCCGCTGCCGGTGGAGCCGCTGGCATTGATGGGCAGTCTTCTGGAATTATCGAGCAGCACCGCACCCCGCTGCTGCAAGCTCGTCGCGATGGCCGAGCCTGTGCCGCCGAACACGCCGATGTAAAGGCCGGCTTCGCTTGCTGCCTCCGCCGCAAGGCAAGGGCCCGCGGCAAGCGAAGCCAGCAGGGCCGATACAAGATGCTTGGAGTTCATCAGTCCTCCGTAGGAGATGGTTTTTCCCAAGGATACTATACGTAACATTAAATACGCTATGTTACGTTTGATCGGCGGCGCCGAAGGCCTCAATAACGCAGTTGCACGCCCGCGAACACCGCACGGCCGGCGCCCGGCTCGAACAGGGTGGAGCCGGCGTTGGCGCGGTCGGTGATGCTGGCGCTGGCGATGTAGCGGCGATTGGTCAGGTTGCGTCCTTCAAGGTAAAAAGAGTATGGCCCTTTTTCCCAGCCCGCCCGCAATCCCAGCAAGGCATAAGAGGCCGTCCTGGTGGTGTTGGCATTGTCGACATAATAGGCTTGGGGCACCCATTCCACATTCGGTCCCAGATAGTAGCCGGAGGAGTGTTTGTAAAGGATTTCCGCGCGCAGGTAGTGCCGGGGAACGCCCGGAATCTGCTTGTTGCCCCACACGCGATCATCGTCGAAGCGGAAGTCGCTGTAGGTATAGCTGGCCTTGATCTGCAGGCTGTCGCCTTGCGGGCCTTGCTCGAAAAGGCCGCGCAGGGCGGTCCACTGCATGCCCAGTTCCAGCCCTTGGTGGATGCTGCGGTCCAGATTGGTGGTTTGCTCGCAAATATTCCACATGGAACTGATGCACTGGAATTCGTTCTTGATCCTGGCGTGGTATAGCGCGACATCCCAGCCGAAGTCGCCGGCGTGGCCGCGCGTGCCGATCTCGAAAGTGGTTGCACGCTGTGGTTCCAGGCGATCCAGGTCATTCGCCGTTGCGAAATTCATGTCGCCGAAAGTCGGAGGCTCGGCGCTGCGCGATATATTCCCGTAGACCTGCCATCCGGGCTGGACTTGCCACAGCAGACCCAATTTGGGGTTGAAGAAATCATAGCTTTTGTCGCCGGAACGGCTGGGCGGCTGGCCGCCGTTGTAGCGGTCGGCCCGTTCGCGCCGCGCATGCAGATACTGCATGCCGGCGATCAGTGATACGCCGGGCACGATGTCGAAAGCGTTTTCGCCGTACAGCGTCACGTTGTCGGAAGTGTCTTTGGTTTGCGACAGCCTGGCGCCGCGGTGGCCGCCCGTATTGACGTAGTTATTGGCATCCACCGTGCCGGCCGACCAGGTCAGCCCCAATGTCAGGCGGTTGTCGTGGCCCGCCAGAGGCCGTGAGTTCACCAGGCGGGTATAGGCGCCGTAGTCGGTGTAGTCGTTATCCAGGTATTGGTATATGGGATGGCGCAAATGGCTCTGCGCATACCACCCGCCAAATTCATAAACCGTATCGCCCGCCGTGTACACCGTACGGTTGGAGATGCGCCCTCCATCGATATTGCGTTGCCAGTCATTGGTTTCGTTCACGGCCGCCGCGCGGCGCGGATCATTGAGCGCCTGTTCGCGCGTCACTGAACCCGGGATGTCCTGCCGTATCCGCGCGCCGGTCAGATAGAAACGTGTTTCGGCGTTTTCCGACAGCCGCCAGCCGAGGTTGCCGCTGACCCGCAAGGAGTCGCCGCCGCTGTGGTCCCGAAACCCGTCCTGGCGCTGCCAGGAACCCGTCACGAACCCATCGAGCTTTTCACCGGCGAACCCGCCGCTCAGTTGCGTGCGCCGCCAGCCGAAACTGCCCGCATCGATTCGACCCTGGAATGGACTGGCGTCACGCCCTGTGGGGGTCACGAAATTGATGGCGCCGCCCAGAGTGCCGGCGCCGAAACGCAGCGCGTTCGCGCCTTTGTATACCTCGGTGTAGCGGTAGGCCGTGGGATCTATCCATTGAAAATCGGTGCTGCCGTCGGCGTTGTTCAGCGGCACACCGTCTTGATACAAGGCTATGCCTCGCAGGTGATAGTAGCGGGACAGGCCCGAACCGCGTATGGACAGGCGCGCATCCTCGCCCCATTTGGGCTGGGCGAAAACACCGGGCGTGTAATCGAGAATATCCTTGACGGTCGCCGCCTGGGTGTCGCGCCAGGCGGTATCTTTTACCAGCGCCGCGCCGCCTGGAATCTGTTCGATGTGCGCTTGCGCCTCTTGCACCGATGGCGCGGTCAGGCTGAAGCTTTCCCCAGCCTTTACCATGATGGGCGCCAGGGTCTGGGCTTGCTCCTGCGCCTGCGCCGCCGCGCCCAGCAGGCCGCTCAGCATCAGCATCCAGGCCTTTGATTGCACGCTGCGGCGCACGCGGCCGGCCGCCAGGTCGTCCGGCCTCGCCCTCGTCCTGGTTCCTGCCTTTGTTCTTGTTCTTGCGGGGTGATTCACGGATGTTGCTCCTTTGTCGATATTGCTTGCGTGGATTGCCGTTCCGGCAGTTGCAGCCTGCCTTCCAGCGTGTTGCGGTCAAAATCTGAAATCAGCGCTTCAATGCGTATGTCCCAACTGCTCTGGTAAGGCAGCTCAATATGGTTCACCTGCCAGGCGCCATCGGCTGAACGCCGCGCATGGAAAACTATCGGTTCGATGCCGGCGGACGCATTGGAAAACACGACGTCCACTTCCTGGGCCGCCAGAGCAAGCCCATCCGGCCCATGCAGGCGCAGTGTCAGTCTCCCTGGATGGCCTTCCCAGGCTGGCAGCCAATCGAGTTCGGCGCTGGCCGCGTCGGTATGGAGGTGTGCGGCAATGTGCGTCGCGGTCGTGCTGGAGGAGGGCGCCGCCGCTTCCGCCGCGCGCGGCGGCGGGGTGAAGCGCCAGAGCGCGACTACCGCCAGGATGGCCGCGGCTAGCGCGCATTCCACATAAATGATGCGCCGCATGGAGCGCATGGCCGCCGCATCCGCCTTCAGCGCGGCGCGAGTCAATCGGTAGCGGTTGTAGGCGCCCAAGGCCAGAAGCAGGGCCACCAAAGCCAGTTTGACCATCAGGATGCGGCCGTAGGCGGTTTGCCATAGCGACGCTGGCCGATCCAGCTGCAGATAGGTCAATATGGCGCCGCTGACCAGGAGCAGCGCCACCACGACGGGTATGGTCCGGGAAAAACCTTGGAGCAATGCCGGTCCGGGCGGGCCGCGCAGCGCAAACGCGAGCGGCAACAGCCAGCCTATCCATAGCATGATCGCAATGCCGTGCAGCCACACGGCCGGTTTGGCCAGCCATGGCGGCATCGCCGTGCTGGCGTGGCCGCTGCAGGCCAGGGCCGTGCCCAGCAGCAATAGGGCCGAGCCCGCAAATAGCCGCTTGAAGAAAGCCGTCCTGGCGCGCCAGACCATCGCCGCGCAAGCCAGCGCGGCCAGCGACAAGGCGGCCGTAAGACCGAAAGATGTCGCGATGGCGGTATGCCAGCTATTGGCGGCCAATAGGCCCGAAAGCGGCGTATCCAGCGCATCCACGCCCAGCATGCCCAGGCTCAGCAGTGTCGCCGCGGCGCCGAGAGCCAGCGTGCGCAAGCCCAGCCGGCGCGTGTCGCCGGCCGAGGCATGGATGGAATGCGCCGCCGCCAGGCCGATGCCGAAAAACAGCCCCGCGTACCAGCCCAGGCGCAATAGCCAGATCAAGGCATCCCGCGCGTAGTGCGCCGCCTCGGCGGCTGCGGGCGCGGCGGCGCCTGCGCCGATGGAGAAAGCCACGGAGCCTCCGATCGGATGACCGTCCGCGGAGACCACGCGCCAGCTCAGCGCGTATGCGCCTTGCTGGGGCAGGCGGGGCAGAGGGATCTGCAGGCCGTCGGGCGATGCCTGGACATGCTGTGGGTCGATGTCGCGCGCGCCGCCATCGGGTTGGATGATTTTGAGCACCAGCGGCGATACCGGCTCGTTGAATCGCAGGCGCGCCTGCGTCGGCGCCGCGGTCAAAACGCTGCCCGCTTCAGGCACGCTGCCCAGCAGCGAGGCATGGCCGAAGGCCGGCCGCGCCCATAGCAAAACGGCCAGGACGCAAAGCAATGCGACCAATATGCATGGCCGTCCGGCACGCGCAGGCGTGCCTGTAAGATGCACGGTGTGCATGGCGAAAACCCCTCCGCCCGACGCATAGCCGTGTATGCGT
This sequence comes from Pusillimonas sp. UBA6240, assembly GCA_002441445.1. Taxonomy (GTDB): domain Bacteria; phylum Pseudomonadota; class Gammaproteobacteria; order Burkholderiales; family Burkholderiaceae_B; genus UBA6240. The sequence continues at coordinate 15,820 of DJWC01000003.1, forward strand.
CGGAAGCGCTGGTCTGTTATGGGCCGCTTATTGTTTGGGCAGCAGCTTGAGGCCCGGCGCGGGGGTGTCGGAATGGTCGCCGGCGGGCTTCTGCCGCTCGGCGGAAGGCTGGTCTATCCAGCGCGCCACGCCCGCTTCGCATTCCTGCACGACGGGGAAGTAAAGAGTGGCGCCGGGCGTCAGCCCGCTGCTCAGGTAGCCGACGAAGACGAATTCGTCGTAGTAGTCATCAGGCAGCCGTCCGCCCGACCAGACGATCTCTTTCACGCCGGAGCCGACCTGTGCGCCGTACAGTGCGTACGGCTTGGCATAGTCGCCCTTGACGGTTTCAAGCGTCCAGCCGGCCTTGGGCTGCGGTTTGACGCCCACGACGCCTTCGGGTATGCGTACGCGGATCTTGATGGTGGGCGAGCCCTTGCAGCCGTGAGGCACCCGCAGCACCGCTTTGTAGCGGCTTTCCAGAGGGGCCTCTTTGGTTTCCAGCGTTACATGGGAAAAGGCGGGAATGGTGAACAGGGCGGCCGCCAATGCCAGGGCGGCGCGTGAACTTGTACGGAATACGGACATGAATGACCTCGGAATGGGTATCGCGGAGCAGCGGCCGCCTGCGCGGCGGTCGCATGGAAACAGTCAACCGAGGTTCGAAGGCGGTGCGCGGGATCCGAGAGGCGGGCCCGACGAGGGCAAAGGCGGCAGGGCTTGATGGACGGCGGCCAGCACCAGCGGGCGATGGGCGATGGCCCCCGCGAACAGGGGTTCGTCCTGGCCGGGAATCAGCGCCTGCGATGCAACGAGGCCGTAGGGGCAGACCTGGCCGCCGATGCTGTCGCCGGAGAGGGATTTTGCGGGGCCGTCCGACACGTCCACCTGCTGGATCTGGACGCCCCCCAGGGTGCACAGGGTGATGGAGAAGGCCCGGCCTTGCGCCCCGGAAAGATCCGGCATGTAGCCCGCCGGAATGAACGAGCGGAACAAAAACGATACAACGGTCAGGCAAAGGAGCGCTTGCCAGACTGCCATGTTTTTGCGTCGCGTCGATTTATGTGGGGCGGACATGCGAAGAATTGTATTCCTATTTTCCACCGCTCGTGCCGCCGAAAGGCGCTGCGGCAATATGCTTATGCCTGGCAGGCTGATATGGCGTTCTTCGGTTGGGCGCGGCAGTCTTTTCGCATGGGGCCGTCAGGGCTCGGCGGCGATCTGCAATGCACGCTCCAGAGAAACACGCAGCATGTCGCCATGCCCATACTCGGGAAACGCTTCATGGCTGACATCCGCGCCGCCCAGGCGCAAGCCTTGCGCCATTTCTCTGATGGCGGGCCTCATCCCCCCACGGGGGTCGGCCTGGGTCACGCGGGCGTCGGCTTGTGCCTCGTTTTTTTGAGCAGGCTCGGGATTCAGTCCGCGCCGGGTGCGTTCGCGAGGCTTGGCGCTGATCAGGATGGCGACGCGCTTGCCGGCGGCGCGGGTTTTTTCAAAGGCATGCCATTCCTTTATCAGCGCGCCGTCGTGCCACCACGCGGAAGGGTCTCCCGCAATGTAGCGCGCGAACGCGCCGGGTTGCGTGAATAGCGTGTGCAGCGCGAACAGGCCGCCATAGGAGTGCCCCCACAGGTATTCCTTCCCGGGATCTGTGCCGGCTCGAGCCCGTACCAAAGGTTTGATGCGGGTGTCGATCAATTGCAGGAAGATGTCCGCCCCGCCGCCGACGCGGCCGCTCACCACGGGTTCGGCAACGGGCTTGCCGTTTTCCCGAACCGGCGGCGTGTAGTCGTAAGCCCGGGAGACGAGGTCGTGGCGGGTTGCCGTGTCGTAGCCTATGGCCACCAGCACGGGGGGATTGCCGCCGATGATCCTGACAAGGTCGATTTCCGTAAGCGTCGCCATCGCCGCATTGCCGTCCAGCATGTAAAGAACGGGGAACCCCGCCTTGGGCGCCGGCGCGCGGGGAATCGAGATCTCGATCCGGTAATGCCTTTTTCCATCCGCCGAATCCAGTTCGTGCTTTTCGAACCGGTAAAGCGCTGAGGGATGGTCGGCCAAGCTGGATTTCACGAGTTCAGCGCCTCTGCCCGGCGAGGGCGAGGCGGCCCGGGTCTGGGCTTGAGCCTGAGTACCTTGAGCTTGAGTAGTTTGAGCTTGAGCCTGGGCCCGAACCTGAGCAGTGCCCAGCAGGCAGCATAAGGAAAAAAGAAAGGCCTTGGGGAAAAGGGTCAATCGCGGCACATGGACCTGCTGTTTGGGGTGGGTGGTATAGGCGAAAGCCAAGGTTGCTGCGGGCGGATGCAGCCGGCTTTCTGCGCCGGCGAGCCCAGCTGCCGATGATAATAAAAACGCGAATGGTTCGCAATAAGAAATAGGAAGCAAGCTGCCTGATTGAACCCGCGGCGAACAGAAATGAAAATGCTCGAACTGGCGAAATGCCTGGACCGGCGCCAGGCTTGGTTCTACGCGCATGACCACAGGGATGATGGCTCCCATCCTTGGTTCTATAGATCGTTGTGCTTGATATCGGCCCAGGGCTTGCTTTTCGTGTGGCACCGGTCTGGATCGGCGCAAGGTTGCTACCTGCGTAGCATCAGCCATATCGCGGCAGCGAGTTGAAAGGGGCCGCGGGTGCTGTCCCAGAAGGCGGGCCGCCCGCCGCATGAAACAGGGGCGGGCGGCCTTTTGTGTTTTATTTTTGCTGTGTTTTATGCGCGGCTTTATCTCTGCTTCGTTTTATTTATTTAAGCCAACGGTCTTTCGCCGCATCGAGCGCGTCGCGTTCGTCGGCGAGGTCCCAGGCAAATTGCATGACGCGCACATAGTCGGCGTCGTCCAGAGGCAGCAGGAAGCCGAGTTCGTTCTTGGGCGTCAGCGGATGATCGATGAACAGCGCAGCAAGGCGCGGGTCCGCCTTGCTGTAGTGCAGGGCTTCGTAGGTTTCGGTGATCATGACATCGCCTTTGCCCGCGGCGATCAAGCCGGGAATTTCGGCGTTTTTATCGTGGGTGCTGACCTGGGCCTGTTTCAGGTTTTCAAGAACGAAGGTTTCGTTGGTGCCGCCGGGATTCTTGATGACACGGACGGAGGGCTGGTTCAAATCGTCGACGGATTTGTATTTCGACGCTTCGTCCTTGCGCACCAGGGCCACCTTACCGAAAGGTGCGTAGCCGGGCAGCATCGCCGCTTGCCGGATTCGGGCGACGTTGCGGGTGATCCCGCCGACGGCGACATCGAATTTGTCGGCTTGCAGATCTTTCATCAAGTTGGGCCAGGAAGTCTGCACATATTCGATCTTCACCCCCAAGCCTTTGGCCATGGCTTCTATCACGTCGATATCATGGCCTTCATAGCCGCCCTTATCGGTTTTGATGGCGAAGGGGCGATAGTCGCCCGGGGTACCCACGCGTATGACTTTGCTGTCCATGATGCGGTCCAGGCGCGGACCGGCCTGCGCGGCCGTCGCCAGCGAAATCGCCACCGCGATGCCCATGAAAAACCGGAAAAGATGTTTCATGAAACTCCCCTTATTTAATTATTTAATGTTTGATCGTTGATCGGACGGTAGGCGGGGTTGCAGCCCGGCCCGGGTTTCGAAACTATACCCGTTGGTTGGAAATCCGCAAGAGCACAGGAAGCCCGGTTGCCGGAAGCTTGCCGCCGCGGTCCGTCAGGCCGGCGGCGCCAGTGTTACGGAAGGAATGCTGGCAATCGCGCTTTCCCTAGGTTCGCCCTTGTTTGCGGTCCTGCCCGATGATCCGTCCGCGGCCAGCAGATCGATCAGATCGGCGGTGGTGGAGCGCCGGGTAAGCATCAGGCAGGCGACTTCGGGCGCGAGGGCGCGGGTGGCGTGCCAGCATCTGGACCGCATGCAGATGCCTTTGCCCGCGGGGATGCGGAAGGCGGCGAGCGTCGATGGATCGGGGTTGCCGTCGGCGCCGCTGGACGCCACGATTTGGACGATATCGCCATTCAGGGGGACGATGGCTTGCTGTGTGAGCCTATGCATTTCCAGGCTGTCCACGGGCAGCGGCGATCCGCTGCTGCGGTAATTGACCCACAGTATTTCCGTTGCGCCGCCGGGGCCGGCATCGAAGACATGTTCCTGCCAGAAGTCCGTGGCTGGATTGCTGAAACGCGGGACGCCATCGTTTTCGCCCGGCATGGGTTTGCCCAGCATCCAGCCGTAAGGGGTGAACGATGGCGGCGTCAGTTCGTGGATGGACAACAGGCCGTCTTTGGTCATACGCATTCTCCGAATCTGGAAGGCCAGCCGGGCAGTCCGGGGGCCGGCGTCCGCCCCTGCGCCGGCCAGCGGCAGGGGCGAATGGAATAGCAGGGATGATAACGGTTTCGCCGGGACTGCATGGCGTCCATAGGCTCAGGACAGCGTGGTATCCATGGGCCCAGGGTCGCGTGGTATCCACGGGCGCATCGAGAATGCGCTGGCCGCTTGCGAACCTTCGGCCGAAGCGGTGGCTGAAGTTGGAGGCCGAAGCGACGCAAGGCCTGAGCCGGGTCCGGCCGGCCGGGTTGGCGATGTTCAGCCGCCCAGCTTGTGCATCAGGCGGCATGCGTCATCGGGCGCCTGGGCTTTGATGTCGTTGTCGAAATAGCAGAAGACATCCCGCCCGCTGCGCTTGGGAGCCGCGGAAGCGGCGATCCGGCGGGCATCGGGCGGTTCCGCGCCGGACGCCCATGCTTTCATGCGGGCGGCCCAGCGCTCGAGCGCCGCGTCGCTGTACTTCCCGCTGTACAAGGTCTGTGTGCCGTGCAGGCGCATATAGACGAAGCCCGCGGTCAGGTCTTCGAAGTAGGGCCAGTCCTTGACCGAATCCGATACCACGATGGCGGCATGATGTTTGCGCAGCATGGCGACGAAGGCATCGTTGCAAAAGCTGCCGTGGCGCACTTCGATGGCATGGCGCAAGCGGCGCTTGCGGTCCGGCTGCAGGCATGTGTCCTTGACATGCCTGTCATGCTCGCGGGCCAGTGCCGCGGCTTCGTCCGTATTCCGTGGAAGCAGGCGCAGCATGGACTCGAACAGCGCTGCATCGAACTTGAAACTGGGCGGAAATTGCCACAGTATCGGGCCCAGCTTTTCTTTCAGCATGAACAGGCCCGAAGCGAAAAAATTGGCCATCGCCTTGCGGCTGGCGTCCGCATCCCGGAAACGCAGGATGTGGGTCAGATAGCGGGGGCTTTTCACACTGAAGACGAAGCCCCGCGGCGTGGCCTCATACCAGCGCGCATAGCTGCTCGGCGTCTGCAGCGCGTAGTGCGATCCGTTTACTTCTATGGTTTGCATCCGCCTCGAGGCGTACTCCAGTTCGCGCGCCTGCGTCAGACCCGAGGGGTAGAACGCCCCTCGCCAACCCGCGTACCGCCATCCAGAAATTCCGACGCGTATATGCCCCATGAATGCCCGTCAAAAAGATTCGAGAGCGGGTGCCGAAACGGCGCCCGCATGCACATTCCGGAGCAATATTCGGGCCTGAAAATCGCAGGCGGGCGGAGCGATATCCGGGCATGGCAAGCATGGCGGAAACAGCGGCCAGGCCTTCAGCGTACCGGCAGGAAATTGAAAAACAAGAGCCCTTGCATGTAGTTGATGCCTATGCGTCGCAGGTTTTCATCCAGCAGATTGGCGACCAAGTCCAGGCGGCCCACCAATTGGCCGAATTCGCGTTCAAAACTGAGGTTGACGCCATCAGCCGACATTTCATTGGCCAGCAACAGCGGCCGCCCCGCCGCATCGCGCCGGCTGGCCAGCAGCCAGGCGGCGATCTCCACGTTGCGGGCGGCATTGTGCACGTGTTGGGCATCCAGCGCGTCCGAGACATAGAAACGGGTCTTGCCATTGTGGGCGCTGATGATCATGCTCGCCATGCCGAAGACGAAGGCGCCGACGCGGTCGCCCCGATAAGACGGATCCAGCGCGACGGCCAGGATTTCGATATCGCGCAAGGACGACAGCTCGGGTGGAGGCCTGCCGCTTTCGATGGCGGCGCGTCCGTTTTGTATGGCCGCTTCTACGGTGGGCGCGCCGGTCTTGCGCCATTCCGCCGGGTTGCGCCGGTAAAGCTTTTCCAGCAGGCGCATGAGGCTGTCCAGGTTGTCCCGCATGGCGATCGTCACAGTGCGGTTGAAGTCGGTCTGGGCGAACTGGTCGAAAGACATCTGTTCGTTATGGGGCTGGCCCGTGCCGGAGGGCGCGTCGGGCGCGGCACAGCCGCCCAGGCAAAGCAGGGCGGCCAGCATCGCCCCCGCCAGCCGGCCTTTTACTTTTATTCCGTCCTGTGTGTCGCCGCTTGCCATAGGCCTCCAGTTTCGGCGCCGGAACCATCGGGGCCCCGTCTTCCGGATAGGGACTTTATCAGAAACCGCGGCGGCCCAGATCTGCGCCGCGGTGCTGCCCGGCACAGGCTTTGCTGGCTGGCGCCCAGCGCCAGGCGAGCGGCGGCCCGCTTGCGGCATAGCGCCGTCCGCGCCATTCATTCATCAGTCAAGGGAGAAGAGTATGGATCATGGAACAGAAAAAGACAGACGGCATGCGAAAGACGGGCGATATGCGAAGCCGGCCGGCGCCGCGTCTGTGTGGACGGCCGGCTTGCGGGCCGGTGTGCGCTATGCGCTTGCGGTGTTGGCCGCGAGTGGCATGGCGGCGATGGCGCAGGCCGATATCACCGTCGACATGCATAGCGTCGATGCGCAGGGCGTGGGCAAGAGCATAGGCTCGGTACGCATATCCGAATCGCAATACGGGCTGGTTTTCACGCCCGATCTGCAGGGTCTGCCGCCGGGCATACACGGGTTTCACGTGCACGAGCACCCCAGTTGCGACCCCGCCAAGAAAGACGGCAAGGCGGTCGCGGCGCAGGCGGCGGGAGGGCATCTGGATCCCGAGAAAACAGGCAAGCACGGCTTCCCGTGGGGCCGCGGGCATTTGGGCGATCTGCCCGCGCTTTACGTGGACGCCGGGGGCAAGTCGAATAACCCGGTCCTGGCGCCGCGCCTGACGAAGCTGGATCAGGTGTCCGGGCATGCATTGATGGTGCATGAAGGCGGGGATAATCATGCCGATCATCCCAAGCCCCTGGGCGGCGGCGCCGGCCGCCTGGCCTGCGGCATCATCAAGAAGTAGGGGGAGAAATAAGCGGGGGTGTCGTACTGGCAGGGTTCGTCCTGTATTGTTCATCCGCATGCACTGCCCGCCCCGTTGTTCGCCCTGCTGGCGCTTTTGCAGACCCGGCGCTATTATTTTCAGCATGGCTGCATGCCTGGCGCATGCGGGCGGGCCGGTTTGCGGCCGCCGCGCGGGTCATCACGGCGGGCCGGCGCCAGGCGGCGGAAACAGCACAAAAAATCAACAGGAGACGAATATGTCCAGCATTTTCGACCAGGACCTGCCGCAGACGCCGGCCAATTATGCGGCGATATCGCCGCTGTCTTTCATCGAGCGCAGCGCGCAAGTCTATCCCGACAAGCTGGCGGTGGTGCACGGCATGGGCCCCGAGGCGCTGCGCCTTAGCTGGTCGCAGCTTTACCAGCGGTGCCGGCGCCTGGCCAGCGCCTTGTCCCGGGCGGGCATAGGCAAGGGCGATACCGTCGCCGTCATGCTGCCCAACACGCCGCCCATGGT
>DJWC01000067.1 GCA_002441445.1 Pusillimonas sp. UBA6240
GCTGTACCTGAAGCTGCGCTTCTAAGGCGCTTGCCGGCCCTGGAGCGGGCGCCGCCTGAAAAGCGGCGTCCGCTTCTTGAGCGAGGCAGTCAGGCCTCTTGGGCTTTACGGCAATGTCCTTAAAAACGGCGGGCCGTTGATCGCGAACGGCCGCGAGACAGTGCCGTCACATTGCTGGGGTATCATGGCGACACACCGTCCTGGCCGGCAACCCGGGCTTCGTTGACCCGGTTCGCATCCCGCGTCTTATGGGCCAGGGCTATCCCCCAACCGATTCGTCAAAACATATATCGCCACTATGCCCGTCCTTCGCTTTGGCCTGGCGGCCAACCGCCTGCATCATGAAACCTATGGGGCCGCCCTGTTCAAATGGCTGGAACAATCAGCGGCCGGCATACGGGAACTGGGCATGGAGCTCTATACCGTGGGGCGCACTTGCGATGCCATTGAGCGTTCCGGGCTGCTGGCGGGCTATGCCGGCCTGATCCGCTATCCTTTTGGGCGGGAAGGCGGTTTGATGAAGCTGGTCGCCCGTGTAACGGAAGGCCGCGATGGCGCGGCGCCCTTCGACGGGGCGATTTACCTCATCGATCCGGTTGATCCTTCTTCCATCTTTCCCGAGGCGCTGGCCTTGAAGCGCCAGTGCATCACTCATGGCCGGCCTTTTGTTTCAACCCTGATGGGCGCGATCGAGTGGGTGGAGATCGAAAGAGTGATGGCCGGCCTCGAGCCCGATCGCCGGCTGGCGCCCGCCTTCGATTTTTCGGCGCAGACGCTGGCGCTCATCGCGCATGATGCCTTGAAGGGCCAGATGGTGGAGTTCGCGGACCGGCATTTTGATTTGCTGTCGCGGTTTGCGCTGCGGGTGGGGACGGGCACGACCAGCGGCCGGCTGAATGAGCTGGCGTGGGCCCGCGGTTGGCCCAAGGACAGGCCTTGGGTGCAGCCATACCTCAGCGGGCCTTTGGGCGGGGATGCGCAGATTGCGGAGCTGGTGCTGGAACAGCGCTGCCAGAGGGTGATTTTTTTCGAGGATCCCCATGTCGCGCGCCAGCATGAAGCCGATATCCAATTGCTGGAGCGTGCGGTGCGCGTCGTCACGGATAAAGCGGCGTGCATCGCCTCGCCGGCGGTGGCGCACAAATGGGCCTGTGCCGTAAGCCGGCTGGTTGAGGACAAAAGAAGTTAGCGGACGCTGCATTCACCTTGGAGCCGGCCCGCGTTGCATACTTGCCACGTTTAATAAATGATACAAATCACGAACTTGGTAACCTTTATAGTTACGCCTCATGACGGAGCCGCCACTCCTGTTTTCATCCTATGGGGACGTAATGACACGCAAGAACTATGTTATCCGCTGCCTGATCGGCGCAGGGCTTTTTTCTCTTCTGGGCGCGCCCGCGCTGGCCGCGACGGCGTCCAGTTTTGAGACACCTGAATATCTCAACCAGGAAGGCCTGGCCTTGATCAATGCCGCCGAGGCCTATGCATTGGGCTATACCGGCGCCGGGGTCAGGGTGGGGGTTTACGACTCGGGCATCGACGCCCTGCATCCTGAGTTTCGCGGCAACAAGATCGCCGGAGGCTACGACCTCGCTACCAATACACCATACGGGCCCATGGCCGGCAAGGATTATGACGGCCATGGCTCGCATGTGGCCGGCATCATCGGCGCGCTGCGCGATGGCGTCGGCATGCACGGCGTGGCTTTCGACAGTTCCTTGTTCATCGTTCATGAGAATGATGGCGACGGTGATGAGGACGTCCGCGCGGCCTTGTTCAAGGCTGCAAGGAAGGCGAATTACCTCAGTCCTAGAGATGAATTGTTGGACAAGTCGCTTGCACCGGGCTGGTATTACCTCGCGACCCAGAATCTCCCCATCATCAACAATAGCCTGGGCTTCAATGATTGCCCCAGGGCGCCGGCGCCCTGCAATGTAACCGAGTATGCTTCCGCCGCCGCGGCCGAAGCCGCTTTTCCATTGAGCGTGGCGGCTTATCGCCAGCTTAAGGCGGCCGGCACCCTGATGGTGTTCGCCACCGGCAATGAAGCGCAGCCGCACCCGGACTTCATGGCGGGCTCGCCCTACTGGTTTCCCGAGCTCAAGGATAATTGGCTGGCGGTCACTGCCATCAGCGAGACCGGCAAGCCGGCGGCCTATGCCAACCACTGCGGGGTGGCAAAAGAGTGGTGCATGACCGCGCCGGGCGGCGGACAAGACGACTCTGGCCTGGGGATTTATTCGGTGGAGAATCAGGGCAGCTATATAAGGGAGTCGGGCACCTCCATGGCTGCCCCGCACGTCGCCGGGGCTGCCGCGCTGGTCAAGCAGGCTTTTCCTTATTTCGGCGCCTACCATATGCAGCAGACGCTGCTGACCACTGCCACGGACATCGGCGCGCCGGGCGTGGACGAGGTCTACGGCTGGGGGCTGCTGAACGTGGGCAAGGCGGTGCGCGGCCCGGCCCAGTTCACGCGGCTGTTCGACGTGGATACCCTGGGCTATGACTCGACCTTCTCCAACAATATCAACGGGGTGGGCGGGCTGACCAAGCGCGGCGCGGGTGTGCTGCAATTGACGGGGACCAACACTTACGCCGGCCCGACCACGGTGGCCGGCGGCAAGCTGGTGGTCAATGGTACGCTGGCCTCGGCCGTCACAGTGCAATCGGCCGGCACGCTGGGCGGATCGGGCACGGTGGCCAAGGTGGACAACCACGGCGTGCTGGCGCCGGGCAATTCGGTGGGCACCTTGACGGTGGCGGGCGACTATGTGGCCTACGCGGGTTCGGTGCACGAACTGGAAGTGGGCCCGCAAGGGGCGACCGACAAGCTGGTGGTGGGCGGCACGGCCAAAGTGGCCGGCACGCTGCGCCTGGCCGGCGGACCGTATCGGCAGAACATTCCCTATCACTTCATTACCGCCGGCGGCGGGGTGACGGGCGAGTTCGATACGATCACCTACAGCATGGCGTTTCTGGCGCCCACGCTGGATCGCAGTCAGGGCTTGTCGCTGGTGATCCGGCGCAACGATGTGCCGTTTGCGCGCTACACGGGCACGGCCAATCAGCAGGCGGTGGCGCAGGCCTTGGACAGCGCTTCCTACACGCCGCCGGCAGGCATGGCGGCCCTCTACGACGAGGTGCTGAACGCTGAATCGGGGCAAGTGGCGGCCATGATGGAGCAACTGAGCGGGCAGGTGCATGCGGGCACCGAGTCGGCCCTGCTGCATGCGGGCAGCCTGGTGACGCGCACGGTGTCCGCGCGCATGCGCGCCAATATGGGCGCCGGCACCGCGCCGGGCAAGGCTTTGGCGCAGGCCGGCGGCGCCTTGCCCGCGGGCGCGCTGCCGCGCAGCCAGGCCTTGCCGCTGTGGGCGCAGGTGATCGGCGGGCGTAGCACGCTGGACGGCGACGGCAACGCGGCGCGGGTGCGCAACGACACCACGGGCCTGTTCCTGGGCGGCGATGCGCCGGTCGGGCAGGGCGGCTGGCGGCTGGGCGGCGCCTTCGGCTACGCCGAGCACCGCATCAAGCTGGACGGCGATGCCTCTTCGTCGCGCACCAACAGCTATACCGGTGCTTTGTATGGCGCCAAGAGCTGGTCAGCCGGGCAAGGCAGCCTGAACTTCCTGGCGGGCGCGGCCTATACCCGTCACAACATCGATACGCGCCGCAACGTCAACGTGGGCGGCAGCCAGACGCTGAAGGCGGACTACCATAGCGATGCGCTGCAGTTGTTCACGGAGCTGGGCTATGCGCTGCCGGTGGGTGCGGCCAGCGTGCTCGAGCCCTATGCCGGCGCGGAGTGGCAGCAGCTGCGCGCAGGGCGCTTTACCGAGAGCGGCGGCCAGGCGGCGCTGAGCGGCGAGCGTCGCAATAGCGACCTGAGCAGCTTCACACTGGGCCTGCGCGGCAAGACGGTGCTTGAGTCGGGCAGCATGCAGGTGTCGCTGTCGGCCGGCCTGGGCTGGCGGCACGCCATGGGCGACGTATCGCCCAGCCGCAGCATGGCCTTCGCGCAGGGCAATGGCGCGGTCTTTCGCACGAGCGGCGCGCCGATCGCCAAGAACGCCGCGGTGGCCGAGCTGGGCGCCGAGTTGCGCGCCGGGGCCAACACTGCCGTGGGCTTGAGCTACAGCGGCCAGTTCGGCAATGGCACCACCGACAGCGCCGGTACGTTGTACCTGCGTATGCGCTTCTAAGCCGAAGCATAATCACGCTCGCCATCCTGACTGCGGAGCCTCCCGCGGCCAGGATGGCTTCCATACAAAGAGTGCCATGACACCCAAGAACTATATTATCCGGGGCCTGATCGGCGCCGGCCTTTTTTCTTTGCTGGGCGGGCCCGCAGCCGGTGCCCCGGCGTCCAGTTTCGAAACTCCGGAATATTTCAGCCAGGAAGGCCTGGCCCTCGTCAACGCGGCGGAGGCTTATGCTCTTGGTTATACCGGCGCGGGCGTCACGGTGGGAATCCTGGACGCGGGCATAGATGGCTTACATCCTGAGTTCAGGGGCAACAAAATTGTCGGGGGCTACGACTTTATCGCCAAAGCTCCGTATGGACCTGGCCATGGCAGGGACTACACAGGCCATGGCTCGCATGTGGCGGGCATCGTCGGTGCGCTGCGCGATGGGGTCGGCATGCATGGCCTCGCTTTCGACAGTTCCTTGTTCATTGCCAATCCGGGCTTGGCCGCGGACTATGACCGGATGCTGGCGCCAAGCTGGGAATACCTGGCCACGCAAAATTTAGCCATTATTAACAATAGCCTGGGATTCAATATCTGCGGCGCTGATAGTGATCCGCCGTGCAACGTCTATGACTATGGCTCGCCCGCGGCGGCCGAAGCCGCCTTTCCGTTCAGCGTACCGACCTATCGCAAGCTTGCCGCGGCTGGCACGCTGATGGTGTTCTCCACCGGCAATCATACTCAGCCTCATGCGGACTTCATGGCCGGCTCACCTTATTGGTTTCCGGAGCTTAAAGACAATTGGCTGGCGGTCACCGCCATCAGTGAGACCGGCGAGGCAGTGGCCTATGCCAACCACTGCGGGGTGGCAAAAGAGTGGTGTATGACCGCGCCGGGCGGCGGCGAGGGCAAGCCCGGGCCAGGAGTCAATTCCGTCCGGCGAGGCGGTGGTTACCTCCGAGACTCAGGAACCTCCATGGCTGCTCCGCATGTCGCCGGGGCTGCCGCGCTGGTCAAGCAGGCTTTTCCTTATTTCGGCGCCTACCATATGCAGCAGACGCTGCTGACCACTGCCACGGACATCGGCGCGCCGGGCGTGGACGAGGTCTACGGCTGGGGGCTGCTGAACGTGGGCAAGGCGGTGCGCGGCCCGGCCCAGTTCACGCGGCTGTTCGACGTGGATACCCTGGGCTATGACTCGACCTTCTCCAACAATATCAACGGGGTGGGCGGGCTGACCAAGCGCGGCGCGGGTGTGCTGCAATTGACGGGGACCAACACTTACGCCGGCCCGACCACGGTGGCCGGCGGCAAGCTGGTGGTCAACGGTACGCTGGCCTCGGCCGTCACGGTGCAATCGGCCGGCACGCTGGGCGGATCGGGCACGGTGGCCAAGGTGGACAACCACGGCGTGCTGGCGCCGGGCAACTCGGTAGGCACTTTGACGGTGGCCGGCGACTATGTGGCCTACGCGGGTTCGGTGCACGAACTGGAAGTGGGCCCGCAAGGGGCGACCGACAAGCTGGTGGTGGGCGGCACGGCCAAGGTGGCCGGCACGCTGCGCCTGGCCGGCGGGCCGTATCGGCAGAACATTTCCTATCACTTCATTACCGCCGGCGGCGGGGTGACGGGCGAGTTCGATACGATCACCTACAGCATGGCGTTTCTGGCGCCGACGCTGGACCGCAGCCAGGGCTTGTCCTTGGTGATCCGGCGCAATGATGTGCCGTTTGCGCGCTACACGGGCACGGCCAATCAGCGGGCGGTGGCTCAGGCGCTGGATACCGGTTCATATTATCCGCCCGCCGGCATGGCCGAGCTGTACGACGAAATATTGAATGCCGAGCCGAGCCGGATCGAAGCGATGATGCAGTCGTTGAGCGGGCAGGTGCATGCAGGCACCGAGTCGGCGCTGCTGCATGCGGGCAGCCTGGTGACGCGCACGGTCTCGGCGCGCATGCGCGCCAATATGGGCGCCGGCACGGCGCCGGGCAAGGCCTTGGCGCAGGCTAGTGGCACAGGCGGCCAGGCCGCCGGCGCCTTGCCCGCGGGCGCGCTGCCGCGCAGCCAGGCCTTGCCGCTGTGGGCGCAGGTGATCGGCGGGCGCAGCACGCTGGACGGCGACGGCAACGCGGCGCGGGTGCGCAACGACACCACGGGCCTGTTCCTGGGCGGCGATGCGCCGATCGGGCAGGGCGGCTGGCGGTTGGGCGGCGCCTTCGGCTACGCCGAGCACCGCATCAAGCTGGACGGCGATGCCTCTTCGTCGCGCACCAACAGCTATACCGGCGCGCTGTACGGCGCCAAGAGCTGGGCGGCGGGGCAAGGCAGCCTGAACTTCCTGGCGGGGGCGGCCTATACCCGTCACAACATCGATACGCGCCGCAACGTCAACGTGGGCGGCAGCCAGACGCTGAAGGCGGACTACCATAGCGATGCGCTGCAGTTGTTCACGGAACTGGGCTATGCGCTGCCAGTGGGTGCGGCCAGCGTGCTCGAGCCCTATGCCGGCGCGGAGTGGCAGCAGTTGCGCGCGGGGCGCTTTACCGAGAGCGGCGGCCAGGCGGCGCTGAGCGGCGAGCGCGACCACAGCAATCTGGGCAGCTTCACGCTGGGGTTGCGCGGCAAGACGATGCTTGAGTCGGGCAGCACGCAGGTGTCGCTGTCGGCCGGCCTGGGCTGGCGGCACGCCATGGGCGACGTGTCGCCCAGCCGCAGCATGGCCTTCGCGCAGGGCAATGGCGCGGTCTTCCGCACGAGCGGCGCGCCGATCGCCAAGAACGCCGCGGTGGCCGAGCTGGGCGCCGAGCTGCGCGCCGGGGCCAACACTGCCGTNNACGCTCGCCATCCTGACTGCGGAGCTTCCCGCGGCCAGGATGGCCGAGTCTGTCCGACCGAGTCTGCCCATCAATGAAGAACCCCCCATCCTTAAATGGATGGGGGTGTCTGTTAAGTGTAAATGGATGGGAAGTATTCAGCCTTACAGGCTATAGCCACAAGGCCATGCATTCCCGCGCGATTCCGCGGCGGCTTGCAAGGCTGGCGGCCGATGGAGCCGAGTCGAAGCCAGCGGCGGACGGCGAGCAGCGGGGCCGCCGCGCGCCGCCCGCCGCAGCATGCCGCGCCAGCGGCTTCAGCTCGATCGTTCAATCTTCCCGGCGCAGATGCGGGAAGAGGATAACGTCGCGAATGCTGGCGCTGTCCGTCAGCAGCATCACCAGGCGGTC
>DJWC01000163.1 GCA_002441445.1 Pusillimonas sp. UBA6240
TGCTGTTCGGCGGGCGCATCGCCGAAGAAGTCTTCATGAACCAGATGACCACCGGCGCATCCAACGACTTCGAGCGCGCCACGGCGATCGCGCGCGACATCGTCACCCGCTATGGCATGACGGATTCGCTGGGCCCCGTGGTCTATGCGGAAAACGAAGGCGAAGTCTTCCTCGGCCGCAGCGTCACCAAGACCACGCACGTGTCCGAAGCCACCATGCAGAAGGTGGACCACGAAATCCGCGCCATCATCGACGAGCAGTATTCGGTTGCCCGGCGCATCATCGAAAACAACCGCGACAAGATGGAAGCGATGGCGGCGGCCTTGCTGGAATGGGAAACCATCGACGCCGACCAGATCCAGGACATCATGGAAGGCCGCCCGCCGCGCGCGCCCCAGTCGCTGTCCACCAACAGCGACGCGTCGGACAGCACGCCGCCGGCCGGCCTTTCTTCGGCCGGCGGCAGCGCGGCCGCCACGCCAGTATAGGGCTCGTGCAAACACGTTGATGAGCTCAACCTTGCTTTGTGGGCGCTTCGAGCTCAGTCTCGAGCGCCCATTGATAATGGGGGTCGTGAACGTCACGCCCGATTCCTTTTCAGACGGCGCCGCCCACTTCCAGGCGGATGAGGCCATTGCACATGGCCGGGCCTTGATGGCGCAAGGCGCCGACATTCTGGACATAGGCGGCGAATCCACCCGTCCTGGCGCCGACCCCGTGCCGGCGGAGCAAGAACTCGCCCGCATTCTTCCCGTGATCGAAGCACTGCGCGACGCCGGGGTCCCGCTGTCCGTGGACACCTTCAAGCCCGAGGTCATGCGCCGCGTACTGGATGCCGGCGCGGACATGATCAACGACATCCATGCCTTCCGCCGCGAAGGCGCCTTGCAGGCCGTGGCGCAATCCCGTTGCGGGCTATGCGCCATGCACATGCAGGGCGAACCCAAGACCATGCAGGCCTCGCCCCGCTACGACGATATCGTCGGCGAGGTGGGGCTGTTCCTGCGGCAGCGCGCCGCCGCGCTGCTTGCAGCCGGGGTGTCGAAGCAGCGCATCGTGCTGGACCCCGGTTTCGGCTTCGGCAAGACGGCGGAACAGAATTACGTTTTATTGCGGCGGCTGGCCGATATCGACGTCCAGGGCTACCCCTGGCTGATCGGCCTGTCGCGTAAATCCATGATAGGCCACGTGACCGGCGGGGCGCCCGCCGAGCGCGTTCCCGGCAGCATCGCGGCGGCCCTGGCCGGCCTGGCGCGCGGCGCCCGCATCCTGCGCGTGCACGATGTCGCGGCGACGGCAAGCGCTGTAAAGGTATGGCGCGCCATCGAATACGGAGATTATTTATGAGCGAGCGCAAGTACTTTGGCACGGATGGCGTGCGCGGCGAAGTGGGCGGGCCCACCATCAATGCGGAGTTCGCTTTGCGCCTGGGCTACGCCGCCGGGCGGGTGCTGTCGCGCAAGCAGCCCGGCCGCGGGCGGCCGGCGGTGCTCATCGGCAAGGACACCCGTATCTCCGGCTATATGCTGGAATCGGCGCTCGAGGCGGGCCTGTCCGCGGCGGGCATCGATGTCCTGCTGGCCGGGCCCGCGCCTACCCCAGCCGTCGCCTATCTGACGCGCGCGCTGCGGCTGGTGGCCGGCATCGTCATCAGCGCTTCGCACAATCCCTACCAAGACAATGGCATCAAGTTCTTCTCGGCCCAGGGCATGAAACTGCCGGACGAGACCGAGGCCGAAATCGAAGCCGCGATCGACGGGCCTTTGGGCTGCGTGGGTTCCGAGGCGCTGGGCAGGGCGCGCCGCATCGATGACGCCGCGGGCCGCTATATCGAATTCTGCAAAAGCACTTTCCCCAACGAGCTGGATCTCGCCGGCATGAAAATCGTGGTCGACGCCGCCCATGGCGCCGCCTACCACATAGCGCCGCACGTTTTCCGCGAACTGGGCGCCGAAGTGCATGCCATAGGCTGCCAGCCCGACGGCTTCAACATCAATGAAGGCGTGGGCGCCATGCACCCCGAACGCCTGGTGGCCGAGGTCCAGGCCCAGGGCGCGGATCTGGGCATAGCCCTGGACGGCGATGCGGACCGGCTGCAGATGGTCGACGGCACGGGCAGGCTGTACAACGGCGATGAACTGCTTTATGCGATCGTGCGCGACCGCATGGACCGGCAATCGGTGCAAGGAGTCGTCGGCACACTGATGACGAACTTCGGTTTCGAGAAGCGGATGCAGGCGCTGGGCGTCGGTTTCGAGCGCGCCAAAGTCGGCGACCGCTATGTGCTGGAAGGCATGCTCAATCGCGGCTGGCTTTATGGCGGCGAAAGTTCAGGCCATCTGATCTGCCTCGATTGCCACACCACGGGCGACGGCATTATCGCCGCGCTGCAGGTCTTGACCGCCTTGCGCCGCAGCGGGCGCGATCTGCGGAGCCTGGTATCGGAACTGAAAATGTACCCTCAGAAGATGGTCAACGTGCCGCTGGCGCCCGGCGTGCGCTGGCAGGATCATGCAGGCCTGGACGCCGCGCGCAAGCAAGTGGAGCGCCAGCTGAACGGCCGTGGGAGGGTGTTGATACGGGCCTCGGGCACCGAGCCCAAACTGCGCCTGATGGTCGAAGCCGAAGACGAAACCCTGGCCGAAGAAGGGGTTAAGCAACTGCTTGCGGTAAACCTGGCAAAAGGGTAATGTGGGCGTCAGATACCTGAAACATTCACTACGCATAATGCGGAATGTTTACGGAGCAACGCATGCTAGAACTGACACGCATACAGCCTGAAGTATCCCTCGAAAGCCCATGGTCCCGCTCCTCACCCGACGGCCTGGCGTTGGGGCTGGCGCGTACCAATGAAGAGCTCGAGGCGGTGCAGCGCTTGCGCTATCAGGTATTCACCGAGGAAATGAACGCGGTCTTTCCCGACGCGGTCGACGGCCTGGATTCCGACCGCTACGACCCCTGGTGCGAGCACCTGATGGTGAAGGAAGTCAACTCCGGGCGGGTTGTCGGGACTTATCGCCTGCTGACGCCGGCCAATGCAAAAAAGGCCGGCGGCTATTACACGGAATCCGAATTCGATCTCGCGGGCCTGGGCCCCATCAGGCACGAGCTGGTCGAAGTCGGCCGCTCCTGCACGCATGCCGACTATCGCAACGGTTCCGTCATCATGCTGCTCTGGTCCGGCATCGCCGGGCTGGTGCATGCCTCGGGCTTTCGCTATGTGCTCGGCTGCGCCAGCGTCAGCCTGCGCGACGATGGCGTGACCGCCGCCGAGGTATGGCGCTCTGCCAGCAAAGCCATGGCCCAGAACGCGGGCATGCCGCGCGTCGCGCCCCATCACCGCTATCCGGTGGAAAGGCTGGACAGCGTCCTGCCCGCGCGCGTCCCGCCCCTGATCAAGGGCTACCTGAAATTGGGCGCCATCATTTGCGGCGAACCCGCCTGGGACCCGGACTTCAACACGGCCGACTTTCCCGTGCTGCTCGATTTCGAGCGCATGGACCTGCGCTATCGCCGCCATTTCGGCATAGCCTGAATCAGATCTCGATCAGTTCCAGGTCGAAGCCGGCGCGGTGCCATTCGCGTTTTTCCGAACGCAAAGAATATTCGGATAGCGGATGGCTGGCCAGCCATGCCTTCTTCACATGCAGTTGGATGGTCTTGCCATCCATGCTCAATGCTATCGGCAGATCGGGCGGGTCTTCGCGGCGCCGGCACAACAGCACCGCCAGGCGCAGGCACAGCAGCGTGAGCCACTTGTTGCGCGTCAGCTCGCTCATCGGCAGTTTGCTGATTTTGCCGTGATGCCCCAGGGCGAGCTGGGCGAGCAAGGCCTGATCGTCATTGGAAAAGCCCGGCATGTCGGCGTGGGCCAGGATATAAGCGCTGTGCTTATGATATTCGGCATGGGCGATGCTGAGCCCCACCTCGTGCAGGTCCGCCGACCA
The DNA here is from genome assembly GCA_002441445.1 of Pusillimonas sp. UBA6240. Classification (GTDB taxonomy): domain Bacteria; phylum Pseudomonadota; class Gammaproteobacteria; order Burkholderiales; family Burkholderiaceae_B; genus UBA6240. The sequence goes on from DJWC01000163.1 coordinate 3,948, forward strand.
CTCCAGCGCCCGCGCCAGCTCCTGCGTTTCCTGGTTTTTTTCCAGCTTGAGCTGCGAGTACAGGCTGAGCGATATGTTCTTGACGCGCTGCGACTGGCGCGTATCGACGTGGTAGCGCTTGAGGAACTGGCGCACGGTCTCATCGCGCTTGTCGTGGTCGGAGTCCCGGCCCAGCAAGTCGTACAGCACCCCTACGCGCAAAGCGCCTTCGCCGGGCGCCATGATTTTGATCTTCAATTCGCGGAAGGCCGCCATCATGATGGCCAGGCCGCCGGCGAGCACCAGCGACCTGTCGTACTTCAAGCCGGGCAGTTCGCTCATGACCACCCGGCCGTCGCGCACCAGCTTGTTCTTGAGTTTTTCCATGCCGTCCAGCGTGATGCCTTTCGGGGACATGCCTCCTTCCTTCAAGATCGCCAGCAGGCCTTTGGCGGTGCCCGACGAGCCATAGGCCTCTTGCCAGCCGGTCTTGCGGTATTGCTTCGAAATGCCCTCCAGTTCGCGCTGGGCGGCGAGCTGGGCTTCCTGCATGCGCGCCTCGGTGATGCGCCCGTCGGGAAAGAAGCGGCGGGTATAGCTTACGCAGCCCATGTACAGGGAAGACAGGTGCAGGGGCTGGAAGCCGCGGCCGATGATGACCTCGGTGGAGCCGCCGCCTATGTCTATCATCAGCCGGCGGTTGTCGGAAGGGGGCAGCTCGTTGGTGATGCCGGAAAAGATCAGGCGCGCTTCTTCCTGGCCGGAAATCACTTCTATGGGAAAGCCCAGCGCCGCTTCCGCGCGCGGCAGGATATCGGCCACGTTGCGCGCGATGCGGAAGGTGTTGGTGGCCACCGCCCGCACCCTGTTGGGGTGAAAGCCCGCCAGGCGTTCTCCGAAGCGCTTCAATACCGTAATGGCGCGCTGGATGGCTTCCTCGTCGATGATTTTGTCATCGCTCAGGCCCGCCGCCAGCCTGACCGACTCTTTGAGCCGGTCTATGGCGTAGATTTGCGCCTTGCCATCCTGCTGCACGACGCGCCCTATGGACAGCCGAAAACTATTGGATCCTAGGTCGACGGCGGCAAGTAGATAATCCATGTTGGTCGCTTCAGGGTTAATACCTGTGGATTATAGGTTCCCAGAGGCCGGCGCCGCCCCGCGCATTCAATAATTGATAAAAAAAACCTGCGTTTTGATAGTATTCAAAAAAGCCCGATGTCAGCGGGCCGAAAACCTGCGCGCAAGCCCGGCGCTTCCCGCCATCCGGCCGGAGCGCTGCGCACAACCTCCCTGCGGCGTGTTGCCGGGATGCCGCGCCGGTCTGGTCCGCTGTCATGGAACAGTCATGAAAATGAAGTAAAAAAGTCGGCTATTTATTTTTTTGGGCTCCGTATGCTTCCCACTTCGTCCGATCCCAGTTTGCTGAATCGCGAATTGTCGCTGCTCAAGTTCAATGAGCGCGTGCTGGCCATGGCTGAAAACCCCGACACGCCCTTGCTCGAGCGTTTGCGCTACCTGTGCATCGTCAGCTCGAACTTGGACGAATTCTTCGAAATACGCATATCCAGCCTCAAGGAGCAGCAGCGCCAGTCCCCCGGCCTGGTGGGGGCCGATGGCTATACGCCGGGCGAGGCGTTCAAGCGCGTGCAGCAGGCCGCGCACGAACTGATAGACCGGCAGAACGAGCTGCTTACCCGCCAGGTCATGCCCAGCCTGAAAGCGGAGGGCATCGCTTTGCTGGACCCCGCCAACTGGACGGAGGAACTGTCCGAATGGGCGCGCGCGGGTTTTTACCGCGACGTCATGCCCATGCTGACGCCCATCGGGCTGGATCCCGCCCATCCCTTTCCGCGGGTCTACAACAAAAGCCTCAATTTCATCGTCGCCCTGTCCGGGCAGGACGCATTCGGGCGCAGCGCTTCCATCGCCATCGTGCAGGCGCCCCGGGCCTTGCCCAGGGTCATCAAAGTCCCCGCCGAGATTGCCGGCATCCCGCACGGCTACATATTGCTGTCCGCGCTGATCGGGATGTTCGTGGGCGAGCTCTTTCCCGGGCTGGAAGTCAAAGGCGTGTATCAGTGGCGGGTCACCCGCAACAGCGACCTGTTCGTGGATGAGGAAGAAATCACCAACCTCAGGCAGGCCTTGCAGGGCGAGCTTTCGCAGCGCAACTTCGGGGCGGCGGTCCGCCTGGAAATCGACTACTCCATGCCCGTGGAGCTCGAAACCTTTCTGCAAAAAGAGTTCCTGCTGCAGCCCCAGGATACCTACCGCGTCAAGGGGCCGGTCAATTTGTCGCGGCTCATGCAGCTATGCAATGTGGGCCGCCCCGATCTGCTCTTTCCGGATCACCGCCCGAAAACGCCGCCTCCCTTCGATACCGCGGGCGACGATCCGGAGGAGCTCTTCGCCGCCATCGCGCAGGCCGACCGCTTGCTGCATCATCCCTATCAGTCCTTCCAGCCGGTGCTGAATTTCCTGACGGCGGCGGCCGTCGACCCCTCCGTGGTGGCCATCAAGCAAACCATCTACCGGACCGGCGAGGACTCCGAGCTGATGCGCTTGCTGCTGGCCGCCGCCAAGGCGGGCAAGGAAGTCACCGTCGTGGTCGAACTGATGGCGCGCTTCGACGAGCAGACCAACATCAATTGGGCGGCCAAGCTGGAAGAGGTGGGCGCGCATGTCAGCTACGGCGTGGTGGGCCACAAGACGCATGCCAAGATGGCCCTGGTGCTGCGCCGCGAAAAAGGCCACATCCGCCGCTACGGCCATCTGGGCACGGGCAATTACCACCCGCGCACGGCCAAGCTGTACACGGACTTCGGGCTGCTGACGGCGGACCAGAAATTGTGCGAAGACATGGACAAGGTGTTTTCGCTGCTGACCGGCCTGGGCGCGCGCCGGCCCTTGAAGCTGCTGCTGCAATCGCCTTTCACCTTGCACGAGACCATGGTCGCCATGATCCGGAACGAAGTGGTCAATGCCAAAGCGGGCAAGAAAGCGCGCATCATGGCCAAGATGAACTCGCTGCTGGAGCCCATCATCATCGATGCGCTGTACAAAGCCAGCCAGGCGGGGGTCAAGGTGGATTTGATCGTGCGCGGGGCCTGCGCCTTGCGCGCGGGCGTGCCGGGGCTGTCCGACAATATACGGGTCCGTTCCATAGTGGGGCGCTTCCTGGAGCACTCGCGCGTGTTTTATTTTTATAATGACGGCGCTGAAAACGTGTATCTATCGTCCGCCGACTGGATGGACCGCAATTTTTTCAGGCGGGTGGAAGTCGGTTTTCCGGTGCTGGACAAGGCCTTGAAGAAGCGCGTCATCAACGAAGCCTTCACCTATGCCTTGCGCGACAATCAACTGGCCTGGCGCGCTCTGCCCAATGGCGATTATGTCAAGGTCAAAAGCCGGGCGCGTCCCTTCAATCTGCATCGGTATCTGGCGGAGCAGCTCAGCTGAAACCCGCCCTTCGGACGGGGCGGCCCTGCTGTCACGAGCATGTCATATTTCGTGCTTAATATGGCGTCTGTGCAGGCCAAGGGCCTGTCTTACCAGTCACGAACCACAGGGCTCTCTATGTTAAAACGCGTTCTATTACAGGTTTCGGTCGGTATCGCCTTTGGCGCCGCCGTGGTGGCGGCCCAGGCGGCTGACATCACGGGCGCCGGCGCGTCCTTTCCCTATCCCATTTACGCCAAATGGGCCGCCCAGTATCAGCAAGAGACGGGCCACCGCATCAATTATCAGTCCATCGGCTCGGGCGGCGGCCAGCAGCAGATCATCGCCAAGACAGTGGATTTCGGCGCTTCCGACGACCCGATGAAGGGCGATGCGCTGGACAAGAACGGGCTGTTCCAATTCCCGGCCATCATTGGCGGCACGGTGCCCGTCGTCAACATCGACGGCATCAAGCCCGGCGAACTGAAACTGTCGGGCCCCGTCCTGGCCGACATTTTCCTGGCCAAGATCAAGAAGTGGGACGACCCGGCCATCAAGGCGCTCAATCCCGACCTGAAGCTGCCGGCCTCGTCCATCATCGTGGTGCATCGTTCCGATGGCTCCGGCACGACCTTCGGCTGGACCAACTACCTGTCCAAGGTTTCCCCGGCCTGGAAAGAGCGGGTCGGCGAGGGCAAGGCCGTGAAATGGCCCACTGGCCAGGGCGGCAAGGGCAACGAAGGCGTGGCCGCCTATGTAAGGCAGTTGAAGAACTCCATCGGCTACGTCGAATATGCCTACGCCAAGCAGAACAGCCTGTCCTGGACTCAGCTGCAGAACAAGGACGGCAAGTTCGTTCAGCCCACGCAAGCCGCTTTCGCCGCGGCCGCCGCCAACGCCGACTGGAAAAGCGAGCCCGGCATGGGCGTGGTTCTGACCGACGAGCCTGGCGCCGAGTCCTGGCCTGTTACATCGGCCAGCTTCATCCTGGTGCACAAGAAGCAGGACAAGCCTGAAAAAGCCAAGGAAGTGCTGGCATTCTTCGATTGGGCTTTCAAGAACGGCGCCAAACAGGCCGAAGAACTCGACTACGTCCCCATGCCCGAGGGCGTGACCAGGCAGATCGCCGACGGCTGGAAAGCGGAAATCAAGGCGGCCGACGGCGGCGCGATCTGGAAGTAAACGGCAAGGGAACAGGGCCGGTTTTCGGCCGGTTTCCCTCTTGAGGACGGTGCTGTGCAGGTGGCGCCGTCCTTGTTGTGTAAAAATTAGGGTTTTTCCTCGCTTTATTATTGTTCCGGCGACTTGTTCCAGCGACTGGTTCCGGCGATACGGAATCGATTTGCTCAGCCACTCGCGAAATGCTGAAAATCCAATATGAAAAATAATCGGAACGTGTTGATGGACGCAGTGTTCAAAAACCTGACGCGTACGTTTGCGTTCTTTGTATTCCTGCTGCTGGGCGCCATCATGGTGTCGCTGCTGTACGGCAGCCGTGAATCCATCGCGGCCCACGGCCTGGCCTTTTTATGGACCAACGACTGGGACCCCGTCCAGAATGTTTATGGCGCGCTGGTGCCCATAACGGGAACTCTGGTCACTTCGCTGGTGGCCCTGGTGATCGCCGTCCCGGTGTCCTTCGGCATCGCCATGTTCCTGACCGAGCTGTCTCCCGTATGGCTGCGGCGCCCCTTGGGCACCGCCATCGAAATGCTGGCCGCCATCCCCTCTATCATTTACGGGATGTGGGGCCTGTTCGTATTCGTTCCCTTGTTCCAGCAATACGTGCAGCCGCCCATCATCGATTTTTTCGAGGGCGTGCCGGTGCTGGGGGAAATCTTTTCCGGACCGCCCTTCGGCATAGGGGTGTTCACCGCCGGGCTCATACTGTCCATCATGGTCATTCCCTTTATCACCGCCGTCATGCGCGACGTGTTCGAACTCGTGCCCCCGATGCTCAAGGAGTCCGCCTACGGCCTGGGCAGCACGACCTGGGAAGTGGTGTGGAAAGTGGTGCTGCCCTACACCAAAAGCGGGGTGATAGGCGGCATCATGCTGGGGCTGGGCCGCGCCCTGGGCGAGACCATGGCCGTCACCTTTGTGATAGGCAATGCGTTCAACCTGCCCACTTCCATTTTCTCGCCTTCCAACTCCATTGCGTCGGCGCTCGCCAACGAATTCAATGAAGCGGGTGGCATCCAGAAAGCCGCGCTGCTCGAGCTCGGCCTGATTCTTTTCCTCATCACCACCGTGGTGCTGGCCTTTTCCAAATTGTTGCTGCTGCGCCTGGCCAGGGGCGAAGGCACGTCGCACTAGGGCGGGGGGTTCATGTTCAATTCCGATTCCATCGTCAATCTATCCAATCCGGTCTACAAGCGCCGCCAGCGGGTCAACAGGCTGCTGCTGACGCTGTCGGGCGCCACCGTGGTGTTCGGCCTGTTCTGGCTGTGCTGGATCATCCTCACCCTTTTCCTCAAAGGGGGCGAAGCGCTGTCCTGGGCTCTGCTGACCGAGAGCACGCCGCCGCCCGGCGCCGACGGCGGCTTGCTCAACGCCATCCTGGGCAGCGCCATGATGGCCTTGGTCGGCACCTTGATCGGCACGCCCATCGGCGTGCTGGCCGGCACGTATCTCGCGGAATACGGCCGCCGCGGCTGGCTGGCCCCCGCGACGCGCTTTCTCAACGACGTCCTGCTGTCGGCGCCTTCCATCATCATCGGCCTGTTCATCTATGCCGTATATGTGGCCCAGGTGGGCCATTATTCAGGCTGGGCGGGCGCGTTCGCCCTGGCCATCCTGGTGATACCGGTCGTCGTGCGCGCAACCGACAATATGCTGATGTTGGTGCCCAACAGCCTGCGCGAAGCCGCCGCGGCGCTGGGCTGCCCGCAGTGGCGCATCATCGTGCTGATTTGCTATCGTGCGGCGCGCTCGGGCATCATCACGGGCGTATTGCTTGCCATAGCGCGCATTTCCGGCGAAACCGCGCCCTTGCTGTTCACTGCCCTGAATAATCAGTTCATGTCGATGAACATGAACGCACCCATCGCCAACCTGCCGGTGGTCATCTTCCAGTACGCGGCCAGTCCCTACGAGGACTGGAACCGCCTAGCCTGGGCCGGCGCCGTACTGATCACCCTGCTGGTGCTGGGCATCAATATCGCCGCGCGCAGCCTCTTTCGGAAATAAGCCAAGGCGGGGCGCGCTCCCCGCCCGGAAACGATCATGCAAACATCTCATACCGCAGAACGCACCAAGCTGGAAGTCAAGAACCTCAACTTCTACTACGGGAAATTTCACGCCATCAAGAATGTGAATCTTTCCATCAAAGAAAACAAGGTAACCGCCTTCATCGGCCCGTCGGGCTGCGGCAAGTCCACGCTGCTGCGCACGTTCAATCGCATGTTCGAACTCTATCCCGGCCAGCGCGCCGAAGGCGAGATCAACCTGGACGGCGAGAACCTGCTGGCGTCCAGGATGGATATCTCATTGATACGCGCAAAGGTCGGCATGGTGTTCCAGAAGCCGACCCCGTTTCCCATGAGCATCTACGACAACATCGCCTTCGGCGTGCGGCTCTTCGAAAGGCTCAGCAAAGGCGAAATGGACGAGCGGGTCGAATGGGCCCTGACCAAGGCCGCCTTATGGAACGAGGTCAAGGACAAGCTGGGCCAAAGCGGCAACGGCCTGTCGGGCGGGCAGCAGCAGCGCCTGTGCATCGCCCGCGGCGTGGCCATCAAGCCCGAGGTCCTGCTGCTCGACGAGCCCTGCTCGGCCCTGGACCCAATATCCACGGCCAAGATCGAGGAACTGATCGCCGAGATCAAGTCCGATTACACCGTCGTGATCGTCACCCACAACATGCAGCAGGCGGCGCGCTGCTCCGACTATACCGCTTATATGTACCTGGGCGAGCTCATGGAATACGGCGAAACCGACCAGATCTTCGTCAAGCCCGCCCGCAAGGAAACCGAGGACTACATCACCGGACGCTTCGGCTGACCGCGGGCTTCATCGCAGGCAGCGCCTTCAGGCGGGAAGCTTCCGGGGCTGCGCCGGCCTTTCCTTGGCCTTTCATTTGCTCATGATGCTGCCTTCCAGCACCATGTCCTCTTCCTCGTAGGGCAGCGCCAGGACGGCATCGACCACGCTTTCGACGGTGGCCGGCGCGGCGTGGATGCCGGCGCCGTCGCAAGCCTGGCGCAAGGCTGCCAGCGACTGCCGCAGTCGCCGCGTCGCCGGATCGGCGGGGTCGCGGTAGTCGTAGTGGTTGTGTGTGATGAAGCAGATGGTCGGCACGGGCGGTTTCCGCTCGATGAGCTGGTCGACCAGATTCTTGGCGATGGAGGGGTAGGTCACGCCATATTGGCTTTCCCAATCGATATCGGGGCGCAGGTCGGGATGGAGCCGCCGCCCCAGCCTGCCTTCGAGCAGTGTCGAAAAATCGGTGGAAACCGGTACATTGACGAAATCCAGAGGGCCGGCGACCTGCCTCATGACGGCGCTCGCGCGGTGGGGGTCGGGCAGGGCGCCCGTCCAGATGGCGCGCATTTCCGGCATCATGCGGCCGGGTACAGAGCATGACCCCCCTTTGAAGCCAAGCTCGGCCAGCACTTTGAACACCGAGTCGTTCGCGGAAAACGTTCCGGGCCGGAACAGCGTGGGCCGCTCGCCCAGGGCTTCCTCCCAAAGCAGCGAAGACTCCCGCAGCAGATCGCGCTGTTCTTCTTCGGTCAACCCGCCGTAGTGCGCCATGAACCGCTTGCCCTGGTGGCGCCACATGGAATACTTCCAGGGATGCATATGCAGGCCCAGGCAGGCGCCGCCGTCGCGCAAACCCTTGAACATGGCGGCCTGCGCCACCGCCGCTTCGGGATGAATGAAGTAGGTGACGGGAAAGCCGTATTCTCCGACGATAGCCGCATAGCCTTCGCACGCGCGCCGGCCCAGTTCCCAGTCGTGGGGCCCGGTAGCGGTGGGGTGGGTGGTTTGCGTTGTGGGTTCGCAATCCATGGTGACGACGACATTGATTTCTTTCATGGGGCTTTACCGATACGAGTCAAGGTGGCGGTCGATGTCCGGCCGATGAAGGCTGCGGGACATAGGCCAGGGCGGGCCGCTAGAAGCGGTCCGGACGAAAAGGGACGGGGCTGATTGCTGGCCGCAGCCCGTGGATGAGATCGGCCACGATTTCGCCTGTGACGGCGGCCGCCGTCAGCCCGACATGCCCATGCCCGAAGGCATAATAGGCATTGCCGGCTCTGCGAGAGGGGCCGATGGCGGGCTTGCTGTCGGGCAGGGATGGGCGAAAGCCCATCCACTGGGTGGTTTCGCCGGTATCCAGGCCGGGCAGCATGGCTCGCCCTTTTTTTAGCAGGACATCGGCGCGCCGGAAATTCGGCGGAAGCTTCAATCCCCCCAGTTCCACCGACCCGGCAAACCGCAAGCCCTCTTCCATGGGGGTGGCGAAAAACTTCCCTTCCGCCGACATCACGGGGCGACCCAGCGGGGGCTGCCCGGTTTTCACCATGGCATGGTAGCCGCGCTCGGTTTCCAGGGGGATGTCGTCGCCCAGCCTTCGAGCCAGGGGTTTGGAGAAGGCGCCGGCCGCGATGACGACATGGTCGGCGTCGACAGGCCCGGCGCCTGTGACGACGGCGGACACCCTGCCGTCGCGGAAAATGAAATCCATGGCGGGGGCCTTCACGAACCGTGCGCCCTGGCGCCTGAGCGTCGCTTCCAGCGCTTGCGACAGGCGCAAAGGGTTGAGGCATTGCCCTTGTTCCGGCAGATAGGCCATGTGGGTGTATGCCGGCGCCAGCGCGGGCTCGAGGTCCCTGATCGCCGCGCCTTCGAGGAACTCTATGCGCGCGCCATGTTCGGCCCGCAGCCGCCATCCGAGCCGGTCCGCCTCGAAGGCGGCCGCCGACTCATAAACGACGGCCCAGCCATTCCGCCGGATCAGTTCGGGTACGCCGGCCCAGTCGGCCAGAGGCCGCCAATGATCGAGGGCGGGCGAGAGCAGGCTATGCAATTCGGCGGCGATGCGCCGCACGCGGTGGATGCTGCTGTTGCGCAACAGCTTGAAGACCCATGGCGCTACGCGCGGGGCGTAACGGGGCGGAATGGCGAGCGGCCCTTCCGGATCCAGCAGCCAGCCGGGCGCTTTGCGCCACATGCCCGGCATGCCGACGGGCACGATGGAAGCCAGGCTGAAGCAGCCCGCGTTGCCGTAGGAACAGCCCGACCCCGGCTCGGCGGGGTCCACGAGGGTGACCGCCCGGCCGCGGCGGACCAGCGCCGCAGCCGCGGCCAGGCCCACCACGCCGGCGCCCACGACGACGGTATGCGATTTCTCCGGCATATTATTTGGCGTCAATACGGGTGCCCGAAGCCTTGATGATCTTGCCCCATTTTTTGTAGTCCTCTTCCAGGAAAGCGGAGAATTCCTGTGATGTATTGCCGACCACCTCCAGGCCCATGCTTTCCATTTTTTCTTTTACCTCGGGAAGATTCAGTATTTCAATGGATTCTTTTTGCAGGCGCCGCACGATGTCGTCGGGCGTGCCGGCGGGGGCCAAGAAACCGAAATACTGGATGGCGTTGAAGCCGGGCACGCCGGCCTCGCTGATGGTGGGCAGATCGGGAGCGATCTTCGCGCGCTGGGCGTCGGCGACCGCGATGGCCTTCAACTGGCCCTTCTTCACATAGGGAAGATAGGCGACGCCGGTGCCGAATGCCAGGGAAAGCCGTCCCCCTACGAGGTCGGTGAGCATTTCGGTATCGCCCCGGTAAGGGACGTGCAGCATGTCGACGCCTGTTTCCAGCTTGAAGTATTCGCCCACCAGGTGCGATATCGATCCGACCCCGCCGGAGGCGAAGCTCAGTTCGCCGGGCCGCTTCTTCATTTCGGCGATCAATTCCTGGACAGTGTTGGCTTTCACCGAAGGGTGCAGCGCCAGCAGTATGGTGGCTTTGCCCAGCAGAGTGATGGGCGTGAAATCCTTCACGGGGTCATATTGCAGATTCTTGTACAGATTGGGCGATACGCCCATCGTGCTGCTGGTGGCGACGACGATGGTGTAGCCGTCGGGCGCGGCTTTGGCGCCGGCCGTGGTGCCCAAGGTGCCGCCGGCGCCGGCCTTGTTTTCGACCACCACGGGCTGGCCCAGCCGCTTCGATAGGTGGTCGGCCATGATCCGGGCCACGGTGTCGGTCGAGCCGCCCGCCGTGAACGGCACGATGATGCTGATGGGTTTATTGGGCCAGGCCAGCGCCGGGCTTGCGGTGGCCAGGCTCATACAGGCCGCTGCGGCCGAGATTGCGATACGAAGAAGATGCTTGCCGAGCTTCATGGTTTTCCTCCTTTTTCCTTATGGCCAGACGCGTTCAAGGACTCGCATCCAGTTGGCGCCGAGTATTTTCTGAATAATTGTTTTGCTGTAGCCGCGTTCGAGCATGCCCGCCACCAGATTGACGAGGTCGGCTTTCGAGGCAAAGCCCTGGACGCCCAGTGCGCCGTGCGAGGCGCCTTGGGTCACTTCAGGGTAATACCAGGGCGTGGCCCAATTGACGCGGGTCTTGCCGTCGAACATATCGGTGGCCAGGCCCACATGGTCTTCCCCGATCAGGTCGATGGCGTAATCGAAATGGTCCAGGAAGTCATTCAGCGTGGGGGAGCGGTCGAAACGCACCAGCGGCGCGAAGGCGGTGATGCCGACGACGCCCCCGCGGTTGGCCACCGCCTGCATCTGTTCATTGGTCACACAGCGAGGGTTGTCGGTGATGCCGCGGACCGCGGTGTGGGAAATGACAATGGGATCGGCGGAATGGGTGGCGGCATCGATGGTGGTCTGAATGCCGACATGGGAGCAGTCGATCAGCATGCCCAGCCGATTGCATTCACGGACGATTTGTATGCCGAAATGGGCCAGTCCCCGGTTCTCGGGTTCCAGGCAGCCATCCCCCAGGAAATTTCTTTCCATATAAGTGAGCTGGAATATCCGCAAACCCAGTTTGTGCAGCAGTCGCAGGCGGGTCCGGTCCTGGCCGATGCAACTGGGGCTTTGCAAGCCGAGGATGACGCCGAATCGGCCTTCGTTTTTGGCCTGGACGATATCCGCCGCGGTTTCGATATGTTTGGCTTGCGGCGTCATCTCGAAATAGAGCAGGTTTTCGTAGAGCGCCTGCAGGGCTTCGTCCCACGTCGGGGTATAGGACGGTTCCGATGCAATGGTGGAGTTCATGGCCGTCCATCCATATTCCATCAGAGTTTCTTCATAAGTGCCTTGCGCGACTTTCGGGGTGGGGCGCACCACGGATCCGCCCAACCCATCGATCACGATGGAATCGCGAATGATCGCCCACGCTTCGTCTTTTTTCGTCATGGTCCTCCTCCTTGTTATCAAAAATATTAAGTCTATTGTCGACAGTCGTCAATGAGCAGGATGGAATTCTGCCGCTACAATGGCGAGCAGTCCGGCAAGGCGCGATTTGAATGGGTGAGCGACGAGCTGGCTGCCTGGCGCGAGCGGGCGGCGAGGGCGTGCTAAGCTCGGCCGCGCTGCCGTGCCGACGTGGCGGTATCGAAAAAGAACTGGACAGTAAGGGCGTTTTTTATGGCAAGCAGACAATCGGCCAGCACGCGTATCGGAGAAATGGCGCTTTCCTTACCGACCATGGTGGCCGACGCCATATTGCAGGACATTCTCCGAGGCGACTTGGCGCCTGGATCGCGCTTGACGGAGACTTCGCTGGCGGAGCAGCATGCCGTCAGCCGTTCAACCGTCAGAGAAGCCCTGGCTCAACTGGAGAAGCAGCATTTCATCGAGCGCATCCCTCGCTATGGCGCGCGGGTGGCGCAGGTGGACCTGGGCGAAACCGAAGAGTTGTTCGAAATTCGTTCATCGCTTCTGGCGCTGGGCGCGAGGCGGGCCTGCCGGCTCGTCGATGAAGAGGGCCTGTCGGCGTTGCAGAGCATGACGGCCAAGTTGGAGATGCTGGCCGCTGACGATGCGACGCCGGCGACCGATTATTCCCATGCGGTGTATGACGTGCAGGCTTATCTCATCCGCTTGAGTGGAAGCAGGTGGCTGATGACTCTATACGAGCAGATCGCGGAACAGACGATCTGGCGCGCCATGGTTCGCTACCGCGGCATAGGCTTCGCCGATCCCGAGCGTCGCCGCGGGTCCGCGTCGGATTGGCGTAATGTGACCGATGCGGTTACGCGCCGGGACGCCGCCGCCGCGGAAGCGGCGACCAAGGCGCTGATGGATGCGTCGCTGGCTTACATACGCATTCAGTTCAACAAGAAAGACAAGGAACGGGAGCCCAGGTGACGGCGCTTGCCGCCCCGTGCTGCATGGCCGGCTGGTGGCGAGGCCCTTTGTGACGGCCCTGTATTGACGGGCTCGGGTCTTAATTCCAGCGTCCGCCCCTGCCGCCCAGGCTGAATCTGCCGGCGCCCAGCATCGCCACCGCCACGGCGCCGAAGAAGTACATCGCCTGCAGCTCCAGCCGCCAGCCGCCCGAGCCGCTCAATTGGAAAACATGGGTGGTGTGCACCAGCAGGAAGGCGACCACCATGTTCGCGGCGACCAGCAAGGCCCCCAGCCGGGCGTAAAGGCCGACGATCAGGAGCAGGGGCGCGACCACCTCGCCTATATAAACCCCCCAGGCGAAAAAGGCGGGCAGGCCGCGCGCGGCCATCATGCCTTCTATGGAACCTATGCCATGCATCAGCTTGGCCCAGCCATGGAACAATATCAGTACGCCGATGGCCAGGCGCAGGATCAGCTTGCCCAGATCTTCAAGGGTGCTCGAGGACATTTTTCTTAATTACTCCATGCAAAAAGAATGAAGGGCTCATTGGCCCGGGGTAGGGGATGGACGCCATGCTTCGTGCCGGCCGGCGCCGCAAGGGCGCTCCGCCGCCGGCTATGTTTCGAGCGGGTCGTCCGAAGGTTCGGCCTGCTTGCGCTCGAGCCGGTGGTCCCGATAGGTGCGCACCAGGCCTTCGAACTGCGCAAATCCGATCTTCAAGTCATCATCGCAGCGGATCAGCCTGTCGCCTTGTTCGTCCACGATGATGATGCTTGGCAGGGCATGGTTCAGCAGGTCCGGCAATGTGTCGGCGTCGCTCAGATGGCTGACGGGCAGCAGGACTTTACCGGCGGCCTGGATGGCGAGCATGCTGACGAGATATTCCGGCCCGTTAGCCGCGCACAGCGCCACACGCGATCCGAATTCCGGATCCTTCATCTGCAGGGCGACCGCCAGGGCGTTGACGGCGGTGGCCAGCTCCGCGTAGCTGATCGGGATGCCGGCGTCTTCAATGGCGATCGCATCGCCGTGGCTGTCCTTCATTTCTTGCAAAAAATCGAGGGTAATCATCATGCGTGACCTTGCGCTAAACAGGCGGAAGCCAGTATTGGATAGGGAAAAAGGATACGGAACAATACCGGAATGGGGCGAGTATGGATAGGCTGCGGGCGGTTTTTTTCATCCCGGACTAGGGGTTTCCCCGAAAACGGGGTCTGTGCCGGCGGCATCGCCATTGCGGGACGGCGCAAAGTCCGTTCCCGTCGATCGGGTCCTTCGCTCTTATAATCCCGCTAGCAAGAAACCGATGCACGGCCGCCAAGGGCCCGCGTCATACAAGGCCGTGTCATACAAAAAAGGGGGGCGGGATCATGCTGAGTATTCGTGGCGCCTGGGTGCGCCAGGCGGTGCATAAAATCGAGGCCGACTTCAACCGGTCGGCCGACACGCATTTGATCCCTTTGCAGCTGCCGGCCTATCCCGGGGTGGATGTCTACTTGAAGGACGAGTCCAGCCATCCGACCGGCAGCCTGAAGCACAGGCTGGCGCGGTCGCTGTTCCTGTATGCTCTTTGCAATGGCTGGCTGCATCAAGGCAGTACCGTGACCGAGGCCTCTTCGGGCTCCACGGCCGTTTCCGAAGCGTATTTCGCGCGGCTGATCGGCTTGCCCTTCATTGCCGTGATCCCGAAAAACACTTCGCGGGAAAAGATCGCCGCCATCGAGTTCTATGGCGGCAGGATTCATCTGGTGAACTCCGGCCGCGAGATCTACGGCGAGTCGGAACGCCTGGCGCGCGAGCTCGGCGGCCATTACATGGACCAGTTCACTTATGCGGAAAGGGCCACCGACTGGCGCAGCAACAACAACATCGCCGAGTCCATCTTTACCCAGATGCGGCGGGAACCCCACCCTGTGCCCACGTGGATCGTGTGCAGTTGCGGAACCGGCGGCACCACCGCCACCATAGGGCGCTACATACGCTACCAGGGCTACGACAGCCATGTCTGCGTCGCCGACCCGGAAAACTCGGTGTTCTTCGACGCCTATGCGACGGGCGACACCGGGCTGGAGATCGAGACGGGTTCGCTGATAGAAGGCATAGGGCGGCCGCGCGTGGAACGTTCCTTCATACCCAGCGTCATAGACCGCATGGTGAAGGTGCCGGATGCGGCCAGCCTGTCGGCGCTGCGCTATCTGGAAAAGAGCCTGGGCCGCCGCTGCGGCGGTTCGACCGGCACGAATTTTGTCGCCGCCCTGCATCTTGCGCGGGAAATGCACGAGGCGGGACAGCAGGGGTCCATCGTCACGGTGCTGTGCGACAGCGGCGAACGCTACAGCCAGACCTACTATAGCGACGAATGGCTGGCCGCGCGCGGGTTCGACGCGGATTGCCTGGAGTCTTCCGTGCAGGACTGCGCCCGCGAGGGCGCGGCTATGCCTTGGGAGCTGCAGGAATGCCGTCGTTGACCAGCCGGATGAAATTGCGCACGGCTTGCTCGTACTCCGGGTGCCGGCTGGCCCCGGAGTGCGTGGCGCCGTCGATCTTCACCAGTTGCCGCAAGGCCTTCCCTTCGCCGGACGCCGCCTCGAACAGCGCATCGCTCATGGTGTGAGGAACGACGCGGTCTTGCGTGCCATGCAGGAAGAGTATGGGCTGCTCGATGCGTTTCATGGCCGCAAGCGAATCGAAGGGCTGGGTGACCAGCAAGGCCAAGCCCGGGATATGCGACCAGCGGCTGGCGGCGATCATCTGCCGGATGTTGGTAAAAGTGGATTCCAGTATCAGGCCGGCGAAATCGGGGCGGTCGGCCGCGCCTGCGAGCGCCACCGCGATCGCCCCACCCAGGCTGTGGCCGTAGACGAACCGGCGTTGCGCCAGGGGCTGGCGCCGTGCGAGTTCTTGCAGCGCCAGTTTCGCATCCTGCAATACGCTGGATTGGGACGGCAGCCGCGGGCTGGAGGCGCCGAAGCCGCGGTAATCTATGGCCAGCACCCCGTAGCCCATGTCGGCCCAGCGCTCGACGCGAAAGGCGCTGTCCTCCAGGCTCCAGCGCGAGCCGTGCAAATACAGCACGACGGGAGCGTCCGGCGCGGGCGGAGGCACGTACCAGCTGCGCAGGGTCTCGCCATTACCCAGGGCAAGGTCGAAGATCTCGGTATTGGCCGGGGGATCGCGTCGCCATGGGCTTTCGCCGAGTTCCACGGAAAAAATGGTTTGCCGTTGCCAGCGGTCCATCCAGACATAGCCCGCTACTGCGGCGGCCAGCAGCAGGCAAGTGGCGAAGCCGACGATGGGGCGGAGGCGCAAACGCATAATCAAAGAGATAGCAAGCGGAAAAACGGAACTGCATGCGTTTATGATAACGCTCCGGCGCCATGTAGGGATACCGGTTATTTGGCGCCACCCGCCTATGGGACATCCCGTCGCCGCCTGTGGTCAAATCCGTTCATCACTCTATCTGAAAATTTCGAAAAGCGGAGAACACATCCAATGGGCCGTATTGGAATCATGGCCGCGCTGCATGATGAAATCGCTGTGCTGTTGGGCGCCATGGGGCAGCAAGCGCATGCCGAACGCGTGGGGCTGCGCGACTATTACGTGGGCGAACTCGAAGGGCGCGAATGCGTCATCGTGCTTGCCCGCGTCGGAAAAGTGGCGGCCGCCGCCACCGCCGTGACGCTGGTGCGCGAATTCAAGGCCGAGGCGCTGGTTTTCACAGGACTGGCGGGCGCGGTGGCGCAATCCGTGCGTATCGGCGATGTCATCGTCGCCGATTCGCTGGTCCAGCACGATCTGGATGCCAGCCCGCTGTTTCCGCGTCACGAAGTGCCGCTGCTGGGGCGCAGCCACTTCGATGCGGACGCCGCTTTGTCGGCGCTCATCCGGCGGTGCGCAAGCGATTATCTGGCCGCTGATTTCTTCATCGATATCGGGCCCGCCGCGCGCGCGGCCTTCGGCCTCGATCAGCCCAGGGTGCATAGCGGCCTGATCGCCAGCGGCGATCGCTTCATCAACGATGGCCCGGTAGCGCAGACTCTGTTGGCATCACTGCCTTCGGTGCTGTGCGTGGAAATGGAAGGGGCGGCCGTGGCGCAAGTATGCCACGAGCATGGCATTCCTTTTGCGGTGGTCCGGACGATATCCGACCGCGCCGATGCCGCCGCCAGCGGCGACTTCAGCGCTTTCCTGACTCAGGTCGCCCGCTTTTATTCCTCCGGGATACTCAGGCGCCTGCTGGGCAGCATGTAGTCCGCGCGCCGCGGACCCGGAGCCATGCCTGGACTCGATGCGTGCAAGATCCCTGTCGCGGCCGGGCTTAGCTGTCCCGCGCGCGGCCCCCTATCGTTGCCGCGAAGCTTGCGACGAAGGCGCCAATGAGCAGAGAAGCGAACGCCCAGAGCGAGAAGATGGCGGCTGCCTTGCGTGCCGCATCGGCAGCTTCTTGCGCGGTCTGTTCGGCGTCTTCCACGGTCTTTTGTACGCGGGTTTCAATGTCGCCCAGGCGTTGCCCGGCCGCCGACTCGTCGATGCCGGTACGCTGCGCGATCAGCTTGGCGGCATAAGACCGGTCTTCCTCCGACAGCTCGCCTTCCGCCAGGCTCCTGGCCAGGATCCGCGATAATTCCGACCGGACGTCGCTGTCCGTGGCGGCGCCGGAAGGGCTATCCGGCCTGAGCAGCACATCGGCGAAATAATCCAGCGACAGCCCTCCCTCGCCATTTTGGGCGGCGGCGCCCGCCACGGCTGTGGCCGCGCCGGCTCCGGCTCCCGCCAGGGTCGCGCCGGTCTTGGCCGCGCCCGACAGGGCGGCGCCGACCGACGACGCGGCCAAGGCCAGGCCGACCACGGCGCTCAGCGCCCACACCAGAAAGCCATGGGCCGTGTCGCGGAAATAGATTTCGTCCGTGGCCGCGTCCGTCCATTTGGTCCGCAGCCGCCCGGCGACATAGCCTGCTATGCCATAGGCGATGATTTGCGTCACCAGCAGCCAGATTATGGAGCCGACGGCGAGCGAGGTGGCGGACGCGCCTTCCTGCTCCCAGGGCGACATGGCCAGAAAGCCCAGTCCGCCGCCGCCGACGATCAGCGTGGCGGATAGGGCGGCGGCAATCACCGCTCCGGCGATGACGGCCGCCCAGGAAACGGCCGAGCGCGGGGAGTCATAAGTCCTGATGGCACTGCCTGGATAAGGTGCTGCGGGCTGGGTATTCTGCATGATGTTCGCCTTTTCGCTTTTTTGGTCGATGGTCGATTGCGCTGTGTGTCAATGCCAGAACAGGGCAAGCAAAATGATGATGGGAATGGGTACGCCGAGTAGCCACAAGAGGATGGATCGCATGGGAGCTCCTTTCAGATCGTTCCGCCGGCGGCTTCAGCAAGAACCGTGCCGGAACGGCCTTCCGCTTGCGCGCGGCGCGGCGATGTCGCCGCTGCGCATGTGAGCCGTGCATCTTGATGGGGCCGCGCCGCGCGTGCCGCTTCAGGAACGTTGAGGCGCCGAATGGGGCCTTGGCTCGATGCGGCTGGGATGGTGTAACCAATCGGGTGTGGTGCGGGCCCGTCTCACCGACAATGGGCTGGGGGCTACGGGCTTGTCCTGGATTTGTCCCAGATTCGTCCCGGCCAACAAAAACGGCCTTGCGCAAACTGCGCAAAGCCGCATGAATATTGGTCGGAGCGATAGGATTCGAACCTACGACCCTCTGGTCCCAAACCAGATGCGCTACCAGACTGCGCTACGCTCCGACGTAAAGCCAAGCTGTGCAATATAGCATAAAAAGCCCCTATTCATAGGGTGGCCGCCCAGAGCGTGGGCCTGCCGCCCGGCGTGCGCGGCGATGGCCGGC
The DNA here is from genome assembly GCA_002441445.1 of Pusillimonas sp. UBA6240. GTDB lineage: Bacteria > Pseudomonadota > Gammaproteobacteria > Burkholderiales > Burkholderiaceae_B > UBA6240. The sequence goes on from DJWC01000163.1 coordinate 22,541, forward strand.
ATTGGCCTGTGCCCCCTGCCGCAGCCGGTATGCCGCATCGGCCGGCATGCCCTTCGACGCCGGCATGCCGGCATCGGCCGCAGGTCCTACGCCGCATCGGCGGACGCTTTCGATTCCTCGTTGTTGGCGGGGCGGCGTTCGACCAGCACTTTGGCGATGCGGCGGCCTTCGAGCTCGAGGATTTGCAGATGCAGCCTGGCATGGGGCTGGTCGATATCCAGTTCGTCGCCGACCTCTGGCAGCCGATCGAACTGCTGCAGCATATAGCCGGCCAATGTGCTGTATTCATCGGACTCGTCCAGCAGGCCTTCGATATCCAGCGTTTGTTCGAAGTGATGCAAATCCGTGCCGCCATCGACCACCCAGCGTCCCTCTCCGTCGGCGATGATGTCCGGTGTTTCGTCCTCGTCCGGGAAGTCGCCGGCGATGGCCTCGAAGATGTCGATCGGCGTGACCAGGCCTTCCACCGCGCCGAATTCATTGATGACGATGACCAGTTGCCCCCGGGCGGCTTTCAAGGTGCTCATCAAATCCAGGATCCGTACCGTTTCATGGACAATGATGGGAGGACGCAGCTTTTTCTCGTCCAGCGCCTTGCGTGTGATCAGATCGGCGATCATGTCCTTGGCGCGGCCTATGCCCACGATATCGTCCAGCGATCCGCGGCATACGGGAAAGAAGCCATGGGGAGTGCCGCTGATTTCCTTGCGTATGGTTTCCGGGTCGTCGTTCAGGTCGATCCAGGTGATGTCGTTGCGCGGCGTCATGATGGAATGCACATTGCGGTCCGCCAGCCTCAGCACCCCGCTGACCATATTGCGTTCCTCGACGCCGAAGGGCAGTTCCTCGGGCGCCGGCGGCGTTTCCTGCACCGGTTCGTCATCGGCGATGGGACGCTTGCCCAGCATGCGCAATATGCCCTCGGCGGTGCGCTCGCGCATGGGCCGCTGGCTTTCCAGGTTCCGCAAGTTGCGGCGCGCGATCTGGTTCAGCGTCTCGATGGCGACGGAGAACCCGATGGCCGCGTACAGATACCCCTTCGGCACTTTGAAGCCGAAGCCCTCGGCGACCAGGGCGAAACCTATCATCAGCAGGAAGCCCAGGCAAAGAATGACGACCGTGGGGTGGGCATTGACGAAGCGCGTCAGGGGCTTGGATGCCACCAGCATGATGCCGATGGCGATGATGACCGCCGCCATCATGACTTCCAGGTGGTCCACCATGCCGACGGCGGTGATGACGGCGTCCAGCGAGAACACCGCGTCCAGCACCACGATCTGCGTGACGATGACCCAGAAGCTGGCGTACATGCGCGAGCCGGACAAGGTGTGTGTCCTGCTCTCGACACGCTCGTGCATTTCCATGGTGCCTTTGAAGACCAGGAAGAAGCCCCCGGCGATTAGGATCAGGTCCCGTCCCGAAAAAGCCATGGCCCCGACGGTGAACAGCGGCTGCGTCAGCTTGAACAGCCAGGATATGCCGGAAAGCAGCGCCAGGCGCATGATCAGCGCCAGCGACAGGCCGATGATCCGGGCCCTGTCCCGCTGCGCCGCGGGAAGCTTGTCCGCCAGTATGGCGATGAAAATCAGGTTGTCGATACCCAGAACGATTTCCAGGACGACCAGTGTCAATAAGCCGACCCACACCGCGGGGTCAAGCAGCAACTCCATTAGGGATTCCTTTCAGTTGAATGTAAGTATTGTATCGCGCTTGTTTTTTCCCGAAAATGGGTCGAAGATGGAACGGCAGCCCCGCCGGGGGCGATTCTGTATACAGCGAAAACAGGACGAGACATGAGCAAGAAACTAATGATGCTGGTCGGCGATTACGCGGAAGACTATGAAACCATGGTGCCCTTTCAAACCCTGCTGGCCGTCGGGCACGAGGTCCATGCCGTGTGCCCCGACAAGAAAGCGGGCGACAGCATTATCACCGCCATACATGACTTCGACGGGGCGCAAACCTACAGCGAAAAGCCCGGCCATCGCTTTACGCTGACTCACGACTTCGACCAGGTCGATGCGGGCGGGTACGACGGGCTGGTGATCCCCGGCGGCCGGGCCCCGGAATACCTGCGTATGAACCAAAGAGTAATTGAAATCGTACAGCAGTTCGATGCCGCCAAAAAGCCCATAGCGTCGATCTGCCACGGCGCGCAATTGCTGGCGGCGGCCGGCGTGCTGAAGGGGCGCACATGTTCCGCCTATCCCGCCTGCGCCGCTGAAGTCAAGCTGGCCGGCGGCACTTATGCGGACGTCGCCATCGACCAGGCGCACACCGACGGCAACCTGGTGACCGCTCCGGCCTGGCCCGCGCATCCCGCATGGATGGCGCAGTTCCTGGCGGTGCTGGGCACGCGCATAGAGCACGGCTAAGTTTTCTGCCGCAGATGCGGCAGCGTATAGCCGCGCATCTGGTAGGCCCAGCTGGGCCACAGCACATGAGCCAGGGCTTCGCGCGCAAGGGCGTCGTCCGGCGGCATGGGCGTGTAGACGTCCGGCGCCTGATAGCGGAACTGGCTGCATCCGCGATGCGGTTCCAGCACCGCCAGCGTGTCGCCTTTGAGATAGCCGTAGTTTTCGCCATATTGCATCAGCGCGCGGCCGCCCGTGCCGGGGCGCGTCAGATCGTGGCCTATCATGGGGTGCTCCACTTGTATGCCCATGANNCGCGCCTGCACATCCGCGCCCAGGATCAGGGCCGGAATGTGGAAATGGCGCAGCGGCACCAGGCTGGCGCCGCCCACGCGCGAATCATGGTCGGCGACCACCAAGAAGACGGTGTTGTCCCAGTAGTCCGAGTCCCTGGCCGTGTCGAAGAACTGGCCGATCGCCCAGTCCGCGTAGCGCACTGTGTTTTCAACGGTGGCCGGGTCGCCATCCGGGTCGATGCGGCCCGTGGGATATTCCCAGGGCGAATGGTTGCTGACCGAGAACGCCAGGGTGAAGGTGGGATTTTCGGGCGGGTTGGACAGCAGTTGATGCAATCGGTTGAACATGTCTTCATCGCTGGCTCCCCAGGTGCCGACGAAGGCGGGGTTTTTGAAGGTCGGCAGATCGTGCAGCTCATCGAAGCCATTGCCCAGGAAGAAGCTCTTCATATTGTCGAAATGGGCTTCTCCGCCGTAGATGAAGCGCGAGGTGTAGCCATGCAGCTTCAGCGCCTGGGCCAGGGTGAAAAAATTGCTTTGCGCGCCGGACAGGCGCAGCGCCGCATCCGATATGGTGGGCGGAAAGCCCGCCGTAACGGCTTCCAGCCCGCGCACGGAACGGGTGCCGGTTGCGTAGGCCCGGGTGAAATTCCAGGCGCGCCCGGCCAGTTCGTCCAGGCAGGGCGTCAGGGGCGCCCCGCCCAGCGTGCTGACGTATTGCGCCCCCAGGCTTTCTTCGACGATCATGACCACATTCAGCGGCCGGGTTCTTTTGGAACTGGGCGCCTGGACGTGCAGCGTAGGGATGTCGGCCGGCCCGGGAGCCAGGCCCGCGCAGCCCAGGACTATGCCGTTCATTTCATCGGGCGGCATGCCGCCGTATACATCCGCCGCCGAGCGTTCGTTCTTCATGCTGTATATGGCGTAAGAAACGCTGTACAGGGAATTGAGCGGCAGGGTGTTGAGCATGCTGTCGCCGCAATAGGCGACCGTGGAAGGGTTGATGGGGCGGTGCCCCAGTGTGCCGCGTATGGCCAGGAACACCAGCGCCGCCGCGGCCAGAGAGAACAGCAGGCCCTGCCACCACAGCATGGGAGTGTCCGGAATGCCGTGACCGAACAGCCTGTAGGCCAGCCAGGTCAGCGCGGCCAATGCCGCCACCGCGCCGATGATCACGCCCTTGTAGCCCTTCCACAGCATGCCGAATACTTCCTGGGGATGCTTCAAATATTCCACATACAGGCGGTTGGGGCGTGTATCGTATTCATAGATGAATTGCGGCGTGGAGACTTCCAGCAGCACCAAAAGGAACCAGGCGAATACGAACCACCAGCCGGCAATGCTGACGGCCAGCGGGATATGGCCCAGCCAGGGCGCCGCCATCAGGGGTATGCCCGCGATGATGGCGATCTGGTTGGCGTCTATGCGCAGCCCCCCTTTCAGGATGGGCCATATTCCGCCCGCCTGACGCACGCGCTGCCATTGCCAAGCGGCCAGCAGGCAGCGGCTGGCCGTCAAGAGGCACAGGCTGGACAGGATGAAAATAAAACTTAGTTCGCGCATGGATGGATGGTGATTATAAGGGGCCCGGTTTATAAAGGAGCCTTGGTTGACGGGCCCCGATCGGCAGGCCCTAAGTGTAATGGCTTCGGGTCCCCTATGGACGCCGCGCCGTTATCCCGCCGGATATTGCGTACAATTTATCGCATCCCTTTTCCACAACGTTCGGCTCAGCACAGGATCTCCTATGTATTCCTCCAGGCTTTACACGACATTGTTGGGCGCCGCGATGCTGGCCATGGCTAGCGCCGCGGCTTGCGCCCAGGGCGTCATCAAGATAGGCGAATTGAACAGCTACAAGACCCAGCCGGCTTTTCTAGGGCCCTACAAGAAAGGCATGGAGCTGGCGGTGGAGCAGATCAATGCGGCGGGCGGGGTCAACGGCAAGACCCTGGAACTCGTCATCCGCGACGACAACTCCAACCCCGGCGATGCCGTGCGCGCCGCCGAAGAATTGCTGACACGCGACAAGGTGGACGTCCTGACAGGCACTTTCTTGTCCCATATAGGGTTGGCGGTCACGGATTTCGCCAAGCACAAGAAAAGGTTCTTCCTGGCGAGCGAACCCCTGACGGACAAAATCGTCTGGTCCGACGGCAACCATTACACTTTCCGCCTGCGCAATTCCACCTATATGCAGGTGGCGATGCTGATCCCGGCGGCGGTCCAGATGAACAAGAAGCGCTGGGCCATCGTCTATCCCAATTACGAGTACGGGCAATCGGCGGTGGCGACTTTCAAGAAGCTGCTGAAAGAGGCGCAGCCGGACGTGGAATTCGTTGCCGAACAGGCGGCTCCGCTGGGCAAGATCGATGCGGGCAATGTCGTGCAGGCCTTGGCGGACGCCAAGCCCGAGGCCATGTTCAATGTCTTGTTCGCAACAGACCTGGCCAAATTCGTGCGCGCCGGCACGCAGCGCAACTTCTTCAAGGACCTGCCCGTGGTCAGCATGCTGACCGGCGAACCCGAATACCTGGACGCACTAGGTAAAGAGACCCCTGTGGGCTGGGTGGTCACCGGCTACCCTTGGTACGCCATCGACACGCCCGAGCACAAGGCCTTCCTGAAGGCGTATCAAGATCGTTTCAACGATTATCCCAGGCTGGGCACGATCGTCGGCTACAACACCATCTTGTCGCTGGCGGCGGGGATCAAGAAGGCCGGGTCCACGGAAACGGAAGCCATGGTGCAGGCCTTCAAAGGCCTGGAAGTCGACACGCCGTTCGGCCGCATCGTCTACCGCGGCATCGACCACCAATCCACCATGGGGGCTTATGTAGGCAAGCTGGCGGTCCAGGACGGCAAGGGCATCATGACCGATTTCAAATACGTCGACGGCGCCAGCGTGCAACCGAGCGACGAGCAGGTCAGGCAGTGGCGGCCTGCATCCGCTGATTGACCTCCCGGGCCGCGGCGCCCGCGGGCGCCGCCTTTCCACATGCACCTGACCGGTTTCATTGTCCAGTTCCTGAATGGCCTGGCCGAGGCGTCTTCGCTATTCCTCGTGGCGGCGGGCTTGTCCCTGATATTCGGCGTCAGCCGCATCGTCAATTTCGCCCACGGCTCTCTGTACATGCTGGGCATATACATCGCCTACACCATCGTCGAGCAATGGGGAGGCGGCGTGGCCGGCTTCTGGGCCAGCCTGGGGGCCGCGGCCCTCATCGTGGGCATGCTGGGCGCGCTGGTCGAAGCGGCCTTGCTGCGCCGCATCTATCAGGCGCCGGAGATGTTCCAATTGCTGGCCACTTTCGCGCTGGTATTGATCTTCAATGACCTGGCCTTGTGGATATGGGGGCCGGACGATTTGCTGGGGCCGCTGGCGCCCGGCCTGAGCGGGTCGATACAGATTTTCGACCGCTATATTCCGGCGTATGACCTGGCTTTGATCTTCATCGGTCCCCTGGTGCTGCTGGGTTTGTGGCTGCTGTTGAACCACAGCCGCTGGGGGACCTTGATACGGGCGGCCACCCAGGACAGGGAAATGCTGGGCGCGCTGGGGGTGAATCAGGCTTGGCTGTTCACCGGCGTATTCGCGCTGGGCGCCTTTCTGGCGGGCCTGGGCGGCGCCTTGCAGATTCCGCGCCAGCCCGCCAGCCTGATGCTGGACTTGAGCGTCATCGGCGACGCCTTCGTGGTCGTGGTCGTCGGCGGCATGGGCTCCATTCCGGGGGCTTACCTGGCCGCGCTCATCATCGCCGAACTCAAAGCCCTGTGCATAGCCCTGGGCGTGGTGGAAATCGCCGGCATGGCGGTCGCCTTTCCCAAGCTGACGCTGGTGGTGGAATTCATCTTCATGGCCTTCGTGCTGATATTCCGGCCCTGGGGCTTGCTGGGCAAGCCGCTGGGGATGGTCCGGCAGACCAGCCGGCCGGACGCGCCCCTGCAGCCCGCGGGACGGGGCTTGAGGGCGCTGGCCCTATTGCTGCTGCTCGCGTTTGCCGCGCTGCCATTGCTGTCGGCCGCTTTCCCCTACGCCGCGGTATTGGCGCAGGACATGCTGCTGGCCATGCTGTTCGCCGCCAGCCTGCATTTCATGATGGGCCTGGGCGGCATGCCCACTTTCGGCCATGCGGCGTATTTCGGCATAGGCGCCTATTGCGCGGCTTTGCTGTTCAAGTCCGCCGGGCTGGGCATGGCCGGCTCGCTGCTCGCCGCTCCCGTGGCGGCGGGCTTGGCGGCGGCCGTGTTCGGCTGGTTCTGCATACGCTTGACGGGGGTCTATCTGGCCATGCTGACGCTGGCCTTCGCCCAAATCATCTGGTCCATCGTCTACCAGTGGGACGAGGTGACGGGCGGCTCCAACGGCATAGTGGGCATATGGCCGGAAGCCTGGCTATCGGGCGCGGCCTACTTCTATTTCACCTTGCTTGTGGTCGCGGCCGCCGTCCTGTTGCTGCGCCATATGGCGTTCACGCCTTTCGGCTATGCGCTGCGCGCGGTGCGCGATTCGGCGCTGCGGGCCGACGCCATAGGCATCCATGTCAAAGGGGTGCAATGGGCGGCATTCATCGTGGCCGGCCTGTTCGCGGGCTTGGCGGGGGCGCTCTATGTCTTTTCCAAGGGCAGCACCTCGCCGGAAGTCATCACCGTGGGCAAGTCGGTCGACGGCCTGGTCATGGTGCTGCTGGGCGGCATCCAGAGCCTGTCCGGGCCCATCGTCGGGGCGGCGGGCTTCACCGTGCTCCAGGATTATTTCGTGGGCGTCACCGAATACTGGCGCGCGCTCTTCGGCGCCGTGATCCTGCTCATCGTGCTGGCGTTCCCGCAGGGAATCGCCGGCGCGTTCCAAGGGCGGCGGGCGTGGGGGGCGAAGGCATGAGCCTGCTTTCCGTCAGAGGGCTGACCAAAGACTTCGGCGGCAACCGGGCGGTCGACGGGGTGAGCTTCGACCTGCGGCCGGGCGAACTGCTGGCCCTGATCGGCCCCAACGGCGCGGGNNCCACCACCTTCAACATGGTCGGCGGGCAATTGCCGGCGTCGGCCGGTTCGGTGAAGCTGAACGGCGCCGAATTGCTGGGCCTGCCTTCCCGCCGGATCGCGCAGCTGGGCGTGGGGCGCACCTTCCAGA
>DJWC01000007.1 GCA_002441445.1 Pusillimonas sp. UBA6240
TACGCCTATCAGGTCAGCGGCGAATACGCCATGATCAAAGCCGCGGCCGCCAACGGCTGGCTGGATCACGACAAGGTAATGATGGAATCCCTCCTCGCCTTCAAGCGCGCAGGCGGCGACGGCATCCTGACCTATTTCGCGGTGGCGGCCGCCAAGCTGCTGAAACAGCAGGCCTGATCCGGATCGGGCCTTCTACGACCCCGAGCCCATGTCGGACTGTTCTGAATATTGCTGGCCGATGCTATGGGCCTGGGCCTGCATCACTTCGACCACGCTGGCCAGCCGGTCGGCCGTCAATCTGTCCGCCATGGCGGTGATGGTCAAGGCGGCGAGCGGGGCGCCTGATTTGGTCAGGACGGGTACGGCAACGGCCCGGGTGTGCGGCATCACCCCGGCAGCGGTATACGCATAGCCCGTCGCGCGTGCTTCGTTCACGCGTTGCAGCAGCGATTCCGGAGCCAGGCCGTGAAAGGCGAGCCGCACCTCGTTCGCGTCGACGATAGCCTGCACTTCTTCCGGCGGCGAACACGACAATAGCGCTACGCCCGATACCCCGACGCCCAAGGGCCTGCGTGCGCCCACGTCGATGGACAATACCTGTATTGGATAATGGCCGGTGTGGCGGCCGATGCAGATGGAATCCAGGCCATGGCGGATGCTGATGAATGCCGTATCGCCGACCCGTTGCGCCAATTGCGCCAAGCCCGTACCGGCCACGGACAACAGGGGGAAGCGGCGCGTGCGTGCAATGCCCAGCAATACCATTTCCGGCCCGATCCGATATTTGAGCGACAAGGGGTCCTGTTCGATCGCGCCTTCCGCCTGCAAAGTCTTCAGGATGCGATGCACCGTCGGGCGGTTCAGCCCCGACATCTGCACGATATCCGTCAGCCGGACGCCCAGTTCCTGGCCGCAAGCCACCAGGCGCAGTACCTGCATGGCGCGGCTGACGGTTTGGCTGCCATTGCCTGGATTTGCCGCTACAGCAGCGCTCATCTGCACACCTCGCCTTGGTGCTGTATCACCGCTTTCTCGGTCTGATGTATCCGCTGCAGGGTGATGATTTCGCCCAAGTGGGCGTAATTCGGCCCTCCCAGCCGGCAGATGGGACGAAGGCTGGCCGTTTCTATCTTTCCGTCGCGAAGCAGGCGGTCACGCACGTGAATGGTGATGACCTCGCCCACGTAGAATTCGGCGCCCGTCTGCCCGAACGGGGTGACGGAATGCAGGCGGCATTCTAGGCTGATCGGCGCGGCGGCAAGGCGCGGCACGGATATCGACTCGGCCGGGATGGTTTTCAATCCCAATACTTCGACTTCGCTTACATCCGAGTCGTACTCGATTGCGCTCTGGTGCAGGGGCAGCAAGAGATCTTCGTCGGCGATATTGACCACGAATTCCCCCGAGTCGTGGATGTTTTTCCCCGTATCCTTGCGCAGCCCCGCCTTGCGGCCAATGTTCACGCCTATCATGGGCGGCTTGTTGGAAACGATGGTGTAGCAGCTGAACGGGGCCACGTTGATCACCCCGTGCGTGGACCGGGTAGTAATCCAGGCAATGGGCCGCGGCACCACGATGCCGGTCATCAGCTTGTAGGTTTGCTCCGGGCTGAGCGTTGCAGTCTCTATTTTCATGGCAGGCGTGCTGGAAAGTGTGCGTGCGTTGTCAGTGGCGGCCGCCGCAGCCAGGGCTCATAAATAAGTCCATATATAGGACATGATTGGCGGCCGTTTAAAAGGATTATGGCTTGCATCGTACTGTTTAAGCATGTATTTGCAGCGAAGCAAATACGCTCATTATTGAAAAAAGTCCTGTATATGGACTTTTTTCTTTTGTGAGCATTGGCACCCGCAGCCTTGGTTGATATCTTGAATAAGCAGATTTTCTCAGGAGGAGACCATGAAAATTGCGAAGACCGTCCTTGCCATGCTGGCACTCGCGACGCTGTCGGCCCATGCGGCTCAATGGCCTACCCAGCCAGTGCATATCGTCGTGCCATATCCACCCGGGGGCAATGTGGACGTCGCCGCGCGCATCATCGCGCCCGGCCTCGAGCAAGAATTCGGACAGCCTTTCGTGGTGGACAATCGCGCCGGCGCCGGCGGCCTGATCGCCGGCGAATATGTGGCGCGGTCCAAGCCGGATGGCAATACCCTGTTCATGGCGGCGAACGGCCCTTTACTGTTCAGCCCGCTCATATTCAATCGCCCCGCGTATCACTGGAAGGAAGACTTCAAGCCCATCAGTACCGTTTCCTTGACACCCATGGTGCTGCAAGGCGGCCGCTCCCTGAAGCAGGACAGCTTCGAAGCACTGATCGCCTATGCAAAGAAGAACCCCGGCAAATTGAACATGGCATCGCCCGGCGCGGGCACGTCCAACCATTTGCTGAGCGAGCTACTGCAGCGCGAGACAGGCGCGAAGTGGACGACGGTGCACTACAAAGGCAATGCGCCGGCCACGACCGATTTGCTCGGCGGACAAGTGGATTTCAACTTCGACCAGGTGTCCGTAGCCCTGCCCTTTATCAAGGACGGCAAGCTCAAACCGCTGGCGGTCACTTCCGAACATCGCGTCCCCTCGCTGCCGGATGTTCCGACACTGGAGGAAGCCGGGCTGAAGGGGATGACGGCCTATACCTTCACTGGGCTGCTCGCACCCAAGGGCACGCCCGATGAGGTGATCCAGCGGATCAGCGCCGCGCTGGCCAAGATCCTTTCCAAGCCCGAGATCATCGAAAAATTCCAGCAGCTCGGCGCCGAAGCCCGCAGCGCGACGCCGCAAGAATTCCAGGCCTACTTGCAGAAAGAAGATGCGCGCTGGGTACCCATCATCCGGCAAGCCGGCATCACCGCGCAATAGCGCGATATCCACACTGAGCATCCATACCGAGCCGCACATGAAACGCAGCAGCATTTACGCAGAAGGCTTCAATCACAAGAATCCGATACCGGCCGCATGCCGCATCGGCAACACCGTATATACCGGCAGCATCCTGGGAACGGACCCCGGCACCGGCGCATACGGCGACACGCTGGAAACGCAATGCCGGCTGATGTTCGAGCATATCGACCGCATCATCCGCGCCAGCGGCGGGACGCCCGATGACATCATCAAAGTCACCGTCTGGATGAAGGACCGCCGCCAGCGCCAGGCCTTGAACGTGGAGTGGCTGAAGATGTTCCCAGACCCGGATTCCAGACCGGCCCGCCACACCATGGATGCACCGCTGGAGGGCGAGAAACTCATCGAGTGCAGCTTCATCGCCATCCTGGATTAAGAGATAGCCCCATGCCAGAGTATTTACCCTTTGACCCCAACCCCCGGGCGCCCGACCACGTATTGCCGAAGGGAAGCTGCGACAGCCAGTTCCATGTGTTCGGCCCGCCGGACATCTACCCCATACGCCCCGGCGCCGCGTACGAAATGCCCTCTGCAACCATCGAAGCCGCATTGCGCATGCACCAAGTGCTCGGCATCGAGCGCGGCATCATCGTGCAGGCGACCACCTACGGCGCGGACCATCGAGTGGTGCTCGATGCGCTCGCCGCGGCGGGGCCGGGCTACAAGGCCTGCGCCAATGCCCTGGTGCTGCTGGAGCGCGATGACGCGTATCTCGAGACCCTGCACAAGGCCGGCGTCCGGGGCGCCCGCTTCAACCGGCTGGGCCTGGGCGTCAGCATGTCGCAAGCCGACTTCGAACGCTGTATCGCCCGCATCAAAGAATTGGGCTGGTATGCGAAGTTCCAGCCCGAAGCGGACGGGATCCAGAATCAGCTCGCCCGGATCGAACCGCTGGATATCCCCATCATGATCGATCATATGGCGCGCGCCAACCCCCAGGCCGGCGCCGCCGACCCCAGCCTGAGGGCCTTACTGAAGCTGCTGAGCCGCGACAACTTCTGGGTCATGCTCTCGCTCACTGAAAAAGTTTCGCGCGCCGGCTTCCCCTGGGACGACGTTTTGTCCATTGCGCAGGCATGCATCCAGGCAGCGCCCGATCGCGTGGTTTGGGGCAGCGACTGGCCGCATCCCGTGTCGGTAAAGCAGCCGCCAAACGAGGGCGACCTGGTGAACCAGTTATACCGCTATGCCGGTGATGAGCAGACGCTGCGCAAGATTCTCGTAGATAATCCGGCTCGCTTTTTCGGGTTTGAACCATGAAACTGATTTCATTCGATGTAGACGGCGCAGAGCGCTTTGGCATTGTGCGTAACGAGCATATCGTCGACCTTACCAATAAAGCGGCGGCGGGATCGCTGCGCGATGTGCTCGCGCGGAACGCCATCGGCGAACTGGAGCAACTGGCTCGCGGCGCCCCAGCCGACTATGCACTGGAAGACGTGCGCTTCCTGCCGCCCATACCGGCGCCCGGGAAAATCATTTGCGTGGGCGTGAATTACAGCCACCGCAACGAGGAATACAAGGACGGCGCACCGCCACCGCAATACCCCAGCGTCTTCCCTCGTTTCCCCTCGTCGCTGGTCGGGCATGGCGAGCCTCTTTTATGCCCGCTGCCCGAATCCACGCAGCTCGATTACGAAGGCGAAATTGCCATCATCATCGGCAAGCGCGGCCGGCGTATCGCCGAAGACCGTGCGGAAGAACATATCGCCGGCCTGACTTGCATGAACGAAGGCACTGTCCGGGACTGGCTGCGGCACGGGAAGTTCAACGTCACCCAGGGCAAGAATTTTGACCACAGCGGTTCGATCGGGCCATGGATGGCAACCGCGGACGAATTCGACGGCTACGATAAGCTGCAAGTCGTCACTCGCGTGAACGGGGAAGAACGCCAGCGCGACACCACCGCGAACCTGATGTTCTCCTTCCGCTTTCTCATCCACTACATCTCGCGGTGGACCACGCTGGAACCGGGCGACATCATCTCCACCGGCACGCCGATCGGGGCCGGCGTGCGGTTCGATCCGCCGCGCTTCCTGAAGGAAGGCGATATTGTCGAAGTCGAAGTGCCCGGCATCGGCATTTTGCGCAACCCCATCGAGAATGGATGAATCATGCTGACCACGGAACAACACAAACAGGCCGCCCGCCTGCTGCTGCAAGCCGAGCGTGAAGTCAAACCGGTACGCCAGCTGGACGAAACCTTTCCCGGGCTCGACATCGCCGATGCCTATGCCATCCAGAAAGAAGTGCTTGCGTCCAAGCTGGCCGCGGGAGCGCGGCTGCGCGGCCATAAAATCGGGCTGACCTCCCGGGCGATGCAGAAGATCCAGGGCATCGACGAACCCGACTATGGCCACTTGCTCGATGACATGTTCTACACGGATGGCGACACCATCCCGGTGGATCGCTTCATCGTGCCGCGGGTCGAAGCAGAACTCGCCTTTATCCTGAACAAGCCGCTATCCGGCCCCGAGGTCACGCTGCAAGACGTGCTGGGAGCAACGGAATACGTACAGCCCGCACTGGAAATCGTCGACGGCAGAACCATGTATCCGCGGCGCATCGTCGACAACATCGCCGACAATGCGGCCTCCGCGGCCATCGTCCTGGGCGGACGCCTGCTGCGGCCCATGGACCTGGACCTGCGCTGGGTGGGCTGCCTGCTCTATCGCAATGGAGTGATCGAAGAAACCGGCGTATCCGCGGGCGTGCTTGGGCATCCGGCGCGCGGGGTGGAATGGCTGGCCAGGAAGCTGGCGGCATTCGACACCTCGCTGGAAGCCGGCAGCGTCATCTTGGCGGGCTCTTTCACCCGCACCGTCCCCGTCGGCGCCGGTGATACTATTCATGCTGACTTCGGCCAGCTGGGCGGCGTATCGGTCTATTTCCAAGGGTCTAGATAAACCATGAATCAGGTTCCAATCAATCACTTCAAGCGGGCCCTGCAGGAAAAGCGTCCGCAGATAGGGCTATGGTCCACGCTATGCAGTCCCTACGCGGTGGAACTCATCGCACGGGCCGGCTTCGACTGGATTTTGTTCGATATGGAGCACTCCCCGAGCGATATCAATATCGCCCTCGGGCAATTGCAGGCGGTCGCTCCCTACCCGGTTTCCCCCGTGCTGCGCCCTACATGGAAAGACTTCGTCCAGCAAAAACGGCTGCTCGACATCGGCGCCCAGACGCTGCTCCTGCCGTATGTGGAGACAGCGGAAGAAGCGGCGCTGGCCGTCGCAGGCATGCGCTATCCGCCCCGCGGCATCCGCGGCGTGGCCGGCTCCACACGGGCCAGCGGCTTTGGGCAAGTCAAAGATTACATGCAAGCCTGCGAAAAAGAGCTGTGCCTGCTGGTGCAGATCGAATCCCTGCAAGGGCTTGAAAACCTGGAAGCCATTGCATGCACAGACGGCGTCGACGGGGTCTTCATCGGCCCGGCCGACCTATCCGCCAACATGGGCCACCCCGGCGAACTCGGGCACCCCGAAGTCATCGCGACAATCGAACAAGCCATCTCCCGCATCCTGGCCTGCGGCAAGGCGCCCGGCATCCTCACCACAAACGAAGAAACCGCCCGCCGCTGCATCGACCTGGGCTGCCTCTTCACCGCCGTAGGCGTGGACACCTCGCTGCTGCTAGGCAGCACATCCGCATTGGCCAAGCGGTTCAAGGATTAGGAGACCGGCGCGGCCGGATCGGCCCCCGGCCGCAGGGCACGCGTCAATAGAAATCGGGCAAGGCCGCAGCCGTTCGGCAACGTATCAATGGAACCGGGTAGCGCATGTCGAAACAAATCGACAGCGCCGTAAAACATACACCACAGGCGAAACGAGGCAACCGTTCGGGCGCCAGCGCGCCATTCAGCGCTTCGCCAAAACCCGATCCAGCACGGCCCCGAACTCGGACGCGTTCTTGAAGCCAACCACCCGCGCATCGGCCATCTGCGCGCCGTTCGCGTCGAAGAAAATAATGCCCGGCGGTCCGAACAAACCGAAACGCTTCAGCAAGGCCCTGTCGTCCGGCGTATTCTTCGTCACGTCCGCCTGCACCAGCAGCAACGGCGACATCCTGCTCGCCACGCCCGGATCGGAAAAAGTGAAGCGCTCCATCTGTATGCACGACACGCACCAGTCCGCATAAAAATCCAGCATGACCGGGCGATCCGTATTCGCCAGCAGATTGTCCAGCTCCGCCAACGAATACACTCGCGTGAACCTATCCTTTATCTCCGTGCCGGATCCCGGCCCCGCAACCACCGCCGCGCCCCCGGCCGCCGCCCCGCTGGCCGCGGAAAAAGGCGCCAGCGGACGCAGCAGATCGCGCCCGCCCGCCGCCATGCCCACCAGCAAGGCCGTCGCCCACACCGCCAGCAGCAGGCCTATCGCCTTGTTGAACAAACGCCCCGCCCCGGCGTCGCGCGCCGACTCGAACGCCCCCAGCATCGCCGCGCTCCATAAAGCCAGCAGCGACCAGCCCAACATGTTCAGCCAATCCGGTATCACGGGAGCGACCATCCACCACGCCGTGGCCAGCAGCAGCACGCCGAACAAACGCTTGACGCCGTCCATCCAGGGGCCCGCCTTCGGCAATAGCAAGCCGGACGACGCGCCTACCGCCAGCAATAGCAGCCCTTCTCCCCAGGCCATGGCGAACAAGGCCGTGCCGCCCAGCACCACGTCCCCGGTTTGGGAAATGAAGAGCAGCACGCCCGCCAGCGGCGCTGCCACGCAGGGCCCTACGATCAGGGCCGAAATCATGCCCATCAGGAACACGCCGCCATGGCGGCCGCCGGGAATCCGGGACAGTCGCTCGTTGAGCGCCGTCTGCATGCGCACAGGAGCCTGCAAGGTATAGACATCGAACATCGACAGCGCCAGCAAGGCCAGCAGGCCGGCGAACAGTGCGAGCACCCATGGCGTCTGCAGCCAGGCGGCAAGGCTCGCGCCCAAGAGCCCGGCCGCGACCCCCAGCGCCGTGTAGACCAGCGACATCCCCAGAACGAACGCCGCGGCCAGCGAGACACCGCGCCAGCGGCTGGCCTTCCGCCGCCGGGCCGCCGAATCGCCGCCGAACCCTTCCGGGGCGGAAACCCCGCCCATAGGAGCAGCGCCGCCCGGCGGCTTTTCCTGCCCGTGCGCGTCTCCCGCCAATATCGCCAGCAGTATCGGCACCATGGGCAGGACACAAGGGGTGAATGACAGCAAAAGGCCCAGCAGCAGGCACAGCAGGATGATTTCCGCCCAACCGGCCTGGGCCAGATAGGCGGCCAGGCCGGTGTCGCTCAGGTCGAATGCGTTCGTAAAGCCGCCGCCCGAGGCGCCGGCCTTGGCGGAAGCAGGAGGCTTGCCGCCGTCGCCCGCCTGGTAGTCCCGCGGTTCGGGCACGCTTTGGACCACGCCTTTGCCGCTGACGCGATAGCCGCCGTCGACGGGAGCAAGAGTCAGTTCGGTGGTCATCGGCGGGTAGCACAAGCCCGCGTCCGCGCAGCCCTGGCTGGTTACCGCCAAAGTGAAAGGCTGGCTTGCCGCCCCTGCTTGCAGTGGCAGCGTTATGGTGACCTGGCCATAATAGACTTCCAGATCTTTCTCGAACGTCGGGTCGTATTTGACCAGGCCCCGCGGAAAGACGGGCGCGCCCAATGCCTGGTCGGCGGCTTCCGGTTCCGCGGCGAAGCCGAAGCGCTCCCGGTACATATAGTAGTCGGGAGCGATCTTGAAATGCACCGCCAGCTCGGTCGGCGTGCGCGTGGCTGCTGAAAGGACAAAAGCCTGTTCCGGGTCGAGGAACTGTTCTTCGGCGAAAGCCATGCCTGGCCGCGACAGGCACAGCACGGCGGCCAGCGCCAGGAACAAGAGCGTGATCGCCCTATGCAGCCCGCCGCTCAAACCAAGCCGGCTGGCCTGGCCGCCCGCTTGCATGGATTCCGCCCCTGCCATGGGCCAATACTGCATGGAAACTTCCTTTACTTCGCGACGCACGGCGCCCGCCCTTGTGTCATTCAGCCCGCCCCACGGCTGCGGTTTGCTCGCGCAGCCACTGCAGGTAACTGGCCGTGCCGCCCGCAACGGGCAATACCAATACTTCCGGAACCTCGTAGGGATGCAACTGCAACAGCCGCTGGACCAGCGCGGGCGCCCGGCCCGCTGTCGTCTTGATGGTGATGGGGATTTCATCCGCCCCTTCGAGCTTCCCCTGCCACATATACATGGACAAGCCGGAAGCGCCAAGGTTCACACAGGCGGCCAGATGCTCTTCAACCAGCACATGCGCGATGCGCTTGGCCAGCAGCAAATCGGGCGCATTGCTGAGAATGACGACGGCATCGTCCGCCCGCAGTGGCCCTGCGGACATCGCCAGCACCGATGAGTCGTCAGGCGTATCGGCATGGGCGGAGGGCGGCGAGACCGGGGTCATGAGGCAACACCTGTGGGCTTGATGGGCAAAACCTTATTCTACCCGCCAATCAAAAATGCCACCGCATGCAATGGAATGGACGCCCCTACCTGAAGACTCCGGCATCGGAGTGCCCTAAAGTGAAGGTGTCAACACTCACTGCATCCCAGGAGGGTAAATGGGATATGCGGCAAACGGGCATACGGCAAACAGGCATGCGAAAAACGGACCCGAAGGTCCGTTTCCGCCGAGTATCCGCTTGCTTGCGGAAAACCGCTTATTCCTCGTCGGCCGCTTCCACTTGCGGGCGATCGACCAATTCCATGAAAGCCATGGGGGCGTTGTCGCCCTGGCGGAAGCCCATTTTCAGTACGCGGGTATAGCCGCCGTTGCGCTCTTTGTAGCGGGGACCGATTTCGCCGAACAGCTTGACGACGGCGTCGCGGTCGCGCAGGCGGGCGAACGCCAGGCGCTTGTTGGCGAGCGTAGGCTCTTTGCCCAGCGTGATCAGGGGTTCCACCACGCGGCGCAATTCCTTGGCCTTGGGCAGGGTGGTTTTGATGGCTTCGTGTGTGAGCAGCGAAACAGCCATATTGCGGAACATGGCTAGGCGATGGCTGCTGGTGCGATTGAGTTTACGCAAACCGCTACGGTGACGCATGATGATTTCCTTTGAATCTAGTTAACGGAACAGATGTACCGTTGGTTATCCGGCTCTTCTATCAGCCAGGCTGCGGGCCGGGAAGGGGCAAAATATTAACATACTGCGCGGGTGCCGCATCTGCAAAGGCGAGCCCGCGCCGGCTCGCCCCGCCGGGCGGCGCCGGCCGCCCGAATCGAGCATTAAGGGCGTTCCAGGCCCAGGGGAGGCCAGTTTTCCAGCTTCATGCCCAGGGTCAGGCCGCGTGCGGCCAGAACTTCCTTGATTTCGTTGAGCGACTTGCGGCCCAGGTTCGGCGTCTTGAGCAGCTCGTTCTCGGTGCGCTGGATGAGATCGCCGATGTAGTAGATGTTCTCGGCCTTCAGGCAGTTGGCCGAGCGCACGGTCAGTTCCAGATCGTCCACCGGACGCAGCAGCACGGGATCGATTTGCGGGGTGGCGCGAGTCGTGGTGCTGTCGTAGGTATCGCCGGCGCCTTCCAGGGCCGCGAACACCGAGATCTGGTCCATCAGGATGCGGGCCGACTGGCGCACCGCTTCCTCGGGGGAGATCACGCCGTTGGTNNTGTCCAGGTCGGTGCGCTGCTCCACACGGGCGCTTTCCACCGCATAGCTGACGCGGCGAACGGGGCTGTAGGAAGCATCCAGCAAGATCCGGCCTATGGTGTGGGTGCGGTCGTCCGACAGGGCACGCACATTGCCGGGAACATAGCCGCGGCCTTGTTCGACCTTGATCTGCATTTCCAGC
>DJWC01000083.1:0-1294 GCA_002441445.1 Pusillimonas sp. UBA6240
ACGATGGTGCCCACGCCCGTGCGGGTGAAGAAGGCCGGAATGCCGGCGCCGCCGGCGCGCAGTTTTTCAGCCAGCGTACCCTGCGGGGTGAATTCCAGTTCCAGCTCGCCCGCCAGGTATTGGCGTTCGAATTCCTTGTTTTCGCCCACATAGGAAGCGATCATTTTCTTGATCTGCCGGGTGTTCAGCAACTGCCCCAGGCCGAAGCCGTCCACGCCCGCGTTGTTGCTGACGCAGGTCAGGTTCTGCACCCCGGAGTCGCGCAACGCCGCGATCAGCGCCTCGGGAATGCCGCACAGTCCGAAACCGCCCACCGCTATGGTCTGGCCGTCGGCGACGACCCCTTTCAGCGCTTCTTCGGCGCTTGCATAGACTTTATCCATTACTCCTTTCCTTTTCAGTGTTTGCAAGAATTTCAGGGCCCAGGACGCCGGCCAATCGATCGAGCTCTTGCGCGCTCCAGGCCGCGGGTTTACCTGTGGCCGAGTCGACCGCGACCAGCACATAGCGTCCCTGGGCGTAGCTTACACCCGGTTCGTCTTCACGCTCGAGAATCACGTCCATTTCGAGGCTGGAGCGCCCGACGCGCTTGAAGATCTGGCTGACCACCGCCACGGCCGGATAGGTCAGCGGCTTGAGGAAGTCGCAAGAGGTATGAGCCAGAACGATCACTTTCGCGGGCGGATGGCCAATCCCGATCCGAGCCATCAACTGCACGCGCGCCTCTTCGAAAAAACGGAAATACACCACGTTATTGACATGATTCAGCGCATCCAGGTCGCCCCATCGCACCGGCATGGCGCAGCGATACACGCCTTGTGTCGGTAGCGCTGATGATGTAGCGGCTTGCGGCATGCGGTGACACCCTTGTACTGTGTTGTTCATGGCAAGCACAAGTATAGCTTGGCGTCCCCGCGCGCGCCGGGACGGCTGCCGCCGCCAGCCCCTCTACCCAGCAATCCCGCCCCGGCGCATCGCGCGGGCCCTCGGTTCGCGCGGACTGCAATACAATTGACCCCTCGAAATTCAAACAGCCGGCCGGCCCTCGCGGGCATGGCCGCGCGACAACGGAGATCTTTGAATGGCTGAACGGGAATCAATGGAGTACGACGTCGTCGTGGTCGGTGCGGGGCCGGCCGGGCTGGCGACCGCGATACGCCTGAAACAACTGGCTGCACAGCGCGAGCACGAGATCAGCGTTTGCGTGCTGGAAAAAGGGTCTGAAGTAGGCGCTCATATTCTGTCCGGCGCAGTCATGGACCCGCATGCGCTGACCGAGCTGATCCCCGACTGG
>DJWC01000083.1:1402-1575 GCA_002441445.1 Pusillimonas sp. UBA6240
TGGGCGAACAGGCCGAAGCGCTGGGCGTGGATTTGTTCCCGGGCTTTGCGGCGACGGAAATCCTGTACACCGACAGCGGCGCCGTCAAAGGGGTGGCCACCGGCGACATGGGGGTTGCGCGCGACGGCAGCCATACGGCTCATTATCAGCCCGGCATGGAACTGCACGCCCGC
>DJWC01000083.1:1623-18928 GCA_002441445.1 Pusillimonas sp. UBA6240
GGCCTGGTCGTGCACACCGCCGGCTGGCCGCTGGATTCCGACACCTACGGCGGCTCCTTTCTCTACCACCTGTCCGACAATCTGGTGGCGGTCGGGCTGGTGGTCGGGCTGGACTACGCCAATCCCTGGCTATCCCCCTTTGAAGAATTCCAGCGCTACAAGACCCACCCGGCCATACGCCCCACCTTCGAGGGCGGCAAACGCATCGCCTACGGCGCGCGTTCACTGACCGCGGGCGGCCTGCTTTCCGTGCCCAAGCTGTGTTTCCCGGGCGGGGTCATGGTGGGCTGCGAGGCCGGCATGCTGAATGCCTCGCGCATCAAAGGCAGCCATTCCGCCATCAAGAGCGGCGCGCTGGCGGCCGAAGCGGCCTTCGACGCCCTGGTGGCCGAACGCAGCCACGACGAACTGGTGGCCTATCCCGCCGCATTCGAAAGCTCCTGGCTGCATGCCGAGCTCAACAAGGCGCGCAACTTCAAGCAGTGGTTCAAGAAGGGCCGCACCATCGCCACCGTGATGACCGGCGTCGAGCAGTGGCTGCTCAAGGGCAAGATGCCCTGGACCCTGCACCGCAGCAAGCCGGACTACGCCTGTCTGCAGCCGGCAGCCGAATGCGCCCGCATCGACTACCCCAAGCCGGACGGAAAGATCACTTTCGACCGCCTGAGCTCGGTGTTCATCTCCAACACCAATCACGATGAAGACGAACCCGTGCACCTGACGCTGAAGGATGCATCTATCCCGGTGTCGGTCAACCTGGCCAAGTATGGCGGTCCGGAAGCGCGCTACTGCCCAGCCGGCGTGTACGAGTTCGTCAAGACGGAAACCGGCGAAGACCGCCTGCAGATCAACGCGCAGAACTGNNGCGACATCAAGGACCCGACCCAGAATATCGTCTGGGTCGCGCCCCAGGGCGGCGAAGGTCCGGTCTACAACGGCATGTAGATCCAGGGAGGGCCGTATCGGGCCGCTCAGGTCGGGCCTGGCGCGGCACCGCCCGGATGCAATCCGGCCTGCGTGGCGCGGGCCCGGCCCCGCCCGCGCCGGTCCGTCCCTGCCATGATGCCAGGGGCTGGACGAGGCGTGGCTCATCCAGCGGTAACGGCCGGCAGCGGCAATTTCAAGCAATTTCAGGCAGACTGCCGGCGCGCAAAGCCCAGGTTGACCAATACCAGGCCGGTCATGATGGAGGCAATGCCCACGAGCTCCAGCGGCGTCGGGCGTTCGGCCAGCAGCAGCCAGGCGAGTATCACCGTCAGCACCGGCACGCCCAGGCCCGACATCCCGGCCACGGTCGCGCTGACGCGGCGCACCACCGACAGCCACATCCACCAGCCCAGCGCCGATGCGACGACGCCCATATAGGCCAGCCCCCAGAACAGCTCCGGCGCCCAGACGGCGTCCTGCTGCGGAAAAATCTGCGTCACCGGCCAGGTCAGCAGCGCCCCCATCAGCATCTGCCAGGTCGTCGTCCCCAGCACATTGGACGCATGCCGCTGGAACATTCTCTTCGCCAGCACCGTACCCAAACCCCAGCTGGCGCCGCCGGCGAGCGCAATCAGCGATCCGGCCAGCGAACCCAGCCCTTCCCAGGGCGCGATGATCAACACCAGCCCCACGGCGGCGAAAACCAGGCCGGCGATATGCCGCTGGCCGGGCCTTTCGCCCAGCAGCAGCCAGGCGAACAGGACGACCCAGAAAGGCATGGTATAGGCCAGCATGACGACATGCCCCGCGCCGCCCGATACCAGCGCCAGCTGGCACAGGCACTGGAAGGCGGTGGTCTGGAATACCGCAATGCCCAGCATGGGCCAGAACGGCGGGAAGGCCAGCGATTGGCGGCTGACCAGCGCCACGGCCAACAGCGTGACAAAGGCGATGGCATAGCGGACCATGACCAGATCGAAGGGCCCGATCAGCGTCGACATGTACTTCATGACCACCCAACTGGCGCCCCATAGCGTGACTGTCACGGCCATCAAGAACAATGCGCCGCGATCCGACTGGCCAGATTTCAATATATGCTCCGCAAAAAGGGCGAAAGATGGGCCGGGCCGCGAGCCGGCTTCCGGATCGCGCATCCGCGATGCACGGACTATATCATCACCGGGCGCTGATTATCGGTCGGACGGAGACGCCGCGGCGGCCAGGCCGGGCCGCGCCAGGCCGGGCCGCGTCGGGTCGTGCCGCGCGGGTGGCAAAGCGTGCGCCGGGCGCGCATGAAAAAAGCCGGCTTCGGCCGGGCGGGGCTGGCCCGCCGTGAACCGCAGCCGGCCATCGAGGCCAGCCGGCGCCGAGGGCGCCGGGGCGCGATCAATGCGCTTGGGATAGCTGATTGAGAATGGCGGGGTTTTCCAGCGTGGAGACGTCCTGGGTGACTTCATCGCCCTTGGCCACCACGCGCAGCAGCCGCCGCATGATTTTCCCCGAGCGCGTCTTGGGCAGATTTTCGCCGAAGCGAATGTCCTTGGGCTTGGCGATGGGTCCGATTTCTTTGGCGACCCAGTCGCGCAGTTGCTTGGCGATGGTGTCGGCTTCGTCCCCTTGCGGCAGCGGGCGTTTGAGCACCACGAACGCCACGACGGCTTCGCCCGTGGTCGCATCCGGGCGCCCCACCACCGCCGCCTCGGCGACCAGATCATGGGACACCAGCGCCGACTCCACCTCCATGGTGCCCAGCCGGTGGCCGGATACATTGAGCACGTCGTCTATGCGGCCCATGATCCAGAAGTAGCCGTCGGCGTCGCGCTGGGCGCCGTCGCCGGCCAGGTAATAGCCCTTGAGTTCCGGCGGGAAATAGCTTTTCTTGAAGCGCTCGGGGTCGCCCCATATGGTGCGTATCATGGCTGGCCAGGGCCGCTTCATGACCAGGAAGCCGCCCTTGCCGCGTTCGACTTCCTCGCCCGCTTCGTCCACCACCGCGGCGGAAATGCCCGGCAGCGGCAAGGTGCAGGAACCGGGCTTCAGGGGCGTGACGCCCGGCAGCGGCGTGATCATGTGGGCGCCGGTCTCGGTTTGCCACCAGGTATCCAGGACGGGGCAGCGTTCGCCGCCCACGTTCGTGTAATACCACATCCAGGCTTCGGNNTCGGGATTGATGGGCTCGCCCACCGACCCTATGATGCGCAGCGAGCTCATGTCGTATTCGCGCGGATGGCATTCCGGCGTGGTCTCGGCGGCCTTGGTCAGCGAGCGTATGGCGGTGGGCGCGGTATAGAAAACCGTGACCTTGTGGCGCTGTATCATTTCCCAGAAGCGGCCGGCGTGCGGATATGTGGGCACGCCTTCGAAGACGATCTGCGTCAGCCCCGCCGCCAGGGGACCATAGGTGATGTAGGTATGGCCGGTAACCCAGCCCACATCGGCCGTGCACCAGAACACGTCGCTATCCTTGGCGTCGAAAGTCCATTTGACCGTCACCAGGGCCCACAGCAGGAAGCCGGCGGACGCGTGCTGCACGCCCTTGGGCTTGCCGGTGGAGCCGGAGGTATACAGGATGAATAGAGGATGCTCGGCGTTCACGGAGACGGGCTCGCAGTTGGCGGACTGCCCGGCGCTGACATCATGCATCCAGAGATCGCGGCCTTCCTGCCAGGCCACCTTGCCGCCCGTGCGCTGGTAGACGATCACGTGGCGCACCGCGTCGCAGCCGCCCATGGCCAGCGCTTCGTCGACCGCGCTCTTGAGCGGAATGGACCTGCCGCCCCGCACCTGCTCGTCCGCCGTGATGACCAGCGTGGCGCCCACGTCCACCGTGCGCTCGTGCAGGCTTTTCGACGAAAAGCCGCCGAACACCACGGAATGGATGATGCCCAGGCGCGCGCAGGCCTGCATCGCCACGACGGCCTCTATCGACATCGGCATGTAGATGATCGCGCGCTCGCCCGTCTGGTGGCCCAGCGATTTCAGGCCATTGGCGAACTGGCACACGCGGGCGTGCAGTTCCTTGTAAGTGACCCTGGTGACTTTCCCGTCGTCGGACTCGAAGATAAGCGCCGTTTTATTGGCGGTTGGGGTGTCGAGATGCCTGTCCAGGCAGTTGGCCGAAACATTGAGCTCCCCGTCGCCAAACCAACGATAAAACGGCGCTTCCGATACATCCAGCACCTGCGTGAAGGGTTTGGTCCAGACCATGTTGTCGCGCGCCAGACGCGCCCAGAATTCGTCGGGCGACGCTTCCGCCTCGCGGCACATCGCCTGATATTGCTCCATGCCCGATATGGCGGCTCCGTTCACCAGATTGGGGAATGGCTGAAAAACCCGGTTCTCCGTTAATACGGATTCTATTTCGTTGGACATGCTTGCTCCTTTCGCTTTCCATTCAAGTATGTAGTTCCGACTGCACTACCCTAGAACACCATGCTTACGCCTGGCTGACGCCGCCGGGCCGGCGGCGCCATGCTGGTTCTACGGCAGCGGCTGCGCCATGGATATAGTATCGCGAACCCTGGCGCCCCGAGCGAAATCCAGCCTGGCGAGTACGGCAAGGCCCGCCACGAAGAACAGCCCGGTGAACAGCAGGGCCAGCCTGTGGTTGCCATCGGTCACCCAGGTCACCAGGCCATAGCACAGCGGGCCGACGACCGCCGCCAACTGGGTGGCGAAAGTCCACAGGGAATAGAATTCCGCCAGCCGCGCGCGCGGCGCCAGGGCGCCCACCATGGCGCGGCCGGCGCTCTGGCTGGTGCCCATGCAAAGCCCCGCGATGGTCGCCGCCGTCCAGAATACCCAGAGCCGCACGGCCGCGTAGGCGATCAGGATCATGAGGATCCAGCCCGCCAGGGTGATGGCGAGCGCGGGCTTGTGCCCGACCTTGTCCTGGACATAGCCGAACAGGAAGGCGCCCCCGGCGGCGGCGATATTCACCGTGAAGACCAGCATCATGGTCTGCGCCATAGTGAAGCCCATGGCCTCGGTCGCATAGACCGCCGACAAAGTGATCACCACCGAGATGCCCGCATGATAGCAGGCCCCGCATAGCAGCAGCAGCCGGAAGTCGCCGAATTGCCTGCCGGTTTCGAGCCAGGCGGCCCGCAGGCGCGCCAGCATCCCCTGCGCGGCGCGCCGGGTTGCTGGAGTGCGCTCGCGCAGGAACAGAAACGAAGGAATGGCGGCGATGGCGAAAATGGCGGCCGTCAGGACCATTACGCCGGGCACGTATTGGCTGGCCTGCATGCCGCGGCCGCCGGCCCACGACACCAAGGCCAGGGACAGGCCCAGCGTCAGCATGCCGCCGAAATACCCGAAGCTCCAGCCCCAGCCCGATACCCGCCCCAAGGCCTCGGGGCGCGCGATTTCGGGCAGGAATGCGGCCACGATGGATTCGCCCACGCAATAACAGTAGTTCGATAGCGCCAGGGCGAACAGACCCCAGGCGATATCGCCCGGCCCCGTCAGCGCCAGCAGCAAGGTGGCCGCCACGCAGCCGGCGGTGCTGGTGAACAGCAGCCTGCGCTTGCCGGCGCGCGCATCGGCGCGGGCGCCCAGCGTGGGCATGGTCAGCATGACCATCAGGTAGGAGAACGAAAGCGCCGCCGTGAAAGCCAGCGTGCCCCAGGACTTCTGGGCCGCCACCACGCCCACGAAATAGGCGCTGAACACCGTGGTCAGGACGACCGTGGTATAGCCCGAATTGGCGAAGTCGTACATGGCCCAGGCCCAGACCTCGCGCCTGGCGACGCCCGGATTCAAAGCCTGGCCGGTCCAGGCCGTATCCGCGTCCGATGCAAGCTTGGCGGACGAGGCCGGACCCTGCTTCATGCTTGCAGCGCCGCTATCCCGGCACGGGCGATTTCCACGTCTTCGCTGGATTTAACTCCCGAAACGCCAACGGCCCCCACGATATGGCCGTCGACGGTGATGGGAACACCGCCTTCCAGCATGCCGTTCAAGCCGGGCGCCGACAGAAACGCCGTGCGCCCCTGATTGATGGAGTCTTCATAAGCCTTGGATTCGCGGCGGCCCAAGGCGGCGGTGCGCGCCTTGGCGGGGGAGATCTGCGCCGAGATCGGAGCGGCGCCGTCGAGGCGATAAAGCCCGAGCAGGTGGCCGCCGTCGTCAACGACTGAAATGGTCACGTGCCATTTGTGTTCTTGTGCGTGCTTGGCGGCCGCGGCCAATATGGTCTGGACGTCGGTAAGGCTCAGTACGGGCTTGGTATTCATGTGCTCCTCGCGCTTGGGTGAAATCAAATGATGGGAAATAACAGGCAAATGTAACAGAGGTCAATATTACATTCGGCCTATAGACTAGCCCGCCCGAAGGGTTCCGTAAAGCCGGAAAAATGGTAAAAAGCCCTTTACGCGGGCAACATGATTCGTTAAACTGCGCCATCATTATTGTTCAATTCGCCCCAAGCACCCCGTTTTTTGTCAGCATCTTGCCGACCGATATTATCGATTTAAATTCTATTTGATACAAAATCGAACATCCGGCGGCAACGGCTTGTGGCGAGCCATAACGTAAGAAATATGCCGCCGCAACGACTATATCGCCTATCTCCGTACCTAGACACATCGAATCTTCTTCTGCGCGGCGCAAAATCCTTGCTACTCGTAGCCACGCTCGTGCTCGCGGGCTGCGCCACCAACGCCAAGAATACCAGCCAGAATCAGCAGTATGCTGAAACCAGCTCCACGCGACAATTCCGCGACAACTACCTCTCGTACATGCAGGCCGACCCTCTGGGCGCCTATCTGTCTTCCCGCGAACAAAGCTATTCCCGCGTGCCCGCTCCGCCTCGCGGCCTGGCCAGCACCGCCCTCAGCGTGCTGGGCATCAAGTACCGTTACGGCGGCGACGCCCCCAACACCGGTTTCGACTGCAGCGGCCTGGTCATTTACGCAGCCGAAAAATCGCTGGGGCTGAAACTGCCCCGCCAATCGTCCGAAATAGCGCGCGAAGGCATCGCCATCAAGGCCAACGAGCTCAAAAAGGGCGACCTGGTTTTCTTCAATACCCGCGGCCACCGGTTTTCGCATGTGGGCATCTACCTGGGGAACCGCAAATTCGTCCATGCGCCCCGCAAGGGTTCGGTCGTGCGCATCGAAGACATGGACATGGCCTACTGGAAGAAACGCTACAACGGCGCGCGGCGCCTGGCGGTCAACAACCGCATCGGCGCCCAGGACTTGGCTTCCAACTGATCAGGCCCGGCTTTCAACCGATCAAGCCCGAATCGACCAAAACCGAACAGGCGTGCTTCGACGGAAGCACGCCTGTTTTACATTCCGGCCCAAGCCGACCACAGCCTTGAGCCCGCGGCGCTCTGGCGCCACCGCCCGCCGCCGAGTTCAGCGGCGCGGCTTCACCCGCGCGTGATTCGCCGTGGATGCGCTGCAATTCATGCTTTGCACCGCCCCGGCCGACTGCTTGGGGCAGGCTTCACAGTAGCCGCACTGGTTCAAGGCCTGCTTCATGCTGCAGACCGAGCGCCGGCACGCCAACACGCGTATCCCGGCGCGCTGCGCCGCGGCCCTGAAGGTCTTCATCACATTGTGCCCGAGGAAATCGGTAAGCAGTATCAGCAATTCGGTACCCGAGGGCAGTTGCAAGGTTTTCTTCTGATGCGAAGGATCGCGGCCGCTGATGTGATGCCGGATCGCAATATTATGGCCTTTCAGCAGTTCAGGGATATTCCCCAGGCGATCGGCTCCGACGACCACTGCACTGACGAGTTGAGACATGGCATGCTCCGTTCAGGTAATGAATGACGAGTTACGGACTACGGGCTACGGCTTAGAAAAAAAGGTTTCGTAACGATAATCATTCCTATTTGCATTGTCAACTGAATTTTTGCGGCATGATGTATCCGGTGGTAGCCATTCGCGGCCTGGCCTTGTTCGCGGCCGTGGGGTGTTCCCGGACGGCTAGAGGCATGCCCGATCGATGGACAAGATAGGGAATCGCGCAGGATCGCCGCAGGATGGGCGACGCTGGCGTAAATTCAGCCGTGGCGGCGTTGCGCTCCCGCCCCCTCCACGCGCCGCGCCATGCATGCGCAGGCCGCCCACCCGCGGCAGCGCCCGGCATGAGCAAAAGATGTGCGGGGCTCGCCCCTCGGCTCAGGCCTCAGGCGGCTTGCCGGCGGAGTCGATCGCTTGCTGCACGACATCCCGGGTGAGCTCGGGCGCGAGCATTTCGAGCAGCACATAGACATAGTCGCGCAAGAATACCCCCGACTTGACCGCCACCCGAGTGATGTGGGTGCCGAACAGATGGCCGGCGGGCAGGCCCACCAGGCCCTTGTCGCGGCGCGGATCGAAAGCCATGCCGGCGATGATGCCTATGCCCAGGCCCACATCGACATAGGTCTTGATCACGTCCGCATCGATGGCCTCGAGCACGATATCGGGCGCGATATTGCTGCGGGCGAACACCTCGTCTATGGTGCCCCGCCCTGAAAAAGCGTGGTCGTAGGTGACGATGGGGTATTGCGCCAGTTGCTCCAGGGAAATGGCCTTGGCGGCGCTGGACCGGAGCTCGGCCAGCGGGTGGTCCGGCCGCACGACGATGGTGTGCTCCCAGGAATACACCGGCAAGGCGGCCAGCCCGGGGGTCAGCGCCAGGGTTTCGGTCGCGATGGCCACGTCGGCTTGCTCGTGCAGCACCATTTTCGCCAGATGCGGCGGGTTGCCTTCCGCCAGGGACACGCGGACCTTGGGAAAGCGCTTGCGGAACGCGGGGATCACCCTGGGCAGGATGTAGCGCGCCTGCGCGTGGGTGCAGGCGATGGTCAGGCCGCCTTCATCGCGCTTGGCGAATTCGTCGCTGACTTTTTTCAGATTGTCCACTTCGCGCATGATGCGGTCGATGACCTGCGCCACGACGTGGCCCGGCTTGGTCAGACCCTTGATGCGCTTGCCATGGCGCTCGAAAATCTTCACTCCCAGTTCGTCTTCGAATTCGATGATGGCCTTGGACACCCCCGGCTGCGAAGTGTAAAGCGTGCGCGCCGCATCCGTAAGATTGAAGTTGCGCCTGATCGTTTCCCGGACGAAGCGGAATTGCTGAAGATTCATAAAAATAATGGCCCTTTAAGAAGAGCCATTATATGGAATAAAGAAATAAAAATATATGCTTTTTGGTTATAAGCTTACTTCATGGCTATGGTTGTATTGACGCCCGACGCATGAGCGATCCAGCGCGCCGTCACCGTTTTGGTCTGAGTCCAGAAGTGCACCGCCTGCTTGCCGTTCGGACCCAGGTCGCCCAGCTTGGAGGCGCGCGACCCGGTGAAGCTGAACCATGCGACAGGCACCGGTATGGGGATATTGATGCCTATCTGCCCCACGTCGATGTGGTTCTGGAAATAGCGCGCCGCGCCGCCGTCCTGGGTGAATACCGCCACCCCGTTGCCGTTAGGATTGCGATTGATGAACTCCACCGCTTCCTCCAGCGTGTCCACGCCGACCACGCAGAGCACCGGGCCGAAGATTTCCTCGCGATAGATGTCCATGTCGGCCTTCACGCCGCTGAATATGGTGGGCCCGACGAAATTGCCTTGCTCATAGCCGGGCACGTTCAGTTCGCGGCCATCCAGGAGCAGCTCGGCGCCCTCTTCCACGCCGCGCCCGATCAGTCCCACGACCCGCTGCTTGGCCCGGGGCGAGACCAGCGGCCCGAGATCCGCATCCGGCGCGGTGCCGACGCTGACCTTCAGCTTCTTCGCGCGCTCCACGAATTCAGGCAGCCAATCGCGCGCCTCGCCGACCAGAACGGCCACCGAGGTCGCCATGCAGCGCTGGCCGGCCGCGCCGAAGGCGGCGCCCACCAGTTGATTCAGGGCGATCTCGCGATCCGCATCGGGCAAAATGACGCAATGGTTCTTGGCGCCCATCATCGCCTGGCAGCGCTTGCCGGCGTTCGACGCGCGGCGATAGATCTCGGTGCCCACGTGGGTCGAGCCGATGAAGGAAATGGCCTTGATGTCGGGGTGGTCGCACAGGCCGTTGGCCACGTCGGGGCCGCCGTGCACCACGTTCAGCACGCCCGGAGGCAGGCCGGCTTCCAGAGCCAGCTTGGCCAGCATCAGCGACGAGCTGGGATCCTGCTCGGACGGCTTGAGGATGAAGCTGTTCCCCGCCGCAATAGCCATGGGGAACATGAAGCAGGGCAGCATGACGGGAAAGTTGAAGGCGGTGATGCCCGCGCATACGCCCAGCGGCTGGATCAAGGTATAGACATCGATGCCCGTGGCGGCGTTTTCAGCGTACTCGCCCAGTTGCAGCGAGGCCATGGCGCAGGCGTGCTCGATGACTTCCAGGCCCCGCCCCACTTCGCCTTCGGCATCGGGCAGGGTCTTGCCATGCTCCAGCGAAATGGATTTGGCGATGGCCTTGGTGTTGTCGCGCACCAGCTTCTGCAGGTTGAGCATGACGCGGGTGCGCGCGGCCTGGCTGGTATTGCGCCATTGCTGGAACGCCCTTTTGGAATCGGCCACCGCCATGTCGAGCTCTTCGGGCGTGGCGAACGGCACTTGCGCCACGACTTCCTGGGTCGCGGGGTTGACGACATCGCGCCATTCGGTCGTATTGGACTGGACGAGCTGGCCGCCTATAAGCAAGGGAATACGGGGAACTGCAGTCATTGAGGTCTCCTTGGCGCGCTTGGGACGCGCGTGTTGCTGCCTGCGCCACTCCCGCGCGCGGCGGGACGGACGCGGGCCATGATCAACTTTTCTTTTCGACCAATGGGCAGGTCGAACTGGACAGCGGCTGGAAAGCCTGGTCGGCCGGAATGGTGGCCACCAGCTTGGACAAATCCCATTCGCCTTTGGATTCATTCGGCTTCTTGACTTCGTACAGGTACATATCGTGGATAACCCGGCCATCGGGCCGTATGGACGCGTTGCGCATCACGGCATCCTTGATCGGAATTTCGCGCATTTTGTCGGCGACGACATTGCCTTCCGTGGACTGCGCCGCGGCCACGGCCTTCAAATAATGCAGCACGCTGGAATACACGCCCGCATGCGTCATCGTCGGCTTCAAGCCGCCGAAGGCCTTGGCGTAGCGGTCCGACCAGCGGCGGGTGTCGTCGTCGAAATCCCAATAGAAGCCATCGACGTAGGTCAGGCCCTGGGCGTTCTGCAGCCCCAGCGCCCGCAAGTCGGACAGGAAGATCAGCAGGGACGCCAGGCGCTGGCCGCCTTCGACAATGCCGAATTCGCGCGCCTGCTTGATGGCGTTGACCACGTCGCCGCCGCTGTTGGCCAGCGCGACCACCTGCGCCTTGGAGCTTTGCGCCTGCAGCAGATAGGAGGCGAAATCCGGCACGTTGAGCGGATGCAGCACCGACCCCACCACGGTTCCGCCCAATTGCTTCACCATGTCGGCCGCGCCCTTTTCCAGCGAATGCCCGAACGCGTAGTCCACGGTGATGAAGAACCATGACTTGCCGCCTTTGTCTATCATGGCGCGCACGCCGCCTATGGACTGCGAATACACATCGAACATCCAGTGGAAGCCCACCGGCGAGCAGCTTTTATTGGTGAGATCGGTCGTGGCGGGGCCGGAGAACATGGCGACCTTGTTCTTTTCCCGGGCTATGCCCTGCACAGCCAGCGCGACGGCGGAATTGGTGAGGTCGGCGATGGCGCTCACCCCATCGCGGTCGAACCATTCCCGGGCCTTGGCGGCGCCCACGTCGGCCTTGTTCTGGTTGTCGGCCGATACCACTTCGATATTCATGCCCTTGCATTCCGCCGCCAGGCAGTCCTCGACCGCCAGCTTGGCGGCGGCCACCGAGCCGGCCCCGCCCATGGAGGCATAGGTGCCGGACATATCCGTCAATATGCCTATCTTTACCGGCGGAGCCTTGGCCGCCGCCGGCGCCGCCCACGCCAGGCAGGCGCTCGCCGCCAATGTCAGTGTCAGTCTATTCATGGTTCAGTCTCCGTGTTCGTTTTATAGCGGTTCCATTCTCGTGGCTCCTGCGAAACGCCCGTCGAGCGCTCCCTGAAGCAGTGTAGTTGTCTAAAAAACTTATTTCCACGACAATATTTGCACATTCAATGCTAATAAATGCACAAGGCCGGCATGCTGGATTGGGACGGACTGCGTTATTTCCTGGAGGTCGCGCGCAGCCAGCGGGTCAGCGTGGCGGCGCAGCGCCTGGGCGTGCGCCACAGCACCGTATCGCGCCGCATCCAGGCGCTGGAACGCGATCTGGACACACTGCTGTTCAATAAATCCAAGTCCTCGGGCTACACCCTCACCGAAGACGGCACGCGCTTCTTCGCCTGCGCGGAAACCATGGAAAGCACCCTGCTCGCCGCGCGCGAGCAGATTTCGGGGCAGGCCCAGGCACTGTCGGGACATTTGCGGGTGGGCTCCACCGAAGGCCTGGGCAGCTACGTACTGGCCCCTTTGATGGCGGACTTCCAGCGCCGCTATCCCGCCATCACGCTGGACATCATGCCCGTGCCCCGCTACATCAGCCTGTCCAAGCGCGAAGCCGACATCGTCGTTGCGCTGGAACGGCCGCAGCGCGGCCCCTATCTCTGCACCAAGCTGGCCGATTATTCGCTGAAGCTGTATGGCTCCAAGGCTTACCTCGCCGGCGCGCCGCCCATACGCAGCACGGCGGATCTGGCCGGCCACAGCTTCATAGGCTATGTGGAAGAACTGGTGTTCAGCGACCACCTGCGCTATCTGGACGACATCGTCGCCTCCCAGCGAGTCATATTCAAGAGCACCAGCGTCATCGCGCAATACCAGGCCGCGCTGCAGGGGCGCTCGCTGGCCGTGCTGCCCTGCTTCATGGCGGCCCAGGACGCGCGTCTGGAAGTGGTGCTGGGCGATGACATCCTGGTCACGCGCAGTTTCTGGATGTACTGCCACGAGGATTTGCGCCATTCGGCGCGCGTCATGGCCTTGTGGGACTTCCTGAAGCAGTCCGTGCAGCTCAATACGCCCCTGCTGCGGGGCGAGTCCGGCGCGCTGCGGTACCTGCCTTGATCAGGCCGGCGCGGCCTTGGGCGGCTTGGGCGCCTTGACCCTGAGCTTGCGCCACATCATGTACACCATCAAGGCGGTGAACAAGGCGTGCACCAGCCACAGCCCCAGGTTGAAGCTCAGCTGCCCGTTGCCTATCCAGCCGCGCGACAGGTTGATCAGATTCATGTAAAGCAAGCCCACCAGGCCGGCGATCAGCAGGTCGCCCGAACGCCCCAGCCGCGGATTGACCGCGCCCAGCGGTATGGCGAGCAAGGCCAGGTTGAGCGCCGCCAGCGGCAGCGCCACGCGCCACATGATCTGCGAGCGCGCCTCGTTGGTATTGTCGGCGAACAGCTGCAAGGTCGGCCGGGCTTTCATTTCGCTTTCGGCGCGCTGCCTGACCGCCTCGGCCGAGCCCGCATCCGACTTGCTTTCGAGCCGGAAGCCATAGCGTTCGAAATCGATCATGCGAAAGTCCGGCTGCCCCGGCTTCAGGTCGTAGCGATGTCCCGAGCTCAGCACCAGGAAGCGGTCGCCGTTCTTCTCGGTCTGGACGCGCGCGCTTTCAGCGGTGATGACGCTGAGCCATTCCGGATCGATCACGCGCGCAATCACATTGCCCATTTGCTCGTCGGGGCTGGCGGGCTCTTCGGCGAAAAACACCCTGGCTCCCTCTTCCGTCTCGATGAACTGGCCGGCGGTGACTTTCGACAGATCCGAACGCTGTTCGTAGCGCTGCCGGTATTCGCTGATCTGGCGATAGGCCCAGGGGGACGCCAGCAGCGTCAGGATGGCGATGACTACGGCCACCGGCACGGCGCAACGCATGATGGGCCCCACCCAATCCTTGAGCGACAGGCCGCTGGCGAACCACACGACCATTTCCGATTCGCGGAAGTTGCGCGTGATCGTGGTCAGCACGGCGATGAACAGGGACACCGCCAGGATGACGGGCAGCGCGGTGATGCTGGAAAAGGTCGCCAGCCCGAACACCACATCCGCGCCTATGGTGCCGTTGGCCGCTTCGCCCAGCAGGCGCACCAGCAGCACGCTGAGCCAGACGATCAGCAGCGTGGAGAACACGACGCCGGCATGGCTCAGGATTTCGGAGACGACGGAACGTTTGAATAGTGACATGAGAGAATATGCGGGATAATCGGCAGCATCCTATGGACACTCTCGGGAAACTCGAATGGAATTTAGCACACAGACTTCCGCTTCATTGCATCAGATCAAAACAGCGGCGCTCGCCGTAGGCGCATTTGCCGATGGCGTGCTCAGCCCCGCGGCCGACGTCATCGACCGCGCCGCTAACGGGGCGCTGCGCGCCGTACTGAAATCCGAATTCAAGGCCAAGCCGAACAGCCATCTGGTGCTACGAAACCTGCCCGGCGTGGCGGCGCAACGCGTCATTTTAGTCGGCCTGGGCAAACAGGACAGCTATAACGCCGCGGCCCATGCCGGCGCCGAACAGACTTTCGCCAATTACTGCGTCGAGGCCCAGCTTGCCGAGGGCGTATCCGCCCTGGCTTCCATCGCCTGCCCCGACACCAGCCTGCGCAGCCGCTGCCGCGCCGCCGCCGGCGCCGCGGGCCGGGCTTCCTACCGCTACAGCGCGACCTTGGGCAAAGACGCCCCGCCCCCGCCCAAGCTCAAGAAGCTGTCCGTATGGGTGGAGCGCGGCCAGGCGGCTGAAGCGCAGAACGGCCTGCGCGAAGGCAAGGCCATCGCCAACGGCATGAATCTGACCCGCCTGCTGGGCGATCTGCCGGGCAATGTCTGCACGCCGACCTATCTGGGCGAAACCGCCAAGAAGCTAGCAAAGGAATTCGGCAGCCTGAAAGTCGAAGTGCTGGGCCGCAAGCAGATCGAGGCCCTGAAGATGGGTTCCTTCCTGTCGGTGGCCCGCGGCTCGTACGAAGAGCCCGTCTTCATCATCCTGCGGCATACCCCGCCGAGCGCACGCGCCGCCGCCAAGAACCGCAAGCCCCCCATCGTGCTGGTCGGCAAGGGCATCACCTTNNTCACCTTCGACGCCGGCGGCATTTCGCTGAAGCCGGCCGCCAACATGGACGAAATGAAATACGACATGTGCGGCGCCGGCAGCGTGCTGGGCGCCTTGCGGGCGGTGGCCGAGCTGGGGCTGGACCGCGAGGTCGTAGGCCTGATCCCGTCTTGCGAGAACCTGCCCAGCGGGCGCGCGAACAAGCCGGGGGATGTGGTCACCAGCATGTCCGGCCAGACCATCGAAATCNNGGCCGCCGTCATCGACATCGCCACCTTGACGGGCGCCTGCGTCGTCGCGCTGGGCCATGTCAACACTGGCCTGTTCAGCAAGGACGACGCCCTGGCTGCCAGCCTGCTGCAGGCGGGGCGCGAAGCCAACGATACCGCCTGGCGCATGCCGCTGGAAGACGCTTATCAGGAACAACTGCGCTCCAACTTCGCCGATATGGCGAATATCGGCGGCCCACCGGCTGGGTCGGTTACCGCGGCCTGCTTCCTGTCGCGCTNNGGGCGCACCTGGATATCGCCGGCACGGCCTGGCGCAACGGCAAGGACAAGGGCGCTTCGGGGCGGCCCGTGCCGCTGCTGGTCACCTACCTGCTGGCGCAGGCTTGAGGCCGGTGTTCCGGTTCATCACGGGCGCCGCGTTTCATGGCGCGGGGCTTCCCGGCGCGGGGCTTCCCGGCGCGGGGCCGGCCGGCGGCGCCATAGGCGCGGCATGACGATGGCCAGGGTGGATTTCGCCTTCGGCGCGGCTGACCGGCTGCGCATGGCCTGCCAGGTGGTGCACAAGCATTATCTGGCGGGCAGGCCGCTGGTGGTTTACGCCAGCGACAAGCAAAGGCTGGAAAAATTCGACCGCCTGCTGTGGGGCTTCGACGCGACGGCCTTCGTGCCCCACGTGGCGGCCGACGATCCGCTGGCCGACCGCACGCCCGTGCTGCTGGCTGCGGCCGCGCCCCTGCCCATGCCGCTGCCGGGGGCCGCACTGCCGGCCTGGCTGGTCAATCTGGACCTGGACTGCCCGCCGGACGCCGAACGCTTCGAGCGCATACTGGAAATCGTCTCGGATCACGAAGACGAGAAGCAGGCGGCCCGTGAACGCTGGCGGCGCTATCAGGCGGCCGGCCATACCTTGCACGCCCATGACGTATCCGGGCGGGGAAGGCAGCGCCCGTGAATGGGGACGGCGCCGCGCTCGTCCCGCCTTGAAGCAGCGCTTTTTGAACCCATATTGAGCAAAACAGTCCAATACACAGCTCAATACATGAAACGGGCTAAATCAATGCTTGATTATTCAGCTAGTTGTAAGTTAACCTAATCTTTATACGAACGGTGTGGGCGCCGGTCTTTCGGCCGGCGCAAGGCAACCCGGGCTCCATCGCTTTGGGCTTGCCCCGCCGCCGGCATACAAGCCTGCGCCGCAGTGCCGGCTTACCCGTTACTATAGTGCTTATCCGGCTTGTACAAGCCCCATGACCAGAGGACAAATCATGAACGACTATCGCCAACACGTACCGGCCCAGGGCTACGGCGCCGAGTCCCAATTGGCTCGCAACCGCGTCCTGCGCAATACTTACTGGCTGCTGGCCTTGTCGATGGTGCCCACGGTGCTGGGCGCCATGGTGGGGCTTTATAGCGGCATCAATCAATTCATGGGCGCAAGCCCGGGCATGAGCGCCATCATTTTCCTGGCGGGCGCTTTCGGCCTGATGTTCATGATCGAACGCAACAAGAATAGTTCGCTGGGCGTCGCGCTGCTGCTGGCGTTTACGTTCTTCATGGGCGTGATGCTGTCGCGTCTGCTGGGGCATGTGTTGGGCCTGGGCAATGGCTCGCAGCTCATTATGCTGGCTTTCGGCGGCACCGCGGTGGTGTTCGGCGCGATGGCGAGCGTGGCCAGCACCAGCAAGCGGGATTTCTCGACGATGCACAAGTTCTTGATCATCGGGGTGGTCATCCTGATCGTTGCGTCGCTGGCGAATATTTTCCTGCAGTTGCCGGCGCTGATGCTGACGGTTTCAGTGATGGCGATCGCGATTTTCTCGGCCTTGCTGCTGGTGGATTTGCAGCGCATCATCAATGGCGGTGAAACGAATTATGTGTCGGCGACGCTGGCGGTTTATCTGGATCTGTACAACATTTTTGCGAATTTGCTGATGCTGCTGGGTATTTTCGGCGGCGACCGGGAATAAGGGTTCTGACCGCGGAAGCATTCCGCTATACGCGGTCTGCCAGTGTGTGCCGGCCGCGTTATTCATACCATACCCATGCGCCGGGCTCTCATGAGTCCGGCGTTTTGTTTTTCTGACGCGTGTCGGGTGGTTTGTGGCGTTGCTTGGTTTCTTTGACGCGTGCCG
>DJWC01000030.1 GCA_002441445.1 Pusillimonas sp. UBA6240
ACGCGGTAGCCATTGGCTTCGAGCAGCCAGCGCAGCGAATCCCGCACAGCTTCGTCATCGTCGACGATAAAAATAGTGTTCGGCGCTTGAGGTGTAGTCATGCATGCAACTCCTGAGTGGCTTGTGTCGTATTCGGCGCTTGTGGCGCGGCGCAGGGCAGGGTGAAACGGAAAATCGTGCCGCCTTCGGGATTCGGGTCAGCCCACAGGCGGCCGTGATGCGATTCGATAATAGTACGGCATATATTCAGCCCCATGCCCAGCCCTTCGGACTTGGTGCTGTAAAACGGCTCGAACAGGCGCTCCGGATCGCGCAGGCCATGGCCGCGATCGATGACGGCGATCTCGATCATGGGCGTCTGGTCCGTCACGACGACGTGCAGGATGCGGTAATCGCTTTGTTCCATGGCCTCGACGCCGTTCTTGAGCAGGTTCAATAATACCTGTTCGATGAGTATCGGATCGGCCATCGCGTCGGGCAGCGGATCGGGCAGATCGAGCTGGATGTCCACCTGGCGCTTGCGTGCGTCGATATCCGCGAAACCCACCGCGTTGTCGACGATGCTGCGCACGGCGACCCGCTGGCGCTGCGGTTCGCTGCGTTTGACGAATTCGCGGATGCGGCTGATGATTTTGCCGGCGCGTTCGGCCTGCCTGGCGGCTTTTTCCATCACTTCCAGCAGCTTTTCGGGATCGGCGTTTCCGGCCCGCAGCATGGCCACCGCCCCCATGCTGTAATTGGTGATGGCGGTCAGCGGCTGGTTCAGTTCGTGCGCCAGCGACGAGGCCATTTCGCCCATGGTGGTCAGGCGGCTGGTCAGCTGGATTTTTTCCTGCTGCACCCGCGACGCTTCTTCGTGCCTGCGCCTTTCGGTAATGTCGCGCGCGACCTGCAGGCGCACCCGGCGCCCGTCCGTCCACGCCAGGATGCGATGATGCACTTCGAACCAGCGCTGGGCGGAATCGGAAAAGATTTCCACCGTTTCGTCGGTGAAGCGGCCCAGGCGGCCGCCCAGAAGTTCCGCATGCCCGTTGGACTGGGCGCCGAAGAAGCGCCGGTAGGTGCGGTTGGCGAACAACAGCTCGAGGCCGTCGGGCGTGTCGGCGACGACCGATATAGCGTCGTCCAGGCCTTCGAGCACGGTCATGAAGCGTTCGTGGGCGGCGGTCAGCGCTTCGCGTATGCGCTTGGGCTCGGTGATGTCGGTCATGGAGGTCATCCAGCCGATCTGCTCGCCGTTTGGATCGCGCAGCGGCGATACATACATGCGGGCGGTGAAGCGCGAGCCGTCGCGCCGCTGCGCCTCGACTTCGAGCCCGCTGCTGGGTGTGCGCCCCGACAGCAGGATCTCGAGCGTTTCCTGGTGCTGGGCATGCCGGCCCGGCAGCCAGTAGGGGAAGGGCATGGTGCGGCCGATCAGGTCGGCCTCGTTCCAGCCTATCATGCGGCAGAATGCGGGGTTGACGTAGGCGATGCGGCCATGCATGTCGAAGACCCGCATGCCGGTCGACATGGAGTTTTCCATGGCCCGCCGGAAGCCGGTTTCGGCGATCAAGGCCGCTTCGGCGCGGGTGCGGAAGCGCGTGTAGCGCCATAGCGCCAGCAGGCTGAGGATGATGACGCAGGACAGCGCCACGACCACCATGATCAGCCGCTGCTGGCGGGTTTCCTGATCGATGGTGACGAACATGACACTGTCGTTGTGCAATTGCTGCAGCCACACGAAAGCGCCCATCACGCACAGGTACAGGATCAGCACGATGACCGGCGTGAGCCAGTAAAAGCCGCGACGGGGATGATGGGCCTGGTCGTAGAACGTCGTCGGGATCAGGGATTTCTTGGAATGGCTCGCCATGGCTCTGATTTAGCGCAACATAGTGCAGGATACATTTTAGACCTTAACGGCCTCAGCTATTTTTCACATTATAAAAACTAATACCATAAAATGAAATTTTGCTTGAACATCTCATAGGTCTTTCCTAGAATGGGGGTGGCTTGCGCGGCGCGTCCCATGAACACGCCTATGAAAACAGGGGCGCGCAACGCCGATGCGGCGCCGGCTCCGGCCGTCTCAACCGGTCTACGCAGCCCGGATTCCATGTTTATATACAGGAGACAGTGAATGTCCTCTCTTGACCAAGTCAGCAAATCGGCCGAACTCACCGACGACGACGCTCTCGAAACACAAGAATGGCTGGATGCGCTGGAAGCAGTGCTGGACCGGGAAGGGCCGGAGCGCGCGCATTACCTGCTGGAACGCTTGATCGACCTGGCGCGCCGTTCGGGGGCGCACATCCCGTTTTCCCCCAACACCGCCTACGTCAATACCATACCGCCGGGGCTGGAGCCCCCCCATCCGGGCAATATCATCCTGGAAGAGCGCATACGTTCCTATGTGCGCTGGAATGCCATGGCCATGGTCGTCAAGGCCAACCGCCACCATCCTGAAGATGGCGGTGACCTGGGTGGTCACATCGGCTCGTTCGCCTCGCTGGCCCACATGCTTGGCGCCGGCTTCAACCACTTCTGGCATGCAGAATCGGAAAACCACGGCGGCGACTGCCTCTACATCCAGGGCCANNGACGGCGGCGACCTGGGCGGCCACATCGCCTCGTTCGCTTCGCTGGCCACCATGATAGGCTGCGGCCAGAACCACTTCTGGCACGCCGAGTCGGAAGACCACGGCGGCGACCTGGTCTACTTCCAGGGCCATTCCTCGCCCGGCATCTACGGCCGGGCCTACCTGGAAGGCCGCCTCACGGCGGAGCAGCTGGACAACTTCCGGCAGGAAGTCGACGGCAAGGGCTTGTCGTCGTACCCGCACCCCAAGCTCATGCCGGACTTCTGGCAGTTCCCGACCGTGTCNNCCAGGAAGTCGGCGGCAAGGGCCTGCCGTCCTATCCGCATCCCAAGCTGATGCCCGATTTCTGGCAATTCCCCACCGTATCCATGGGCCTGGGCCCCTTGATGGCCATCTACCAGGCGCGCTTTCTCAAGTATCTGCACGCCCGCGGCATCGCCGACACCAGCAAGCGCAAGGTATGGGTATTCTGCGGCGACGGCGAAATGGACGAGCCCGAATCCCTGGGCGCCATCAGCCTGGCTTCGCGCGAAAAGCTCGACAACCTGATCTTCGTCATCAANNCCGGTGCGCGGCAACGGCAAGATCATCCAGGAACTGGAAGGCGATTTCCGCGGCAGCGGCTGGAACGTCATCAAGCTGATCTGGGGCGGCTACTGGGATCCGCTCCTGGCGCGCGACAAGGAAGGCATCCTGCGCCGCATCATGGAAGAATCCGTGGACGGCGAATATCAGGCCTACAAGGCGCATGACGGCAAATTCGTGCGCGAGCATTTCTTCGGCAAGCATCCCAAGCTGCTGGAAATGGTCAGCCGCATGAGCGACGACGATATCTGGCGCCTGAACCGCGGCGGCCATGATCCGTACAAGGTCTATGCGGCCTTCAAGTCGGCGTCCGAGCACACCGGCCAGCCCACGGTCATTCTGGCCAAGACCATCAAGGGCTATGGCATGGGCCATGTCGGCCAGGCCAAGAATCCGACCCACCAGCAGAAGAAGCTGGACATGGCTTCGGTGCGGGAATTCCGCGATCGCTTCAACATCCCCATCCCCGACGACAAGATCGAGCAACTGCCTTACTTCAAGCCGTCGGAAGACTCCCCGGAAATGAAGTATCTGCACGAGCGGCGCAAGGCGCTGGGCGGCTATCTGCCGCATCGCCGCCGCAAGGCCGACGAGCAGTTCAAAGCGCCCGAGCTGGAAGCCTTCAAGGCCGTGCTCGAACCCACCGCCGAAGGCCGCGAAATCTCCACCACCCAGGCGTTCGTGCGCATCATCAACCAGATCCTGCGCGACAAGCAGCTCGGCCCGCGCGTCGTGCCCATCCTGGCCGACGAGTCCCGCACCTTCGGCATGGAAGGCCTGTTCCGCCAGATCGGCATCTATTCGCCCGAGGGCCAGAAATACGTGCCGGTCGACAAGGACCAGGTGATGTACTACCGGGAAACCGAAAACGGCCAGTTGCTGCAGGAAG
>DJWC01000104.1 GCA_002441445.1 Pusillimonas sp. UBA6240
ACGACATCATCATCGGCCTGGTAAAAGACCGGCTGCAGCAGGACGACTGTCGCAAAGGCTATCTCTTCGACGGCTTTCCCCGTACCATTCCGCAAGCCGACGCGCTGAAGCACGCGCATATTCCCCTGGATTTCGTGGTCGAAATCGTCGTCCCCGAAGAAAGCATCATCGAACGCATCAGCGGACGCCGCGTACACCCGGCCAGCGGCCGCAGCTACCATGCCAAGTTCAATCCGCCCAAGACGCCCGNNCTGGTCCAGCGCGACGACGACCGCGAGGAAACAGTGCGCCGCCGCCTGGCCGTCTATCGCGAGCAGACCCAGCCTCTGGTCGACTACTACTCGAACTGGGCCAAGTCCGGGGCCGCCGACGCCCCCGCCTACCGCCAGCTATCGGGCCTGGGCGGCGTCGAAGAGATCAAGCAGCGCATCTTCGAGGCCCTGGGCGCCTGACGCCCGCCGGGCGGCGCGGGGACGGACGGCGTCGGGCCATCCATGCTTCCTTTGCGCCCGCCGGCGGGCCACGCTTTCTTCACTTAGCAAGACACAGAGGAACAGGATGGAAATCAAGAACAAGGTATTCATAGTCACCGGCGGCGCATCCGGCCTGGGCGCCGGCACGGCGCGCATGCTCGTCCGGGAAGGCGCGAAAGTAGTGCTGGCCGACGTGCAGGACGAGGCCGGCAAGCAGCTCGCGGCCGAACTGGGCCAAACCTATGTGCACTGCGATGTCACTCAGGAGGCGGACGGCCAGGCCGCG
The DNA here is from genome assembly GCA_002441445.1 of Pusillimonas sp. UBA6240. Lineage (GTDB taxonomy): Bacteria > Pseudomonadota > Gammaproteobacteria > Burkholderiales > Burkholderiaceae_B > UBA6240. The sequence continues at coordinate 760 of DJWC01000104.1, forward strand.
GTCGCCGCCGCGCTGAAGGCAGGCAAGCTGTTCGGCCTGGTGAATTGCGCCGGCATTGCGCCGGCCGCGCGCACGGTCGGCAAAAACGGCCCGCATCCGCTGGATCTGTTCCAGAAAGTGATCATGATCAACCTGGTCGGCACGTTCAATATGTCGCGCCTCGCCGCCGCCGCCATGAGCGAAAACTCCCCCGAACCCACAGGCGAACGGGGCGTGCTGATCAACACCGCCTCGGTCGCCGCCTACGATGGGCAGATCGGCCAGGCCGCCTATGCGGCCTCCAAGGCCGGCGTGGCGGGCATGACCCTGCCTCTCGCGCGCGATCTGGCCAAGGCCGGCATACGCTGCGTCACCATAGCGCCGGGCATATTCGGCACGCCGATGATCTTCGGCATGCCCCAGGAAGTGCAGGATTCCCTGGCCGCCAGCATCCCCTTCCCCCCTCGCCTGGGCCGCCCGGAAGACTACGCCAAGCTGGTGCAGAGCATCATCACGAACGACATGCTCAATGGCGAAACCATACGCCTGGACGGGGCCATACGCATGGGTCCCAAATAAACTTTTCCCATGAGCCTGCTCAGGTCGGCTGCCACCATAAGCAGCTTTACACTGCTTTCACGCATCACGGGGCTGATACGGGACATCCTGATCGCCCGCGCTTTCGGCGCGGGGCCGCTGACCGACGCTTTCTGGGTAGCCTTCCGCATTCCCAATCTGCTGCGCCGCCTGTTCGCGGAAGGCGCTTTTTCCCAGGCTTTCGTTCCCATACTGGGCGAAGCGCGCAGCACGCGTTCCGCTCCGGAAGTGCGCGTGCTGCTGGACCGCGTCGCGCTGTTGCTTACCGTGGCGCTGGCGGCCGTCACCCTGGCCGGCATGGCGGCGGCCCCCTGGGTGGTCAGCGCGATGGCCAGCGGCATGCGGGCCACGGCCAGGCAAAGCGAATTCGCCGCGGCCATCTGGATGACGCGGGCCATGTTTCCCTACATCGTCTGCATGTCGCTGGTGGCCTTCGCGTCCGGCGTGCTCAATACCTGGAGCCGCTTCGCCATTCCCGCTTTCACGCCGGTGCTGCTCAATCTTTCCATGATAGGCGCCACCCTGTTCCTGGTGGCCTGGTTCGACACGCCCATCTATGCGCTCGCCGTCGGCGTCATGGCGGGCGGGGTGGCGCAATTGGCGGTGCAATGGGCGGCCCTGGCGCGCCTGGGCCTGCTTCCCCGCTACCGGCTCGATGTGCGGACCGCCTGGAACGACGCGACCGTCCAGCGCATACTGCGCCAGATGCTGCCCGCCATCCTGGGCGTTTCAGTGGCCCAGCTGTCTTTGCTGATCAATACCAATATCGCCACCTGGCTGGCCCCCGGCAGCGTGACCTGGCTGTCTTTCGCGGACCGCCTGATGGAATTCCCCACCGCCCTGCTGGGCGTGGCGCTGGGCACGGTGCTGCTGCCCAGCCTGTCGGCCGCCCACGCCAAGCAGGATCACGCGTCTTACAGCGCCTTGCTGGACTGGGGCTTGCGGCTGGTGCTGTTGCTGGGCCTGCCGGCCGCATTGGGGCTGGCATTGCTGTCGGACGGCCTGGTGGCGACGCTGTTCAACTATGGCGCTTTCGATGCGCGCGATGTCGTGCAGACGCAATGGGCGGTGATGGCCTACGCCGCCGGCCTGGTGGGGTTGCTGAGCATCAAGATTCTGGCGCCCGGCTTCTATGCCAAGCAGGATATCCGCACCCCCGTCAAAATCGCCGTCTTCGTGCTGGTGCTGACACAGGCCTTCAACGTGGTTTTCGTTCCCTGGCTGTCCCATGCCGGGCTGGCCTTGTCGATCGCCCTGGGTGCGGTCGTCAATGCCTTGTCCCTGGTCGTGCTGCTGCGGCGCCGCAAGCTGTACCAGCCCAGGTCCGGCTGGCTGCTGTTCGGGCTGCGCATGATTCCGGCCCTGGCGGCGCTTGCCGCGGTATTGTGGATGGCGCGGCAGCATCTGGACTGGGTGGCTTTGGGCGCGCAGCCGGGCGTGCGCGTCTTGTGGCTGGCGGGTGTGCTGGCCGCCAGCCTGCTGGCGTATTTCGGCGGCCTGCTGGCTTGCGGCTTCAGGCCGCGCGACTTTACACGTCGTGCCAGGTAGTATAGAATAGCGGTCTTTGCCAAATAAACCATTAGATACGGATACAAATGGCCAATTCCGCACAAGCCCGCAAGCGCGCCCGCCAGTCTGTTGAGCGCAACAAGCACAATTCCAGTTTGCGCTCCATGCTGCGCACGTCGATCAAGCGCGTACGTCAAGCCATCGACGCCGGCGACAAAGCCGCCGCCACCGAAGTCTTCCAGAAAGCAAGCAGCGTCATTGATCGCGTTGCCGACAAGAACATCATCCACAAAAACAAGGCCGCACGTCATAAAAGCCGCCTTGCCGCTGCACTGAAAGCCTTGGCATAATCGCTGCAATGGTTTAAAAACGGCAAAGAATTCCCCGGTTTTTCCGGGCAAGAATGGGACGCAAGTGGCGACACGGCGTCCCATTTTTCATGCGGCGCGCCGTCTGGGGTATAGTCTGTTTTGCCTGGGCGGGCTCCGCCCTGGCCCTCCATAACAACTATTTTGCCGAGACGACATGAGCGTGAACCGACCCGCACTGGTACAGCTTTTTCCTCTTCCCTTTCCCGATATAGGCCAGCGCTTGGCCGATCATTTCGACATCATCGAACTCTGGAGGGAAAGCGATCCGCAGCAGGCCGTCGCCGGCCGGCAAAACGATGTCGCGGTGCTGCTCACCAGCGCGCTGGGCTCCACGCCCGCCGAACTCATCGACCGGTTTCCGCGCCTGAAGGCCATCTGCAGCCTGGGGGTGGGCTACGACTCGATAGATGTCAGGCACGCCCAGCAAAAAGGCATACAGGTCAGCAACACGCCGGACGTGCTGAACGACTGCGTGGCGGACCTGGCCTTCGGGCTGCTGCTGGCCACCGCACGCCGGCTGGGGCATGCCGAGCGCTACGTCAGGAGCAATCAGTGGGGCGGCGGCGCGCCCTTTCCGCTGGGCGTCAAAGTCAGCCATAAAAAACTGGGCATTGTCGGCCTGGGCCGCATCGGCATGGCGATCGCCCAGCGCGCGTCCGGGTTCGATATGGAGATCCGCTATCACAATCGCAATGTGCGCAACGATGTCGACTACGCCTATGAGCCCACGCTGATCGGCCTGGCGGAATGGGCGGATTTCCTGGTCGTCGCCACGGTGGGCGGGCCGTCCACCCGCCGCCTGATCGATGGGACGGTACTCAAAGCCTTGGGGCCGGACGGCGCCATCATCAATATTTCGCGCGGTTCGGTCATCGACGAGCAGGCCTTGGTCGACGCCCTGTCCACAGGCGGGCTGGGCGGGGCGGGCCTGGACGTCTATGAAGACGAGCCCAATGTGCCCGATGCGCTCAAGTCGCTGGACAATGTCGTGCTGCTGCCCCATATCGCCAGCGCCACGACCGAAACCCGCCGCGCCATGGCGCAGCTCGTGGTGGACAATGCCGAAGCCGTCGCCACCCGCGGCAAGGTTTTGACGCCGGTGCCTGTGCTTTAACCGTGTTTTTAGCGTGTCTTTAGCGTGTTTTTAGCACGGCATGCGGCTTGATTATGGCTGCGATCGGCGGTCGTCGGGCGGCCCGCGGTCCGGCGGCTGGAATCCGGCGTCCAGGGTCAAGCGGCTGGAGGTTCAGGCTCCTGAGAGGCCGGCGGCCGGCGCCCCGGCGGCGGGCCCCCCGGCAGTTCGATTTCACGTTCGGAAGTTTGCAGATGGTTGTCGGCGGCGAAGTCGCAGACGAATTTCCAGGCCAGCGGTTCCAGCTCGCGCAGGCGGTGGTCCACCACGACGCAGCGCACACCGTCCAGCACTCTGGGCACAGCATAAGGCGAATAGGTAAGAGGGCCGCCCACCGAGCCCGCCGGACGAAACTGCGAGAGCACGCCGGCCAGGCGTTCAGCCCAGTCGCTGGGGCGGAAACGCTGGCCTTCCTTCGTAAGGCCGTGAATAATTAATTGCTGCACCAGATGTGTCATAAACTCCGCGCATGAGTATGCGTCCTTCCCGAGGGCCTACGGACCCGGCCCGCGCAGGGCATTGTATCTGATCGACCGGCCAGCCTCTTTTGCCGGTAATGAAAGGACAAGGTAAGATGGCTCTTTTAACCAGGGCTTACTATGTCTGACGCAACAACGCAAACCGGTCCGCTACGGCATTTTCTGCAATTTCGCGACTTGTCCACATCCGAAATCCAGTATGTGCTGGACCGCGCGCGATTGATCAAAGACAAATTCAAACGCTACGAGCCCCACCTCACGCTGCACGACCGCAACCTGGCCATGGTGTTCGAAAAAGCCAGCACCCGCACCCGCGTTTCCTTCGAAGCCGGCATGTATCAATTGGGCGGCTCGGTCATACACCTCACCACCGGCGACTCTCAACTGGGCCGCTCGGAACCCATCGAGGACACGGCGCGCGTAGTGTCGCGCATGGTCGACCTCATCATGATACGCACCTTCGAGCAAACCCGCATCGAACGTTTCGCGGCGCACTCGCGCGTACCCGTCATCAACGNNAGTTCCACCCCTGCCAGATCCTGGCGGATATCTTCACCTTCATCGAGCACAGAGGGTCCATAGAAGGCAAGACCGTGGCGTGGATAGGCGATGCCAACAATATGGCCTATACCTGGCTGCAAGCGGCCGAAATGCTGGGCTTCCGCCTGCATGTGTCCGCGCCCGCCGGCTACCAGCTCGACCGCCAGCGCATAGGCCAACCGCCGGCCAGCGTGCTGCAGGAATTCGCCGATCCCATGGAGGCCTGCCGCGGCGCGCACCTGGTCACGACCGACGTCTGGACCAGCATGGGCTATGAAGCCGAAAACGAAGAGCGCCGCAAAGCCTTCGCCGATTGGTGCGTCGATACCGAAATGATGGCCGTGGCGGACCCGCAGGCTTTATTCATGCACTGCCTGCCCGCCCATCGCGGCGAAGAGGTGACGGGCGAGGTCATCGATGGCCCGCAAAGCGTG
>DJWC01000126.1 GCA_002441445.1 Pusillimonas sp. UBA6240
TGGACAGCATCGAGACGGACGAGACGGTGCCCGAGCACGCGCCGATGCCCTACCCGTTTGCCACCGGTGCCGAACTCATGGACACCTGCCGCCGACATGGGCTGACGATCGCGCAATTGATGATGGCCAATGAATCGGCGCTGCGCCCGGCGGCCGAGGTGCGCGAAGGGGTGCTGCGCATCGCCCGGGTGATGGACGATGCGATCGACCGGGGCTGCGGGATGCGCGGTCCCGTCGAGGACGAGGTGCTGCCCGGCGGCCTCAAGGTGCGGCGGCGCGCGCCGGCGCTCTACCGGGAATTGAAGGGCGGGCACAAGCGGGACGACGTGATGTTCGCGATGGACTGGGTGAACCTGTTCGCGATGGCGGTCAACGAAGAGAACGCGGCCAGCGGCCGCGTGGTGACGGCGCCCACCAATGGCGCCTCCGGGCTGCTGCCCTCGGTGCTGCGCTATTACCGGACGTTCATTCCCGGCTGGTCCGAGGACGGGGTGGTGGATTTCCTGCTGACGGCGGCGGCCATCGGCTTCCTGTACAAGGAAAACGCCTCGATCTCGGGCGCCGAGGTGGGTTGCCAGGGCGAGGTCGGGGTGGCCTGTTCGATGGCGGCGGCGGGCCTGACGGCGGTGATGGGCGGCACGGTCGACCAGGTCGAGAACGCCGCCGAGATCGGCATGGAACACAATCTGGGCCTGACCTGCGATCCGGTGGGCGGCCTGGTGCAGATCCCCTGCATCGAGCGCAACGCGATGGGCGGCAACAAGGCCATCAACGCCGCGCGGCTGGCGCTGCACGGCGACGGCAAGCACCACGTCTCGCTCGACATGGTGATCGAGACGATGCGCCAGACGGGCGCGGACATGCGCTCGAAATACAAGGAGACCTCGCGCGGCGGCCTGGCGGTGAACGTGGTGGAATGCTAGCGGCCCGTCCTCAGCGGCCCGTCCCTGGTGGCCAGTCCCGCAGCCGCCAACGGCGGCGGGATCCACGGCAGGCGGCAGGATCCGCGCGAGTCGGCGGGATCCGCATGAGGCGGCGCTAGCCGCCGCCCTGGCGCACGGCGCCGACGCTCGCGCACACGACCAGGAAGGTGCCCAGGACCTGCGCGCCCGTCATGGCCTGGCCCAGGATGATCCAGCCCGACAGCGCGCCGACGGCCGGCTCGAGGCTCATCAGCACCCCGAAGGCGGCGGCGGACAGGCGCCGCAGGGCCGTGATCTCGAGCATGTAGGGCACCAGCGGCACGAGCACGGCCAGGCCGGCGGTCCACAGCAACTGGCCATCGGGAAAACGGAGCGTGCCGGCCTCGAGGATCCCGAGCGGCAGGGCGAGGGCCGCCGCCACCAGCAGCGAGACCGACAGGCCCTGCATGCCGCCGAAGGCCGTGCCCACGCGCTTCATCATGACGATGTAGGTGGCCCATCCCGCCGCCGCGAGCAGGGCGAAGGCAATGCCCGCCGGGTCGGCGCCGCTCGCGCCATGCGCATCCCCCCAGAGCAGCAGGACGATGCCCGCGGCGGCCAGCAGCGGCCAGGCGAGCGCCCGCGCGCCGCGCACGCCCGCCACGGCGACGGCGAGCGGGCCGCAGAACTCCAGGGCGACGGCGAGGTGCTGGGGCAGCCGCTCGACGGCCAGGAAGAAGGTCAGCGTCATCACCGCCATGCCGGCGCCCAGCATCAGCGCGGCGCGCCACTGCGCACGGGTATAGCGATGCAGGGGCGGGCGCACGACCAGGGCCAGGACGACCGCGGCCCAGCACAGCCGCAGGCTGGAGGTGGACAGCACGCCGTACTCATGGATCACCGGCACCGACAGGGACACGCCCGACTGCACGCTGGCCATGGCGGCCAGCGACAGGACGACCGCCACGGCGGCGGCGCGGGAAGGACGGCTCAAGGCCGTCCCCGGCAGGCATTCGAGAGAGGCATTACACTGGGCGGGTTGTGTTTTTATGGCGGGGCAAACAGGATTCTGCCACTGTTTGGCGGCGCCCGTCCCCGATCGCGATGATTCCACTTTCCATCCTCGACCTGGCGCCCATCACCCAGGAGGGTTCGGCGGCCGAATCGTTCGCCCGCACGGCCGATCTCGCGCGGCACGCCGAGCGCTGGGGCTATACGCGCTACTGGCTGGCCGAGCACCACGGCATGCCCGGCATCGCCAGCGCCGCCACATCCATCCTGATTTCCCACGTCGCCGCGGGCACCCGCAGCATACGCGTCGGGGCGGGCGGCATCATGCTGCCCAATCATTCCCCGCTGGTCATTGCCGAACAGTTCGGCACCCTGGAAGCGCTCTACCCGGGCCGCATCGACCTGGGCCTGGGCAGGGCGCCGGGCTCCGATCAAGCCACCGCGCGCGCCTTGCGGCGCAATCTGGCCTCGGATGCCGAGGAATTTCCGCGCGACGTGGTCGAACTGATGGACTACATGTCCGACGAACCGCGCCAGGCCGTGCAGGCCGTGCCGGGCAAAGGCGCCAAGGTGCCCATATGGATACTCGGCTCCAGCCTGTTCGGCGCGCAGCTGGCCGCGGCGCTCGGCCTGCCCTATGCCTTCGCCTCGCACTTCGCGCCGGCGCAGCTCATGCAGGCGCTGGAGATATATCGGGCCACTTTCCGTCCGTCGGCGCAACTGGACCGGCCTTATGTCATGCTGGGGTTCAACGTCTTCGCCGCCGACACGGACGACGAGGCGCACTACTTGGCCACTTCCTGGCAGCAGTCTTTCGTCAACCTGCGCAGCGGCCGGCCCTCGCGCCTGCCGCCCCCCATGCGGGGTTATCCGGACACCCTGGGCCCGCAAGCACAGGACCTGCTCCAGCACGTGCTGTCGTGCTCGGCCATCGGCGCGCCCGACACTGTAGCCGGGCAGCTCGAGGCCTTCATCGCCAAGACCGGCGCCGACGAACTCATGATCACATCGAACATGTTCGACCATGCGGCCCGCCTGCGCTCTTACGAGATCACCGCGCAGATCCGCGACGCGATGCAAGGCCCGGCGAACAGCGGAAGGCGATAAGGCGCGGTACTCGGCCTCTATATCGCCTATTGCGGCTTCCTTATCGGGGCTTCGGATACGGGGCGCGGCTTCTTCTTTACAATATGCCGGTATCTATAGTTGGCGCGGCCGATACCGCCCCGCGCCCATGCCCGAACCGGATAAGCCGTCTCATGACTGAACAAAGCCACATTGCCGTCAACCTCGCCCGCGTCCAGGAACGCATAGCCGCCGCCGCCCGCAAGGCTGGCCGCGATCCCGCCTCGGTATCGCTGCTGCCGGTCAGCAAAACCTTCGGCGAGGATGCCATACGGGCCGCGGTGCGGGCCGGTGCACATCGCTTCGGCGAAAACAAGGTGCAGGAAATCCGCAGCAAGTACGAGCCCTTGTCCGACTGCGGCATAGAGTGGGTCATGATAGGCCACTTGCAAACCAACAAAGCCAAGGACGTGGCCCGCATGGCGGCCGAGATCCAGTCGCTGGATCGCATGGAACTGGCCATTGCGCTGGATCGCCGCCTGCAGCAGGAAGGCCGCGCCATCGACGCCCTGGTGCAGATCAAGACCTCCACGGAACCCAGCAAATACGGCCTGCCGCCGGAAGAGCTGCCGGCCATGCTGCGGCGCCTGGCCACCGAAACGCCCACGCTGCGCGTGCGCGGCCTGATGACGCTGGCCATCAATGCGCCCGACCAGGCCGCGGTGCGCGCCTGCTTCAGCACGCTGCGCACGCTGCGCGACCGCATGCGCGATGAAGCCATAGAAGGCATCGAGCTCGACCGTCTGTCCATGGGCATGAGCGGCGACTTCGAAATCGCCATCGAAGAAGGCTCCACCGAAGTCCGCATCGGCACCGCCATATTCGGCAGCCGCATCTACGGGGACGACTACTACTGGCCCGAAGGCGCTGGCAAGTAGGCGCTAGGCGCGCCGATTCGAATCATTGATGAAAGCGAAGAACATACCGCCTAGACCGGTTCCGCGACCCCCTCTGAATGCGCTTCGGGCATTCGAAGCGACAGCCCGGCTAGGCAGCATGACGCTGGCCGGAACGGAGCTGGGCGTCACCCATGGGGCGATAAGCCGGCAAATTCAGCTGCTGGAGGCCAGCCTTGGCGTTATGTTATTGAGGCGTCTCGCAAAATCGGTAGAGCCCACCAGCGAGGGAAAACGGCTGGCGGCCAACCTTTCGGCTGCATTCAATCTTATCAATTTGGGGATTTCCCAGCTTCAGCCGGGGCCGCTGACCATCTCTTGTTCCGCCACCATCATGCAGAATTGGCTGATTCCCCGACTGGGAGCATTCAAACAGAAGCATGGCGATATCGAAATAAGGCTGAACGTCAATTACGGCGAGGTAGACTTGATCCGCGACGAGATCAGCCTGGCCATCCGCAACGACATGATACCCGCGCCCCAGGACGTGATCCTGCATACCTTGATCCGAGAAGAAATAGGCTTGGTGTGCTCGCCCGATTTCGCCAAGAAATACAAACTACCGCAGTTGCGGGAAATGAAATCCGTTCCGATACTTTCGACCAAGACCCGTCCCCGAGCCTGGAAAGACTGGATGGACGCCTCCGGGTTCAAACATACCGATGACGAGCCTCAGCAAATATTCGAACACTTTTATCTCATGATACAGGCCGCTTCTTACGGCCTCGGGGCTGCCGTGGCGCCGCGCATCATGGTCGACAGCGAAATTGCATCGGGACGGCTCATCGCTCCTTATGGATTTCTGGCGGGGCCTTACAACATCGTGCTGTGGATGGCCCCGCATCTACGTTCCCGCCCCGACTTGCGCACCCTCGTCGACTGGATCAAGGACGAGTTCACGAGGCTCGGTTCAACCGGCGCCTAAGCGCCCGCAATCCCCCATGCTGCTGTGACCTTTGCACACAGCAGGGCGGAATAAAAGTCGATTGTTAAATACAGTCGGCATTTCTACCATACATCAACCCTTGAATTGGCGCCCTGCCATGCCTCTGTGCGGCATGAGCGGCCGCCCTTGTCATTTCACTCAGCATTCAGGAGACAGCAGCAGATGAGCAATCAACAAGCCGAACAGAGAGTGGCGGTCGTTACGGGCGGCGCCATGGGTATCGGCGCCGACGTGGCGGAAAGGCTGGCCCAGCAAGGCCATAGGGTGCTCGTATGCGATATCAATCTCGAGGCCGCCGAACAGACCGCCGAGCGCCTGCGCGCCTCAGGACACGCGGCGCGGCCCCTTGCCATGGACGTCGGCTGCTCCGACGCTATCGCTGCGGCGTTTTCCGACATCGAACGGGATTATGGACGCTGCGATGTGCTGGTCAATTGCGCAGGCGTTGCGAAGGTTTTTCCCTTTTTGGAATTTCCCGCGGACAATTTCGCGCTCACCATGAATATCAACGTGACGGGCGTGTTCCTGTGCAGCCAGCATGCCGCCCGGTTGATGGTGCGCAAGGGGTGGGGCCGCATCGTCAATATTGCGTCGGTGGCCGGCATGCGGGCCGTCGGCACGGGCCGCACGGCATATGGAACGTCCAAAGGCGCCGTCATCGCCTTGACGCGCCAGATGGCGGTCGAGTTGGCCGAGCATGGCGTGACCGCCAATGCGGTCGCACCCGGACCCGTCGACACGCCCATGACCCGGGTATTGCATACCGACAAATTCCGCAAAGAATATTCGAGCGCCATTCCCATGGAGCGGTATGGGACGACGTCCGAAATCGCCTCCGCCGTCGGCTATCTGGCCTCGGAGGAAGCTTCTTACATAACCGGCATCGTGATGCCGATCGACGGGGGCTTTCTTGCCTCCGGTGCGCGCGGCATTTGACCCGTGACACATCGCGCTGCCGCAAGCGGCACAGGATGCGTGTCATCCGTGCCGCACGCGGCCCGTACACATGATCCAGACCATCCCAAGGAGATAAGCATGAAGAGACATTTCGCCATAAAGTTCGCTGCAGCCGCCTTCGTCGCCAGCGCCATGCTGGGCAGCTTCCCCGCCCTGGCGCAGCAAGTCAAGGCTCGCATGGGCCACGTCTTTGCCACCAACAGCCCCATGGACCAAGCCGCCAAGGAGTTCGCGAAACTCATCGGCGAGCGCAGCAATGGAAAAATCGCGATCACCGTTTTTCCGGATAGCCAATTGGGCGGCGAACAGGCCCAGGCGCGCGAACTCTCGCGCGGCTCGCTGGAACTGGCGTTGTTGAACCCCGGTTCGCTCGCCGGACTGGACCCTTTGCTCGACATACATTACCTGCCCTACATCGCCAGCGACTTCAAGGCGGTCGATGCCATTTTCTACAATCCCAATGGCATCTTGCAAAAGACGCTGCGGGAAACGCTCGCGAAACACAAGATTCAGACGCTGGGCTTCTTCGAGCTGGAATTCCGGGCCGTCACCAATTCCAAGCAGCCCATCAAATCCCCCGCCGACCTGACGGGCCTGAAGCTGCGTGTGCCGGGCTCCGCCGCCATCAAGTCCTTTTTCGAGGCCGCCGGTACGCAGGTCGTCGTCATGCCATTCCCGGAATTGTTCACCGCCCTTCAGCAACAAGCCGTGGACGGGCAGGACAACGGCGCCAGCATCACCTATGAGTCCAGGCTCTTCGAAACTCAGAAATACATGACCACCACGCAGCACGTGTACGCAATGGGCACAGTAGCGTCGAGTTCGCGATTCTGGGACAAGCTGTCGGATGCCGACAAGAAGATATTCAAGGACACTGCGGAAGAAGTCATGGCGCGCCAGATCAAGAACAATCGGGAGCTGAACGGCCAGTTCCTTCAGAAAATCGAAGCCAGCGGCATCAAGGTTTTCCGCCCCGACGCGCAAGCGATGGCCGAATTCGAAAAGCTCGGACAGTCCGTATGGGACAAGCTCGCTCCGATCTATGGCGAAGAACGCATCGCCGCCTTGCGCGAGGAAGTGCGTAAAGCACGCCAGCAATGATGGAACAGGTAATGACCATCGCGCCCACGAACGACGGGCTGTCGAAGCTGGAAGGGTATGCCTTCCGGCTCGAGAAATGGATATGCATAGCCTCGCTGGCCGTCATGGTGGTCGCGATTTCGGCCAGCGTAATGGAGCGCTACTTTAACCTATCCTTTCCCAACCCGGGCGAGCTCGCGGTCTTCGCCATGGCTCCGCTTACCTTTATCGGCGCGGCAATGTGCTCCTATACCGGCACGCATATCGCAGTGGACGTGATCAAGCTGGCCCGCAGCGCCTTCATCAGGCGTATCGGCCGCCTGGCTGTGGCGCTGTCATTGATCATCTTTGCCGCTGTCTACTTGTATACCGGTGCGCAGTTCTTCATGACAATGCTGGAATCGGGAGAAAGAGGCCTGGACATGGGGACGCCGATCTACATACCAACCTTCTTCCTGCCGCTGGGCATGGCCCTGATGCTGTTGCATGCGGTTGCGGAAATCATACGAGTCTTCAAGAACGAAGCCCCAGCCTTTGAGGAGCAAGCATGATTCCGGGCGCCCTGTTATTGTTGCTGCTTCTGCTCTCCGTGCCCGTAGGCATTGCCTTCACACTGCTGGTCATGGCCAAAGCCGAAGAGTGGAATGTGGACTGGTCGCTCTTCCCGTCCATCACCTTCGACACCATCACCGTCTTCCCCCTGCTCGCCATCCCGCTGTTCCTGCTCGGCGGGGAACTGATGAGCCGGGGCGGCCTGATACGGCAGCTGACCGCCGTCTGCGACATCATCCTGGGTAGAGTGCGCGCCCCCATGGGTCATGTCATGATCGCCGCCAGCGCGCTGATGGGAGCGATTACAGGATCGTCGGTCGCGACAGTCGCCGCCATAGGCGGGACGGTGGGCAAAGAAATGATCCAGCGCGGCTATGCCCCCGGCTACACAGCGGCCTTGAATGCCTCCGCCGGGCTGCTGGGCGTACTGATTCCGCCATCCATACCATTGATATTGTATGGATCGATCGTTGGAATCTCCATCACTCAGCTTTTCATTGCCTCCATCATGCCCGGCATCGTCATGATGCTGGCCTTCATGATGGCGCATGCGTTCCTAGCCAGGCGCGCACTGCAAGGCGGCAATGAAGCCTTGCCTAGTTCCAGCGCCGGGCCGGGCGCAGCCAGCGCCGCGCATCCTCGGCACCGCATTGTGCTGCGCGCCGTGCCTGCGCTGTTGCTGCCCATCATCGTGCTCGGCGGCATATACACGGGCGTGTTCACGCCGACCGAAGCGGCGGCGGTGGCCGCGGTCTACGCACTGCTGGTTACCTTACTAGGCAAACTGACGTCGATCAAAGAGCTGGAAAAAGTCTTCCTCAGCGCATCGCTCTCTTCCGCCGCCATCCTGGTGATCATCGGTTTCACCAGCATATTCAATCGCGCCATGGTGCTGGAGCAAATTCCCCAATCCATCGCCGCGTTCGCCGTGACATTCACCGATAACCCGCTGATATTCCTGTTGATCGTCAACGCGGTTCTGCTGATCGTCGGCATGTTCATGGAAACCAATGCCGCCGTGCTGCTGATGGGCCCGCTATTGGCTCCCGCCGCGCAGCAATACGGGATAGACCCCATCCATTTCGCCATCGTGCTGGTGACGAATATAGAACTCGGGCTGCTCACTCCTCCGCTCGCGGCGAATTTATATGTGGCGGCACGCAGCAATAAAGTTCCCTTGACCGACGTATTGCGGCACTTGGGGTGGTTCTTCGCGGTAACTCTGGTGGTCATGGCGATGATTACCTACGTCCCGCAGTTATCGCTTTGGCACCAATACTTGTAATGGGCAAGCGCCTCAAATTTCTGGAGCTGTAGTAAATGTCTTTCACATTCGCCGAAATCGAAGATCGAACTCGTATTCGCGCGCTGTACCTTCTGGAAACCGACAAAGATCCGGAACGCGCAGCCGCGGTACTGGCGGGCGAGCAGTCGACAGGCACCTTCATCAAGCTTCCTTACGAAACAGCCGAACTCACCGCCCGCTGCGGCGCCGTGGTGGAGCGCGTCGAAATCATAGGCGGCGCGGCAGCCGGCAGCCTACCCATACACGGCGAATACAAGGGCCCGGTAAAGCGCGCGATCGTGGAAATTTCATGGAGCCTGGACAACTTCGGCGTATGCCTGCCCAATCTCATGAGCACCGTGGCCGGCAATCTCTACGAACTGCGTGAAGTAAGCGGACTGCGCCTGTTGGACATACAGGTTCCCGACGCATATGCCGAACATTACCCCGGCCCGCAATTCGGCATCGCCGGCACGCGCGAACTGGCGGGCGTCGAGCGTGGCCCGCTTGTGGGCACCATCATCAAGCCCAGCGTCGGGCTGTCACCCACGCAGACCGCGGATATAGTCAGGTCGCTTTGCGAAGGCGGCATCGACTTCATCAAAGACGACGAATTGCAAGCGAATGGGCCGCATTGCCCGTTCGAAGACAGGGTCGCGGAAGTCATGCGGGTCATCAATATGCACGCCGACCGGACCGGCAAGAAAGTCATGTATGCCTTCAACGTCACCGGCACGCTGGACGATATGCTGTTGCAGCACGACATGGTCGTCAAGCATGGCGGCAGTTGCATCATGGTCAGCCTGAACAGCACGGGGCTGGTCGCCGTTGAACATCTGCGGCGGAATTCCGCACTGCCGATACATGGCCACCGCAATGGCTGGGGCTACCTCAGCCGCCACCCGTTACTCGGCTTCGAGTACACGGCATGGCACAAGTTCTGGCGGCTGGCCGGCGTGGATCATATGCACGTCAATGGCTTGAGAAACAAGTTCTCCGAACCGGGCGAATCGTCGATAATCTCGGCCAAAGCCTGCTTGACCCCAATGTTCGAATCCCCTCTGCAGGGATTCGAGGCAATGCCGGTCTTTTCTTCCGGACAGTGGGCCGAGCAGGCGTTCGAGACATGGGATAGACTTCAAAGCACCGACCTCATTTACGCTTGCGGCGGCGGCATTGCGGCCCATCCGGGCGGCATAAGGGCCGGCATCGAAAGCATACGCTATGCATGGCGCGCGGCCGCCGAAGGAAAATCGATGCAAGCGGCCATGGCGGATTCGCCCGAACTCAAAGCCGCCGTGGAGCACTTTGGAACATGAAACGCCTGCCTCGCCCCGTACTGAGCTTCTACGGCGACGATTTCACCGGCTCGACGGACGTCATGGAGGTGCTCGCTTCAAATGGCCTGGACACCCTGCTATTTCTGCATCGCCCAGAAGCGAAAGACATCGCTGTGGCGTGCGAGCGTTTTGCAGCGATAGGGATCGCCGGAATAAGCCGTAGCCAGGGAGTCGCATGGATGGATGCGGAACTGCCGGCCATCTATCGAGCGCTGTCCGAAATAGGGGCGCCGCTCTGTCATTACAAAGTTTGCTCGACCTTCGATTCGTCGTCCAGCATAGGCAACATCGGCCGAGCAATACAAATAGGCCGGGCGACATTCAAGTCGCAGACCGCCACCCCTTTGGTCGTGGGCGCCCCCGCCTTGCGGCGCTATACCGCCTTCGGCCAGCTTTTCGCGTCTGTAGGAAACACGCCTCATCGCATAGATCGCCATCCCACGATGTCGGTGCACCCGTCGACGCCCATGGATGAAGCGGACTTGCGCCTGCATCTCGCGCGCCAGGCCCCGCTGCGCATTGGGCTTTACGATATCGTCACCCAACAATCGAGCGATGCCGACAAGGCGCTGTCCGACCAGTGGTCGGGCAACGACGTCGTTCTTCTGGACGTCCTGGACGAGCGGTCGCAAGAATGCGCGGGCCGCGCCATCTGGGAGCTCGCGGAAAGCCAAGCCGGCACGCTGTTCTGCGCAGGGTCGTCCGGGGTGGAATATGCACTGGTCAATCATTGGCGCAAGGCTGGCTACTCCAACATCCAGCCCACGCCGATGCGCGCCGACCGGGTAGATAAAATCATAGGCATATCCGGGAGTTGCTCGCCGGTCACCGCGGACCAAATCGCCGCAGCTGAACGCGATGGCTTTGCCTGCCTGCGGGCGAACCCGCTGCTTCTCTTGAACGCGGCGTCCAGGGCGGCCGAGGAACGGCGGCTTCAGGAAACGGCATACGATGCGCTAGCGCATGATCGCAGTGTGTTGATTTTCACGGCTGCGGGGCCTGATGATCCGTCCCTGCAAGAGGTAAGCCGCTACTTGCTCGGCCATGGACTGGACCACGCAGCCGCAATGGGACGATTGGCCCGGACCATGGGAGAACTGCTGCGCACCCTGGTATCGGTCAGCGGCGTCGAACGCGTCGTCATTGCGGGAGGCGATACGTCGGGACATGCGGTACAGGCGCTGGGGCTGACGGCGCTGAAAATGTCGGCCGCGCTTGCGCCCGGGGGCCCGCTCTGTGCCGGATACGTGCGGGTCGATGAACGGCCCGCGATCGAAATCGCGCTGAAGGGTGGTCAGATAGGCGGCCCGCGCTATTTCGCCTCTGTCCGCGCAGGCAGGAACCTGGGGTAGAAAGCCGCGGCGTCCGGTTACAAAATATCGCCACTAGATATGCTGCTTTCAGGCAGGTAGACTTGATCTATATCGTAATGAGAGCGAATCTCATTTGTATATAATAATCGTCTTGCCTCAAGCCGGAGCCCCATGCTTGCCGCGTTTTCCTGCCTGCCACAATCATGCTGCTAGCTTCCCCGAACCGTCATCGCATCCTGGTGGCCGACGGCGACGTCGATATGGCGACCATGTTGAGCGAATACCTGTCCATGGACATGTTCCACGTGACGGTGGTCCACGACGGCCTGGCGGCCATGCAAGCGCTGGCGCGCCAGACTTTCGATATCATGCTGCTGGAACTCATGCTGCCCCATGTCAACGGGCTTGAACTGCTGCGCCGCTATCGCCGGCATGCGCAGCAGCCCGTCATCATGATGTCCGCCCACAGCAGCGAGGCGGACCGCGTGCTGGGCCTGGAAAGCGGAGCCGACGACTATTTGACCAAGCCTTTCGGACCGCGGGAGCTCAAGGCGCGCATACGGACCATATTGCGCCGCGTCGCCGGCCAGCCCGGCGCCGATGGCGAACTGCAGTTCGGACCGCTGTCCTACCGCCCTTCGACCGGCAACATCTACTGGAACGGGCGGGTAACGGCCCTGACCGGCGCCGAGCAGCGCCTGCTGGAGCGGCTGATGCGCCTGCCGGGCCAGATCGTCTCCCGCCAGGACCTGGCCATATACGCGCTGGGCCGCATCCCATCGACTTACGATCGCTGCATCGAGACCCACATAAGCAATATCCGCCGCAAGCTGCGGCTGGACCTGCCCTCGGCTCCGGTGGTGTTGCGCAACCTGCGGGGACGAGGCTATATGCTGGCGGCGGGCCATTCGGGCTGAACATCGGCCGGAGGGATGGCGGATCCGATGGCGGGCACCGGCAGATAATGCGGCGCGCCCCGTTCGCGGCTTCGCTCATCCAGGACCGCCCGCAATCGTTCGTGAGCCCCCTGCGCGGCCCCGCCGGTTTCATCCGGGCGCAGGAAATGCACCCAGCCCACCCATGCCAAGGCTTGCAGCAACTGGCTGACCATGCCCGGATTCCGGCGGTATTCGGGCAGCGCCAGGAAATCCGCATAGGACCGGGGCCCCTGCCGCAAGGCGCGCAACAGCGGCGCCACATAGCCGCCGGCGATGCTGACGGGGCCGATGCGGGTCTCGAACGCCAGATCGGCCTTGCCGGCTTGCGTCTGTATGTCCTCCAGGCCAGGGGCCTCGGGCAGGGCAATGACTCTTTGCCGCAACAGGACCTGCCGATGCGCATCGGCAGTCAGCAGGCTGCCTGCGCCGGAGCGCTTCTGGTAGATGTCGCGGCGCTGGTTCTGGTTGCGCGCGATATCACGGGCGGTTTCCATTCTGGCCGCATCCCAGCCGGCTCGAACCATCTCGGCCATGACGGGCGCCATTTTGCCCGGAATCGATAGCGCGTCGATGTTTTCCAGCAGGCTGGCGCTGCCCGCGTAGTCGCAGCCTATCGCATCCATGGAGGCGATCACGTCGCTGACATGGAAGGCCTGCCATTCCGGGTTCAGGAATTCGTGAGCCAGATAGGCGGGATCCATGGCATCCAGGCGCGAGACTTCGCGCGAGGCCGGCGCATGCTCGGTGAAATAACCCGCGCCATTGTCCGCCAGCCGCTTCAGCCAGGCGATGCCATGCTTGATCCTGTCGTCCGTGGACCCCGCCGTAGCTTGCGCCACCAGCCTCAGCATGCGCTGCGCCGCGCTGAAGGATGCCGCCCCGGGATGGGTAATATAGGAAACGTAGAATATGCCGCCCGGCCGCAAGCGTTGCCGGACGATACGGTGGACAGCCTCACGCATGCCGGCGTCGATCCAGGAATACACGCCGTGCATGACGATGAAATCGCATTCGGGCAGGCCATGTTCGGGATCGTCCAGCAATTGGTCGAACGAAGCTTGCAGGAAGACGGCGTTGCCCACCCCCGCACGTTCGGCCAGTTGGCGCGCTTCCGCAATCTCGCCGGCATTGAAGTCGACGCCGATAAAGCGTCCGAGCGGATTCGTCGCGGCGGCAATCAGCGTGCTGATGCCGGTGCCGCAACCCAGATCGAGCCACACATAAGGCTTGCCGATGTCGGGGCAGCTGCGGCCCAGCGCCTGCAGCGTGGACGCGAGCCATACCGGCATGATTTCCCTATGGAAGTGATCCGGATAGGCCACCTGCGTGAGATATCCGGACGATGGGGGCTGTTGCAATGTGGAAGAGGCCATATTCGGAAGCCGCGCCGCGCCGGATCGCGCAGCGCGGCGCGGCGCCATTCGAAAAAATCAGAACGAGGCGGTCATCGTGAAGTAATAGAGCCGGCCAGGTTCATTGTACGAGGCGGCGCCCGCGCCATTGGTCGCCGCCTCGCGGTACAGCCGCTTGTCGAACAAGTTGTTCACGCCGACACGGAAGTACAGGTTCTTATCGTACTGATAGCTGCTGCCCAAGCCGAAGATGGCGTAAGACCCGCGCTCATTCAGTGCGTCGCCGGTCTCGGCGTTATTGTTGGGGTTGGCATTCGGATTTTGCGTACGCGGCTTCTGCTTGCCATAGAAGGTCGCCAAAGCCTGGAGGGACAGCTTCTCGGTCGCCTGCCAGTCGAGCGTGCTGTTGATCGTGTAGCGCGGAATCACCGACAAGGGCTGCCCTGTTTCCTTGCTCTTGTTTTCGATCATATACGTGAAATTGTTGACCAGTTTCAGCGTCTTGCCGTCTTCCCCGATCAATGGAATATTCAGGTTGCCTTCGAAACCCCGGATGATGGCTTTGCCTGAATTGGTCCACTGATACACCGATGCGCCGCCTATGCGCGGCGGCACTCCCTGTTGGCCAAGATCCGCGATGATTTTGTTCTTATAGTCGTTCTGGAAATAAGTCAGCCCGGCGGACCAGCCGTCGCGGTCGTAGGCAATGCCGATTTCCTTGTTGATGCTCGTCTCGGGCTGCAGGTCGGGATTGCCCACGATCCAGCAAGGCCCGGGCACCCCCGCGGGGCATCCATTGCCCATGGTCACGTACAGGTAGCTCGAATTCATCTGATACAGATTGGGGGCCTTGAAAGCGCGCGCGATACCGCCTTTGATGGTGATTTCAGGCGTCAGGTAATAAGATGCGTTCAGGCTGGGGCTCCAGTTGGAACCCGCCGCATCGTGGTGGTCGAAACGCACGCCGGGAGTCAAGACGAAATCCTCGGTGACCTCGATGTTGTCTTCCAGGTAGAAAGCGTAGGAACGCGCCTTGGCCTTGTCGCTGAAATTGGGGAACACCACATTGCCTGCCTGGTATTGATTGCGGGCGGAAGAGGTGCTGTAGGGATCCTTGAGCGATTCTTCACGCCATTCGCCCCCCACGGTCAAGATTTGATGCAGGCCGCCCAGGTTGAGCGGCACATTGAATTCCCCGTTGGCCAGATAATTGTTCAATTGCGAAACGGAGCGCTCGGCGTTGGGGTTGCCTATCGTTCCCTCGCCGCCGCCCGCCAGGCCCTCGTTGAGGCGGGAATTGGTCGTGCCTTCGTAGGCGAAGGTCAGTCGCGAGGTTTTGCCGCCGCCGTAGTCCCCGCGATGCGTAACGGACGCGGTACGCCGGTACATCGTGTTGGTTTCAGATCCGAACAAGCTCTCTTGCGTGGCCGTATTTCCGCCCAACATGTACTCGCCGGCGTAGAGGTTGCCCTGGCGGCCGAAGCCGCCTTCGAATTCCAGCACATGCTGTTTATTCAGGTCCCAGCGCAACAGAGCGTTGATGTCTTTGTTGCGCACGCCCTCGCGGCCGCTGGGCGGCACCGCCACTCTGGATGACGACGCATTCACGTCGAGCGAATCCGGATCGGTTTTCGCCAGGTTGCCGAACAACCGGAACGACAACTTCTCGGAGATGGGGCCGGCCAGCGTGAAGCCCATGCGGCGCGTGTCGCCTTCGTCGCTGTGATCGGCGATGGACTGATAGAGCGTAACGGAGCCGGACAGCTTGTCGGTCGGGCGTTTGGTGATGATGTTCACCACACCGCCGGCCGCACCCGATCCGTAGCGGGCGGCCGCCGGGCCGCGCAGCACCTCGATGCGCTCCACCGCTTCCACGGGAACCCAGTTGCTGTCGCCGCGGCTGTTGCGTTCCCCATTGCGCCCCATGCGCACGGCATCGCGCGAATGCACGGGCTTGCCATCGATCAGGATCAATGTATTTTCCGGGCCCATGCCGCGCAGGTCGATCTGGCGATTGTTCCCATAGGCGCCCGAAGAGCTGTTGCCCGTGAGGTTGACGCCCGGCATGGTGCGTATGATTTCCGCCAGGTCATTTGCGGGAGGGCGCTCCTTCAGCGCCTGTTGATTGATGGTCGAGACACCGGGCGCCTGCAATAACTCCTGTTCCGCCGTTCCAAGGACGCGGACCGATTCCAGGGTCGTGACGGGCGCTTCGGTCGTCTGGGCGAATGCGGCGGACACTGTCAGGCTCAACAAGGACGGCGCCAGGACCGACTGCGCGGCGCGGCGTGAATATTTTTTCATAGCGAGCTTCTCAATTAAGAATAATTCTCAAAATCATTTCGCGCTATCATATTGAGACCCTGCACCGGAAGCCAGCAACTTAGACTTTCTTGAGTTTTCTTTCGTGTTCTTGACCAACAGTGATCCCGGTTCGCGGCTGCCACGCCACGGCAAAGCGCCGCCACGGCAGGCGGGCGGCGGCACGGCGGCGGCGAAGCACTTTGCGATATAACGGTACAATCCTTAACAGGACGCATTATCATTGCCTTTCCCGCCGCAATGAAGGGCACCGCGATACCCTATACTTCGATCTCGCTAATTTTTCTCATTCAGGCCTTCAATGCTTTCTGCTCATACGGCGCGGCTGGCTGAAACGCAATATCAGCAGTTGATCAGGACTCGCTGGCTGATGGTGGCCGCGCTGGTGTTCGTCATTGTCTTTTCGACCCTGGCCGACTTCACCCTGGGGCCGTCCGCCCTGACGTGGCCGGACTTGTTCCAGACCCTGCTGCAACCCTCCACGGCGGAGCCCACCGTGCGGGTCATCGTCTGGGAATTCAGGCTGCCCTATTCGATGATGGCGGTGGCGGTCGGCATGGCCCTGGGACTGGCGGGCGCTGAAATGCAGACTATATTGAACAACCCGCTGGCCAGCCCATTTACGCTGGGCATTTCCTCGGCGGCGGCATTCGGCGCCTCGCTGGCCATCGTGCTGGATATGTCCCTGCCCGGCCTGCCCCATAGCTGGATGATAGGCGGCAACGCCTTCCTGTTCGCGCTGCTGTCCGCCCTGCTGCTGGACGCCGCTGCCCGCTGGGGCGCCATGAGCAGTTCCGGCATGGTGCTGTTCGGCATCGCCATGGTGTTTTCCTTCAATGCGCTGGTTTCGCTGATGCAGTTCATCGCCAGCGCCGAAGACTTGCAGGGCCTGGTTTTCTGGACGATGGGCAGCCTGTCGCGCGCCACCTGGCCCAAGGTGGGCGCCATGATGCTCGCCGTGGCCTTGATATGGCCGCTGGCGATGCGGGACGCCTGGAAATTGACGGCGCTGCGCCTGGGCGAAGACCGGGCATCCAGCTTTGGCATCAATGTGCAAAGGCTGCGGCTGACCTCTTTGCTGCGCATCAGCCTGCTCGCCGCGCTGGCGGTGTCCTTCGTGGGCACCATCAGCTTCATCGGCCTGATCGCTCCGCACATCGCGCGGCGGCTCTTTGGCGAAGACCATCGCTTCTATCTGCCCGGCAGCGCCCTGGTCGGCGCCATGGTGCTGTCGCTGGCCTCGATCGCCTCCAAGAATATCTCCAGCGGCATCATCGTGCCGGTCGGCATCGTCACGTCGCTGGTCGGCGTCCCTTTCTTTTTATCGGTGGTATTGCGCCGCCAAAGCAACTGAAGGCCATGCTAGAAGTCAGCGATCTGCGTGTCGCCTATCGCAAACAGGCAATCATCCCGGACCTCACGCTCGAGCCTCTGCGGGCGGGCGCCGTGGTGGCCTTGCTCGGACCCAACGGCAGCGGCAAGTCCACCCTGCTCAAGGCGCTGGCCGGCTTGCTGCCCTACAAGCAGGGGTCGGTCCGGCTCGACGGAAAGAGCCTGGAAAAAATCAGCTTCGAACAAAGAGCCCAGCAGGTGGTCTACCTGCCGCAATCCCTGCCGGCCTCGGTGCACCTGCGGGTGCTGGAGTCGGTCCTGGTGGCCGCCAGGGCTTCGGCGCTGGCGGCCGAAGCGGGCCGCGTGCATCTGGAACAGGTATTGTCCTTGCTGCAGCGCCTGGGCATAGAGCATCTCTCCATGCATTACCTGGACCAGCTTTCGGGCGGCCAGAAACAACTGGTCGGCCTGGCCCAGGCCTTGATACGCCGCCCGCGCCTGCTGCTGCTGGATGAACCGCTGTCGGCGCTGGATCTGAACTATCAGTTCCATGTCATGGATTTGCTTGGCCAGGAAACGCACGAGCACGGGCTGATCACCCTCATCGTGCTGCATGATCTCAATGTGGCGCTGCGCCACAGCGACTACGCCGTCTTGATCAAGCAGGGCGAACTGCTGGGCGAAGGCGCGCCCGGCCAGGTCATCACCCCGGTCGCCCTGGCGGAAGGCTACGGCGTCGAGGCCCGGATAGAGCCGTGCTCGAAGGGCATACTGCAGGTTTTGATAGACGGGCTACGCGCCCCGGTAAGGTGAAAAATGCTATTGAAATTCGCGCGCATAGGCGCTTTTTTCCTGTTGTCGCTGGGCTGCGCAATGGCCGGCGCCCAAGCCGTCACGGTGACCGACGCCATGGGGCGCAGCGTAACGCTCAAGGCGCCGGCCAAGCGCATCATATTGACGCAGGCGCGGCACCTGCCGGTGCTGGCCCTGGTGCACCCCGACCCCGTCAGCATTCTGGCCGGCTGGTCGGATGAATTCCGCACTTCGTTTTCCAACGAATACCAGAACTATCTGAAGCGATTCCCCGACATCGCCAATATCCCCATCGTGGGGCGGCATACCGCCGACAGTTTTTCGGTCGAACAGGCGCTCGCCCTGCAGCCGGACCTGATCGTGCTCACCGCCAGTTTCGCCGGCGTGGGCAAAGGCCAGAACCCGGACGACTCGCTGATGATGAAGCAGTTCGCCGCCGCGGGCATACCCGTCATCATCATCGATTTTTTTGTCCAGCCCCTGAAGAACACCGTGCCCAGCCTGCGGGCGCTGGGCGCGGCGATCGGGCAGGAAGAGCGCGCCGCAGCCTTCATCGAGCTGTATGAATCGCACATGGCCGCCGTCGCGAAGCGCCTGGCCGATGTGCCCGACGGCAGCAAGCCCCCCGTGTTCATCCACGCGCACGCCGGCAGCACCGATTGCTGCAATTCGCCGGGCACAGGCACCTTCAACGACATGGTGACCTACGCGGGCGGCCACAATATCGGCAGCGACGTGCTGAAAACCGTTACCGGCCGGCTGAATTTCGAATACATCAATTCGCGCAACCCGGCCGTCTACGTCGCCACCGGCACGGGCGCCGGGAAGCGGGCCAGCACGGGGCTTGCGATAGGCACCGGCGTGACGGCCGACGAAGCCCGCGCAAGCCTGCTGCGCATCATCGACGGCAATCGCCTGGGCGCCCTGCCCGCCATACGCAACGGCAACGCCCACGGCATCTGGCATGCCTTCAATGATTCTCCCCTGCATGTCATTTTCATCGAAGCGCTGGCGCGCTGGATACACCCTGAGCGCTTCGCCGACATCTCCGCCGAAGATACGCTGGCCGAGATCAACCGGCGTTTTCTTACCGTGCCCCTGCAGGGCACTTACATGGTGGACTTGAAGAACTAGAGCCGCCGACGATGCCCCAGTTTTCCAGCACAGAACAGCTACTGGTCAATGCCGCGGGGCGTGAATACCGCCTGCGCATATGGCGCCCATCCCGGCCGGAATCCGCGGCCCCGATCGACACCCTGCTATTTCTTGACGGCCATTGGCTGGACGACACCCTGGATGCGGCCATCGCCGCCCTGGCGCCCGCCAACATCCAGTTCGCCAGCCTGGGCTACCGGGTGGCCGAACGCAGCATCCTGGCCCCATGGCGCGCCTATGATTACACCCCGCCCGGGCCGCCGGGGCGCCAAAGCGATCCCAGGAACAGCGCCTGGCCCTGCGGCGGCGCCGACGCGCTGCTTGCCTTTTTGCGCACGCGGGTCATGCCGCTGCTGGCGCCCGCCGCGCCGGCCGCGAGCGGTTCGACAGCGCTGTTCGGCCATTCTTACGCCGGCCTGTTCAGCCTGTATTGCTGGCTGAATGCCGCCCCGCTGTTCAGCCGCATCTACGCGGCCAGCCCCTCGCTGTGGTGGTATTGGCCGCATATGCTGGACCTGCTCAAGGCGCGCCAGGCCGGCGATGCGCCCGGCATGGGCGGCCACGCCCCCCTGCATTTGTTCGTGGGCACGGAAGAACGCTGGCGGCCGTTGCCCGCCGTCCCAGGCGCGCCGCGCGAGCCGGGTGTGTCCACCGTGCCGTTCGCGCAAAGCTTCCTGGCGGCCGTGCTGGCCTCGGGCCACAGCGCGGCCACGCTGCAGCTATTCGAAGGCCAGGCGCACGGCCCCATGCTGCACGCGGCGGCACGCTATGCGCTGGAGCACTTCGTGGCGACTGAGGCGCCGATTGGCATTCGGTCCTGAAGCACCTTAAAATGAGAAAGATTACCATTTCACTTATGCCGCCCATGCGGGTATTGCGCTCACGGGCCTTACCCATACGGGTGTTGTCCCTGGGGCGGCATCGATCACGAAGATATTCCCTGGCATGGTCATGATCCCTTCATTCTCCGTGTCGCGGCGCCGCCTGCTGGCGGCGGCCGCCGCACTGCCTGTCGCCGCGCACGCGCCCAGCGTGCTGGCGCAAAACGGCCCGCTGAAAATCGCCTTGCTTACGTCCCTGTCCGGTCCGTTCGCCTCGCTGGGCGAAAGCATGCGCATGGGCCTGCAGCTATTTCTCGAACAGAACCAATACGAAATGGGCGGCCGCAAAGTCGAGCTTCTGGTCGAGGACGACCACGGCAAGCCCGACGAAGCCTTGCGCAAAGTGCGCAAGCTGATCTCGCGGGACCGCATCGATGTGCTGTGCGGGGTGATCAGCGCCAATATCGCCCTGGCCATACGCGATGTCGTCGCCGACGCCGAGCTGCTGACCTTCATTTCCAACGCCGCCGCCAACGACCTGGCCCGGGGCGCCGCAAGCCCGTATATCTTCAGGCCCACCAAGACGAGCTGGATGCTGGGCCATACAGGCGCGCTGTGGGTGCATGGCCATGTCGCCGCATCGGGCGGCATCACATTGGGTTCGGACTACGCCGCGGGGCGCGAATACATCGGCGACTTCATTCACACCTTCGAGGCGCAGGGCGGCAGCGTCGGCCAGTCGATCTGGACGCCGCTGGGCACGGCGGATTTCGCGCCCATCATCATGAATCTGGCGGCGGCCCAGCCGCGCTTCATCTACTGCTTTCTCGCAGGGGCCGATGCCGTGCGCTTCCTGCAGCAGATGAAAGACTACAAGATGCACGGCAAGGTGCCGGTCATCGGCCCTGGGGCCTTGTTCGACCAGGAAGACGTCATTCCTGCCGCGGGCGACGCCAGCATGGGCGGCATCAGTTCGTTCCACCAATCGCCCGGCGCTCCGGCCGCCGCCGACTTCGTCCGCGCATACCAGGCCGCGCGCGGCCGCTTGCCAGGCGAAGCCAGCACCTCGGGCTATGCCACCGGCCAGGTCATCAAGGCCGGCGTCGACGCGGTCCAGGGGGATATCGGCAACAAGGCCGTGTTCAAAGACTATTTGCTCGGCAATGCGGTCGGCACGGCCTTCGGCCCCATGCATTTCGATCCGCGCAACAACCAGGCGATTCTCGACATCTACATCAACGAGGTCCGGCCTGGCCCCGACGGCAAGCCGCTCAACACGGTGATCCACACGTACGAGCGCGTGCAGGATCCGGGCCCCAAAGCGTAAGCGCAGTGTCTTACTACCTGCTGCAGGCGCTGAACGCCCTGTCGTTTTCGGTATTGCTCCTGTTGACGGGCCTGGGCCTGACGCTGGTGCTGAGCCTGATGAACTTCATCAACCTGGCGCATGGCTCCTTCTTCTTGCTGGGCGGCTACATCGCCACCCAGTGGCTGGCATCGGGCGCTCCGTGGTGGCTGGCCTTTCCCTGCGCCTTCGTGCTGACCGGCCTGGTCGGCCTGCTGCTCGACCGTTTTCCCTTCGGGCAGTTCTATGCGCGCACGCATTTGATGCAGGTGCTGCTTACCTATGGCCTGGCCATCATTTTCGCCGATCTCATGCGCTGGGGCTTCAGCGCCGATACCCTCACCCCGCCGCTGCCGGAGATATTGCGCGGCGGCGTCTGGATCGCAGGCCTGCCGTTTCCCACCTACCGCCTGCTCATCATCGCCGCCGGCATCGCGCTGGCGCTGGCCCTGTGGCTCATCCTCGACCGCAGCCTGTGGGGGGCGGCCCTGCGCGCCTGCGTCAGCGATCGCGACATCGCCGAGACCCTGGGGCTGAACGCGAGGCGTATTTTCACGATCGGCATGGCCGTGGCCGCCGGCCTGAGCGGGCTGGGCGGCGCCCTGGGAGCGGGAATGCTGTTCGTGCATCCGGGGCTGGACGAGGAAGTACTGCTGCTGGCCTTGCTGGTCGTCGTGATCGGCGGGCTGGGCAGCGTGAAAAGCGTCATATTCAGCGCCCTCATCCTGGGGTTCGTCGACACCTTTTCCCGGGTGTGGTTGCCTTCGTTTTCCAGCGCCGTCACGCTGGGCGCCATGCTGCTGATCCTGGTTGCGCGGCCCCAGGGCCTGCTGCAGGCGCAGGCGCGCACGGTATGAAGACGGCGCCCGCCCTCGCCCATATCCGGACCGCGCTCGCGGCGGCCGCCGCGCTGACGGCCTATGGCGCGCTGGCCGATCCTTATCTGCTGCGCCTGGCGACTGAAATCCTGCTCGTCGGAACGGCGGTCATGAGCCTGAACCTGGTCACGGGCCAGGGCGGCCTGGTGTCCCTGTGCCACGGCAGCCTGTTCGGCGGCGCGGCCTACGCAGCCGCCATGCTGGCCCAGCAGACGGGCGCGAACCTGGCCGCGACGCTGGCGATCGGCATCGCCGCGGGGGCATGCCTGGCTTTCCTGGTGGCGCTCGTCAGCCTGCGCTCGAACGGCCTGTTCTTCCTCGTCGTCACATTGGTGGCGGGCCAGCTGCTATGGGAAGTGGTGTTCCACTGGCGTGAGGCCACAGGCGGCGCGGACGGCCTGCGCGGCTTTACTTCCGCCGCCGGCCGCCCATGGTGGTCGCAGCCGGTCTGGCTTTACGCATGGTCGGCCGCCTGGGCGTGCGCAAGCCTGATGCTGCTGCGCCGCTACCTGCGCCGGCCCGCCGGCATCGCGCTGCAAGCCCTGCGCGACCAGCCGCTGCGCATGCAGGCGCTGGGCTACAGCGCAAGCCGCATCCGGATCGGGGCTTTCACGCTATCGGGCGCCATCGCGGGCGGCGCGGGAGCGCTCTACCCCTTCCTCAACTTGTATATCAGCCCGCAGGCCGTCCACTGGAGCTTTTCCGCAACGCTGCTCATCATGGGCGTCATCGGCGGCATCAAGACTTTGCATGGCGCATTCGCGGGCGCGGCCATTTACTTGCTGATCCAGACCTATCTGAGCTCCTACACGGACCGGTGGCAATTGCTGATCGGCCTGCTCTTCGTCGTCACGGTGCTGTTCATGCCGGACGGCGTCGCCCGGGGCCTGCGGCGGCGAGGCGGCCCATGAAGCCCGCCCTGCTCCATCTGCGCGGCATATCGCAAAGCTTCGGTTCGCTGCAGGTGCTGCGCGGGATCGACCTGTCGATAGCGGCGGGCGAGACGCTGGGCCTGATCGGCCCCAATGGCGCGGGCAAGACCAGCCTGCTCAATATCGCCAGCGGATTCAGCAGGCCGCGCGCGGGCCGGGTCTGCTTCCAGGAGCGCGATATCACTCGCCTGGGCGCGTCGCGCCGGGCCCGCCTGGGCATCATGCGCAGTTTCCAGTCCAGCCGGATTTTTCCTCAGCACTCCATCCGGCACAATCTGGGATTGGCCTTGCGCACAGTCCGCGGCGGAGCCTATGCCTGGATGGGCGGCTCGGCGGCGTTGCGGGAAAGCCTGGAGCAGGCTGACAGCCTCATCGCACACAGCCTGTTCCGCGGACGCGGCGATGCGCCGGCCGGCGCGCTTTCCTATGGCGAACAGCGCCTGCTGGACTTGCTGATCAGCCTGGCGCCCCGGCCCCCGCTGCTTTTGCTGGACGAGCCGACCGCCGGCCTGTCCAGGCAAGAGGCGGCCGACGCCATGGCTCTGCTGCGCTCCGCGCATGGATCGAGCACGGCCGTGCTGGTATCCCACGACCTGGATCTCATATTCGAGTACTGCGACCGTATCGCCGTATTGAATCTGGGCGAGCTCGCCGCGCTCGGCACACCCGAGGAAGTGCGCCGCCACGAAGGCGCCCAGCGGGCCTATCTGGGAAGCGGCCCATGAACGCCATGCTCGATATCAGGAACCTGGCCAACGGCTATGGCGGCGCCGAAGTCATCTCCGGCATAAGCTTCAGCATGGCGCAGGGCGAAAGCGTGGCGCTGCTGGGGCGCAATGGCGCCGGCAAGACCACCCTGCTGCACAGCCTGTTCAATATCGGCCCGCCCTGCAGCGGGGAGATCCGCTATAAAAACCAGGACATCACCAGGCAGCCCACCCACCGCATCGCCCGCATGGGCCTGGCCCTGGCGCCGCAAGGCAGGGGCGGCTTCCCCGACCTGCGCGTGCGCGAAAGCCTGGGTCTCGCCACGCTGATCCCGCGCGGGCCGGCCGCGCATCCCTGCACGATCGACGATATCTACCGGCGATTTCCGCGCCTGCACGAGCGGCGCCATAGCTTGTGCGCGAACTTGAGCGGCGGCGAACGGCAATTGCTGGCGCTGGCGCGCGCCTTGCTGACCCGGGCGGATCTGATCGTGCTCGACGAACCGAGCGAAGGGCTGGCCCCCATGGCCATCCGCGACATGCTGCAGCCCGAATTGCTGAAGCTGCGCGACCAGGGCTACACCGTACTGCTGGCCGAGCAGAACATCGATCTGGCGCTCGCCGTGGCCGGCCGCGCCATCATTCTGGCGGATCGGCGCATCGTGTTCGACGGCGGCGTGGATGAACTGCGGCAGCGCCCCGACATCCAGAAAATCCATCTGGGATTATGAACGGCCGCTTGCATGCGTACTGCATCGATGCGCGCGCCGCGGCGGCGCTGCCCGACTATTTCTTCGCCTGCCTGCCGGACGCCGAACGGCGCCGCATCGGCCAGTTGAAACGGCCGCAGGACCGCCTCAATCGCAAAGTGGGCTATGCCGCCCTGCACTGGCTGGCCTGCCGGCATCGCGGGCTCGAGCCCAGCCATATCCAGATCGCCCGCGACCCGGATGGCAAGCCGTTGCTGCGCTTGCCATCCGGGGTTCCCCCCTTGCATGTCAGCCTGGCGCATTCAGGGCATTTCGCCTTGCTCGCGCTGGCCTCTTGCCCGGTGGGCGTCGACATCGAACAGATTCGCCCCATCGATGCCCGGCTGTTGAAACGGGACTACTTCCCTCGGGATGCACTCGCCGCCGACGCTCCGGAGGCGGTTTTCTTTGCATGGTGGACCCTCAAGGAGGCGGCATTGAAAGCTGTCGGGAAGGGTTTGGGCATAGATCCTTCGCTCATCGTCGCCAAGCCGCCGGAGCGGCGTTTTCTCGCCCTGGACGACTGGCCTGCGGGCCATGGGCTGGAAACGCTGCGGGTCGCCAGCCTCGCGGCGCCGGCAGGCTACGCCGCCGCCATCGCGGCGGCGCATCCCCATCCCCGCGTGAAGGTGCTTCAACTGGTTACCGACGCTCTCTTGAGAGTGACAAAATGCTAAGATACCGTCCGAACTAAATAGCAATCATTCTCATGGCAGATCAAGACCCACCCAAGCACGGCTGGCCCGACGAATATGTACAGCGCTACCGGCAGGCAGGCTATTGGCGCGGCGAAACTTTCGGCGCCATGCTGCGCAGCCGCGCCGCGCAGCATCCCGATCGCCTGGCGGTGGTCGGCGGCGCGCAGCGGCTGAGCTATGGCGAACTGGACCGGCGCGCCAGCGCCATCGCCGCCGGGCTGCTCGCCCAGGGTCTGAAGGCGGGCGACCGCGTCATTGTGCATCTGCCCAATATCCCCGAGTTCGTCACCGTCATTTTCGGGCTTTTCAGGGCCGGCATCATCCCCATCTACGCCCTGCCCGCCCACCGGATCGCCGAAATCGAGCATTTCGCGGCCACCGGGGGCGCGCGCGGCTATGTGTGCGCCGCGGAGCACGGCGGCTTCGACTATCTGAGCCTGGCCGCCGATCTGCAAGCGCGCTGCCCCGGCGTCCAGAGCGTCGTCGTGGCGGGCGAATCCGCGGGCGTTTATTCCGCACTGCGCGATATCGAAGCCGCCGGCGCGGGCATCAATGTGCCGGCCACGGTTTCCTCGGCGCAAGACATCGCCTTCCTGCAGATTTCGGGGGGCACCACCGGCCTGTCGAAACTCATCCCGCGCACGCATGACGACTATATCTATACCTTGCGCGAAAGCGCGCGCATCTGCGGCCTGGACGGCAACGGCATAATGCTGTGCGCGCTGCCCATGGCGCACAACTTTCCCATGAGCTCGCCGGGCTTTCTGGGAACCCTGTACGCGGGAGGGCGTGTCGTGCTCAGCACCTCGCCGAGCCCCGAAGCATGTTTCGACCTGATCGAACGCGAACGGGTGACGCAGTGCAGCCTGGTGCCGCCGCTGCTGCTGCTGTGGCTGGACGCCGCCGCGCGCGGCAAGTCCGATCTGTCCAGCCTGTCGGTGCTGCAAGTGGGCGGAGCCAAGCTCAGCCCCGAGGTCGCGCGGCGCGTCGGGCCTGGCCTGGGCGTCACGCTGCAGCAGGTATTCGGCATGGCCGAAGGCCTGGTCAACTACACGCGGCTGGACGACGACCTCGAGACCATCATCGAAACCCAGGGTCGCCCCATCAGCCCCGGCGATGAAATCCTGATCGTCGACGACAACGACGCGCCAGTGCAGCCGGGCGAGGCCGGCCATCTGCTTACCCGCGGCCCCTACACCATACGCGGGTATTACAACAACCCCGCGGCCAATCAGCGCTCCTTCACCGATGACGGTTATTACCGCACGGGGGATATCGTCAAGCTGACGCCCAAGAGCTACCTGGTGGTGCAGGGGCGCGCGGGCGACCACATCAACCGCGCGGGCGAAAAGATTTCCGCGGAAGAAATCGAGAACCATCTGCTGGCGCACCCGGCCGTTTTCGACGCCGCCGTGGTTTCGGTGCCGGACGCCTATCTGGGCGAACGCAGTTGCGCCTTCATCATCCCCAAGAACGAAAAGCCGCGCGCCGTCGAACTGAAAAGGTGGATACGCGAGCAGGGCCTGGCCGAATTCAAGGTGCCCGACCAGATCATTTTTGTAGAGACCTTCAGCGCAACCGCCGTCGGCAAAATCAGCCGCAAGGCGCTGCGCGCCCAATTGCGCGCCCAACTCGAAGACAAGCAGCAAACACCATGAGCCATACCCTTACATTGGATTCCATGCGAAGCGACATCGCCCGCATGCTGCACGAAGACCCCGCCGATATCGCCGACGACGACAACCTCATGGACCTGGGGCTGGATTCCATGCGCACGATGACGCTGGCGTCCCAATGGCGCGAAGCGGGTGCGGCCATCGAATTTTCCGAAATGGCGCTCAATGCCACCTTGCAGCACTGGTGGTCTCTTGTGCAGCCATCGCGGCAAGGGTAGGGCAGCGCCAGGCCGCGGCGCCCGCAGTGGCGCTTTCCCGTCTCAATAGCCGATCCAGGCTGCCTCCGTGCTGGTGCAGTTTTTATGAAAGTCGATGATCTTCCCGCTCAACCCTCCGGCGACCCTTGCTTCATGCAAGGGCCGGAACGCGCCGTGCCGCTGACGGAGGCGCAGGAAGGGCTTTGGTATGCGCAGCGGCTGGATCCGCAAAACCCTATTTTCAATACCGGGCACTGCACGGAAATCCGCGATGAGCTGGATCTTGCGCGCTTCACGCAGGCGGTCAATCAGACGCTGCGCGAAGCCAACGCCCTGTCCTTGCGCTTCATCGACGACGAAGCAGGACCCAAGCAATATATCGACGCATCATCCATTCCAACTGTGGAAGTCGTCGACCTGGCCGCGAAGCCCGATGCCGCCGCGCTGGCCATGGACATCATGCGGAAGGATTTGCGCACGCCCATCGACCCGGCCGGCGAGCCGCTGGCCAGGCACATGATCTTCGTCGCGGGCGAACGCCATTATTTCTGGTATCAACGGGTACACCATCTGGCCGCCGACGGCTACGGCATGGCGCTGATCGAGAATCGCGCCATGCAGCTGTATCAGGCGCTGATGGAACAAGGCGCCGGCGGCACACCCCTAACGCCCTTCGAGGAGGTCGTCAAAGAGGACCAGGCCTACAAGACGGGCGCCCGCCGCGCCGAGGATGCCGCGTTCTGGCACGACAGCCTGAAGCGCCTGGACGAAGCCGCAAGCCTGAGCAGCGGCCCGGCATTGACCGCGCACAGCATACTGCAGGCCCGCCGCAATCTCGACGACGCCCTGGTCGCGCAGATGCAGCGCCGGCAGGACGAGGCGCAATGCAGTTGGCCCGATATGCTGACCGGCCTGGTCACCGCCTATGTGCAGCGCCATACCGGCCAGGGCGCCACCGTGATCGGCGTGCCCTGGATGGGCCGCATGGGCAATGCCAGCGCGCGCAGCGTGGCCACCATCATGAATGTCGCACCCCTGAGCCTGGACATCGACCAGCGCCGGCCGCTGAACGACCTCTTCCGCCATTGCGCGAAACAGCTGCGGGCCGCCCGCAAGCACGGCCGCTACCGCAGCGAGCAGCTGCGCCGCGATCTCGGACTGCTGGGCGGGCTGCGGCGGTTGTACGGGCCGCTGGTCAACATCCTGCCCTTCGACGCCTCCTACCGGCAGGCCGGCCTGAATGCTCACCAGGAAGTACTGTGCGCCGGCCCGGTCGAGGACCTGAATTTCAATTTCAGGGCCCGGCCCGACGGGTCCGGGCTGCGACTGGAACTGGAAGCCAACCCCGACCTATACAGCCAGGCCGAACTCGAAACCCACCTCGAGCGCGTGATCTGCTTCCTGGACGCGGCCCTGCGGGCGGAGTCGCTGCAAACGGTGCAAACCCTGGGTCCCGCTGAGTGGCATCATTGGGTTCATACGGTGAACCAGACGGCGCATCCGGTCCCCGACACGACGCTGTGCGCGCTGATCGAGGCAAGCAGCGCCGCTCATGCCGATCGCGAGGCCTTGCGCTTTGGTGATCGGTCTCTAAGCTATCGCGAATTCGATGCCCTGGTCGACCGCGCGGCGGCGGCCTTGCATCGGGCCGGCGTGCGGACCGGTGATATCGTCGCCGTCGCCCTGCCCCGCAGCGATTTCATGGTCATGTGCCTGCATGCCATACTGAAAGCCGGGGCGGCTTATCTGCCCCTGGACATCGACCAGCCGGAAGAGCGCAGCTTGCGCGTACTGGCTTCCGCCCGGCCCGCCGCCGCCATCCGCGACGCCGCGGCGCCGGCGTGGCTGGCCAGCCATCCCGGTTCCCTGGACGTCGATACGCTATTCGAAGCGCGCGCCGCCGAGGAACCCAGCGGCTGCATCGCGCCCGATATAGCCGGGCCCGGCCAGGAGCGGCCCGACCACGAAAGGCCCGGCCCGGCGCCTGCGGACGCCGCCTATGTGCTGTATACCTCTGGCTCCACCGGCGAACCCAAAGGCGTGGTCGTCAGCCATCGCGCCATCGTCAACCGGCTGCTGTGGATGAAAACCCATTACGGCCTGACGCCGGACCAGCGCTTCCTGCAGAAAACGCCGTACACCTTCGACGTATCGGTGTGGGAACTTTTTTTACCCATGCTCTGCGGCGCTACGCTGGTGGTGGCCGAACCGGGCCTGCACCGCGACCCCCATGCCCTGGCCCGGTTGATACGCGAAGAGGGCGTAGGCGTCGTGCATTTCGTGCCTTCGATGCTGGCCGCTTTCCTGAACGAGCCCGGCAGCCTCGGGCTCAGGCTCGACCATGTCTATTGCAGCGGAGAGGCGCTGGGCGCCGGCCTGCGCGACCGCTTCCATGCCCGGATCGACGCCGAACTGCATAATCTATACGGCCCCACCGAGGCCGCCGTGGACGTCAGCTACTGGCGCGCCCATCGCGGCGACGGCTCCGATCCGGTGCCCATAGGTTTTCCGGTATGGAACACACAGCTTTACATACTCGACGAATACCGGCGGCCCGTCCCGCCCGGTGTGGCGGGCACGCTCTACCTGGGCGGCAGGCAGCTCGCCGACGGCTATCTCGGCCGGCCCGATCTGACGGCCGAACGGTTCGTGGCGGATCCTTTCAGCCCGCGGGCGGACGCCCGCATGTACGATACCGGCGATCTCGCCCGTTGGCGCGATGACGGCGCCGTGGTCTACCTGGGCCGCCTCGACCATCAGGTCAAGCTGCGCGGCCAGCGCATCGAGCTGGGCGAAATCGAAGCCGTCCTCGGCCGCCATCCGGCATGCCGCGACCTGGCCGTGATCGCGCGCAAGGACCAGCAGGACGAAACCCGTATCGTCGCCTATATGGTGGCGCGGGAAGACCAGGCGCCCGGCCCGGATGCGGAAGACGTGCTCGCGTATGCGCGCCGCCATTTGCCCGAAGCCATGGTGCCGTCCGCCTTGGTGTGGCTGGACGAACTGCCCGTCAATGCCAACGGCAAGCTGGATCGCAAGGCCCTGCCCGCGCCGGCTTTCATGGCGGGTGGTGGGCGGCCCGCGCAGACCGCCAATGAACGCCTGGTCGCCGCCCAGTTCAAACAGGCGCTGGGCCTGGATGCCGAGCCCGGCGCCGACGACGACTTCTTCGCCCTGGGCGGCCATTCCTTGCTTGCCGCCCAGCTGGCATCCAGCCTGCGCCGCCTGTTTTCCGAGGACCTGACGCTGGGCGCCATATTCGAACATCCCACGGTGTCACGGCTGGCCGCATATCTCGACACGGCGCAAGACCCCGGCCGGCCCGCTTTGGGCAGCGGATTCGGCCCCGTATTCACGCTCAAGCCCGACACGGGGCAAGGCCGGCCCGCCCTGTTCTGCATCCACCCGGCGGGCGGCCTGAGCTGGTGCTACGGCCTGCTGGCGCGGCGGCTGCCCACGCCCCGGCCCGTCTACGGCATACAGTCGCCGTGGCTGAATCATGGCAATGCCGGCATCGACAGCCTGCGCGCGCTGGCCGAGCATTACGCGGATCAGATCCAGGCGCTGCAAGGCGATGGGCCCTACCATCTTCTGGGATGGTCGGTGGGCGGCATCATCGCGCACGAAGTGGCCTGCGCGCTGGCCGAACGCAAGGCCCGCGTCGGCGTGGTCTGCCTGCTGGACGCCTATCCCAGCGAAGCCTGGCGCGAACGTCCGGAACCGGCTCACGATGCCGCATATAAAGCCATATTGCACATCGCCGGCCACGACCCGGAAGCGCTGGACCCCGGAATGCTCAACCGCGCAGGGGTGATCGGCTTCCTGCGCCGCAGCGGGCACGCGCTGGGCCAGCTCACCGACCCCCAGCTCGATGGGATACTCGCCTCGGTGGAGCACAACAATGCCCTGGTGCGGCGGCATGAGCATCGCCATTACGGCGGCCCGTTGCTTTATTACCGCGCCGCCCTGGACCATCAGGGCGAAAACCTGCATCCGGACATGTGGCGCCCCTGGGCCGCAAGCATCGACGTGCACGACATCGCGTCCCTGCATGCCCATTTGACCGGCGAGCGGGCCATCGCCCAGCTGCTGCCCACACTGGACGCTACTCTTGCCGGCGCCGACGCCACGGAACACCCATGCGGCTCGTAAATCTGCTCATCGACATCACCCCTCTGCGCGAGAGCAGGGCCTTCCGCTACGCTTACGCGGCGAGGACGGCGACCGTGCTGGTGACGGGCATGCTGCTGGTCGCCGCCAGCATACAGCTTTACGACCTGACCGCCTCCAGCGTGGCGGTGGCCGCCCTGAATGTCTCGATGGCGGTGCCCATGGGCGCGGCCCTGATCATCGGCGGCGTGCTGTCCGACCGATACGATCGGCGCAGCCTGATGCTCTGGTCGCGCAGCGTCTATGTGGCCAGCACGCTGCTGTTCCTGCTCAATGCGCTGCTGCCCCAGCCCATGGCCTGGCCCATCTATGCCGCCGCCATCATAGGCGGAGCGGCCAGCGGCATCAGCGTGCCGGCGATGATATCGGCCACCCCCGCGCTGGTGGGACGGCAGCACTTGGCCGCCGCGGCCGCGCTGTCGGGCCTGTCCATGCAGATCGGCGGCGTCGTCGGCCCTCTGCTGGCGGGCGCGTTGATCGCCGGCGCGGGACTGGTGTTCTGCTACGCCATCGTGCTGGCCGGCGTCGTCGCCACCCCTTTGTTGCTGCGCGCTTTGCCGCCGCTGCCGCCCTTGGCCCCGGCGGGCGGCGCGCCCTCGAAACAAGGTATGTTCCATTCCTTCATCGAAGGCTTCAAGTACATGCTGGCCACGCCGCTGCTGCGGGGCCTGCTGCTCATCGATCTGGCGGCGGTCGTGTTCGCCACGCCGCTGGCGCTGCTTCCCGAGTGGGGCGATGTCGTGCTCGGCCTGGGCGCGGAAGCCACCGGCGCCCTGTATTCCGCTCCGGCGGCCGGCGCGGTGCTTGCCGCCGTCGGCAGCGGTTGGACCCGATCGCAGCAAAGGCCGGGGCGCATCGTCATCGGCGCCGTGCTGGTCTGGGGCCTGTCCATCGTGCTGCTGTCGGCCTCCACCACGCTTTATGCCTCGTTCCTGGCGCTGGCCTTCATGGGCGCCGCCGACACCATTTCCAAGATGATGCGCATGGCGCTGGTCCAGAAGCACACGCCCGACCACTTGCTAGGACGCATGTCCAGCCTGTGGATGACCCAGTCTTCTCTGGGCACGGCGGCAGGCAATATGCAGATGGGGCTGGTGTCCCGCTGGTTCAGCCCTTCCGTGGCGCTATTGATCGGCGGTTCGGCCTGCTTCCTGGTTGGCGGAGCTTATGCGCTGACCTCCAATTCGCTGAAGCGGATAGAAGGAGGCCGCAAATAATGGCCTCAGCTTTCTTTCAGTCCGGTTCCTGTACAAAGGGCATATGCCCGCGCACCCGTAAGCACCCTGTTTAAGCTCTTTTCCAGACCATCCGTTCGGTCTATTCATCTGAAGGAAGATCAATGCAATCCAATCTTATTTGCATTCGCCATTACAAGAAGGCCGTCCTGAAGCGCACGGCGCTCGCGCTGGCCGCCATGGCCCTGTCCGCCGGCGTCGCGCATGCCGACGCCATATTCGATCAGCCCGACGCCAGCTTCCGCGGCATGGTCTCCAGCACGAATGTCGTCAAGCCGGGCGACGAAGCCGTGGTCCGCGGCCGCGGCTTCAAGCCGGGTCAGGAAATACAATTGCTGCGCAACGGCCAGAACATCGCCAAAGACAAGGTGGTGACCGCCGACAGCGAGGGCAATTTCAGCACCACCATCGCCGTGCCGAAAACGGCCGCCGTCGGCCTGCATCCGGTCGTGGTGCAGGTAGCCAAACCCTCCGCCGCCAGCATCTTCGAGCTCAAGGTGTCGCCCGATATCAAATTCAGCGGCGCGGACAAATTCAACATCACCGCCGAGCACCTGAAGCCCGGCCTGTACCAAAGCGCCTACAGCGACGCCGCCAACGCCCTGTTTGTCACATCGTCGGTGGGCCGTCCGCCCGTCAAGGAATCGGCGCTGATGAAGGTCAACCCCGACACGCTCAAGATCGAAGCCAGCATTACGCCGGCGGCCGACAAAACAAGCGACAGAGGCGAGGTCATGGCCGTCTATGGCGTGGCTGTCGATGACGAGGCCGGCACGGTATGGGTGACCAACACGCGCGGCAACACTGTCGCTGTCTACAAGCAGTCGGACCTGTCGCTGATCAAGCAGTTTCCCAATGGCACCGTCCCGCATGCCCGCGATGTGGTCGTCGACGGCAAGAAGCATCGGGCCTATGTATCGGCGACCGGCACGAATGAAATCATCGTCATCGATACGCAAAAGCTCGAACCGGTGGGCGCCATCGCCATCAAGTCCAAATCGCGCGGCCAGACCGCTAGCCCCATGAGCCTGGCCCTGGACGCCCAGAATGGCAAGCTTTATACCGTAAGCCGTACCACCAACGAGGCCGTCGTCATCGACCTGGCCAAGCAGGAGGTCGAACAGGTCTATCCCCTGGAAGGAACCAAAGGCGCCAGCGGCGTGGCCGTCGCCCCTGAAGCCAATGTCCTTTTCGTCGCTTCGCAAGGCAGCGACGATGTGCAGTTGGTCGACTTGAAAGATGGCAAGGTCCTGCACGATGTCAGCGTCGGCGCCGGTCCGCTGAACCTGGCATGGGACCCGAAAAACAAAGTGGCCTATGCCGTGAGCCGCGGCAGCGATTCCATCGCCGTCATCGATCTTAACGGCAAGCTGGTGGCCAATCTCGAAGGCGGCAGCTTCCCCAACCATTTGTCGACTGACGGTAAAGGCACTGTATATGCCATCAACAAGGCGCGCGGCAAAGACGATAAAACCGGCGACCGCATCAGCAGGATCACGCTGAAATAAAGCCGACATGCCCGGCCGGCAAGGTTCCGGCCGGGCCATCATGCACCATCACGAAGAGGAATAGCACTTGAGCATCCCCGCTATCGCCGCTTACCCCATGCCTCGGATGGAGCCCGAGAATCGGGTCGCCTGGAAAGCGCATGCCAGCCGGGCGGTACTGCTTATACACGACATGCAGTACTATTTCCTGAAAAAATTCGACGTGAGCGCCGAGCCGGTGCCGACGCTGATCAGGCATATAAGCCAGCTGCGCGAGCTGTGCCATGCGCGCGGTATACCCGTCGTATATACCGCCCAGCCTTCCGACCAGCCCCCGGACGACCGGGCTTTGCTGACCGATTTCTGGGGGCCGGGCCTGAGCGATCCGCACAATGCGGATCAGGAGGCGATCATCGCAGAGCTTGCTCCGGCGCCGCAAGACCTCATTCAGACCAAATGGCGCTATAGCGCGTTTTACCGGTCCGACCTCAAGAAGATCATGCAGGATCAGGGCCGCGACCAGTTGATCATCTGCGGCATTTATTCCCACATAGGCTGCATGACGACGGCGCTGGACGCCTTCATGAACGACATTCAGCCGTTTTTCGTCAGCGACGCCACCGCTGATTTTTCCGCCGAAGAACACGCGATGGCCATCAAATATGTGTCCCAGCGCTGCGGCGTTTCCGTCACCACCAGCCAGTTGCAGCGCTGGCTGTCCGATCATGGGGATCAGGCATGAACGCCGCGGAGTCGAACGAGTTTTTCCAACAATGCGCCATCGTCAGCGGAGCCGGCCGCGGCATCGGCGCGGCCATCGCCCGCCAGTTGCTCGAACGTGGCGCGCACGTGGTCGCCCTGGATCTGGACATAGCCCCGCTGCGGGCTTTGCACGGCCGGTACCCGCAGCAGCTGCATGCGATACAGGCGGATGTTTCCGATTTCGATGCGGTGGCGGCGGCGATCGCTGAAGGAACGGGAAAGTTCGGGCCTGCCGACAAGCTCGTCTGCGCCGCCGGCATACTGCAAATGGGCGCCGCCACGGAACTGGAGCCCGCGCAATGGGCGCGCGCCTTCGCCGTCAATGCCACAGGGGTATTCAACCTGTGCCACGTCGTCGCCAAACAGATGCTGGAACGCCGCAAAGGCGCCATCGTTAACATCAGTTCGAACGCCGCGACGACGCCGCGCATGAACATGGGCGCCTACGCCGCGTCCAAGGCCGCCGTCACCCAATTCAGCCGTTGCCTGGGGCTGGAACTCGCCCATGCGGGCATACGCGTGAATATCGTATCGCCCGGTTCCACCGACACCCCCATGCAGCAGGCCATGTGGGCGGCGGGCAGTTCCGCCCAGACCGTCATCAATGGTTCGGCCGGGCACTATCGCCTGGGCATACCGCTGAAAAAAATCGCGACGCCCGACGAAATCGCCGATGCGGCGCTATTCCTCTTGTCCGATCGCGCCAGCCATATCACCTTGCATGATCTGCGGGTGGATGGCGGCGCAACGCTGGATCAGTAGGCGGCGCTGCGGACTGGCCGCTCAACCGCTGCGAGCGGGGGCCACGCGCCAGACGGTGTTGGATAGGTCGTCCGCAACGATGAGCGCGCCGCGCGGATCCACGCTTACCCCGACGGGCCGGCCGCGCGTGGTGCCGTCGCTATCGCGGAAGCCGGAGACGAAATCCACCGGCGGGCCGGCGGGCCGTCCGTCGCGGAACGGCACGAAAACCACCTTGTAGCCAACAGGATTGGCGCGGTTCCAGCTGCCATGCTCGCCGACGAAAACGCCGTCGGCGAATTGGGAGCCCATCGCCTCATTTGAAAAAGTCACGCCCAGCGCCGCCACATGCGAGCCGAGGGCGTAATCGGGCGCGATCGCCGAGGCGACCTTCTCAAGGTTCTGCGGCCGCACACGGTCGTCCACGTGCTGCCCCCAGTAGCTGTACGGCCAGCCATAGAACCGCCCTTCCTGCACGGCGGTAAGATAGTCGGGAACCAGGTTGGGGCCGATTTCGTCGCGCTCATTCACGACCGCCCACAACTGGCCCGTGCCGGGCTGGATGGCAAGCGCGGTGGGGTTGCGCAAGCCTGTGGCATAAGGCTTGTGCGCGCCGCTGCGGGCATCCACCTGCCATACCATGGCCCGATCGACTTCCGCCGCCATGCCGCGCTCGGTGATGTTGCTGTTGGAGCCGATGCCCACATATAGAGTCTGCCCGTCCGCGCTGGCGGCCAGGGACTTGGTCCAGTGGTGGTTGATCGCCGATGGCAGGTCGGTGATTTTTGTCGGCCCCCCGCTGGCCTTGGTCTGCCCTTCCTGGTAGTCGAATCGCAGCAACGCGTCCTGATTCGCCACGTAAAGGCTGCCGTCGACCAGCGCCAGTCCGTAAGGCGCATTGAGATTATCGGCGAAGACGGTCGACAATTCGTAGGCGCCGTCGCCATCGGCATCGCGCAAAAGCGTAAGGCGATTGCCGCCCTTCACCGGACTGGTGCCCTTGGATTTGATATAACCGGCGATCACGTCCTTGGGCTTGAGGGCCGGCGCGCCGCCTCCCCTGCCCTCGGCCACCAGGATGTCGCCATTGGGCAGCACCAGCGTCTGGCGCGGAATTTTCAAATCCGTGGCGATTGCGCTGATCGTATAGCCCTCGGGGACTGTGGGCAGCTTGTCGCCCCATTCCGCGGGCTTGGCAATCACCATGTCGGGCAGCAGGCCGCGCCGCGGCTTGGGAAGTTCGGGCGCTGCGCCATACTGCGCGGGTTGCGTGTCGCCGCCGCAGGCCGCCAGCAATGCCGAAAGCGCGACGGCCATGAACAGGCCGGGTTTCATTTCATCCCTCCGATGCGTGGGGTGCAAAAGCCGAACCATGCCGCCACGCAGGCTAGCAGGGTGACGATCACGGATAAGGCCAGGCCCGCGGGCATGGCCGCCCACGCGTCGCGGGCGTGCAGGAGCGCATCGACGAAGCCCAGCACCCATGTGATCAGCAATATCAAGGCATACCAGCCGGCTCCCCGCGCGCGGCGCCGGCTGGGGATGCATAGGTCGACGATGGCGAAGAGCAGCGCGAGCCCGGCGAATATCAGGCCGCCGACGATGAGCCAGGATGCGAAATTGCTCCATTGGATCTCATAGGTCGAGGCGTATGCCGCATCGCTCAGCGCCGCGCCCAGAAATAGCGGGACGGTGCCGGCCAGCAGCAATGCATGCAGCGGAAAGATTGCTTCGGAATACCTGCGTTCGATGATGACTTCCATTGCGACGTTCTCCTCGACGGGGTGGGCTCGGGCGCTGCGGCGGGACGGCGTTCAAATGCGAACGATTTCCCAGCAAGCGCCATACCCGAGGCATCTCGAGGACGAGCGTCCTGCGTCAACCCTTCAAGGAGCGCTGGCCTTATCAAGCAGCTCGACATCCGCCGCGGAAAGCGCAAGGCGGGTGGACCGCATCAGGCTTTCGAGCTGATCGAGGCGGGTCGCGCTGGCGATCGGCGCGGTCACGCCTTCTCGTTGGATGAGCCAGGCGAGCGCGACTTCCGCGGGAGCGGCGCCGTGCGCTTCGGCCACCTCGTCGAGAGCGGCGAGAATACGCATCCCCCGGTCATTCAGATAAGCTTCGATGCGGCTGCCGCGCGGGCTTTGGCCCAGGTCGGCGCTACTGCGGTACTTGCCTGTGAGGAAGCCGCTGGCCAGGCTGTAGTAGGTAATCACCCCCAAGCCCTCGGAAATGGCCAGGTTCCGCAACGCCCCTTCATAATCGCCGCGATGATAGAGGCTGTACGGCGGCTGAAGCACCTGGTATCGGGGCAGGCCTTGCTCATCGGCCGCCTTCAGCGCCCCGGCAAGCTGTTCCGCCGAGTGGTTGGATGCGCCGATGGCGCGCACCTTGCCCGCCATGATCAGGCGTTCGTATGCCCGGAGTGTTTCCTCCACCGGCACATCGGGATCGAAGATGTGCGAAAAATAAACATCCACATGATCGGTCTGCAGCCGACGCAGCGAATCCTCGACGGCGCGTTCGATCCATGCGGCCGACAGGCCTTGCCGCTCCGGCGACATTTCCATGCCCACCTTGGTAATCAGGACCACACTATCGCGCTTGCCGCGCGATTTCAGCCAATCCCCGATGATGGTCTCGGATTCGCCGCCTCGATTGCCCGGAACCCAGGTCGAATAAATATCGGCGGTATCGATGGTCTCAAAGCCCGCCTCCACGAACCGGTCGAGCAATTCGAACGACCGCTGCCTGTCGGCGGTCCAGCCAAACACGTTTCCGCCGAAAACCAGCGGCGAGATGGAAATACCGGTGTCACCCAATGCTCGTTTCATCGTCTGCGCTCCTGAAAAAGGTTGAGGCCTGAGCAGGCTCCACTGTACATGGATCCGCATATGAAGATGAATCCATCGCAGCGACATCCTCGATATGCGCCGGCCTTCCGCGGCGTCCGCACGCGCACCGTGGGGCCGCGCTCCTTACGCCACAGACCTTTCGATGATCAGATAAACGCCCAATATCAGCAAGCTCGCTAGGAAACAAGTGCGGAAAGCCTTGGGCGAAAGCAGCCTGCGCAAAAACTGGCCGGCATGCATGCCGGCCAAAGCGGGAATCAGCATGACCAGCGACGCGCCCACGGCTCCGACCGTATAGCTGTCATTGATCCACAAGCCTGCCGCCAAGGCCACGGTGGAGACGGTGAAAGACACGCCCATGGCTTGTATCAGCGCATCCCGGTCGAGAGACAAGGCCTGCAGATAGGGCACGGCC
The DNA here is from genome assembly GCA_002441445.1 of Pusillimonas sp. UBA6240. GTDB lineage: Bacteria > Pseudomonadota > Gammaproteobacteria > Burkholderiales > Burkholderiaceae_B > UBA6240. The sequence goes on from DJWC01000126.1 coordinate 38,988, forward strand.
GGCACGACGAATACTCCGGTCGCCGCGGTGATTATCCCCGTCAAGGCGCCGGCCAGCGGCCCCAGCCATTTTTCCGTACGAGCCGGCACATTCAATTGCCTGCCGAAAAGCGTCCACCCGGCATAAACGACCAGCGCGGCCCCCAGCGCTATGGATGCCGACTTGCCCGTCGGCGCCCCCAGGATCAGCGCGCCCGCCAAGGCGCCGATAGCAACGCCCCATTGCATGCCGCCTATCCTGCGCAGCAGCGGCGGCAAAGTCCGCAGCGGCCCCGCTTGCCACAGATTGGTCATCAAGGAAGGAATGATCAACAATGCGGCGGCTTGAGCCGGCGCCATGAACAGCACCAGCAAGGCCATGGAGATCGTAGGCAAACCCATGCCGACCACCCCTTTGATCAAGCCCGCCAGCACAAAGACCGCGACGATGAGGAAAAACGAATCTGGCAGAAAATTTGCGATCATCCTGAAAAACGCCTTTATCTTTATTTTTGCTAAGAACCGCTAGCCCGCGCAGGCTTACGGATGCGCGGATACGCGAGCAAGGCGAGTTCCATGCGGGGACTTGCGCTTCTTGCGAACGGGCGTGCACTCCTTGCAGAAGCATGCCCTTCCTTGCGAGAGCGCGCACTCTTTGCCGCGGGCGCATTCCTGTCGGGAATGTGCATTTCCTGCGCGAAAGCACACTTCTTGCGGAGGCATGCGATTCTTGCGATCGTGTGCATTTCTTGCAATGAAATGCATGCTCCACACGCGAGCAGCCATTCTGACGTATCTGGCTTGGTTTGAAAATCCGGATATTTCAAAGCCAGCCTCAGGCTGCGCCTGATCCACCCGTGCTATGATTTTTTCATGCGCTTCGACCTGACCGATCTACGCCTGTTCTTGAATGTGCACGAGGCGGGCACCATCACCGGCGGCGCCCGGCGCTCGCACATGACCCTGGCATCGGCCAGCGAACGCATCAAGGGAATGGAAGACACCCTGGGCGTCGCCTTGCTGGTACGTGAGCGGCGCGGAGTCAAACTGACGCCTGCCGGAAGGACCCTATTGCACCATGCGCGCGTCGTCCTGCAACAGATGGACCGCATGCGCGGGGAACTGGACCACTACGGCCAAGGCTTGAAGGGGCATGTACGCCTGCTTTGCAACACTTCTTCCCTCAGCGAATATCTGCCCGAAATACTCAGCGCCTTCTTGACGGAGCATCCGAAAATTTCAGTGGATCTCGAAGAACGGCCCAGTTATGAAATCGCCGACGCCATACGCACTGGAATGGCCGACATCGGACTGGTCGCCACTTCCGCGGACCTGCAGGGCCTGGAAACCTACCCCTTCCGCCCCGACTCGCTGGTATTGATCGTGGCCCGCGGCCATGAACTGGCCTCACGCGCATCCATCAGCCTTCCCGATGTCGTCGACCATGATTTCGTCGGCCTACTGGAAGGCAGCGCCCTGCAGGAACACGTAACCCAGCACGCGCGGCGGGCCGGCAAGCAGGTCTTCTATCGCGCGCGCCTGCGCAATATCGACGCCGTATGCCGCATGGTCGGCCATGGCGTCGGCATCGGAGTGGTACCCAAAACCGCCGCCATACGCTGCGCCAGATCCGCCCGAATCAAGCGCATCGAACTCACCGACCCTTGGGCCACCAGAGACCTCGTGCTATGCGTACGCAACGCTCAGGACCTGCCGCTCTATGCCAAGAAAATGATGCAGCACATCTTGAATTCCGCCCCCGGCAAGCCTGCGCAAGAAACACCCTCTACATAAGGCCGCATAGCTCGCCCCACGCTCCTGGACGACCTTGCCTGCTTCTGGATGACGTCGTCATAAAGACCGGCTACCGCAGCGCCGAACGCTTCCACGATCAGGAGCAGACTGCCAACTCCCTCGGCCAAGCTATTCAATACCTCTGACGCCATTGAGCTTTAACCAGTGCGCATTTGCTGGTCAGATTAAAATGACCGTGAGGAGGCCCGCCATGCGCAGTAAGTTCCGTCCAGTGCGCATTTCCTAGTCAGATAAAATCCCGGGACCAGCAGCCACGCCAGCCAGGCTGTTCCAGCCAGTGCGCATTTCCTAGTCAGATAAAATCCGGTCCGGCAGTGGCTCGAATCCCTCGAAGTTCCAGCCAGTGCGCATTTCCTAGTCAGATAAAATCGGAACCCGGCAACCTCTTGATGAAAAAGAGGTTTGTCGGGATTTTCGATCTTTTTTGCACTCTTATTCCTAGAATAGATTGAATTGATCGGGCGCTTTTTGTGGCTCTTGTTGTGCCCTGCAATAGTATGAAATGATGCGCTCATACTGCTTGTCCGTAAATTGTATGATGTTTACCTTGCCTCCGGGTGGTAAAGCCGCCTCTACCCGCTTGCAATAGGTGTCGATCTGCGCGGGCCCCGTACAAAAGCGCACGTAAACGCTGAACTGGCTCATCTCGAAACCGAGGTCCAGCAGGGTGTTGCGAAACTCTGTTGCCGCCTTGCGTTCAGCCTTCTCCAGAACAGGCAAATCAAACATCACCAACATCCACATAAGCCGATACCCCGATAACATTGCTATTCGTCCGACAAGGACGCCGCCATGGACAAAGGCAATCCCGGCAAGGGGAGATCCAGCCTGGTCCGCTCTCCCAAATATACTTGCGCCAGCGAAACGGCTACACGTTGTATGCACACGCTCACGGGCGTTGCACCAACGTCCGTCAGCATGTCGTCATATAGCGTCTGTACTAGCGCCCTTTTCGTTTCGGGCCCAACTTCTTTCTCGCCTTGCTTCTGTAGCAGCCAGACCTTGATATCAATCAATGGCCGAAACGGTTCGATCAAATCGTCCACCAGCCTCATGGGATTGCCGGCATTGCTATGGAACAGGCCAATACTGGGATGCAGGCCCGCTCCTATCACAGCTCTGGCCGTCGCCGACCGCAAAATGGTATAGCCATAATTAAGAAGGTTGTTGACGCCGCCCAAACTCTGATCGCGTCGAAACTCTCCGCCAAATAACAGCCCCCAATACCGCCTTGCCCCTTGAGCCTCCAAATTGCCCGCATCGCCGCTCTTGACCTTCTTCGCCAGCGCCAGCAAGGGCATGAACGGTGCTCCAACGGCTTCAAGCACCGCGGCTTGCTGCTCCAGCTTGCTGCGCACTATGGCCGCCCATATCTGTTTATGCAAAGGACGTTTGGCGGCGATTTGCGCATCGATCCGGCGAGATTGTTCATAATTCCCATCGGTTGGCAATAGCATGCCAACGGGACTGTGATTGGCGGCACACAAAACGAATGGGGCGCCACGCTGAGCCAATTCAACCAAGAGATTATTTGTGTAGCTCAAGCCGTGAGCATTGGCGATCACAGCTCCGATGTCATCCAGGGGGACCTGCCCCAGCTCCTTTCGCTCGCCTTCAGTATCGCGCACCACCATAAAACCGCGATGCGCAAATAAATGCCGCCTGTCATCCGCGATTTCAACGATGCGCCCTATCATTACGGGACTCCTCTATCACTTGCTCATGGGATATATCCCGGATCGGCAAGTCGTCCCGCTGGAGAAATAGTCACCCGCCTGGCCTTTGCCTTATTCAAAGACCCCGCCATTTTGGAGACATAGGAGAATGAATCGTTTTTATCACGGTTGCGTGCATCGACATTGGCCTCATGAATGTCCGCAAAATATATTTGGCCATTACCGCTAATCTTGGCCACACGCCAGGTTTTCAGTTCGCCATTATCTTCCAGCCGGACGATGTCGTTGATCATCAGCCTCATCACCAGCGAACGGCCGCTCAGACCGCAACCTGGATGGCGCAGCCGGTTCCAACCGTTCACACGGCCATGCTCACGAATCACCTGATAGGCCTGATAAGTCGAAATCACCTCGCCCACCCATTTTCCAGAAGCCTCGTCACGTACGATTTCAATACAGTAATTACTGTCGCCCTTATATCCCTTGTAAGGTTTGGGGCTGCCGTCGGGCAAGAATCCATGCCTCGGGCCCGCCTTGGCGCTGGAAATCGGAATTACGGCCAACTTTTCGGTAGTTCGCACACGAACGCCATCCACTTCTTTGCGCACCCGCACATAGCCTCCCGGTAACAGCCCATAGGCGGTATCGTTGTGCATGGCTTTTTCATAACTGTGATCCGGCTTATGGCTGACCCAAATATGGCTGACAGCACGCTTGACGTGATCCCGATAAGTCGGCCATGGCATAGGCATATTCTTCAGCAAGCGCCCATGCAATTGGTCACGAGCTCTTGCGCTCGTATCCGACATGATCTGCAATAACCAGCGATCCGTCACGCCAATGACGCAGGCATCAATGGCATGATGCCGATGATCCTCCCGGTTCTTTTGTCCCCGCCACCCCAAGATGTCGGGATTATTCAAGCCGAAGATACGCCGTAGCATGGACGTCAATTGCCCCGGCACCACCCATGTTGCCCGCGGGCATATCCATTCCAGATACTCCTTGGCGAGGCGGCTGAGATAGCGCGTATCATTCAAGGCCCGATCAAGAAAGCTTTTATCATTCTTCAGCCATTGCTCCATGCTGTCCTGCGCGAATCGATAACGCTTGCGCTGCGGCATGGCTTGCGCTCGCTGCAGGATGTCGTCATATTTGAATCCGGCCACTTCCTGCCGGCCAAACGCTTCCCATGGCGCGCAATCGCCCTTGAGGCGATTGGCTCGCCGCAGGGCGACCGTCTTGTTATTGAGGCTATCGTCCAGCGTTTTTGCAAAAGGCAGAATATGCTCGATCTCGACCTCATCGCTGAACAACATCTTTAGACCGATTTGCTCCCCGCTGTATGGGCAGCACCGCTTCACGGGATCAAAGCTCAATTCCTCCCAAAGAATCCGCTTTTCGATCAGCTCGCGTTTGACCTGCTCTTCGCCAATTCCCAACACATCCGCAATTTCTCGCCGATAAAGCGTATTGCGTTGTTGATTTGCAGCCTGCTCCCGCTCAGTCTCGCGCTTTTGTTCCCAAGTCTGTTTCAGGTCGCGCGCCAGCTCAATCACTACTTGAGCCGGATGCCCATAACGCCGGATCAGTTCATTGACTACGGCACGTACTTGATTCAAGCCAACGTGTACCGTCGGATTGCTGATCCGGCCGAAACGCCGTTCTTCCGGATCTTCAGGATTGCCGGTACCGAAGCCGACATGGCGTTCCAGAGCCTTGCCGTAGTATGGCAATTCCGGCAGAATCTCTCCCGTCGCGCGCGCTCCCAAGTCGCTATGGTGATCGATGCCGGCCGCCAGGACCGCCTTGTCATAAGTACGGACGTCTTCCTGCAACGCAGATAGAATTTTCCGTATCGCCTTCAGGCTCAAACGGCCATAGCCCTCGGGCAGCGCAACATTCGCAATGGCTTCGGCTTGCGCCTCGTCTACGCCAGTATGCTCCTGTAGCCACGCAATCAAGGCGGATTCATTTTCTTCCATCAGCAGACGCATGACGATCTCGTCTTGCAAGGCTTCATCAAACCGGCCCCAGCGTGATCCGAAGTGCTGCTTCTTCGACAGGATGCAACTGGTTGTATTGCCTTTGAACTCTTGCCGTTTAAGATCCTCAATACTGAAGGTCGCGCCACTGCCAAGGCCTGCAATCGCCCGCAATTGCTGAAATGTCTTTTTGACGCTCGTTTCCAGGGCTGCTGCCATGGCGTCCCGCTGAGCCAGCGTCAGAGGCCTTTCCACCAGGCTATCATCCAGCCAGCGCAAATTATTCAGTTCCTGATAAAAACGAAAGCGCTGCACACTGGGCAATGCGAGGGGCGCACGGGCTTCCTTTGTGTAAAAGGTGCAACGCCCGGGGTCGACGGGTCGAAGCCGTCGCTGAAATAGCAGGATGTCGCGCAATTCGGCCCTGGCTTGTTCATGGAACAGCTCGGGGTTCAGCTTAGCCTGCCTGGCCCATAAAACATCGAACTCGTGCTCGACCATAGCGCGATCGATATACAGGTCATAGCTCTTCTCAATCTTTGTCTTGCCCGCATCTGTTGTGATTCGCTGTGCATTGAACCGGGCGCGTACCTTCTGGCCTTGCCGGCTACGCTGATACAACCACTCGCCCACGGTGCAAAAGCCCCCTTCCTCCAGTGCATTACGTACGCTCGATATGGTGCTCTTCATCACGCTACTATCGGTTTCCCGCTTGTCAGTCTTGCGATTGCTTTTGAATCCGCGTCGCTGATTGAGATGGAACAATGCCCTGCCAAATTCGTGCGCAGCCAGCGCCCGATTCAGGCCTTCCGCACGCAGCCTGTATGGATCAAGCACTTCCAGAGCCTTTCGTTCTTTCTCGTCCGCGGGAAAGAATCCATGCTTGATCAATGCGGCAATCAATTTGCTTTTACGTTTAAGCAGGCGATCACGCCGTCGCCGCATGGCACGCGCCAATCGCCGCGTCACTGCCAACGACGTTCCATCTTTGGGATTGCGGCCATCGGAAAAAATCCGGACACCGCTTAACACCAAGGCTATAGGCTTGTTTTCAGCGTTTATCCTGAATACCGCCCAACCGAGTGAAGTCGGACCGAGGTCCAGTGCTAGCCGATAACGGAAAGGCATATCCCCTCCTTGTAATATTTTGTTCTAAATTTATTGCATTTATTCAAGGGCGTGAGCTATCATCTGCTTGCATCTGACTAGGATATGCGTACTGGATGCTAACAAGCTGAGAGATCGCACCAAATGGAAAAGCCGCTATACGCGGCTTTTCGCTTTTTCTGGCCAGGATATGCGTACTGGCTGGACCTACGGGCTCTTCCCCATTAATGAACTGACCCCAATTAGTTGGACATTTGAAGCGGGTGGTTAACCCACTGAGTACTGAGTTCTGTATTGAACTGGACTCAGTCCTTTTAATTTGGTCTTGATCCGCTCGTGATTGTAGTAGTGAATATACTTCCTCAGGCCAGCGTCAAGCAGTTCAACGCTATCGAATTTGTTTAGGTAGAAGAACTCCGACTTGAGTATGCCAAAGAAGCTTTCCATGCAGGCGTTATCTAGGCAGTTGCCCTTGCGTGACATGCTTTGGTTCAACCCATATTCTGCCAACTGCCGCCGATACGCGGGCATTTGATACTGCCAGCCCTGGTCCGAATGAAGTAATGGGGTTTGGCGATCACCGAGTTTGCTTAACGCCCTTTTGAGCATGTTGCTGACCAATGGCAGTTGCGGCGTTCTTTGTGTTTCGTAGGCCACAATTTCCCCGTTGTATAGGTCCATGACGGGCGACAGATAGAGCTTATCGCCTCGGACATTGAACTCGGTCACATCGGTCACCCACTTCTGGTTGGGCTGATCCGCCCGGAACTGTCGATCCAACACATTGGGCACATTAGAATTGATTTCCCCACGATAAGAACGATATTTCTTGGGGCGAACCAGCGACCTCAACTTCAGCAGTTGCATCAGGCGCTGAACCGTTTTGTGATTGACCCCTGAGCCCGCATTGTGCAGCTCTGCTGTGATACGCCGATAGCCGTAGCACCCCTTGTGACGCTCGTAGACCTCACGAATCTGGGCCTTCAGAGCGGCATACTTGTCGCTCCCTTGTTGGCTCTTGGCTTGATAGTAAAACGTGCTGCGCGAGAGCTTGGCGATCTTGAGCAATGTCGCCAGTGAATGCTGCTGCCTCAGTTCGATTACAGCTTGCGTTTTTTGGGCGCAACCTGCTTTTTGGCTCGAACCAAGGCATCCAACTTTTTTAGGTACGCTACCTCCGCACGCAGATATTCATTCTCTTTGCGCAAATCTTCCAGCGTACGGGCATCCTGTGGCCGCACAGGAGCAGGCAACGGGTTTTCGGGGTTTTTCATCTTCTTCGGGCGTCCTCGGGGCTTTGGCTCTAATGCATCTAAACCGCCCTCATAATACCGGTGCGCCCAGCCCGAAACCATTCTGGCTCCCCCACGCAAATCAAACAGCGCAGCCACCTGATTGAATGACAACCCCTGCTGCCACATCTGATTTAACACCGAAAGTTTAAATCGGGCACTGTAATGGCTGGGCCTCTTACGCAACCCCGCATCGCCATGGTGGCGATAAAGGTTAACCCAGCCCTTGATCGTCATACGATTCACCCCGAACTTGGCTGATAGAACCTTGTAGCCTGAGGCTCCTTTCAAGTACTCCTCAACTATTGCCTGCTTAAATTCCTCGTCATATTGCGCCATAAAAAATACCCCGAAGGTTGGATTGGTGTCCAACTTTTGGGGTGCAGTTCATTAATGGGGAAGAGCCCCATGTGAGTCAAAGCTCCGAAAAGTACACTCGGCGCTTCACCACTGTACCGAAACTGTACCTGGCTGGCAAACTTGGAAAATCCCCCAGTCTTGGGGTGGGAATATAAACCGCTCTAAAAGCTTGAATTTATTGGTATTTTTAGAGTGGTGCCGGGGCCGGAATCACACGTTGGCGGCAACGCCAATGTTTATAAGGCTTGTGGAGTTTTCTGATTTATAGGGGGACACCCTAGGGGACTTAGAGTGTAACTGTTGCATAGAAAAGACGGGTGGGCCACCATGACCGATAAATGCAGCGCTGGGACTGAATCGAAAAATCGCCGGAGAGCCACTGTTTAACAGTGCGTGCAAGTGTAGCGTATCTGCTGGCCGCGGTGTTTTGTCCGAAATTTGTAGATATATTGCGAACAAGCAGCCGCCATTCGGTCAGGTGGCACACGTTGTGGCCTGCTGGCAAACATTCGCATGAACGAGCCAAGCTCAATCGTTTAGCGTCTTCTTGTCGTCCACCAATCGTCTTCAGGGAGCGTTGAAGAACTGGAAGAGAGCCAAGTGTCTTTCGGTGGAGCCAGATCGAAAAGACTTGGCAGGTTGCTCTGTAGAGGGTCAAGCAGGTCTATCTGTTCTAAGGCCCATTGCAGCCATGCTTGTCCAGAAGCCTGGGCTTCAGACGGCAATGCCTCCAGTTGGGCTTGAACTGCCGAGCAGAAATCACGCAGGCGCTGAGCCTGCTCCCAACGCTTTGTAGCGCGTACCAAGCGAATGCGCAATTGCTGCTGATGAGCGCGGCGTCGTGCTTCTTCCTCCCGTTGGATGGCGCGCTCTGCCTCCGCCTTTCTTCTGCGTTCCTGTTCGTCACGTTGGATCTGAATCGCTGCAGCGGCAGGAGCGAACCCTGCCAGTACTTCATGTAGTTTGGCTTCAAGCGGCGTGCGGTCGGTATCATTCCAGTTTTTTTGGACTGTTCGGACGAACCACAGTCCGTCGATGCTGATGCTTAACTTTCCAGTCGACGTCCATTCGTATATGTGTCTTGGTCGTAGCAACGCATCGAGATCCGGCTCCCAGCGGTGCTTTGGCAACCGTGGAGGTGGTGGCGGTGGAGGAAGCTCGTGCCGGTCGAGTTTTTCTCGTACACAGAAATGAAACGTCTGCCCGTCGACGGTGACCGTCGTTTTGGCATCCTGGGTGACTTGCCAGCGGTGGCCTTGGGCCTCGGAGGCCTTGATCAGCGCATCGATCAAGCGTAATGTGCGATCCAAGGTGTCGGGGCTGACTCGCATATCCAACGCACGCTGCCTGTCTAGCTGGATGTATCCCTGTTCTACTTTGGCTTTAGCCGCTTCCTTGAGCGTACGTGCTACCAAGGCGTGAGGGGCATCGAGATGGGCAGGGACGGCAATGGGAGCGCCTTTTTCTGGTTTGCGCTGAACGGGCAAAGGCAGAAGCGTCGCATCAGCCACCATGAAGCGGACAGTCTGATAATACGGGTTCTTGAGTGCTGGCAAGTTAGGCTTCGCGCGCCGAGCGCCTTCAGACTTCGCCCAGTGGCCGCGGCCAGGTAGAGGGATTCCGGCCCGGCGACACGCTTTGGCCAGGGCGACATCGGAGACGCCGATGCTTTGCGCAAGCTTAAGCAGTGGCACGGCCCAGACTTTGGCGAAGAGGTCCTCACGCTGGAATTCGACTGTCTTGTGCATGTGTCATTCAAGCGCTAGGCGCATGCTTTCGTCTGTTCGAGAGCTGCTCAATTTTTATTCCAATCTCGCTGCCTGAGCTGCCGCGTGACCGGCGAGCGAAGTGACGAAACTCTTGAGGCCCGTCATGTCTGACAGTGAACCGTATTCACCAGTGGTGCTGGCAGCCCGTGGTGAGGTGATGAGCGCTGCCGTGGTATAGAGCTGTTCCTTGATCAAACGTTGGCAGAGGATATCGTAGCGTTGCTGGTATGACGCGCCCTGAAATTCCTTGCAGACAGGAAAGTGGGGTGAGGCATCGCGAACCGGGCGTCTGGACGCCGGTTCATCTTCCACGAGCATGATCCAGCCGACGAAAGGTTTGGGCTGATCACCGAACGCATCTTCCCGATAAGCCGTCCAGAAGTCATGCGCGGTGCCGATCGCTTCCTCGGTACGGTTGTTGAAGTTGTTGCCGAAGGAAGGTCCGACTTGGCTTTTCAGCTCGATGGCGGCGATCAGTTCCCCTTTGTCCATCACCAGTAGGTCCCATAGCTTTGTTGGCCGAAAATAGCCAGGCAAAGTCAGTACAGCGCGTTTCTGATGAATCTTGGCGTGCGCGAGGCCGTTGGCCTTGATCAAGTCGATGATCAACGAAATGAACCCGTCCATATTCTTGCCGGCCGTCACACCAGCTCGCTCGCCCTGATCGGCTTTGCCCGATTCGATCTGTTTTTGCTTTGCCTTTTCTCTATTGCCCCAGAAGGCCATGACGGCTTCTTGTGCTTTGTGTTCGTAGTCGACCAAATCAAGTGCCATGCTTAGTCACCGTTTCCTCCAAGAGCCGCGCTCTCCTCCTCGGACAATCCGTAGAGCTTGAACGCGGCGCGGTTGCAGGCCGAGATATCCTGGGTCTCGGCAGCCCGTTTTAGTTCCCCACGTAGCGCTTCGGGCACATCCTCCCATCTTGGCACTCGGATGCGGCGTAGATACTGCGCCTGGAAGCGGAGGAAGCCGCCGCGCATGCGTGTCGAATAGGTCGCAACGAATAAGCGAGCAACCGCTGACAACAACACCGCTTGTAGTGCCCGCAGATCCCATTTATCCGAGGTGACGTAGTAGAGATTGTGGTGGGGGTAAAGCCTACCTTCTTCATACACGATGTGCGCTTCTCCCTTAATGTCTGGAATCAGCAGCTTCGGTTTTCTGGTCAACGAGGGCGCAATGCGATCGATCGTACGATACCAGTTACCTGGTGCCTTCTTGGCGCAGTGCCGTCTGGCAATCTTATCTTTGTGCGTTTCCAGGTAGTGTTTTAGGCGTGGATAGTCAGCGAGGTCGACCAGTCCTCCCTTGTCGGCGAAGGGATTGATGACGCCATAGCCTCGCCATTCGACGACACCGCGCAGAATGTCACGCGTCATCACCAGCGGTTCCTTGCGATCGTCTTCAACGTCCAAAGCGTCGAATGGGCCGATGAAGGCTTGGTCCGCTCCCGTCGCAACCCCGATCCCCACCTTGCAGTCGGCTTCTTCCATCGCGGGAAAATCGCGTTCCAGTCGGCGCACGATTGCGAGTTGGTCTGATGATTCGAGAATCCAGGGCTCAGCGCCAGCCGTCACGCCAGCAAGCTCGCGAACGTCGCCGGATTCCTCTGTAGGCAGCTTCTTCGCATTCAGAGCGTTGGCCAAATTTGCTAAGGTCGTGCGGTCGATGGCAGGGCGATAGGCAAGCCGAGTGACACCAGCTTTCTCGCGGGTGATGACTGTCACTGCCGGGTAAGCAGCCACCTCCGCATGGAAAGCTGGCGTGTCCGTCATATCCACATATACCTTTAGGTGATATCCGTTGGCGACTAAAGCGCGCAACGGGCCGCCATATCGATTCTTCATCCAACGGTCCGCGCAGATGAAGCCGAGCGCCCCTCCAGGCATGAGAAGTTCCAGGGAGCGCTCGATGAACGGAATGTAAAGATCGGCCCGGTCGTACATCGTGGCATACCGGCTGCGGTACTCTGCTAAGAGGGCTGCGGGAATCATCTCTTGCCGGACATAGGGGGGATTGCCAACCACTACGTCAAAGGCTGAGGGAAGCTTCGTGAGCAGGAAGTCGCCATGGACTAGCCAGGTGTCAGCGATAGCCTGGGCAGTGCGTGTGGCTACGCCACGCTCGATTAAGCGGGCGACGACGGCCGCGTGGGTGCAGTTGAATGTGTCACGATGAAGCTCCACCGCGCGAATGCAATGGTGGAGTGTTCCGAGAGGATCTCCGGTCAAGTTGCTGGACGTCCAGGCGTTTAGCAGCCGGTCAATGGCGGGTAGCAAGAAGTCGCCATCGCCGAACGATGGTTCGAGAAGCGTGAGCTTATGCAACGGCCGGTCGTCAGTATATCCCACTAGGTCCAAAATGAATTCCACTACCTCTCGCCGAGTGAAGATCGCGCCGCGTTCTTCAATGCCGCCGGCATGCGCAAGCTCCTCAACCGCCGCTGTTACAGGGCAAAGGTCAGGCAGTGATGATTGGCGCAGTAGAAGATTGGTCATAAAGTGGCCTGGTCGGCTATTTCTCGTTATGGGTGGGGATAGCTAGTGCTTCTTGTCTATGGGAGGACGGGGATCGTTGCCATAGCTGTCGCTGTCGCGGATCGTCCCATCCTTGCGGTGAATGACAACTTCGACGCGCTCGTGTTTGGCCTGCTCCTGCGCTCGTTCGATCGCCGCCTTCTGCGTATCGACCACCGCGCCGGCGCGCTGCGCACCTTCTTTCTTTGTCGCCCAGCCCTCTTTGTGCGGCACGACATGGATGTCTTTCTTGGCCATTTTCGAATGTCCTTCTATGAGCTTACGAGACGAAGTTGGGGCCGTTGGCCCGTGGGGGCTTTACTTTTGCCTCCGCCAACCAACCCGGTGAGTGCGAGACCAAATACAAGTTGATCTAGCTCTTCTGCGGGGATGCACAGTTCCCCCGCGATATCCCCCTTTGAAATCCGCTCGTCACGCAACGCCGTAAAGACCTTTTGCAGGATTTGCGAGGATTCTCGCAGCCCTTCGTTAGGCTCCTTCTTCCGATAGCCCCGCGAGGACAGCTCAATGTAGAGCGTCTGATAGTGCCAATCGCTGAGCACGCCCACCGCATGCAGGCGATAGGTCAGCGCAGCGACCGAAACGTTCCAGTACTTCTTGAGTTTGATGAGGTGGTCGAGCGTAGCCATGCGTGGGGCGTAGGTCAGAATGCTTGCTCGCGGCATGAGAAACGCTGAAGCAAAGATATTCGCTTCGCGTTCCGCTTCGCGTCCTTGCGGAGAACCATGCCGGTGAAGGACAAGGTGCCCCAATTCGTGGGCAGCATCGAAGCGACTGTGTTCTGCGGACTTCTGCGTGTTCAGGAACACGAAGGGTGTTCTCTGTCGCCACATCGAGAAGGCATCGACTTCGGCAGCGTCGATCGACAGCGAGAATACGCGGACGCCCTTTGCCTCTAAGAGATGTACCATGTTCTTGACTGGCAACTCGCCGAGTCCCCATTGCTGGCGTAAGGCGAGTGCTGCGGCTTCTGGTCCATCTTCACGGCTAAGGTCGGGTAGATCCGGCTCGGGTAGTTCAAAGCGCTTCTCGATCCATCCATTCAGCATAAGCGCGATGGCGCCCGCCCCGAGGGCGGTATCCCGCTGGCCGGCGGTCATCTTCGATAACGCGCGGAAACTGGCAATGTCCGGCGTCGGCTCGTCTAAGTCGTCTCCGAAGAAGAACGCCACAGGAAAACCGAGGACGGAAGACAATTGAATAAGCCGATTCTCATCGGGACCGAATTCGCCCTTTTCGTAGGCCGAGATCGAGCGCGGTTCGACACCGATGGCTGCGGCCAGCTTGGTCATAGTCAGCCCGCGCCGTTTGCGAGCAAGGCTCAGACGAGACGGGTTGAATAGTGCGCCTTGGATCATGCTCGACGCTTGACGTCGACGTTGATGTCCGGCTGGTCCGGCGGCGACGGAGGAACGATCTCCACAATATCAGGGTCAGTCGGGATAGCACCCAGAATGATCCGTTCCTGCCATCCATCTACGCGCCCGTCTGGTCCCATCGACGTCGGCAGGGACAGTTCGCAACGTACTTCACCCTGGCCGCGGTGGACCAGCAAAATCCATGTCATCCGTTGTGCGTCGTCAACTGCCGGGAGGGGCGGCACCGTGACGGGCGGGAAGATGAGGTCGAGCTGCAATTGGTTCGATGTGACCGCTTCGGCGGTGCTCGGACCTTTCGACGATCTTGTCATTGGAGCGGCAGTGGAGCGGCCGGTTCCTTCGTCGCCAGTGGCCACGGCAATCGCTACCGTCCCAGTCGGATTGATGACTAGCGAATAGTTGTTCTCGTTGGACCGTTCCCATCCGGCGGGCAACAGGTATTCGCGCAAGGCACGTACCGTGACCGCCCATGCATTGAATCCAGGATAGAGCGGCGGATCATTCGCTGTACACGACGCGAAGGCAAGATATCCACGCTTGACCACTTCAGAGAGCTTGCTCTCCTCAAGGCCGAGCTGGGCCAAACAGCTTGCAACATCGTTGGGTTCGGAATGGGCTAGAGGCATGGGTGGTGTCCTTAGTGAACTTCCGGTTTTTATACCTTAAATAAGGATAAAAAACAAGAAGGTTATGACCCATGTCCTCCGTCAAGGCACGGGCTCGCACATGCTTGCAGCCTGACGGCTATTCTCAGCTCTTGGGGGCTTTGCGCTTAGGCTTGCTGGGCGCGGTGCCGCGTTCACTTCCCCGACGATGGCCAAGGAATATCAGCCAACCAAGCTGATCGGCATATCTCGGGGAGTGCTAGATAGCTCGTGATGTGTTACAAAATATAGCTATAGATCTTGTGCACTGAGCCGTCGATGTGTTGGTGAAGGTACTTGTCGATATCTGGTAAGGATTCCTTGCTTCATGCCTGGTGAGATTAGAGACGCAAAGCGCTAGCTTGATTACAAGTTCACTAGGCTTGGATTTTCATAACACGAATGTAAAAACAGCCAGCCTTCATATGCATACCTGCCCACCACCAACCGATGCACTAAATCGATGGTTAGATCCAAACGGTACTGTTGAAGGTAACTATGGGCATCTTCTTCTAGAGCAGAAAACTGCTGTTGGGAAACCTTTGGTAGATGCACTACGGTCTTATTTTGAATCTGCCCACCTGGACGCGCGAAGCCACTTTCATGAGCAAATAGGAATATCTCTCCATCCCGACGATGATGGGCGAGGCACAGAGATTCAATATCCTGCGTGTCTACCTATGATCACTCGTCGAGGTTTATTCGGCGAGGTCATGGCGGGCCTGATCACTGAAGGGTACAAACACGAGTTTGTCGGTGCTCATGACTGGAAAGTACCAGTTTTTCTTTTCCGTGCGCACGAGGACGTTGAAAAATATCTATGGACACTCCGCTTCGACCAGGACCGTACACGTGAGGTCTACGGCAGGCACGGCAGTGATTTCATTGGAATTGCACTTAATTCAAAGAAGGAGGTTGTTCGCGTCATTGTTGGAGAAGCAAAGTGGCGTGCAAAACTGAGCCAATCTGTCGTGGATGCGCTGCTGAATGGGCCCAAACAAAAAAATCCCGAGACAGGGGAAAGCGTCCATAACGGCCGCGGCATCTGGTTCGAGCTGAACCGAGATACGCCCATACCGCATGGCCTAAGGCAACTCCAGAGAATCCTTGAGGCGACCGACCCCGGTGGCTATTCCTCCACTATTATCTCAATTGATCGGGCCGTCCTCGGGAAAGGGCCCCAGCCCGCTCGGACAAATATGGTCTTAATCATCGGTAATGGTTCTAGCAAGCGAGAAGAGCTAACTTGCCTGGTTCCTTACGAAGCGCCTCCCCCCGAATATACTGCGCCGCATGATCTGCAGGTTGCAGAGGTTGTTCTTAAAGACGGCGAATTTCTTATCGACGCACTCTACACTTCGCTTTGGCAGAACAACTAATGGCAAAAGGTAATCAGGATCGATTGGCCGCAGCCGAGCAGATCCGTAGAGAGCTGGCACTAGAAAACCAGCTCAGCCGGCCACAAGCGAAAGCTTATGTCCGCTGTCTTCAAACCACATGGCAGGTTCCGGTCATTCAGTGGGGCGACAAGGACTCGGCCCGGCAATTGAACGATGCCCGCCGTCTGCTTCAAGCTGGTCATATCTTCCGTTCAATAGAAGGTCCGACATCGATTCGCGCACTCGAATGCTTTCGGCGAACTGGCGAGGTTCTGGAATGGCTCTCACGAGCATACGACGATATCCGGACGATTATTCCTATTGAGTTGCTCGCTGCAGGCGCCTACCAGCTTGGAGGATTGCCTGCCATGGCTGCAGGATTAATTGCGCAGGCACAGTTGGAGCACATGGGAGTCGAACTGTATGCTGCATTCCTTCGAGCTGATTTTGATCATGTCATCCTGAAATCAACTGAATTCTGGAATGAGCATCCAGACTTGACCACGGTCAATGCCACTGCGCTACTGCTACAACGCCAAGCGGATACCGAACAAGACGGAATTGTCGCCTGGTTGTTTACCGTCGAGCTTGTCAGAGCACTGGGGCTGACTGCGGATTCATTGCGTCGAGGGGACGATAGTCGCCTGAGCATAGCCATCAAAAAATTGCATGCGCTTGATGCGATGGCAACCCGCTCGTTTAGTGATGATGCCGCACTGGTAATTTCAATTGTTCGGGAGGTTGCCGAAGGGTTTTCCAGATCGACGATCTATCGACCACTACGGGCGCTCGCTGAGACTCGGCCTCAAGGTACTGACAAACTACTTACTTATGCGAGAGATCAATACAGCCGCGGTCGGGGGATACTATGGTCATCACAGTTGCATGGGTTGGAGCGGCTTCTGACGGGAAGTTCGTTTGCTTTATGCACGCCGACAGGGTCAGGAAAAACACTGGTGGCGAACATCGCTTTGATCAAGGAACTGTTATTAGGAGGGGATGAAGGGCTAATAGCGCCGCTTGCGCTTTACCTGGTTCCTTCGCGCGCGCTTGCTGGTGAGGTGGAAGCCAAACTTAACTCAGAACTTGGAAAGGAAATCACGATTACTGGTCTATATGGCGGTGCCGACTGGGGCATCACCGACAATTGGCTTCTGTCCGATAGGCCAGTTACCTTAATTGCAACAGTAGAAAAGGCTGACGCGCTGTTGCGATATCTGGGGCCAGTTCTTCTTGCACGTCTGAAGCTACTTATCATTGATGAGGCCCACCAAGTCGTACCAACTGGCAATGAAGTCAAGTTGGTCAGCTTTTCTGATCATGCCAACCGGTCCATCAGACTAGAGAGCTTGATTTCGAGAGTGCTGGTCTATCGTCCAGATGTGGTTCGCATCGCGCTGACGGCTGTTGCAGGCGGTGCGTCGGGCCCAGTAGCAAGATGGACTGAAGGGCGTGCTGACGCGCAGGCAGTTGGTACTCGATATCGCAGTACGAGGCAACTTATTGGCGTGCTTGAAACCGTCCCTAATGGTCAAGGCCGTATATTGCTCGACCTCATGAACGGTCTTCCGCTCTATCTTAGAGGTGAAGAGGAACCGGTCTATTTGCCACTTCGTATTGGAACAATGCCAAGCTTGCCGGCTACTTGGCGCAATAGCCTTAACCGTTTCAACTGCTTGAATGTGCTATGGACGGCGCTGCACCTCGCAGAAGAGGATCAACGCATCCTCATCTCAGTGATGCAGGAGCCAGAGCAGACCATGCGCTGGTTTAAGGAGGCACTCGAACATAAAGATTGGCAAGATACTGTCAAATTTTCACCCCAAGACGGACCTCTGCGTGCTCGATTTGATGAGGCGCGTGCGGCCTGCATCGACTATTGTGGGTCGGATTCTTTTGAGCTTTTTCTTCTCGACTGCGGCATTGCTACTAGTCATGGACAGATGCCTCAGCGATTGCGTCGCCTCATGGTGGAAATGATCGAAAAGAGGATATGTCCAATCACCGTGGCGACCGCCACGTTAACCGAAGGCGTAAACCTGCCGTTCGACTTGATTTTTCTTACCTCGTTAAAACGGCGAAGTTGGGATTCAGTCGCGGAAAAACAGGAAGTGACACCGATTAGCACTTCCGAATTTAGAAACCTCGCGGGACGTGCCGGAAGACCAGGCGCCGCGCGGGGTATCGAAGGCATGACACTCATAGCCCTGCCTACACATATTTCCACTACGGCGCAGGGTCAACGTGCCATCCAGCTCCAACAAAGACAACAATTGCACGACGACTATGAAAATCTGAGAGCCGCCCTCTTAATTGAGGAGCAAGAAAGCGATACTGTGTCGAGCCCCATCGCGACTCTGTTGCAGAGCATTTGGAAGAGAGCTGAGAATCTACTTGGCATTGCGCCTGATGCTTTTTTAAGTTGGCTAGAAATCACGGCCCCAACCGAAATAAGTAGGGATGCGGGAGCAGGTGCTAATGATGACCATTCCCGGCTTGCAGATGCCATAGACGAACTTGATGGCCTATTATTGAGTGCGCTCGAAGAGGTTGCAAAAGCCGATGGCGAGGATATGGTTAGATCTCGCGCTGAGCAGCATTTGGCGCAACTATGGCGCGCTACATTTTCTGCAGTGGCAGCGCAGCAAGAAGCCTGGCTGCAGCATGCTTTTATTCGACGTGGAGCTGGGATTGTCGAACATCTTTATGTCGATCCGGACGAGCGGCGCCGACTTTATCACTACGGCTTTACACCCGTGGTTGGGCAACGGTTCGAAGCGGTAGCAGAGCGAATACGCGAGGCGCTTACCAAAGCCGATGGATATGGTGTTGCGGATGCTACTACTCGCGTTGATGTATTTCAAGCTATCGGTGAATTACTTATCCAAGATCGTGGTTTCGGGTTTAGGGTACGACGGACGGATAGTGATGAAGCGCTTTTGGGACGCTGGTTCGACGTGCTTGGATGGTGGCTAAACGAACCTGATGTTGGCGGGCCAGAGCCGGAAAACTTACGTGCATGGCAGCGATTCGTAACGGATAACCTTGAGTTTCGCCTAGGCACAGCTATCGGCGCGGTGGTCGCCCGGGCTTGGGCTGACGGTACCAAGACTGCGTTTGCCATGCCGAGTCTTTCGGAATGGAAACAAACGACCGATTTACCTTGGTTCGCTTTTTGGGCTAGAGAGCTTTTGCGTTGGGGCACGCATGATCCATTTGTGGCATTCTGCCTATCCCAAGGACTTGCCCAAACCCGTGAAGCCGCTACAATCCGTCGCCAAGAGTACGATAGGTGGTTAGATAGAGAACTTGATGATGTAAGCAGTGAAGACCTCATCGATCCACAGAGGTTTCTTCGCTGGCAAAGAAGCCTCCCCAAATCTGAACGCACTGCTACCACTACTTCTAAAGTTAAAGCGAATTTGACAGGTACGGATGGCTCGCGGGACCGTTATGCTGTTATTCCAGTCGCCCGTAAGGGGGGGGTCGTGTGGCTAGATCCTGCTGGCTTTGAATTGGCTATTTCAAATGGCGATTATCGGCTTAGCTACCGAGCCATGCGAAGCGACTACGAACTAAAAATAGACGGTGAAAATCCAACTGTGACTCGTATTTTTCGTCCTGCTTGACATTGATCTAAAGGTATTGTGCGGCACCTAGTGCCACACAGTCGCTTTTACCCTCGGGAAGCCGCCGAATACGTCCAGACGGTGATGCAGGCCATCCATCACCTTTATGCACGGCTCTATCCGGGGTGGCAGGGCAACGATGCGTTGAATCTGATTCAGCATTCTGGCTAGTCAGGCTTTGCCCCGAAACTCGTCCTCTGTCATACCGATGACGTTCTCCTGGGCGCCATTCAGACTCCACTGCCGGGTGACGACGGAGCGGAACGCCTCACGCAATGCCTGGTTCACAGGATCTCGTAGCCGACGCACGTAGTTCTCGAAATGCTCCTGCGTGGCATGATATATGGTCTCTGCGTTGAGCACGATGGAGCTCACTTCGGCGCCGGTGTCGAGCGAGCCATCAGGCGCTTTCGGATACGTTACATAAAAGCCCTTGGCCCCCTCACGGCTGTAATGCACCTTATGACCTAGCAAGCCTTCGTGGGCGACGCCGCAGCGCACATGCTTGTAGATGGCAGCCGCGCCTTTGTTGAGGTCTGCCACGCCAGGCGAAGGAAAAACTTCGCTCAGGCCGATGCAGAAAAATTCCTTCGAGCGCCCGTTCGTATCCTGACCGCGAAGGTATCCGCCGATTGCCTCGAAATAGCTGCATAGCAGTGTGAGGGCGGCAACGTCGCCATGCGGTGTGCTCAGCAACAGTACGCAAGGCGAGAATATGTAGTGTTTCCAGCAATCCTCAAGCACATCGACCAGATCATCGAAGGTCGGATTGTCGAGTTTGTCATGTTCGTAGCTGGGGCTAAGAATTTGGCGCATGTTGTATGGCTCGTTTGGGTGGTTCAGCTTACTTGCGCCGTGACAGCGGGGTACGTCTATGCCTGCGCAGGCTATTCGCTTCAAGTCGAATGGCTGTAGTGGCAAGACGGTCGACGAGGATCATCAGGATCTTCACATGGACAAGGCGATCAAGGTTGGGCGTGTAAAGCAACACGGCGCTGATCGCTTTCGTTAAAGAATGCGCCGTCAATTGGAACGGATCGACGAATCCAGAATTACTCGCGCCCGCCAATGCGCCGACGCCGACCGCTTCGCTCATTCCAAGCAGCCGATCGCCAGGCCGATGGGCGCTATGGGTATGTTGAGAGGCCCAACGATAATAGGGGCGCCAATGGTCTAAGCCAACAGCCTCCTCGATGTGGGCAAAATTGGCAGCGCGACCATTGAGAGCGGGTGCTGCCCAATCGTAGTCTCCCCCCTTAAATGGCGGGTTGAGCCGTTCGTCGAAATGCGCGCAACGCTCATCCATGTCCGCAAGCTCTTCTTCGGAAAAAGGTTGTATCGAGTTTCTGTCCGCATACTTGTTTAACTGCTTGGCCGCGTGACGGGATTGGTACGCAAAGCTGGCAAGATACCGAAGCGAAATTTCCTGATCCTGGGATGCCAAGAACAAGGTGGTAACGGAAATTTCATGCAGGGTTCGCCATCGGCTCAGGGCTCCATCGGCATAGCCGCCTCTGAGTAGACAGAGAATCTCTCTTGCGACGAGGAGTGCCCGAGGGGCTAACCCACTCAGCACTTCAAAGATGAAATCGTCGCCTTCGATTGCTGCTTGCTGTCCTTCCAGTTCATTGGCCTCGCAGACCTCGCTGCATATGACGATGATGGTTTCAAATAGGTCAAACGCGCCGCGCCACCTGCGGAAACTGCGGGCCTGAAAAGCGCGTTCCAGGATTCGGTGCTCCTTCAACATTTGCGGCGCATTTTTTAGCAAAAGCGCGAGTTGTTGTTCGGGCAGGATTTCCACTTGCTCGTTGAACAATTCCTGCTGGAGTGTGTCGGGAATCTGCTGTCCTTCCCTGACCAGCTTCTCCATGGCCTCTTTGAACATGGATTCCAGCAGCGTTAAAAGTGGTTCGGCAGTTGTCGTGCTCACAGTGGTGTCCCATTGGCAAAGGTGGACGGAAATGGCTTCTATTATCCGATCACTAGCCCATTCATGTAACGCCTCGTCAAAATCTCGGTTTTGCGTCTCCCGGCCACGACCGGGCCGCGGTCCTCCAGGTTCGCTATCCGCTCATCCCTGACGGGACGGCTGCGCCGCCTTGCGCATCGCTAACGCCTGCGCGCTACGCTTGCTCACCAACACCGCCGTCTGCTGTTGGAGAGGCGGCTTTGCTTTGCCAGTCATCGTGCCACGGCGTGCTCGCTCGTCAAGGGCAGCGCGCACGCGTGCGCTTGCGACCTGGCGGTCGTCGTTGACCCTGTGACGGCTTGCGCTGCGCCGTGCCCCTTCCGGTCTTCGGGCAATTCCGCCCGATTCCGAACCGGAGGCAGTCATGTCGCAATATTCCCTTTTCGTTGATGGCAACAAGAGCTCAAGCAACACGCTGTTGGTGCGCGAGACCGATGGCGCCACGCGCCCCGCCAAACGGGCCGAGATACTGGCCGCGGCACGCGAACTGATCACAACCGGCGAACTGCGCCGCAAGGACTTGAGCGCGCCCGACAAGGCCATGGCGTTTCTGAAACTACGGCTTGC
The DNA here is from genome assembly GCA_002441445.1 of Pusillimonas sp. UBA6240. Lineage (GTDB taxonomy): Bacteria > Pseudomonadota > Gammaproteobacteria > Burkholderiales > Burkholderiaceae_B > UBA6240. The sequence continues at coordinate 61,077 of DJWC01000126.1, forward strand.
GGGCCTGGAGCACGAGGTATGCGGGCTGATCCTACTCGATACCCGGTATCACCTCATCACCTATCTGGAGCCATTTCGCGGCACCTTGAGCCAAGCGGCCGTCTACCCGCGCGAGATCGTCAAGCTGGCCCTGCAACACAATGCGGCCGCGCTCATGCTGGCCCACAATCATCCTTCGGGCCTGGCCGAAGCCAGCAGTGCGGACCTTCAGTTAACGAAGGCTTTGCAGCAAGCTTTGGCTCTTATCGACGTGCGGCTGCTCGATCATTTCATCGTCGCAGGCAACGAAGTCGTGTCGATGGCGCAGGCCGGACTGCTGTAGCTGTTCGCGCCGAAGGCGGGCCATGCCCGCCTTGCCCATTTTTCTTTCAAGGTGTCGATTGAGGCGTTCCCGATTGGCGATGGAGCCGTTGGGGACGCCTGCGCGCGCCGGACGGCGCTTGCCTGGCATGTTCGGGGCGCACCGTCAAGGGTCGCGGGCGGCCCCCGTGTCCTCGCTGCGCTGCGGGCCGCGCCAGGGCCGCCCGCTTCTTTCCCTTGACGGTGCGCTCCCAGGACATGCCGCGTGGTGGCCATGGGCACGAAGGGCCACCCCGGCCCTTCGTGCCCAGGTGGGAACCACCCCCCTGGCTTCTCTCACGCAAGGAGCGCGTCATGAACACCACCACCATAACTGAAACCGCCGCCGTCCAAGCCGCCAGCGACAAGATGGAGCAAGACGCCGCCCGGCAGGCGCAAACCATGCTCGATCAGGCCCAGGGCACTGCCCAGGCGGATGAAGCGGTGCCGCACGAGACGCAGGCTCCGGCTGCCGAGCTGCGTTTTATCGCGCTTTCGCATCTGCGCCTGTCCAAGCGCAACGTGCGCAAGACCGCCGTACCGCTCGATGCCCTGGCCGACAGCATCGAGCGCGTGGGCCTGCTGCAAAACCTCATCGTCGTGCTGCACCCTGACGGCGAATCTTTCGAGGTCGTGGCGGGCGGGCGGCGCTGGGCCGCGCTGCGTCTGCTGGTTAAACGCAAGCGCATCGCCCGCGATCAGACTATTCCGTGCTTGGTCGTGCCCGATGACAGCGCCGTCACCGTGAGCCTGACCGAGAACGTGCAGCGCCAGGACATGCACCCGGCCGATCAGTTCGAGGCGTTCCTGGCCCTGGTCAACGAGGGCAGGCCCATTGAGGACATTGCGGCCGACTTTGGCGTTACGCCCCTGGTCGTGCAACGCCGCCTGAAACTGGCCCGCATCTCGCCGCGCCTGATGGCCGAGTATCGCCAGGGCGGCATCACGCTGGAACAGTTGATGGTGCTGACCCTCACCGACGACCACAAGACCCAGGAAGCTGCGTACTTTGAGGCCCCGGCCTACGAGCGCGAACCCTATGCGCTGCGTCGGCGGCTCACGCACGGCGACGTGGATGCGGCACGCAGCCCGCTGGCCCGCTTCGTGGGCGTGGACACCTACACGGCGGCGGGCGGCGGCATCCGGCGTGACCTGTTCGCTCAGGACGGCGAAGGCATGTATCTTACCGATGCCGACCTGCTGGCCCGGCTGGCGGCGGACAAGCTGGAAACGCTGGCCGTCGAGGCCCGCGCCGAAGGCTGGAAATGGGTCGAAGCTTTGGCCGCGTTCGGCTACAGCGAACTGGCCGCGTTTCGCCGTGCCCCGCAGATCGAGCGCGAGCCCACCGCCAAGCAGGCCAAGCGCCTTGCCGCGCTGCAGGCCAGGCAAGAGGCCATCGAAAGCGCCCTGCATGCCGCCGAGGAAGCCGAGGACGAGGACGCCGCCGCGAAGCTCTACGAGGAAGGCGACCGCGTGGGCGAAGCACTGGACGCGCTCTACGCGGGTCTGCTGGCCTACGCGCCTGAAACGATGGCGGCATCCGGCGCGATCGTAACGCTCGATCATGGTGGGGAAGTGGTCGTGCATCGTGGGTTGCTGCGCCCCGAGGACGCCAAGGCCATCGCGCAGGCCGCGCACGCTGAACACATCGGGAGCAACGAAAGCGATGGAGACAGCCAGAACGGCGGGGCCGAAGCCGCACCGGCCAAGACGCTTTCCGAGCGGCTGGTGCGCAACCTGAGCGCGCATCGCACCGCAGCCTTGCAAGCTGAACTGGCGAAAAAGCCCGATGTGGCCCTGGCCGCGCTGGCGCATCGGTTGGCGCTGACCGTGTTCTATCACGGCGGCGACAGCCTGCTGCAAATCGCCGTGCATCCACAGGACGGTTTGATGCAGCACGCGCCTGAACTGCCCGAAGGCAAGGCGGCGGCAGAGTTCGATGCGTTGCGCACCGCATGGCGTGAACGCCTGCCCGCCGATGACGCGGACTTGCTCGACGTACTGCGCCAGATGAAGCGGGCTGATCTGCTGGCACTGCTGGCCGTATGCGTGGCGGGCACAGTGGATGCCGTGGTGCGCAGCGAACACGACAGCCGCGCCGATGCCCTGGCGCAGGCTGTCAAGCTGGATATGAGCGGCTATTGGCAACCGACCGCCGAGGCGTATTTCAACCACGTCCCCAAGGCGCAAGCCCTGGCGTGGTTCCAGGCGTTCAAGCCCGCCGAGGTCAACCGCGTGGCAGGCTACAAGAAGCCCGACATGGCCAGGGAGGCCAGCCAACATGCCAGCGGCGCCAAGTGGCTGCCTGACATGCTGCGCACATCCACCTAAGCAACAGGGAAGCGCGGCCCTGGCGGCAAGTTCGCCCCGCCAGGGCCGCTTGGAAACGCCCGCCGTTCATCCTCTTGCGAGGAGATGAACGGCGGGCGTTTCTGCGCCAGCGGTTTGCCCGTCCATCGAGGACCGTGCAAACCGCGCCCGCCCGCGCCTGTGTGGGCCAGGCGCGGGCGGACAACAGCCGGGTCGCGTCTGCCTGGACGCGGCCCGATATGCGCCGCTGCGCGGCGAAAGACGAGACGGGCGGCGTACCGATACGCATGGCGATACGGGACTGTGGGCAGGCCCGGCCAGCCGGGCCTGCGGGCTGATCGCTACGCCGGAATGCGACCGAACCGGTTGTGTGCCTGCCGTTCATCCTCGAACCTGACGCATAGGCATGCTGGGAGCGGCACATCGGAGCCGAGAGGCCGGGACGGCCGTTCACCTTGCTTCATGCCGCACCGATGGCACCCTCCACGCCGCACCGGCGCTTTGCCGTCGACCTCGAATGGAACATCCGACATGTCCAGGCATTTGCAAACCGCACCGCTGCACCGTCATGGCGTTGACCGTGCCTGCCATAAGGCATCTCCGCAATTCCGTCCCAACGCGGCCTTGTTATGTGAATCCTGGCTTCGGCACGGCGGCCCGGCAGACATCGCCGGGCCGCCTCGGGCTGATGCGGCGCAACCGGCAGTCACAACGATTTTCCCTTGCGCGTTGCGCATTCCTCGCGAGACAAAATCGCCGTGCCCGCCGGTCGTCCACTGGCGTTTCCGCCCCAGGGGGTGCGCCGCGCCCGACCTGCGCCTGATCGGAATCACCAAGGACGCGATGGGCGCGGACTTGAAACTCAGGAGATACATCATGGCTAACATCGGCACCTTCACCGCTCAGGACAACGGCTACACCGGCACCGTTCGCACCTTGACCCTGAACGTCAAAGTCAAATTCGTTCCGGCCGAGAAGGACAGCGACAAGTCGCCGGACTACCGCATCGTGGTGGGCGGCTACGAGATCGGCGCGGCATGGCGCAAGGTCTCCAAGCAGGACCGTCCCTACCTCTCAGTCACGCTTGACGACCCGTCGTTCCCCGCCACCATCTACGCGCGGCTGATCGAGAACGAGGCTGGCGGCTTCGACCTCATCTGGTCGCGTCCGGCCAAGGCGAACTAAGTTCGCCCGCACGCCCGGCTGGCCGGGCGTGCCTACGGCACCGCCGATTCCGGCCACGCGCCAGAATCGGCGGGTTTTCCGTTTGGTGCGCGAAGCTGACGTTCGCGTCCTGGCGCCATACGTACTTTTGCGTCTATCGCCGCAGGCCCGACTGCGGGATGATCATGGCCATGCGGACCAGGCCGGAGGAACAATATGCACGATGAATTGCAGATAGCCTTGCTGCATACCTGGCGGGACAAGGGGCTGGACTGGCCCGTTTATGGTGTCCTGGATGCCGACGAGCTGGCCCGGTATGGAATCGCTACCCTGGCGATCGAAGGGGGGCGCTGGTGCGAGGTGAAGGCTGATGATGTTCGGGTTCTTTCCGAGATCAGCATTGATGATGTGGTGGCAGCCGATTGGATGGGCAAGGAGCCTGGATGACGAACCCCTTGAGCGTCCCCCGGCCGTGCCGGGTCGCGCTGGTGTGCTGGCGCATCGAGCCGCTCCGGACGTCTCGACCTGGCGGCTTTCATCGCTGACGCGGTTACCCGGCCAGCGCGGACTTTAGATAGTTCACGAAGGACGTGCATGACAACAAAAAATACTTGGCATCGGCCTGGTCCAGGTCTGGCGCTTCAAGCATGGCATGGCGGATGCCGTGCTCGTCATTGGTGTAGCCATACAGTTTCAGGAATCCATCCTTGAGCGCAGGGTGCAATTTGCCATGCTTTTCGAGCAGCTTCAGCGCTTCGCCAAGCGTGGCTTTGTCATTGCCTGAGGCCACCTTGGCCATCGCCTCCACAGCGGAGATTGATTCCTTGATTGAGTTGCGGTAGTCCGGCTGCTTGCGGTCGGCAAGCAGTTCCAGTGCGCGACGAAGATGCGCCGTGACTGCGGCGAACCGGGTGTCGGCCATCGCCTGCTCCAGCATCTCCAATTCTTGCTCGTTGGTGATATCGACCAACTTGTCCTCGACGAAACGGTAGGCCGATAGTTCCCGCGTCAGAATGTGGTTGAGGTATTTGACAAGCTCTGGTGTTTCCTTTTTCCGGATGTGGACGACAAATTCGATGAAGTCATAGACTTCGTTCCATGAGGCCGTGAAGAAGTGCTTGCGGATTTCCTCCAGAATAAGCCGGCTGCGGTTGCTGTATCCGAAGCCAGGCCGCTCATCCACAGGCCGTTTGAAGTAGTGAAACCAAAGAAGCGAGCTGAATTGGTCCATTTTGGCCCGGGAGTGATGACTCCCGTGCATGAAATCCGCCGAATCCCACACGACGACATGTAGCGTGTTCCATAGCGAAGCACGAAGCTCATCTGACATTTCGTTGACTTGAATGACTTCCTGGGTCGGCTTCAGACCACGGCGTTCGCTGAAAGATTTCATTATGAGGTTGGGGGTATGAAATGGATGAGTAAAGGCTACATTGTCTTCTTATGGATTGTTGGAAGCCAGGATATCGTCCAGTTCCTCACGCACTTGTGCCAATAATTGCTCAGCTTGACCCGCTTCGGTGGCGTAGGCCAGTGTTAGCAACGTCAGCGGATGAATCCGCATGACCTCGCACAGCTCGGCCAACTTGCTGAGTGTGGGGCTTTTCAGGCCGCGTTCCAGTGTGCTCAGGTATGTGCGGCTGGACACGTCGGAAAACGCTTCCTGGCTCAAGCCGCGTGCGGCGCGCACGGTTTTGATCGCCTGCCCCAGGTTGTGTTCTTTCGCCATCCGCGTGTCATCCCCAAAATAAAGAATGACACCTGATAGAGTCCTATAGGGCTACAATCTATAGTGTTCATTGTTGATGGGCGGACCGTCGGCTTTACGGATTTACGATCTGCCGCTTGTACGTAAAACTGCCGATACGCCATGGCGATTCCACGCCTAAGCGTAAAAGCGGACTTACAATTCGTCGTGAAGCCGGTTTGCCGCCGATGCGTCTCGCTGTACCGTCATGAATGATGCGTACATTGCTCACCTTACCGATGCGCAACTCGCTATTCTGGCCTGGAGGTTCCCATGCCGCTGCTGACTGATGCACAACAGGCGCAACTGCTGGCCCACGGCCAACGGCGCGCCCAAGACCCCGGTTTCGATCCCATGCCGGTGGCCAAGCTCTACACGCCCGATGCAGGCGTGGTCTGGCTGCTGGCCTTTGCCTACCCGGAGGACCCGGCCCGCCTGCATGGGCTTTGCGACGCCAATACCGGATTCCCGCAATTAACCGACATTCACCTGGCCGAACTCGAAGCCCTGCACGGCCCGAACGGCTACCTCGTGGCCGTGGACACGAGCTTCAAAGCCACGCGCACGCTGTCTGATTACGCCGCTCGGGCTACCGCCCAGGGCGCCTACATCGAGGAGTAGCGCCCGGCCCACCAGGCCGGGTCGCTACACCTTCCGCACATTTTCGGTTGGTGAAGACCGCCAGCCGTCTGCTCTCCCCCGCACCAATTCCGGGGTCGGGGGCATTGTTGCGGGAGGAAGGGCAAATGGCTCACTCGACTCAGGCCGCGCCGTGGCAAGCGACGGCGGCCTATCTCTACGTGCTGCGGCTCGATGCGACGGATCTGGCGTGGGAGTACCTGCGCCGCCACCCCGACTATCGGGCGTGCTGGCACGATGCTGATCGCCGGGCCGCCAACGCGGCTTCCCCCTGGGGGCTGGTTCGGCTGGAAAATCCCACGCTCGACGCACGCGAAGCGCACCCTATCTGGGACGCGCGCCTGCCGGCGCTGCTGCATCTGCGGGCAGCACATCCGCCTGGATGGGCGGCGGACGAAATGGCGGATGCCGACTCGGAGGTCGGCCTGAATCTCTGGCACATCCCCGGCCGCAAAGACCTGGCGGTGCTCCTCGATGGCCTTGCCTTGCAGGCCCGTGACGGTGCGCGCTGTCTGCGTGCCCGGCTTGATGCCGAGGTGCTCGCCGGCGCGCCTGGGCAGTGCGTTGTGCCGCTCGATGCGCGCATCCACGCGCAAGCGGCGCTGCTGGCCACGTATGCGGCCCGGTTCGCGCCGCGCCGGGCGTCCGCCGGGCGGCCAGTGGCCGACGCTCCCCGCATGGCGGCAGACGCCGCTCGCGTGAATCAAGCCAGCCTGCGCCATCTGCGTGCCTTGCAGGCGCTTGATGGCGTGCGGGCCGGCGCATCCCAGCGGCTGATCGCTGAAGTGCTCTATGGCCCCGACCGGGTGCGTGAAGAATGGCAGGCTGACAGCGCGCTGCGGGCGCAACTGCGCCACAGCCTCGCACGCGCCTTGGCGCTGATGCGCGGCGGCTACCTGGGCTTGGCCGGGCTGCGTCACGCCGCGCCGGACGAGTAAACACCCAACAGGGAGAAAAACTTACCCCCTAAATCTTTCTCCCTTCCGGCTGCGCCGTCCTGTGCCGAGACTGTCTCCAGGCGGCGGGAATTGTCCCGCCCACGCATTGCATCGCTGGAGGCAGCATGGCCACGTCCCCCGTATCCCCGTCTACCTTGTCCGCGTCCGGGTTTGCCGCCCCGGCGGCGACACCGGCGCGCTACCTGACCAATAGCGAAGCGGCCGACTATCTGCGCCTATCGCCGCGCACGCTGGAAAAGCAGCGCGTGCTGGGCGGCGGGCCGCGTTTTCGCAAGTTTGGCCGGCGCGTGCTCTACGCCGTCGCCGACCTGGACGCCTGGGCCGATGGCCGCAGCTACGCCATGACGTCCGATCCCGAATATCTGGATCGGCACGCCGGCCGTTGACAGCCGGGCGCACGGAAAACGGACATGGCGACGCGGCGAACACCGGCCAGCGAACGCGAACAGCTCACGCTGTTTCGCGCGCTGCCTGGGGACATGCGCCCGCGTGATGCGCAGGATCTCATGGCCTATCCCTTCTTCTCCTTGTCGAAGTCGCGGCGGGTGGTGCCTATCGACTTTGCCGCCGGGCCGGTACGCATCCGGGTGGAAGCCGTGCCGGAACACGGCATGGCCACGATCTGGGATGCGGACGTGCTGATCTGGGCCGCCAGCCAGCTTGTCGCCGCCCGCGACCGCGGGCTGCCGACCTCGCGGCTGATTGCGGCCACGCCGCACGAAATCCTGACCTTCATCGGGCGCGGCACCGGCTTGCGCGACTACCAGCGTCTGCGCGCCGCGCTCGATCGTCTGCAATCGACGACAGTCGCCACCTCGCTGCGTCAGGCCGATGGCCGGCGCCTGCATCGGTTCTCGTGGATCAATGAATGGAAGGAGATCGTCCATGCCGATGGCCGCTCGGCCGGACTTGATCTGATTTTGCCCGACTGGTTCTACACAGGCGTCTTATCCAACGCCCTGGTGCTGGGCATCGATCCGCGTTACTTCCGCTTGACCGGCGGCATTGAGCGTTGGCTGTACCGCCTGGTGCGCAAGCACGGCGGCGCTCAGTCCATGGGCTGGCATTTTGAGCTGCGCCACCTGTATGCCAAATCCGGTAGCCATGCGCGCTATACCGATTTCGCCCTGGACGTGCGCCGCCTCGCACAGCGTCAGAGCCTGCCGGGCTACCGCTTGCGCGTGGCCCGGGTGCGCGGCGTGGAGCAACTTTTCTTTTATCGCGAACCCGCGTGCGCGTCGATGACGCCCACGCCCTGAGGCACCCCGATCAGGAGTTTTTAATGTGGATAACTTGTGGACAAGGCTGTGAATATCCTGTGGATGGCTTCGTGCTATCAGGCGCATCCGGTTCGTGCCATCAGGCGCAAAATCGTCGTGCTATCAGGCGCAGAGATGCCTGGACAGCCGCGCCATTGCTGGCTTTGCAGGGCTCTTCTAACTATCTAACTAAAAGACTAACTAAGATTGATAGGGAAAGGTTGTTTGCGCAAAATTTGACCAACGTCCCGCGAGAAGCTGTAAAAAGCGGTCAGCAAGGTGAGCCGCTGCCTGCCGTCGTCGGCGTGCTTAACGCCGATCTCGATCAGCCACGCAGTGGGCGGGTCATTGCGCTGCTGAACCAGAAAGGCGGTGCGGGCAAGACAACGCTGGCCACGCACCTGGCCGGGGAGCTGGCCGTTGAAGGATTCCGGGTCGTGCTGATCGACGCCGACCCGCAAGGATCGGCCTCCGATTGGGCCGAACGGCGCGCCCAAAGCGCCCTAAGGCGCCTGTACGGCGTTTACGGGCTGGCACGCGAGACCTTGCATGCCGAAGTGCCGCAAATCGCGCAAACAGTCGATTTCGTCATCATCGACGGCCCGCCGCGTTCGGCGGCGATTACCCGCTCGGCGCTGCTGGCCAGCGATCTGGCGCTGATTCCCGTGCAGCCGTCGGCCTACGACATCTGGGCCAGCGCCGACATGGTGCGGCTTATTGAGAAGGCGCGCCTGTATCGGTCTGCGCTTCGCGCGGCCTTCGTCATCAACCGCCGGGTGGTCGGCACCGTCATCGGCCGGGAAGCGCGTGCCGCGCTGGCCGAGCAAAGCGTGCCCGCCCTGGCAGCGGAGGTTTGTCAGCGCATTGCGTTTGCCGACAGCGTGGCTGGCGGACTGCTGGTGCGCGAGCGCGATGCGCAAGGCGCAGCGGCGCGCGAGATCGCGCGGCTGGCCCTTCATGTGCGCGAGGCGCTGCAATGAGCGACCCGCGTCAGCGTCCCGCCATTGGCCCGCGTCCGGCACCGAGTGCCGCGACCGCCTGGGTGCGGCGTGGCGAGGGGCAAGCATCCGCTTATTCCGCCCGGCTCACCATTGATGTGACGCCCTCGCTGCGCGGGCGCATCAAGGTGGCAGCTTTCAAGCGCGGCGTGACCGCCGCCGCCATGCTGCGCGCATTGCTGGAGCACGAATTCCCGGAGAGCAAGTCATGACGGCGTCACCTGTGCAGTCATCCATACCGCCGCTTGCGCAACCGCCCGTGCCGCTCACGCGCGTTGCGCTGGCGAGCGTCAGGCGGTACATTCGCATCCGGCTGCGCTTTGGCGCGCCACAGCGCATCGTGCGCCTGGACGACTATCGGCGTCTCGCTATCTTTCTGCCCGGCGCCGTCTGCTGTCGCTTGAGCTGGGCGGCCAATGCCTATGGCACGGTGGCCTGGACGCTGATCGTGATGCAGGCAGCCACGCCGTTGGATGCCATCCAGCGCATCGCCGGTGTCACGCCCGGTGCGCGCCTGCTGCTGCGCGTTGATGGCAAACCGCAGGTCAAAACCGTACTCGCGCTGATCGACGCGATTGAGGCGCAAGGCATCGCGCCGGTGGCGGTTTCACCCACCTACTGGCGCACCGTGGCTAATCGGCTTGCGGTTCGGCAGGCACCGCCGGCCTACACGACCGAGCGGCATGCCGCCTACCTTGCGCGCCGCGCCTTCCAGGGAGATCGCCATGCGTAATGTCATGCACAACGGATTGCGCTTGTCCCGCCGACCCGCCTGGCGCATTCGCGCTGCGGTGCTCGCCGGCATGGCCGTGGGACTGGCGGCCATCTTCGCGCCCGGCCTGCTGCGCTCCGTCGCACCGACGGACGGCTTAGCCGCATACGCGCCGCGCCTGGTCTACAACGCCAGCGACAGCATGCCGCGTGGCTTCTATGCCATCCGCATGCAGCCGCCCAGCGTCGGTGATGCCGTCTTGGTACGCCTGTCTGCCGCCGCTGCGCGGCTGGCCGTCGAGCGCGGTTATCTGCCCGCTGGAGTGCCGCTCATCAAGCCGATTGTGGCGGGCTACGGCGACCATGTCTGCGTGCGCCATGGCATTGTTCGCATCAATGGCCGCCTTCGCACATTGACGCTCACGCACGACAGCCAGGGCCGCCCGCTTGCGTCCTGGCCGGGCTGCCGGCTGCTCGGCCCGAACGAATGGTTCCTGCTCGGCACCGACCATTCGGCGTCTTTCGACAGCCGTTATTTCGGCCCTGTTTCGCACGCAGCGGTCTACGGCGTAGCCGTGCCGCTGTGGGTCTGGAGCGCGCCGTGAACGGCAAGCGCTCGGGCCATCGCTTTACACACGGTCTGCACCGCGCCATGCGGCGCGAGCGCATGACGCAATGCCACGCCGTTGCGGCAACCGCCGCATGCAATATGCGGCTTCCCGTGCAGGCGGCTTGCCCTCGACCCGACTCGCCGGTCACGCCACGCCCGCCCAGCCTACGGCCATCGCGTTGGCGTGACGCGCCCGGCATCGGCCGGGTCGGCGGATGGTCGCCGTCGCCTGGGCGACGACGAGGGGCGCGGAGTAGAGACGAGGGCAAGATAAAAGGGCCAGCACGTGGTTGGCCGCAAAGCCTTGTCTGCACGTGTGGGGAGACGGCACGCTCGCCTGGGGCGCACGTGTCGTGGGGTGCCGCTTTGGTACATGAACTCTGGCTGCGCGGTGTGCTGTCTGCGCTTGTCTACGCCCGCCTTGCGGGGAGGTTGGTTGATGGCAAAAGCTGATGACGACCATTTCCGGCCACGCCCAGGCGCGCCCCGTCAGCGCGGCGGCAGCGGCGAACGTTTTGTATCGCTGGTACTCCGCCATGTCTCTAAGGCAGGCCAGGCCGCTGGCCGTTCGACGCGTGGCAGCCAGTTCGGCCGGGGCCGGGTGGCGGCCCGACTGCGCAGCCGTACCCCGACGCTGCGCACCCGGCGCGTGGTCGTCAAATCCCGATTTGTGATGGTCAAGCCAGGTTCGGATGCCATTGCTGCGCACCTGCGTTATATCGAGCGCGATGGCGTGACCCGCGAAGGCGAGCGCGGTCAGGCTTATGGCACCCAGATCGACGAGGCCGATACGCGGGCGTTTGCCGAGCGTTGCCAGCAGGATCGTCACCAATTCCGCTTCATCCTGTCGAGCGAAGATGCGGCGGAGATCGGCGATCTGCGCGCCTTTACACGCACCTTCATGCAGCGCATGGAAGTCGATCTGCAGACTCGGCTGGATTGGGTTGCCGTAGATCACTGGGATACCGATAATCCGCACACTCACATCGTGTTGCGCGGGCGCGCCGACAACGGCCAGGACCTGGTCATCGCACCGGAGTACATGAGTCACGGGATGCGCGAGCGCGCCGCCGAACTGGCGACCGAATGGCTCGGACCGCGAACCGAACGCGAGATCGCCGACACCTTGCAGTGGGAGGTCCAGCAGGAGCGGTTCACGACACTGGATCGTTCGCTGCTGCGCATGGCGGTGGAGGCCGACCCGATGGGCGTCTCAAACTTGCGGGGCGATTCGCCTTATCAGCGTGCGCTGGCGGCCCGCTTGCAGCACCTGGCGGGCATGGGCCTGGCGCACCAGATGGATGAAGGCCGTTATCAGCTTGACGAGAAAATGGAAGCCACCTTGCGACGCTTGGGCGAACGTGGCGACATCCTGCGCGCAATGCATCGGGCCATGCGCGGCCAGGCGCGCGAATGCGTGATCGAATCCGGGCCGGAACTGCGCCAACCTCTTATCGGCTGCATCGCCGACAAAGGGCTTGCCAACGAACTCTACGACAAGGGCTATATCGTGATCGACGGTGTGGACGGTCGGGCGCATTATCTTGCGCTGCAGCCTGGCATGGTACTGGCGGACTTCCCGATCGAAGGCATTGTCGAGGTGTGGCCCATCTCGGAAAGCGCAGCCGATAAGAACATTGAACGGTCAGCACGCGACGGCATCTACCGCCCAGCCGTCCACCTGGCCGAACTGGAAAAGTGGCAAGCCAAGAAAAGCCCGGGCAAAGGTCAGGCGCGCCTGCCCAGCCCCAAGGCCATCGTGCGCTCGCATGTGATGCGCCTCGAAAGCCTGCGCCGCGCCGAGATTGTCGAGCGTATGGACGAGGACACTTGGAAGGTGCCCGCTGATCTCATCAAGCGAGGCCGTGAGCACGACCTGAAAATGCGCCATGGCATCAATGTCACGGTGCGCTCGCACTTGCCGCTGGCGCGCCAGATCGACGCGCTGGGCGCGACCTGGCTGGACCGCAAGCTGATCGACGGCGGCAAGGAGTTGACGGGTGAAGGGTTTGGTGGCGAGGTGCGGCAAGCCATGCAGGCGCGTGCCGCCTACCTTGAGGAGCAAGGGCTGGCCCGGCGCCAGGGTGAGCGCGTCATTGTCGCGCGCGGGCTGCTCAATACCTTGCGCGAGCGGGAAGTGGCCGCGGTGGCTCAGAGAATCGCCATCCAGACGGGGCTGGCGTACCAGCAGATGGGCGAGGACGGCCAGGCCAGCGGCGTGTACCGGCGCTCCGTGATCCTAGCGAGCGGCCGCTACGCCATGCTGGATGACGGGCTCGGTTTCACATTGGTGCCGTGGCGGCCGGTCCTGGCGCAGCGTCTGGGCGAATCCATGTCGGTATCCATCGAGGCCGGCCGGGCGACTTTGGGTTTTGGTAGACAGCGAAGCTTGGTAGTGTAAAGCTCTTAAGGACTCAAAACCAACACGAACGAGAATTAGTAAAGAGATTTATACGACTGAATTTTCTATACTTCCATATTCTCCGTACGTAAGCGGGCTGAGCCAATGAGACAATCTATGTGAATGGATTGCGCCGAATATTCTAAGGATTCTCCTATTCGATAGAAGCTAGACGTGCACTGCGCAACAGACCATTTTCTTCTAAGACGGGATAGGAAATAGATACGAACAGTGAATTTATCTGCTTTAGGTCTCGGATGGTGTCGAGATGAAGTGAACTGGTCTTCATGCTGAGCGCTTCAACGCATAGAGCTCCAAATAAAAGCGCCGGTGTGTGTGGACTTCTAGACTAAATGTCTTTACAACGTTGCCTCCCCGGATATAAACATTATTTCGTTTCTCGGACTCGGAACAGTACGTAGACACAATGATTCTCCGACGAAACTGTCCTGAGCGTTCCTCTCCTTATTTCCGTTGAAGTAGGAGAGGAACTCCTATCTCATAGAGACATGTCCTTGAACTGCCAGAGTCATGTACATGTCTCTATGTTGAGCGCGCAATAAACATTCATAGGCTGGACGGCTCCTCCTGCACCTCCGATGGTTTTGGACGGTTGCGCAGGCGCTTATATGCGACGGTGGCCAGCATCAATATAGTTACGGCCATAAAGCTACCACTTAAGGGGCGCTCAAAGAAGGTAAAAGCATCTCCCCGCGAGAGTAATAGTGCGCGCCGGAAGTTTTCCTCCATCATAGGGCCAAGGATGAATCCCATGAGCAAAGGCGCGGGCTGGAAACCCAAAGACGCTGCCACATAGCCAAATATGCCAATAAATAGGACGACGCTGACATCAAATAAATTGTTGTTCGTACTATATACGCCGATGGCAATGAGAAAAAGCACTGTTGGATAAATTAGACGATAAGGCACCGACAGCAACTTCACCCAGACGCCGATCAAGGGAATATTGAGCACCAATAACATCAAATTGCCCAACCAGAAGCTGACCAGTAGCCCCCAGAACATGGCCGGGTATTCCACCATCAACTGAGGGCCCGGTGTAATGTTGTGAATCATCAATGCACCCAGCATGAGTGCCATCACCGCATCGCCTGGAATTCCAAGGGTAAGCGTTGGGATAAAAGCGGTAATTGCTGCAGAGCTATTGGCCGATTCAGGGCCTGATACACCTTCCATGGCACCCCGACCAAAGCGCTCAGGAGAGTGCGACGCTTTCTTCTCCGTTGCATACGACATGAATGACGCCATAGTGCCGCCCGCGCCCGGTAGAATGCCCAGCGCAGAACCGATGACTGAGCCGCGAGCTATGGATGGCATCGCCTTGCGTATTTCCCCTTTTCCAGGCCGAACGGACTGTCCACCGATTCCTTTCGTCAGTAAGGTGCCTTCCCCCAGGTTTGCAGCGTTGGACAGTACATCCGTGATTCCAAACAAACCCATTGCTAAGGCTACCAATGCTATTCCATCCTGTAACTCGGGTATGCCAAAGTCAAAGCGTGCAACACCGCTGTTCACGTCTGTTCCAACTACACCGAAAATGAGCCCGACAACTACTGATGCAATTCCCTTGAGAGGAGAACCACTGGTCAGCGTGGAGGCCGCAAGTAAGCCCATCAACATGAGGGCGAAATATTCAGACGGCCCAAACAAAAAGGCTACGTCTACCAGCATCGGACTGAAAAACATCATGAGCACGATGCCGACACACACGCCGACGAAGGATGCAAACATGGCCATGAAAATTGCTTGGCCTCCCTTGCCTTGACGTGCCAGCGGGTTACCGTCAACACATACCACGGCATGTGACGCTGTGCCTGGTAGGTTAAGTAAGATAGAAGTCGTGGCGCCACCGAAGCTGGTGCCATAGTACAGTCCCGCCAACATCAATAATGCGCCCGTTGGATCGAGTCCATACGTTATTGGCAACAGCATCGATATCGCGGCCAACGCGCCAATCCCCGGCAGCACGCCGATAAGATTGCCTAGTACAACGCCCACGAAAGCATACATCAGGTTGTGTAGGGAAAAGGCTGTCTGAAAGCCCAGTATAAGATTATCTATCATGTTGGCTCGCCTTTATACTCAACCCCAAGAAAATAGTGGAAACTGCAACTGCAGACCGTAATGAAAAGCGGCAATTGCGAATGCGACAACTCCCACTGCGAGCCAAAAACTGGCTTTTACAGAGTTCTTCGGATCGCCCAATGCCGAACCGAGTATCAGCACGAATGTTGCGGGAACGAGGCCGCCGTACTTCCCCACCACAATGAAAGCGATGACGCTACCAACCGCAGCGCCCCAAGGTCTAAGGCGACGGCGCACTATTACTGCAAACGGCTCACGCTCAACATCTGCGCGTATCTCATCGGGCGAATCAGGGGTAACTGCAATCAGTATGCCGATGAGGGCCAAAAGAATGCCCAGTAGTAGCGGGAAGTAGCCAGGTCCCATGCGGGCCATAGTGCCCATACCGTAATCCAAGCTACCCAATGCGGTGGCCACGCCGATAAGAAGCATGAACCCTGCAGAGTAATATTTTTGCTTATGCATCGATCTCCTCGTCTTTATAGTGCCGTCTTCCAGGACTATTTGTGGCCGCTGTTCGGGCAGCCGAAAAGGTAAGGATATAGAAGGGATAAAAGACTGTGGCTAACCATTTCCTAACATTTTGGTCATGTTTAGGATTGCCATCGAAGGGCATAGCTCAAGGCGTTAAGATGGAGACACGCCTTCATGAGCAGCGGCCTGAGTTCGGAGGGCAGTTGGTGCGGTTTACCGTCAGAAAATTCAAATTTGTAAATGATGTGTTCCATGAAGGAAGTCGATCGCGATATTTTTCTCCTTATCAATGCTGCAAATGACGTGAATAGCCCGTTGGTGGTTTTCGCATATGCGATGGCAAAGTATTTGATCTATGCTGTGCCCTTCGGTATCACTTGGCTTTGGGTCAGGGGCGATGATACTGAGAGAAGAGGAGCTCAGATGCTATTGATCGCGGTTCTCACCGCGATATCTTTAAGTTGGTCCATCGGCCTACTATTTCCAGTTGACCGCCCGTTTCTTGAGCCAATAGGCCACAACCTATTGACCCATCGTCCAAGCCCCTCATTTCCTAGCAATCACGGACTGGTCATGTTTACTTGTGCCTGGTCTTTGCTTTTGATGTCGTATAAATGGCAGGCTACTGTCGCTGGCACTAGTGGTCTACTGATAGCTTGGTCGCGCATCTATCTCGGTATTCATTGGCCATCTGATATGGTGGGTGCTTTGTTTATTGCATTGGTGGCTGCATTCCTCGCCAGGTTTGCTGATCGTTGCGCCGGGGAAAGCCTTCTGCCTATAGCCGTTGGGGCGTACCAGATGTGTGTGCTTAAACCCATATCAAACGTTCGAAAGCGCTTCATGTGAGTTTTTTATAGCGGGAGTGATTCCAGTGTGAGCTTCTGGCTATACGGTTGGGCAGTGGTTAATATTCTGCTTGTGCTCGAAGAGAAGTGACGCGTACCAACCTTATAGATTTAACTTTGGATCAAGCGGCAGTGATACGACTACACACAACCCCGGTTGAGCATCAGAAAAGGAAAGAGCGCCACCGTGCAAACCGACAATGCTCTTTACACTGGTTAAACCCAGACCATAGCCTTCCGAAGATGGGTCCGACCGATAAAAATGCTTTCCCAGATGCTCATATTCGGTAGGAGGCAGCCCAGTTCCGTCATCCCTGATAGTAATAAGTGCAGTACGTTCCTGCTTAGTTACGCCAACTACGACCCGATTGGCGGCAAACTTTACCGCATTGTCGATCAGATTAGTCAACGCGCTGGCAAGCAAATTTACGTCGCCATGAAGCGTAACGTTGTCCAGCTTCGTACGATGTAACGAAACTCCTTTTTCTTCCGCTAATGTCTCATACATTTCCATAACGTCGGTAACGATGACGTCAAGATCGCAAGACTTGAACGAACGACGTTGTATGCCAGCTTCCATCTCGGCAATTTGCAGAAGTTTTTCGAGCAATACATTGAGACGCTCGATATCTGCTATGGCATGTTGGTTGGCCTCCAGCATTTCCGCCATAGATGCGCCCGGCCGCTGCACCGTTCGCAGCGCACCCATAATACGAGTCAGTGGAGTACGAAGGTTATGCGCAATGGTATCTGATATGTGTCTGGCGCTCTTCATTAGAAGTTCAATCCTGTCTAACATTGTGTTGATGTCGCGATTAAGTAGGGTGAACTCGTCTTCCCCTGTTGGGGTAGAAACGCGTTTAGAGAGTTGACCGGCACCAATCTGCTGCGTTGTTTGCCGAATATGGCTAACGCGGTACGCCAGTTCTCGTCTAAATATGTATGTTCCCAAAACGACCAGAAGGGCGGCTAAAATAATAGCCGCTACCGTTGCTTGGCCGATTAATAAGGTAATGTCGCTCATCTCGCTTAAATCATGTCCTACGACCAATGTTTCTCCCCCGGGCAGGGTTTGGATTTTTAGATGGCCACGGGTAGGGATGCCATCTTGTATAATTTCACCTTCAAAAACGCCGGTATATGTCGAGTTAGACGGTGGGGACTTGTCCAAGTTTCCGGCTACCTTCTGGCCATCTTTATCAAGAAGCAGGTAGATTTCTCTGTCAGAATCGATCCGATCCGAAAGTGTCAGTTCAATAGCCGATATGAGTGCGTTGCGGCCACCTTCTTCATAAATCACCTCTAAACGTTGGGCGGCCGCTGTTATCTGGCGTGTGTATTCAGTACGTAAAGCGCCGATGAATTGAAAGTATATGAATACGATCAATATCACTGTTGTTAGAATCGCCAGCAATCCATAATTCAACGTCAAGCGAAAAGAGATGGAATTCCACAGTCTTTGAAAAAACTGGGTCATTTTTTTTCTGGCTCCGTAAAGCTGGGATCCTGTGCATCAGAAAGGGTGTATCCCGCTCCACGTATAGTATGGATTAATGGGGTTGTAGACACGGAATCTATCTTGCGGCGCAGTCTGCTAACTTGAACGTCAATAACATTCGATTGAGCGTCAAAGCTGTAGCCCCAGATCGTTTCAAGCAGCATTGTTCTCGTCACGACCCTGTGAGCGTTAAGCATCAGATAGACCAATAAACGGAACTCTTGCGGCTGCAAGGAAATTGATATTCCGGCACGTTGCACTTTTTGTGTTGTGACATTAACCGACAGATCGGCAATCCGAAGCTCTTTAATATCCAGATCAGGGCGCGTTCGCCTGACCAGGGCATCCAGTCTAGCGACCAGCTCGGAAAAGGAGAACGGTTTGACCAGATAGTCATCACCACCTGCTCGTAAACCGTCAACCCGATCGTCAACAGCCGACAATGCGCTGAGCACCAAGACTGGAGTTTTTTTTCCCAGCGCTCTTAACGTGGATAGTATTGAAAGGCCATCTACATTATTAGGCAATATTCGATCCAAAATGATAATGTCCCATTGGTCCTTCATGGAATTTTCTAGGCCACTCGCTCCATCCATGCTAACGGTAACTACGTGTCCTAACTCCGTCAGGCCATTAGCAAGATAGCGAGCGTTAGCTTGATCATCCTCAATAATCAGACACTGCCACATATGTATTTCCGAGTGAGAGAGCGAGTGCGCTCCTTGAAAATTGGAGGAAGCATTTCTCAGGTCACACGCCTTTTCCATGCTGCTTTCGGAGACCATATCACCCCATGCAGATCGACTCAAGACGCCAGTATTACTACGATCATGTTTTATATGTCTGCGCTAACAGAGGATCAAGAGTATGCGAGATGCTCACGTACTGCCTCTCTAAGCAAAAGTTTTTCAATAAGGCATGCCGCCTTCTTGAGACTGTGAGGGTCGCTCAGTACAGACTTGAAAGGAACCTTCGCAAGGCAGAGCGGCGTACCTTGCGGTTCTTGCCTGCCCATTTCATGACCAAATAGTTAGGTATCTGTAATGCTTTCAAGGCTCGTTTTGACTAATATGACTCAAAATCTAACCTGAAATGGTTGTTTCCTTACATGGGAAGACTGCATAGTGGGTATTCATGTCAATTCGGCTCTGGACCGAGATCAGCGCATTTGTAGGCAGATAAGTTTCTACGACTTAGTTGAGCTAATGATGTTTGGGAGGTTATCTTTCAACCAGTCATCTAAGCTCCGGATTGCCTCATTGAATCTCCCCTTGAGGGATAAAAAGATGATGGCGGAGATAACAACAAAGAATGTCCAGAGCCTCCCAGCTAGAACCGCTATACAGACATCATCAACCTCTGCTGCCATTGCATATCAGTCCTGGACGTTGCTTGAGCATGACCGCGCCATAGACTGGGGATACGACGATGCATCGGCGCCATCAATCCATATCGTTTCGACTATTAGAGCATTGGCGGAATCGTTGTTTGTCAGCGAAGATTTAGAAGTATTTATTGACCGTACTTCACGCTTAGCTTTTTCTCCACCGAACCTGCGGTCGGAGCGTGTAACTCCCGTGCGAATGTTCGACGACGGCACATTAACAGTTACTATATGGCCGAAAAATAGACCTATAGGTGAAAATCAACACTTGGTGCCGCGGTTGTCGGTAGATTTGAAAACGTTGCTTGGAGGCGTCCTCGTATCCCCAAAGGCACCAACCCGGTTCGTTGAATTGATCTCTGACCTTGTGCAGCGAAATACTCGTGCTAAGGTATCTCGCGCAAGTTGGTCAATAGAATCTGCTGCCATAGGAACTGTTCACGTTAGAGGCGCATGAGCTTATGTGTCCATTGGCTCATGGATTGCTTTCAAACGATACGTTCAGAAGCGATGGCCATCCGCAGCCTGGGCATTCTAGTTTCGATATTGAGGTTGAACCTAGTACGGCCAAATCATATCCTTCAGACCGGCATGTTAGGTGGCTACTGCATTGCCAAGCGGACATCTCACTCGATACAACGCAGGAGCCGCGCGTCTTTGGGTCAAGGAATCGCCGGCTATGAGGGTCAAATACCTTGAGTGCTTTTTGGTATTGGCTGAAGAGCAGCATTATCATCGTGCCGCGGAACGGCTGAACGTCGCCCAACCGCTCGTTTCGCTGGCTATCAAGCGGCTTGAGAACGACTTGGGTGTCCAGCTATTTGAACGCACTCAACGTAGCACTCGGATTACCGAGGCCGGGTTGCGGCTACTGCCTGATGCGCGTAGGTTGCTCGATGCCTATGCCGAACTGCGGCGTAATGCCACATGTGTTACGCAGGCTGTGCAGAAAAGGATTCGACTGGGATTGTCGGGCATGACTATTGGCCTGGCGCATCCGCGGCTTGATGCTTTGCTCGCTCACACGCGTGAAACACTCGCTGATATCGACTTGTACGTGGCCGAATACGATTACGGTCCGCTTATCCGCGGACTTCGAGACGGCACACTCGACATCGGCATCACGGTCGGCAGCGTACGTGTTGAAGACCTGGTGATTCAACGCCTATGGTACGACCCCATGCTTGCTGTGGTGCCAGTGCGTCATCCGCTTGCACAAGCAGGTGTACTTACTCATACTGCCTTGCAATCCTGCTCATTGATTGTGTGTCACCCGAGCAGCGATGCAGCCGCCAGCGAGCAGCTACGCGTGGCTATTATTGAGAGAATTGTAGAACCACGTATTGCGCAGTACGCGTCGAGTATTGCAGGCATGCTCTCGTTGGTAGCAGCCGGTTTCGGCGTTAGCTTCATCGCTGAATCGCAGGCAAGGCTCAATCCCCGTGAAGGCGTGTGCTACCTGCCGATCGAGCAGTGTGAGGCGATGTTCTGCACGTCGGCACTATACCACGGCGGCGGTTTGCGCCCCGAGGATCGTCGCTTCTTCGAATCTGTTCGGCAGTTCATCAATGATGATGCCAATATGAACGATCGAAAGGTCCAGGCGCGTTATCAATGATGAGCCCTGCGGTTATTTGACCAATTATCGAACTGTCCTCAGGATTCAGTTTAAGGGGCGCGACTTTGTTGAGCCTGCTTTGCTTAACCACCGTACGACATGCCATATTCTAGTGGTACGGTATTAAGCATCTTGCCCTTATGGGCTGTCCTGCCATTTTGGCCGGTCCGTGTTGATGCTCACATCGTCGTTTTGCCCATTGACCACGCTGGAGCGCGCTCTAGCAGGTTTGTGTTCCAGCACCCATGAATCAGACTGATCATGTGTTCGCACGGCACGCACTTGCGTGCATAGGCGGCACATAATCGGTGGAGGCTGGTGTGGTGGACAAAGTTTCGGTGCCGCATACGGGGGTATTGTTCGGGCATATCGTGGTGGTTTGCACGGTGGCCGGCGTGTGCGTCTGGGCTGGTACGCAGTACACGGCCGCAGCGCTTGGCTACTCGCCGCGCCTGGGCCCGCCCGCCGGCCATATCGGCGGTCTGCCGGTCTACTACCCCTGGCAGCTCTTCATCTGGTGGTATGCCTACGAGGCGTACGCACCGCACATATTCATGCGCGGCGGCGTGATCGCCTCGATGGGCGGTGTGCTGGGCGCCGGCTCCGCCGTGGCCATGTCGGTTCATCGCTCGCGTCAGGCCAGGCGCGTAACCACCTATGGTTCGGCGCGCTGGGCGGAACATGAGGACATAGAAAAGGCGGGCCTGCTCAAGCCGGCGGGCGTATTTCTCGGCAAGCTCGGCGGCGATGCGCCGGCTTACCTGCGCCACGACGGCCCGGAACATATCATGGCGATTGCGCCGACCCGCTCAGGCAAGGGCGTGGGGCTGGTGGTGCCCACCTTATTGACCTGGCCGGGCTCGTGCGTCGTGCATGACATCAAGGGCGAGAACTGGACGCTCACGGCGGGCTGGCGGTCTCGCTTCTCGCATTGCCTGTACTTCAATCCTACGAGCCCGCACTCGGCCGCCTACAACCCACTGCTGGAAGTGCGCCAGGGCATCCATGAGGTGCGAGACGTGCAGAACATCGCCGACATCCNNCCATCCTGCATGTGCTCTACGCCGAGCGCGACAAGACGCTGCGCGGCGTGGCGGCTTTTCTGTCGGACCCGGCGCGCCCCTTCGAGTCGGCGCTGCGCGCCATGCTGCGCACGCGCCACTTGGACGACGGTCCGCATCCGGTGGTGGCGTCCGCCGCCCGCGAAGTGCTCAATAAGTCCGACAACGAAAGGTCGGGGGTGCTGAGCACCGCCATGTCCTTCCTGGGACTGTACCGCGATCCGACGGTGGCCACCGTCACGCAGCGTTGTGATTGGCGTATTGCGGACCTCATCAGTGCGAACAATCCGGTGTCCCTCTATCTGGTCGTGCCACCGTCGGACATTTCCCGCACCAAACCGTTGGTCAGGTTGTTGCTGAACCAGATCGGCCGGCGCTTGACCGAGTCCTTGGATGGTTCGGACGGTATCGCACGATTGCGCGACCTGTTGCTGATGTTGGACGAATTTCCCGCCTTGGGCCGGCTGGATTTCTTCGAGTCGGCGCTGGCCTATATGGCGGCATATAGGCTGCGCGCCTACCTGATCGGGCAGAGCTTGAACCAGATCGACAAGGCGTACTGGCCGAACAACTCGATTCTGGACAACTGCCACGTGCGCGTCGTGTTCTCATCCAACGATGAACGCACCGCCAAGCGCGTGTCGGACTCGCTGGGTACGGCGACCGAACTGCGCGCCCAGCGCAACTATGCTGGACACAGGCTCGCGCCCTGGCTCGGCCATCTCATGGTCTCGCGCCAGGAGACGGCGCGCCCGCTGCGCACACCCGGCGAGATCATGCAGTTGCCGCCCGATGACCAGATCGTGATGGTCTCGGGCATGTCGCCGATACAGGCCAAGAAGCTGCGTTACTACGAGGACGGCAATTTCAGGCGGCGTGTGCTGCCCCCGCCCGTGCTGCAAACGGATGGCTATGCCGACCGGCCCGCCGCGCGGCCCGACGATTGGAGCGCTCGGACGGCCCCGCCCGTGCTGCCCGATTCGCCCGGCCCAGGCACGTCGAGTCTCGACGATGACGGCGGCTTGCAGATTCGCCCGGAACTGGACGCGCCGCCGGGCACGGCGCCGCTGGAGATCGATACCGACCTGGCCCTGATCGACGAGGGCGACGATGTGCCGCTGCCGATCGAACCCGACCGGCGCCTGCAACGGGCAGCGCGCCTGGCCACGCTCGACCCTGACGATGGGATACCGCTATGAGCACGCGCACGCGCCTGAATCTCTTTATCGAACCCAGCCATGCGCGGCGCTTGGAAGACTTGGCCGCGCACCGGGGCGTTTCCAAATCGTCGCTGGTGGCCGCCGCCCTGGCGTCCTTCCTCTCGCCCGATGCCGCCGACCAGCGCGAAGCTGCGCTGGCCCGGCGCCTGGACCGGCTCTCGCGCCAACTCGATAAGCTCGACCGCGACCAGAACATCCTGATCGAAACCGTGGCGATCTATGTGCGTGTCTTTTTGACCGTCTCAACGCCGGTACCGCCGGCACACCAAGATGCGGCGCGCGCTCAGGGCAAGCAGCGCTATGCCCAGTTCGTTGATCAGCTTGCCCGTCATCTACAACGCGGTCGCAGCTTGGTGCGCGAAGTGCATGACGAGATTTATCCCGATCCATATGGGTTGAGCGCGCCGGAGGCATTCCATGACGGCGAGCCCGTGGAGGGGATAAACGGTATGCCTTCGACTGACGAAGCAATGCCGGCGGGGTCGGACACCGAGGGAGGCGGCCATGCGTGACGCGTCCGACCCCAGCCGCGAAGCGGCGCGCCTGCGCGGCGAGCAGATGCTGCGTACCGCATTGGGCCCGGCCATTATCGAGGCGCTGGACGATCCGGGCATCGCCGAGGTCATGCTCAACCCCGATGGCCGCCTCTGGGTGGATCGGCTGCGTAGCGGCCGTGCACCCACGGGTGTTTCATTATCGGCCGCCGACGCCGAGCGCATCATTCGGTTGGTGGCTGCCTGCGTGCAAGCTGAGGTGCACCGCGATCGGCCGCTCTTGTCGGCCCGGCTGCCCCTGAACGGCGAGCGGTTCGAAGGCGTGTTGCCGCCCGTGGTGTATGCGCCGTCCTTCAGTATTCGCAAGCATGCGGTAGGCGTATTCACACTGAATGACTACGTGCGCGACGGCATTCTGCAAATGGGTCATGCGGCCTTTTTGCGCGAAGCGGTGCGCGAGCGGCTGAACCTCATCATTGTCGGGGGGACGAGTTCGGGCAAAACCACATTTGCGAACGCCTTGCTCGATGAAATCGCCGACAGCGGCGACCGTATCCTGATACTCGAAGACACGGTGGAGCTGCAATNNCGGCCCGACCGCATCATTGTGGGCGAAGTGCGCGGGGCCGAAGCCCTGGATCTGCTCAAAGCCTGGGGTACGGGCCACCCCGGCGGCATTGCCACGCTGCACGCCAATTCCGCCTATGGCGCGCTGCTGCGCCTGGAACAACTCACGCTTGAGGCGTCCAGTGTGCCGCCGCGTGCGCTTATCGCCGAGGCGGTGAACGTCATCGTGTTCCTCGCCGGGCGCGGCGCCACGCGCGAGGTGCGCGAGATCGCCCGCGTGACCGGGCTGGACGGCGAGCGCTACCTGTTGGAACCCATCCCCGCCACTTTTGGAGAACGCCCATGAGGCCCGATCCTTCACGCACCTTTCATGGTCAGGCACTGGCCTTTCTGCACCGCTATGGCGGCCTGTTTCTATTGCTCACTGTCGGTTCTCTACACGCGGCTGGTTCCAGCATGCCCTGGGAAGCGCCGCTGCAATCCATTCTGGATTCGGTGCAAGGGCCGGTCGCCCGCATCGTCGCGGTCATCATCATTATCGTCACGGGCCTGACGCTCGCCTTTGGTGATACGAGCGGAGGCTTTCGAAGGCTGATTCAAATCGTGTTCGGGCTGAGCATTGCCTTTGCCGCCTCCAGTTTCTTCCTGTCGTTCTTCTCCTTTTCAGGCGGGGCGCTGGTATGACGGCACCATCCCACCAGCTCGAAGGGTTTGAAGCGCCGCTGCATCGGGCGTTGACCGAGCCCATTTTGCTGGGCGGTGTGCCGCGCACCGTGGCCATTGCCAACGGCACGCTGGCCGCCGCCGTAGGCCTGGGCCTGCAACTGTGGCTGCCGGGCCTGGCCTGCTGGTTCGTCGGCCACCTGCTTGCCCTGTGGGGCGCGCGGGCGGACGTGCAGTTCATGCAGGTCTTTGCGCGCCACGTGAAGTATCCCGCGCTGCTGGACGCATAGGGAGGTGGCGATGATGAATCTGGCCCCGTACCGTAAACGTCCCGCGCCGCTCGCGGACTGGCTGCCGTGGGCGGCACTGGTCGCCGACGGCGTGGTATTGGACAAGGACGGTTCGTTTCAGCGCACGCTGCGGTTTCGTGGGCCTGATCTGGATAGCGCCACGGAATCGGAGCTGGTCGCCGTCACGGCGCGCTTGAACAATGCTTTGAAACGCTTTGGTTCGGGCTGGGCGCTCTTTGTAGAAGCCGACCGGCGCGAGGCGGGCGATTATCCCGAGTCTTCCTTTCCCGAGAAATTGTCGTGGCTGATCGACGAGGAGCGGCGCGCCGCTTTCGAGGAAGCAGACTCGCACTTCGAGAGCGCCTATCACGCGACCGTGCTGTGGCAACCGCCCGAGGATACGCGCGCACGTGCCGGGCGCATGCTCTATGAGAACGCCGCCCGCCAGGGCGTGGACTGGCGCGAACGGCTGACCGGCTTTCTGGCCGAGACCCAACGGTTTGCCGGGCTGCTCGATGGCTTGATGCCCGAGGTGCGCTGGCTGGATAGCGCGGACACGCTCACCTATCTGCATGGCACGATCTCCACGCGCCCACATCGGGTGCGCGTACCCGAGGTGCCGTTCTACCTGGACGCACTGCTGGCTGACAGTGCGCTGGTGGGCGGTGTCGCACCCATGCTGGGCGGAGAGCACCTGCGGGTGCTGTCCGTGTGCGGTTTTCCGACGCGCACCTGGCCCGGCATGCTGGATGATCTGAATCGGCTGGGCTTTGCCTATCGTTGGATGACGCGCTTTCTATGTTTGGACAAGAGCGAAGCGGAAAAAGAGCTCAAGCGCCTGCGCCGGCATTGGTTCGCCAAACGCAAGAGTGTCCTGGCGCTGCTACGCGAAACGCTTTCCCAGCAGGAAAGCCCACTCGTTGACAGCGACGCCGACAACAAGGCGGCCGATGCGGACAACGCCTTGCAGGAGTTGGGCTCGGACGATGTGGCCTACGGGCTGCTGACTGCGACCGTGGTGGTGACGGATGCGGATGCCGCCGTGGCCGACGAAAAACTGCGCCTGGCCGGACGGGCGATCGAAGCGCGCGGCTTTGTCGTTGTGCCCGAGACGCTCAACGCGGTGGAGGCCTGGCTGTCTTCGCTGCCCGGTCATGTCTACGCCAATGTGCGCCAGTGGCCGGTGTCCACGCTGAACCTGGCGCACCTGATGCCAGCGTCTGCGGTCTGGGCGGGGCAGGAGAGGAATACCCACCTGGACGGTCCACCGATGATCGTCACGCGCACCGATGGCGCGACACCGTTCCGGCTGGTGACGCATATCGGCGATGTGGGCCATACGCTGGTCGTAGGCCCGACGGGCGCGGGTAAATCGGTGTTGCTTGCCATGCTGGTCTTGCAGTTCCGGCGCTATGCGGGCTCGCGTGTCTTTGTCTTCGAGATGGGCCGGTCGCTGCGCGCCGCCATCCTGGGGCTGGGCGGCGAGTATCACGACCTGGGCCTGGAAGGCGAGGCGGTTTTCCAGCCGCTGGCGCGGGTGGACGATCCCGCCTACCGCAGCCAGGCCGCTGAGTGGATCGAGGGGCGTCTGGTCATGGAAGGCGTGACCGTTGGCCCCGAGGAAAAGGCTGCCGTATGGTCTGCGCTGGGCAGTCTGGCCAGCGCGCCCGTGGCGCAGCGCACGACGACGGGACTTTCCGCCTTGCTGCAATCGAATCGGTTGCGTCAGGCGTTGTCCCCCTATGTGTTGGGTGGCGCGCATGGCCGATTGCTCGATGCCGACCATGATCGGCTCGGTACCGCCGACGTGCAGGGTTTTGAGATGGAAGAGCTGATGCCTTCCAGAGCGGCCGCCAATGCGGTGATCCGCTACCTCTTTGCCCGTCTGGAGGAACGGTTCGATGGCGCGCCCACGCTGCTGGTGCTGGACGAAGCCTGGCTCTTTCTTGATGACCCGGTGTTCGCTGCGCGTTTGCGCGAATGGCTCAAGACCTTGCGCAAGAAGCAAGTCTCTGTCGTCTTCGCCACGCAATCGCTGGCCGACATCCGGGATTCGGCCATTGCGCCGGCCATCATCGAAAGCTGCGCCAATC
The DNA here is from genome assembly GCA_002441445.1 of Pusillimonas sp. UBA6240. GTDB lineage: Bacteria > Pseudomonadota > Gammaproteobacteria > Burkholderiales > Burkholderiaceae_B > UBA6240. The sequence continues at coordinate 88,530 of DJWC01000126.1, forward strand.
GCATCTTCCTCGCGAACCCGCAGGCGTTGGAGCCGCAGATTCGCACGATATACGAAGGCTTTGGGCTGAACGCTCGCCAGATCCAGCTTGTTGCCCATGCGAGCCCCAAGCGCGACTACTACTACCAGTCGCGACTGGGCAACCGCATGTTCGATCTGGACCTGGGGCCGGTAGCGCTGGCTTTTGCCGGGGCGGGCACCCCCGCCGATCAGCGCGCCATCGACGCGGTGCTGGCCGAGCATGGCCGCGAAGGTTTTGCAGCTGGCTGGCTCCGCCATCGCGGCCTGGATTGGGCAGCCGAATTGATTGACCCGGTTGCGACATCTGAATCTCTGAACCCCATTCCTGCCACTGTGGAGGTATCCCCATGAAAACCCATACCCTTGCCGCGCTGGTTGTGGCGCTGGCGGCCGCCGCGCCCTCGGCCCATGCCTGGCGCACGGTCTTCGATCCATCCAACTACACGCAAAACGTGATGACGGCCGCCCGCACCTTGGAGCAGATCAACAATCAGGTGCGGCAGCTTCAGAACGAGGCGCAAATGCTGGTCAATCAGGGCCGTAATCTGGCCTCGCTGAACTTTGACAGCATCAACCGGCTGCGCACCACGCTCGCCACCACCACGCGTCTGGTCGATGAGGCCAGGGGTTTGAGCTTCGACGTTTCGCGCATGGACGCGGATTTTGCGCGGCTGTATCCCGACGAGTACGGGGCCGCCGTGACCCGCGATCAGATGGTGCTGGATGCTCGGGAACGCTGGACGCAATCGCTGGAATCGCTGCGCACCACCGTTCGCGTGCAGGCGCAGGCGATGGACAATCTGCGCGACGACGAAGGGGTGCTTGCCGACATCGTGGCACAAAGCCAGTCGGCTGCGGGCGCCTTGCAAGCCCAGCAGGCGACCAATCAGCTTTTGGCGCTCCAAGCCAAGCAGGCGATCCAGCAGCAGCATTTGCAGATCACTCAAGACCGGGCCATGGCGCTTGATCAAGCGCAAGCCGTCGCTGATGAAGCCCAGGCGCGCGAGATCCGGCGCCGGTTCAGGGGCAGTGGCAAGGGCCAGTACACCCCACAGTCTGTGACCTTTTATCGCTGACGGGAGAATGTGATGCGCAAATTGTGGATTCCCATTTTGGTGCTGGGCGCCATGCTCACCGCTTGCGGTGACAAAGAGGATGGCGGTAGGCCCCAGGCTTCGCAGGTCGTTGAACCGGGCGTGGATGAGGAGCAGGTGATGCGTGAGGCGGCGGAAATCCGCAAGCGCTTCCGTGGCAGCGGCAAGGGTAAGTACACGCCGCAGCCGGTGGACGGATTCTGAGCATGAACGATCTGGCCGTCATCGACCGCTACACGCAGGTCTTTTCGCAATACATCGACAGTGGCTTTGGGTTGCTGGGCGGTGAAGTCGCGTACCTGACGGCCACGCTCGTAGTGATCGACATGACGCTCGCCGGCCTGTGGTGGGCAATGGGCGGCGGCCAGGATGACATCCTCGCCCGGCTTATCAAGAAGACACTGTATGTAGGAGCCTTTGCTTTCATCATCGGCAACTTCAACGCCATCGGCAACATCATCTTCGAATCGTTCTCGGGTTTGGGGTTGGTGGCGTCCGGCTCCACCATGACTGCGGGTGAGTTCCTACAACCGGGGCGGCTTGCGCAAGTCGGCGTCGAGGCCGCTGAGCCGTTGCTGGATCAAGTGGGTGAGTTGTCCGGCTTTACCAGGGTGTTCGCCAACCTGGACACCATCGTCATCCAGCTTTTGGCTTGGGTCGTGGTGGTGTTGAGTTTCTTTGTTCTATCCATTCAGCTTTTCATCACCTTGATCGAGTTCAAGCTGGTGACGCTGGCAGGCTTCGTGTTATTGCCCTTTGCGCTGTGGAACAAATCCGCATTTCTCGCCGAAAAAGTGGTGGGCTACGTCATTTCCGCCGGCATCAAGGTATTGGTGCTCGCTGTCATCGTGGGCATCAGCACACTGGTCTTCAATGATTTCCGTACCGGCATCGGCGCAGAGCCCACGCTTGACGATGCCGCCGCCGTGATGCTTGCGTCGCTTGCCATGGTGGGGCTGGGCATCTTTGGGCCGGGCGTGGCAACTGGCTTGGTCTCGGGAGCCCCGCAGTTAGGCGCTGGCGCGGCCGCCGGAACCCTGCTCGCCGCCGGTGGCGTGGCGGCGGTCGGAGCGGCGGCGGGTTCGGCGGTCGCGGGTAGTGCGGCGCGCATGGCGGGCGGCGGTGTGCGGGCCGCAACCTCCATGGCGTCCAGCGCACGCAAAGCCTACACGGAAGGTGCGAGCTTCTCGGGGCAGACGGGGCTCAAAGCTGTGGGCGCCGGCATGGCCGATGTGGCCCGCAGCGGTGCAGTGGCCGCTGGCCGTCGCCTGAAAGCCGGTTTTACGGGTGCATCGCAGGGCGGCGGTGGCATCGGTGGTATCAGCGCTTCGGCGTCGGCCCCTTCCGCACCGCCCGCCTGGGCCAAACGGGCGCAGGCGCGCCAGCGTGTGACGCACGGCGCAACGCTGGCCGCGCATGCGGTGCGCTCGGGGGACGCCGGCGGTAGTGGCGCGAGCCCCAGCCTGCGTGATCAATCCAACTAGGAGAGGACGATGCGCTTTCGCAGACCTTCGGTGAAATATGCGGCCACGCCCGAACCGGCCACCCCCTTCCAGAAGGCGGGCCAGGTCTGGGATGAACGTCTTGGGACGTCTCATGCGCAGATGCGCAACTGGAAATGGATGGCCTTCGGGTGCCTGCTGCTGGCGGGCGTCGCCATGGGCGATAACGCCTGGCGACGCACCCAGGGCACAGCCGCCGTCCCGTACCTCGTCGAGATAGCCTGCGGCGACGTTCAGTCCGTACACCCGGCAACGCCGCTGGGAGATCCCGCCGATCAGGACATTGCGAATCAACTGACGCGCTTCATTGACAACGTGCGTTCCCTTTCCGTGGACCCGGTGGTCGTGCGCAAGAATTGGCTCAGCGTCTACGACTACACCACCGACCGGGGCGCGGCGTTTCTGAACGAGTATGCGCGTGAACACGAACCGCTGAAAAACATCGGCAAGCGCTCAGTGATGGTCGATATCGTCAGCGTCGTGCGCGCAAGCGACCAATCTTTCCAGATCCAGTGGGATGAGCATGCCTACGTGAATGGCGCATCCGCGGGCACGGAGCGGTGGACGGCCATTCTGACCATTGTGCTGCAACGCTCGCGCCAGGACAAAAAGCTGCGGGTCAACCCCTGGGGCATTTATGTGGACGGCATCAGTTGGAGCCGCCAGTTCTCCGCAAACCCTACGCCTGGAGGCACATCGCGATGACGCATTCCTTATCTATACCTCATCATTCCGTAGCAGCGACGTCGCACCCCGAAGGTGCCGGCCTGCGTACCCGTTCGCCCTGGCGGCGACATAGCCCGCACACTGGCCACGTTCGCCGTGGCCGTCCGGTGCGCAGCGCCTGGCCGGGCTTTACCCGTCACGCGCGCGCCGGCGCCTATCGACCACGACCTTGCGGCCTGGCCCTGGTTGTCCTTGTCGCCGCATTGGCCGGCTGCGCCACGCATGGCATACCGCCGCCAGAAATTGCCTTGGACGATTTGGATGTGGCGATCAGCGCGCCCGTGGAGATGCCTGAACCGCTTAAGCCGGTGGAGATTGTGCCCGTTCCGCAACCTTTGCCTTTGCCGGGACAGTTGAAGAACCTCAACGACAAACCGGCGCCCGAGCTGGCGAACCCTACGGCGCGTGTCGAGCACGCCAACCGCGAGGCGCGCATGGCCCCGACGCGCGATGGCTTCATCAATGCCATTCAGGTCTGGCCGTACACGGAAGGCGCCTTGTACCAAATCTATGCCAGCCCCGGCCGCGTGACGCTGGTGCAGCTTCAGATCGGCGAAAAGTTGATCGACGTGTCGGCCGGCGACACCGTGCGCTGGATCGTGGGAGACTCTATCAGCGGCAGCGGCGCATCGAGCCGACCGAACTTGCAGATCAAGCCGGTGCGCGCGGGGTTAAAGACGAACCTGGTGGTGACAACCGACCGACGCATCTATCTGCTCGAACTGGCCTCTACCGCCTCGGCCTGGATGGCTTCCGTGTCCTGGGACTATCCGCAAGACCGCTTGGCCGAACTGAAGCGGCGCAATGAAGCCGCCATGGACGCCACACCTTTGGCGGCGGGCGTCTCGGTGGAGCAATTGCGCTTTCGCTACGAGATTACGGGCGACACGCCATCGTGGCGGCCGCTGCGCGCCTTCGATGACGGCCACAAGGTCTTTATTCAGTTTCCGTCCGGTATCATGCAGGGTGAATTGCCGCCGCTGTTTCTAGTGGGGCCGCAAGGCGACCTGCAATTGCTGAACTACCAGTACCGCGCCCCTTACTATGTGGTGGACAGGCTCTTTGGTGCGGTGGAACTGCGCCTGGGCGGAGATAAAGCCAAGATCGTGCGTATCAGCCGCAATGATGGAAAACCGGCGCGGAGCGGATTATGAGCCAGGCCGCTGATACGTCCGACCAGGCGGTGGCACCCAAGCTGCCGCCGGAATCCGTTGAGCTGCGCGCTGCACCGCAGCAGGTCACGCGCCTGAACCGCCGCACCTTGGCTGTAGGCATTGGCGTGGCGTCCTTCGCCGTGCTGGGCGCCACGCTCTGGTCGTTGCAGCCCCGTTCACGCGATGCGCAGACGAACCCCGAGCTTTACAACGTCGATCGCATCACGCGCGCCGAAGGGCTGGACGCCTTGCCACGCGACTACAGCCAGGTGGCGCTGCCCGCGCCCGAACCTGCTCCGGAGCCTGTCTTGGGCGATCCGCTGCCGGGCGACCTGGGACGGCCGGTGCTACGCGCCGAACGCGAGGCCGGCATACACCCGCATGGCGGGCCGGATGCAGCCGAAGCCGAGCGGTTGGCGCGCCTGAAGGAGGCCGAGGAAGCGGCCCGCTCGCCGCTCTTCTACAAATCCGCCAATCGCGGCGGCTCGCCGGGCGCAAGCGCTGCCGCCATGCCTGACGGGTTTTCCGCCGATGCATTGGCCGGTCTGCCGCTTGACGCGGGCGGCCCCGTCGATGCTATGCAGACACAGAACATGCAGGACAACAAAGCCGCCTTCGCTGTCCAGGGCCGCACCGCCACACAAAGCGCGCACCGCATGGAAGCGCCGCGCGGCCCCGACACTGTGATGGCCGGCACCGTCATCTCGGCCGCGCTGGTCACAGGCATCAAGTCGGACGTGCCGGGCGACATCATCGCCACCGTCACGGAACCCGTCTATGACAGCGCCACACGGCGCAACATCCTGATTCCGCAGGGCGCACGTCTCATGGGCCGCTACAACAGCCAAGTGTCTTACGGGCAAAGCCGTGTGCAGGCCGTGTGGGAGCGCATCATCATGCCCGATACCTCATCCATCGTGCTCGACAACCTCGCCGCTGCCGACCCGGCCGGTTACGCGGGCTTGGAAGACGACGTGGACTGGCATTGGAACCGCATCCTGGCGGGCGCCGCTCTGACGACCCTGCTGGGAGTTGGCGCCGAACTGGCCGCGCCGCAGAATCAGGGCACAGGCGATGGGCGCGTCATCATCGCCGCGCGCGACGGCGTACAGGACTCGGTGAACCAGGTGGGGCAGGAGATTACCCGGCGCAACCTGAACATTCAGCCCACGCTTACCATCCGTCCGGGGATGCCTGTTCGGATTGTGGTCAACAGGGACATCACCCTGCGCGCCTACCGCCCGCTATTCATCAACAGGTGACACGATGGCGACAAAATTACGAATTGGCCCGTTGCCTCGGCCACAGCTTATGAAGATGACCCTCAGCCTGCCGGCGGATCTTCTGGCGGATTTGGAGCGATATGCGACCATGCACAGCCAGCTTCACGGCGAGAAGGTCGATGCGGCCACACTTGCGCCGCATATGTTGGCGTGGTTTCTCAGGAATGATCGAGGATTTCGGCGGCTATCATGACCACCTGATAGCTCTGAAGGAGTTCTGCACAGCATTCTTGGTAGTGCGTCAAGTAAATTTAAATGTCAGAAAAGCGCTAGACGACTCATTGATTTCTCTGCTCTTTGCCGCACTTCGCTGTAATACGCCCCAATGAGTTTTGTTCCACGACACAGTCATTCATCCTGTAGGTGATATCGAAAGCCTACGGGAGCAGTCATGTCACAGTCAGATGTTGTCGAAACGCTCGATCAGCCTGGGCCAGCCTTTTACCGCATGGCGGATGTGATACGGATTACTGCCTTGAGTCGTTCAAGTCTTTATCGCCGTATCGCAGTGGGTGATTTTCCGGCCCCCGTATCGCTCGGTGGACGAGCCAAAGGGTGGAGGCGAGCGGCATTATTGGAATGGATCGAAGATCCGGTTGGGTATCGGCCGCTAACTCATTGTGTGCAAGAAACCGGCTCTGCTGGCGGGCGAGTTAGGCGCGTTGCTGCGGCCACATCCTAGTCATCGACTTAGGCGTGGGTCAACACCAGGTGGCCGATTGGCCCTGCCGTCTCGCGCACACGAATTTCGATGTCGTACCCTAGGCGGTTCAGGCAATCCATCAGCTTGCGTTCGGAAAAGTTCGAGAACTCGCCGCGCAACAGGCTCGATACCTTGGGTTGGGTCAGACCCATGCGCTTTGCTGCTTCGGCTTGCGTCAGTCCGCTTTCGCGGATGGCTTTGGCAATTTCGACGGTCAGCCCAGACTTGATCTGCAGTTTGTCGGCATCGGGTAGGCCCAGATCGGCGAATACGTTGCCCGTACTGGCCTCGACCTCGATCCCCTCAACGATGCGTTTACTCATTTCTCAACTCCTGTGCGACGATTGCAGCCACTTTCAACCGCTGATGGATGATGTCCATATCTGGCTTGGGCGTTTCAATGCCCCGTTTGCTTTTCTTCTGGAAGACATGCAGCACAAAGACGGCCTCGGCGAAGCGCACGGTGTAGACGGTGCGGTAAGTGCCGCCGGTGTCGTCTTCAACAATCTCCAGTACGCCCGCACTGCCAAAGCCCTCCAACACTTTCGCCGCTTCATGCTGTTCACCGCGCTGGGCGGTGTCGAGCGCATGGCCGAAGAATTTTCGTACGGCCACCGGCAGAGCCAATAGGTCTTTCTTGCTGCTGCCAAGCCAGAAAAGTGGCTTTGTGGTGGAAGGCTTCATGTTAATATACCATTTCTGGGATAATGGGGCTACGGATTGCAAGCCAAGGCGGGCCTACGCCTGCTTGAGCCAGAGGACGTTTTCCGCAAGCTTGGGCATCTTGCCGGCTTCCAGCTCATCCAGAAAATCCGCCCACTGCTGCACCATCACCTTGCGTTGAGCCAGGAAGGTGGCGCGGTCGTAGCTGGCGCCCAGTTCTTCCTTCGATACGTGTGCCAGGTGGCGTTCGATGACGTCCGGTTCCCAGCCAAGATACTCGCGGATCATCGTGCGAGCAGTGGCCCGAAAGCCGTGGCCCGTGATCTGTTCCTTGGTGTCGTACCCCAGTGTGCGCAAAGCCGAGTTGATCGTGTTTTCGCTGATATAACGTGACCTGTCAGAGCGCCGAGCCATGTTGGGGAACACCGGTCCGCAAGGGCCGGTTATCGGCAGCAGATCTTCAAGAATTCGTCGCGCCTGTCGTGACAGGGGAACGATATGCGCAGGGGTGCGGATATCGCGCTTCTGCCACTCGCGCATCTTCATGTTCTCTGGCGGGCACCGCCATAGACCCTTTTTGAGATCGACATCTTCCCAATGAGCCAAGCGCAGTTGGCCGGGCCGCTGAAAAACCAAGGGCGCCAAGCGCAAGGCGGCAACGGAAATAAAGTTGCCGGAGTAGGCACGCATATCCCTCAGCAGTTGGCCCAGGAGCTGCGGGTCAGTGATGGCGGCGTAGTGGCGGCCTCGCGGTGTCGGCAAGCCGCCTGTGCGGTTGTTGACGAAATTCTGGGCGGGTTCCAGTACACCGGTATCCACAGCGTACTGATAGACGTGCTGGACGGCTTCGCGGACACGCTGCGCTGTTTCCAGATTACCGCGATCCTTGATGCGATGCAGGCACCGAACGATTTCTGGAGGCCTGATGGTCTCCATCGCTTTGTCACCCACCCACGGGAATACGTGAATCTCCAGGTGACGAGTGACCTTGCTTTTGTAGCCGGCAGACCAGATACGATCTTTACTGGCACTTTCGAGCCAGGCGCGTGCCATCAGCTCGAACGTATTCATTTTGGCGATCTTAGCTTGCTCTTGCTGTTCTTGCCGTGCGTCCTGCGGGTCGATGCCCTGAGCGCGTAGCGCGTTCGCCTCTCTGGTCAGCTCACGGGCCATCGCCAGGGTCACCGATGGGTAGGCGCCCAGGCCGATCTTGATCTGCTTCTCGCCGGACTTGTACCGATAGAGCCAGCTTTTGCTGGATGCGCGCACGCGCAGGTAGAGGCCATCGCCGTCATTCAGCATCTGTTCTTTGACGCTGGACGGGAGGGTGCGAATCTTCAGGTCAGTCAGGAATCCCATAGGTGTACCCCGGCAAAAAGAAAACTGGGTACAACCAGTCTAGGGTACACCTTGGGGAACACGCAACGTTGGGATTTGCTGAAACTTGATGGAACCTCATGGGTTAAGTTTTCAACCTAACCACATGATTTTGTTGAGAATTTGGTGCAACTTGAACCTGTTTGGAACAAGCCGTTGGTGCCCGGGGNNCCCCTGCGTCTACCAATTTCACCACCCGGGCATTGAGTAGTCACCCTGTGGAACATAGGGTGTGGCAGGAAGGCGTAATTATACGCATAGTTGGAATTTCTCGCTCAAAACCCGTCTCTGCGGGCCCCTGGCCGGAATCTCTGTCAAAAAATCATACTCACCGGGATCGTCATATTTTTTGTGTTCAGGCAATTGGTGCAAATCATCGATCTGCCCTTAATAAAATCCGTCCTTGATATCAACCTGCCCTTGATACCACCCCGCCCCCGACACCACTCCCCTAGCTCCAATTAATCCCCCCGATACCGCTCCACCTTCTCTTCATCCAGCTCCAGACCTAACCCCGGACCATTCGGCAAGTCCAGGCTACCGGCGGACAGGTCCAATCTATCAGTCGTGACATCGTCGCGCATCTTCAGCGGTCCGACGCTTTCCAGGCCGTCGAGTACATCCGCGCTGGTGGCGGCCAGCATGATTTCGGCCATGGTGTTGATGTTCAGTCCGAACCCGTGGCCGATGACGATTTTCAGGCCGGCGGCGCTAGCGGTTTCCATCATGTGGCGGCATTTGAGCAGGCCGCCTTGTTTCATGATCTTGAATTTGACGATGTCCGCGCAGTCGGCGCGGATGGCGTCGATCAGGCTTTGGTGGTCGGTGATGGCTTCGTCGGCCATGATGGGTATGCCTATGGCCTGGCGGACTTTGGCCAGGCCCGCCAGGTCGTGGGCGGCGACGGGCTGCTCCAGGAGCTGTAGTTGGTAGGGTTCCAGCAGGCGGCCCAGGGCGATGCTGTCGTCCACGCCGTAGCCGGCGTTGGCGTCGCCGCGCAGTTGCATGTCGGGGCCGACGGCTTGCCGGACGGCCCGGACCCGTTCGCGGTCGGCCTGGATGCCGCCGCCCAGTTTGATCTTGGCGGACTGGAAGCCGGCGGCCTGCCATTGCAGGGCTTCGCGCGCGGCCTGTTCGGGCGGGATGATGCCTATCCAGCCGTTCAGGCGCAGGCGCCGGGTTACGGCGCCGCCCAGCAATTGATGCACGGGTATGGCCAGGGCCCAGGCCAGCAGGTCGCAGCAGGCCATGTCGACGGCGGCCTTGGCTTCCATGTAGCCCGCCAGGGCGGCGTCCATCAGCGCGGCTATCTGCCGCGGGTTGCCGGCGTCGCGGCCAATGAGCGCGGGCGCCAGCACCTTGCGCAAGGCGGCCAGGGATTGGTCTATGGTTTCGGCGGAGTAGCCAGGCAGGGGGTCGACGTTGCCCAGTCCGATATGGTCGCCGGAGCGGATCCGCAAGACGATGCTGTGCTGGGCGGTGTTGTTGGCGTAGGCGTTGCGAAAGCCATCCCCGGCCATGGGGATGGCGACGCGAAACACCTCGACGCTGGTGATGGGTAGTAGAACCGAAGTCATGGATGGAAGTCCCGGTTTGGCTGGGCGATGGCCAATCAGTCGACCTTGGCGCCGGATTCTTTGATGATTCGGGCGTACTTGTCCATCTCGGCGTGCCAGAATTTTTCGAAGTCGGCCCTGGAGCTGCCCACGGGGTCCGCGCCCGCTTCGGTGATGCGCTTTTGAATGTCCGGCATTTTCAGTACGGCGACGACGTCCTTGTTGATCTTGTCGAGGATGGTCGCAGGCGTTCCTTTGGGGGCGTACAGGCCGTACCAGTTCAAGACTTCGAAATCATTGATGGAAAGGGCTTCGTTGACGGTGGGCACGTCGGGCAGCGAGGCCGTGCGCTTGCTGGATGTGACAGCCAGGGCGACGAGCTTTTTGTCGTTGATGTGGGGCACGACCAGCGGTGCGGATGAGAAGGATGTCTGCACATGGCCGGCGAGTACGTCGGCGACGGCGGGGGAGCCGCCGCGATAGGGGATGTGCATCAGCCCCAGCTTCATCTTGGTTTCCAGCAGGGCGCCGGCCATGTGCTGGACGCCGCCGCTGCCGGCCGAGGCGTAGCTGACGGGGGCTTTCTTCGAGACGGCTTTCAGGCTGTCGAAATCGTGTATGCCGGTGGAGGGGTGGGCGACCCATACCAGCGGGGTGGTGGCGGTCAAGGTGATGGGCAGCAGATCCTTGGCCGGATCGTAAGACATGGATTTGTAGAGGTTCTGATTGATGGCGACTTCGGCCGTGGATGAAAGCAGCAGGGTATAGCCGTCGGGCTGCGCCTTGGCGACGGCGTCGGCGCCTATCATGCCGCTGGCGCCGGCGCGGTTTTCCACGATGACGGTCTGGCCCCAGGCGGGACCCAGCTTGTCGGCCATCAGGCGCGCGATCAGGTCGGTGACGCCGCCCGCGGGAAAGGGCACGATGATCTTCACCGACTTGGCCGGATAGCTCTGGGCCGTGGCCAGTTGCGGGATGCACACGCCGACGGCGAGCAGGGCCGCGGCGAGGGTAAGGCGCCGGCGTGAAATCTGTGTGTTTTTCATGTCTTCCTCCAGTTATTGGGATGTGGCGCAGCCGCAAGGGCTGCGATATTTCATAGGATGTTGCGAGTTCAGCTCGCGTGGATTTCCCCGCCGCGCGCCTTGGCGGACACCCATCCGCCATCGACGGTGAGCGTGGTGCCGTTGACGTAAGAGGCGTCGTCCGAAGCCAGGTAGGCGGCCGCCTTGGCGATGTCGCGGCCTTGTCCCCAGCGGCCGACCAGGGTTTCTCCGCCCCAATCGACGTTTTCATCGTTCTTGGCCTCGGCGTTCAGCGGGGTGGCGATGGATCCGGGGGCGATGGCATTGACGGTGACGCCGCTGTGGCGCAGGTCCACGGCCGCTCCGCGTGTCAGCCCCAGCGCGCCGGCCTTGGCGGCGCAGTAGGCGGCGCGATCCGGCCGCCCGACGAAACTGGCGATGGAGGCGATGTTGATGATGCGGCCCCAGCCGCGCTCGACCATGGCGGCCGCGAAGGCGCGCGTGCAATAGAAGTGGCCGGTGAGATTGATGCTGATCATCTTGGCCCAGTCTTCGTCAGTGTGTTCCAGTAAGGGTTTGACGATGCGCACGCCGGCGTTGTTGACCAGTATGTCCGCTGGCCCGCCGCATTGCTTCGCGACCTGCGCCGCCAGGGCGGAGACGCTGGCGGAATCAGTAATGTCCACAGCGATGGCGTGGACGCGATCCGCGCCCAGTTCGTCGGCCAGTTTTTCGGCGGCGGCGATATTCAGGTCGGCGATGACGACCACGGCGCCCTGCTCGGCGAATTCGCGGCATATGGCCGCGCCGGCGCCGCTGGCGCCCCCTGTGACGACGGCCACGCGGCCTGTGAATTTTCCTGCGGCTGGCTTGCTGCTGCTCATTTCCTCTCCTGGATGCGATGGGTAGGAGGGAAGTCTAGCAACGCCGGGTATTTTGTTTTTCTGTATTATTGGTTGTTTTAGTTAAGAAAAACAAAAGTTATCGAACAGGCAGGTGCGCCAGCAAGGAGGAATCGGTGTCGATACGAGAGCTCAAGACCTTGATCGCGGTGGCCGAGCACGGCAGCATTTCGGCCGCGGCCGAACGCGTTTTTTTGAGCGTGCCGGCTGCCGCGGCGCAGATCGCCAAGCTGGAAGACGAATTCAAGACGACGCTGCTGAATCGCGCGCGCAAGCCGGCGCAGTTGACGCCGCAGGGCCATGCGCTGGTGCTGCGGGCCAAGGAACTGGTGGCCCATTATTCGCAGCTGTACGAGGCGGTTTCCTCGTCGGAAGACTTAACGGGCGTGCTGAACATAGGCGCGATACCGACCGCGCTGACCGGGGTGATACCCAAGGCGCTGATCGCCTTCCGCAAAGCGCATCCGAGGGCGCAGATTCGCCTGGAGCACGGCTTGTCGCCATCGCTGGCGGAACGCCTGCGGCACCGGGAGCTGGATGCGGCCATTGTCAGCGAGCCCCAGGGGCCCATACCGGATCTGCAGTGGACGGCCTTCACGCAGGAACCCATCGTGGTCATCGCGCCCACGGCGGCGGCCGAGCGCAGCGACCGGGCGTTGCTGCGCGCCTTTCCCTACATCCGCTTCAATCGGCACTTCTGGGTGAACCGCATCATCGAGGAAGACTTGCAGCGCCGTAAACTCCTGACCAATCCCATCATGGAGCTGGACTCGCTGGAAGCAATCGGCCAGATGGTGCGCTATGGCTTGGGCGTGTCCATCATTCCCCTGAGCACGCGCAGCTTTCTGCGCCTGCACAAGCTCAGGGCGGTGCCCTTCGGCGAACCCGGCCTGACTCGTGCCGTGGTGCTGGCCGAACCCAGGGACAGCGGCAAGCACAGGCTGACGTCGGCCTTCAAGGATTGCCTGTTGCGCGCGGGCAGGCGCAGGCTGGTGCTGTAGCGCCTATCCGGGCTTTAGCGCGACACCAGCCTGCGCATCCATTCCAGCAATACCGTGGGGAGTAATTCCGGTTTGTTCAGCAGCCCGTATTGGCGGGCGCCGAAGATGGCGGGCAGGTAGGCGGCGGCTTGCCGGTCTATGGTCAGGCAGAAGGGAAAGATGCCCTGGGCTTTGGCTTCGATGACGGCCATGCGCATGTCCTGGACGCCGTAGCGGCCTTCGTATTCGTCGATGTCATTGGGCTTGCCGTCGGACAGCAGCAACAGCAGGCGGTGCTGGGCGGGCTGGCGCATCAATTGGGCGGTGGCGTGGCGCAGGGCGGCGCCGGCGCGCGTGTAGTATTGGGGTTCCAGCGCGGCGATGCGCAGGGCGATGTTGTTGCCGTAGGCTTCTTCGAAGCTTTTGACGGTGCTGACAGTGACGCGGCCCGGGCCTTCGCCGGAGAAGGCCAGGATGGAATAGGGCTCGCCCATGCGTTCCAGCGCCAGGCTGACGAGCAGCAAAGCCACGCGTTCGATGTCGATGATGCGCTTGTCGCCGCCTATCCAGGAATCGGTGGAACCGCTGATGTCGATCAACAGGGTAATGGCGATGCCGCGGGCGGCGGACCGCTGCTGGCGGTACAGCGCCTGGGGCATGGGCAGGCCGGCGCGCATGTCGGCGGCCCCTTCGGTGCAAGCATCCAGGTCGATCTCGTCGCCGTCCAGCTGGCGGCGCAGCCACTGCCTTTCGGGACGCAGCATTTCGAAGCGGCGGCGTATGGCGTCCAGCATGCTGCGATATTCGGCCAGGGTCTTGTCCACCCAGGCTTGAGGGCCGTATTCCGGGCTTAGCAGGTGCACCAGGGCGCCGGGGTGGCGGTAGCCCGTCAGCTTGTAGTCCCATTCCGGATAATACAGCTTGATGGCGGCGCTGGCCGAAGGCGCCGCGCGCGCGTGGCTGCGCTTGTCGGGCGGGTCGTCGGAAACCAGCACTTCTTTGGGTTTGGCGGGGCTGGAAACCAGGCGGGCTTCGGGCAGTTCGGACAGCGCGTCGGCGTATTCGTCGGCCGGGGTGGCTTCGTCGCGGTCGGCGGGGCGCTGCAAGCCCATGGGGTCTTCGGCTTTTTCCAGAGGCGGGGCGGTTTGCACCATCCAGACGCCAGGCTGTTCGTCGTCTTCGTCAGGCCGGCCTTGGCGCTCGCGGGGGCGGCGCGGCAGGCGGGCGCTGCGGGGCGCGCGGCGGCCTGGGTCATCGTCTTCGGTCTGGGGCATGTCGTCGGCGGCGCCCGGCGCTACTGGGCCGGGCAGCAGGTCGCCGATCCAGCAATCCAGCACCAGGGCGTGGCTATGCGGCTGCTGTTTGGGCGGCGCGCTTTGCGCAAGCTGCGCAGCCAATTGGCGCGCCAGCTTCAGCGAGTCGGCCGGCTCGGCGCAGAAGGGCAGATGAGCCAGCGGCGGCTCGGCGACTGCGGATGCCACAGGGCTTTGCAGTATGGCCTGGGTCCATTGCTCCAGGGGGCGGCAGGCGGCCGGCAATGATTGTACGGGCGGACGCAGCGGCAGCATCCAGCGGCGCAACTGGGTCAGCAATGGGCCGCTGCCGGGCAACAGGCTCGCCAAGGCTTGGTCGCAGGCCTGCGCTTCCAGCAGCAGGTAGATGGCCCGGGTGGCAGGTCCTTGGGCGTCTTCGAGCAGGGAAGCGCTGCCTCGGCGGGCGCGCATGGCCTGGCTCAAGGCCATGGCGCGGTAGCGGTTCAGCGCCACATCGAGGTCGGCGCTGTGCGCGTCGCCGGGCAGCCAGATGGATACGCCATCCGTGGCGGGCAAGGCCTGCGCGGTGGGGCGTGTATCGTGGCGGCGAAAAAGGCGGGTCAGCAGCGTGGTGCGGCTGGGCGGCTGGGCGATGCGCAGCGGATGGCTGGCTTCCAGGGCGGCTTCCAGCATCAGGTTCAGGCGCTGGCCTAGCTGGGCCAGGGTGATGGGCTGCGGCTGGTCCGCGTCGCCGCGATGACGCAGCCATAGCTCGCGCGCATAAATGGTGGCGTGGCGCGCGGCATCGGTAATGACGTCTTCGGCTTCGGCCATGGCGGGGCGGCGGCTTCAGGCTGGCAGAGCCAGATCGACCAGGTCTTGCATGGCGCCCAGCAGGCTGGCGTCGTCCGACAGGGGCGAGACCAGCGCGGCATGGCAGGCGCGCTTCAAGGGGATGCCCCGGGCGGCCAGTTGAGCGGTGGCCACCAGCAGGCGGGTGCTGGGTACTTCGGCCAGGCCGCGGTCTTGCAGGGCGCGCAGCTTGTGGGCCAAGCTTACCAGCGCCTCGGCTTCCGGGCGCGCGATGCCTGTTTCGCGCACGATGATGTCGGCTTCGCGTTCAGAAGGAGGGAAGCCGAAGTCCAGGGCGACGAAGCGCTGGCGTGTGCTGGGTTTCAGGTCTTTCAGCATGCGCTGATAGCCGGGGTTATAGGACACCACGAGCTGAAAGCCCGGGGCCGCGTGGATGACTTCGCCGGTTTTGTCTATGGTCAGCGTACGGCGGTAGTCGGTCAAAGGATGCAGGACGACGACGGTGTCTTGCCGCGCTTCGACGACTTCGTCCAGGTAGCAGATGGCGCC